>OZ255713.1:0-665000 GCA_965276965.1 Bryobacteraceae bacterium
CCATGGCGGTGGCTGGTCGAATACTTCGAAAGAGCAGTATGTGCTGTGGTTCCTGCCTTATCTGCAGCTTGGAATGAGGCTGGTCACCGTGGAATATCGGCTGGCCGGCGTAGCGCCCGCGCCCGCGGCCGTTAAGGATTGCCGATGCGCCCTTTACTGGGTGTTTCAGAACGCATCTAAGTATGGCTTTGACCCGGCTAAAATTGCCCTGACAGGGGGCTCAGCAGGCGGACACCTGGTGCTGATGACCGGCTTGTTACAACCTTCCGACGGACTCGACGACGAGTGCTCAGGGCCGGCGCCTGGCCCCGTAAAGGCCATCGTCAACTACTACGGACCGACGGACTTAGTAAGTGCGTTCAAGTTGAAAGACAAAAACGTGCAGAACTGGCTGCGAGGCAGTAGCGACCCGCTGGAACTCGCTCGTCGCCTGTCGCCCCTGACCTATGTCCGGAGCGGTCTGCCTCCAGTGCTAACCATCCACGGAGATGCCGACGAGATGGTACCCTATCAGGACGCGCTCAAGCTGCGCGATGCTCTGACGGCAGCTCGCGTGCCAAATAAGCTCGTCACCATCCTCAACGGACATCATGGCCGCTTCCGTTGGTCGGATTCCGATACCATCCGCGTTCAGCAAACAATTGAGACCTTTCTCCAGTCTCACAATTTAACGGAACAATAGGAACGCACCTAGCGCCGTCCAAAGTAGCTGGTGAGGATGTGGAAAGAGCGCCCGAAGATTGGGTTTTGCCGGGGGAAGAGGCGGCGATTATCAGAAGAGGTGACAGGGTGCTGTCCTAAAGAGTGCGCCAGGAAGTCGGGGGTCAGGCTGCTGTTTAGGCTGAGGGACGGTTGAATCCCCTTCCTCTAAGTGCTCGTGAATGGTTACCGTGTATCCCGCCAAACTGTGCCGAAAAACGAGTTTTTGCAATTTGCCAACTACGCTCGCCGATAGCGACTGTGTTTCGCCACTACGCGCTAGCCGCTTCCACCGTCGTGATCTTGGCCAGTCGAAGTTCCTGCGGTGAACATCCCTGCCAGGTTCCAAAGCTTCGCTCCGAACGACCCCGCGCTTGCGGAGACTACGCCGGAATCATCTGTATCCCAAGCTCCTTCATCGCTCTTCTCGCAGCTTCTCGTGAAAATGCCGCACGCTCAGATCGAAGTACTTTTCTCGATACAGCCTCAGCACTTCTTCGCACGTCCTCAACGGTACGCGGCTAAAGCTCACTTTCCCCTTGCGCTGGTCCGCCAGTCTGGAGTAGCCGTGCTCTTCCAGCTGCTCCCGCCAGCGCCGCATCGTTCGATCCGTCACCCCGATGATCTCGACCGCCTGCCACTAGCTGATCTTTGCTCGCAATAGCACTTCTTGTACTTTCATCATCCGCTCCATCTCGGAGCTGCAGTACGTTCGGCTCGGTTCCAACGCACAGCATCACGTCCCCGCCCCGTTTCTTTAAAAGCGGACACATCATTTGTTAATTAGACCGGACAAATCGTATGTTAACGACATCGTTCCCTTGATCCTCTTGGAACGTTGCGCTAAAATGCTATAACTTAAATCTCCCTTCGGATAAAATGACGCAAAAGCAAAGCGGTAGCTCGCGCCGTTCTGCCTCGCAAAGCCGGGTTCTTTATGATCAACCTTTCAACAGGACGAATCCTGGTCACTGGTGGAGCCGGTTTCATCGGCAGTGCTCTCATTTGGGCTCTGAACCGGCGCGGTTGCCGCAATATTCTTGTCGCCGACCTTCTTCACAAGGACGAGAAATGGAAAAATCTCGTAGCGCTCCAGTTCGCCGACTACCTGGAAGCTGATCGACTGTCTGAAACGCTGGCCACTAAGCCGAGCCTTTTCGGCGACATTCGGGTAATTTTTCACATGGGCGCCTGTTCTGCCACCACTGAAAAGGATGCGTCGTACCTCGTTCGTAACAACTTCGAATGGACTAAAACGCTCGCCCACTTCGCCCTAGAACGGGAGATCCGCTTCGTCTACGCTTCCTCCGCGGCCACCTATGGCGAACGAGCCGATTCCATCTCCGAAAGCGAACCGCTTGCCGGCCTCCGACCGCTCAATATGTATGGCTATTCCAAGCATCTGTTCGACGTTTACGCGGAGAATGCCGGCTTTTTGCCCAAAATAACCGGCCTGAAATTTTTTAACGTATTCGGTCCGAATGAAAATCACAAAGCCGACATGCGCAGCGTTGTCAACAAAGCTTTCCATCAGATTTCCGAAATCGGAACCGTTCATCTTTTCAAGAGTTATCGCCCTGATTATTCCGACGGCTGCCAAATGCGGGACTTCTTCTATGTGAAAGACGCCGTCGATGCCGCCATTTTTCTGGCGGAGAACAGCAACGGCGGTGGCCTGTTTAATCTTGGTTCGGGCGAGGCGAACACCTGGCTTTCGCTTATTACTCCGATCTTCACCGCAATGGGAAAAGCTCCCAACATTCAATTTATCGAGATGCCTGACTCACTTCGGCCTAAGTATCAGTATTTCACTAAGGCCAACATCGACAAACTTCGTAACTCGGGATTTACACAGGTTATGACGCCTCTGCAGGATGCAGTAACTGATTATGTAAAAAATTATTTATTGCCCGGATTATTTCTTGGCGATGAATATCAGTCGGAATTACCGCCGAACCTACTGGCTTAGTAGGCTTCGGCTTCTCCACGTCGCGCCGTCTTATGTGGTAGCCTTCTTCATGCTTGGGTCAATCAGATGGAAGGTCGAGACTGACACGACAAGCAGTGAGTTGCGATAGACCTGGCGGCAGTCTTATTCCTTCAATTCGTATTGAAGTTACTTGCTCTGCCGGCGACCTCCGGAACTGGTTTAACCCGGCGCCGCGCTTTTCCATCGAAGCTAAGACACTATCCAGTCCTGAATTTTTCCTGGCTTCCTTAACTGCAAAATGGAAACCCAGGGTCGTCGCTATCAAGCGGGACCGCGAGCTGATTGGCCTTATTTACGCCAGAGAGCGAACAATAAGAGGAATCAGGACCGGTATCCTGCATTTGGATACGACCCTTGGCGGTTCACTCCTGAGCGCCGCGGAAAACGAGCAAGATCTATTCTTCCGGGCGCTGTCAGAATTGATGAAGCCACCTTCCGTGCGAGCGTTGCGCTTGGTTGTTCCGCCGCACGGACCCGAGTTCGCGGCGGCTCGACAGCTTGTCCATCATGACCCGCTCGATTTTGGAATGTGCGAACTCGATGTCCAACATCGGCGGCTACAACTTGCCGCTTCCTACGAAGCCTTTCTGAATAACCTCGGCAAACAGACGCGGCGTAACTTCCGCTATTATCGACGCCGATTCGAGGCCGATTCTCATGAATTTTGCGATGATATCAGCGTCGCGGAATTCTTTCCTGCTGCTCAAGCCATTATGGCGGGCAAGGTTGTGGGTCAACATTCAGTCGACTTATCCAGGGCTGCGCGGCTGTTGCGGGCTGCCAAGGCGCCGTTGATCGTGGGTCTACGAAGACGCGATGGAAAGTGGCTGAGTATTCTTAGTGGCTGGTATGAGCGCGATCAGGCAGTCGTGTTCGCGCAAGTCAATAGCGATAAGGAATACCCGCAGTATTCACTGTCGTCGGTCTTGCGAGCTTACCTTTGCGAGAAACTGATCGGCGACGGCGTTCGGGAAATAATCTTCTGGGGCGGAGTTGTTGGGCCGCTCCATCGCTACTCAGAACTGCTGCCCGGCATTTGCCTTTATCTAGACAAGCGCGATTGGAACTGGAGAGCCTTTCGTCAAATTGTAAAAGAGATTACGAAACTGACGCCCGATCGGATGAAATACTCCGCACGATGGATTGTTCCTTCTGGTTAAGTCCCGCGCAGGACAAGCCAATTCTAAAATCGAACGGCGACTTAGGCTCGAATTACTTCAGGTTCTAGTACCGCGGCAAGGCTTCCCAGCCGTCCGAGCCTATTGGCCTTTCGTAATAAAAGGTGGTATAACTTAGTACCTCCTTAGAAATAGTTCTTAGGTCGGGCACATTGAATCCGTGTATGTGTTCACAAAAGGGCGGTAGCTTGGACCGCCTCACCCGTTGGAGTCTGTTGACAAACTCTGGTTCGCGCAAAAACGCGGGCCCTAATTCCTTGAATCTCCCTAGCAGATTTCCGAAATTCCGCGTTTTTCTTCAAGCTTCTAAATCACGTCCACTCTCTCGTCCGGTATGTTCATACCGCTCGCAACAAACCAATCAGGAATGATTAAGTTTCTTACGCTCGTAATTCTGTTCTCTGCGAGTATCAATGCGCAGGATAGTCCCATGAGCATGGGCTCGGCCGCGGCGAATTTATCTGTTACTCCATCGCACGTCGCTGCCGACTCGAATGCAAGCCCGGCGCCCTCAGGCTATATCTTAGGGCCCGGAGATCAGCTGTCGTTCTTCGTCTCTGATCTGGACGAGTTTGCCAACCGGACTTTTAACGTCGATGCGCTCGGAGACGTCCATCTCCCGCTGATCGGACAAATTCATGCCGCGGGCCTGACTGCCAGCGATCTCGCCAAAGAAATGACCGAACATCTCAAGAAATTTGTTCGACGGCCGGAGGTCGTAGCGAATATTTCGTCCTTCCAGAGCCAGCCGGTCTCAGTTTTGGGCGCCGTCAATTCGCCTGGCGTCAGGCAGCTCGAAGGAACCAAGTCTTTGATGGAGATGCTTTCTTTAGCCGGCGGTCTTCGGCCTAATGCCGGCAACACGATAACCATCACGCGAGATTCACGTATGGGCCCCATTCCCCTTCCCAAAGCAGAAGAAAATCCCAGCAAGAAATTTAGCGTGGCTTCTTTAAAAGTCAAGCCGCTTATCAGTTCTGCAAACCCGGATGAAAACATCACCGTTAAGCCTCACGACGTGATTACAGTTTCCACCGCAGACGTGGTTTATGCAGTGGGATCTATCAATAAGCCTGGAGGCTTTGTCCTGGGCGAAAACGAGACCCTGTCTGCGCTGCAGGTAGTCTCGCTTGCTGAAGGTCTACAAAAAACCGCGGCAGCAGACAAAGCGAAGATTTTACGTCAAGTGTCGGGAACAACCACACGAACAGAAATCCCAGTTAACTTGAAGCTGCTTCTGGCAGGGAAGAACTCAGACGTGGCGTTAAGATCCAACGACATACTTTTTGTTCCAACCAGTCTTGCCAAAGTCGCTAGTTACCGGACTGTGGAAGCGGTAGTGCAGAGCGCGGTCGGCATAGCTGTTTACAGTCATTTTTGAGCTTCATGGAAAACGGTAATTCCAATCCGGAACCAGTCGGACCCTTGGCTGTATCATCTCCAGACAGGAGAGAGCGGTTAGCCTCCGATAACCGCGCGAGATTTCAGTCTTTCCAATCGGTTGTGAATGAAAACCGCGATGATCCGGATGGAACCGGGCTGCTCATCTACTGGCGGGTTCTCAATAAACGACGTGGGACGCTTATCTTTTTCGTGGTCGCCGGAACGCTTTTGGGCTTTGTAGCCGGACTACCAAAAACGCCGATGTATCAGGCGCGTGCTGCGATTGAAGTTCTTACCATTAACGAAGACTTTTTGAACATGAAGCACAGTAGCCCGGTCACTACGATCGACTACTCTGCTGAGACTTCTGAGCTTCAGACCGAAATCCGCCTTATTAAGAGTGAGTCTTTGATCGATCGCGTGGCCATGCGCCTCGATGCCATGGCGCCGCCGGTCAAGAAGACATACAAGACGCCTAATTCAGCCTGGCGGGCGTTTATGCATTTGCGTGAGCCGGCGCCTGTGCCAAGAAATCAGCTCGTGAAAGAAGCAGCGGCAAGCCTTAAGGTTAACGCCTCAGGGCGAACCAGAATTATTGAACTGACTGCTGATTCTCGAGATCCGCAGTTCGCCGCGGATTTCGCCAATACACTAGCGAATGAATTCATCCAGAACAACCTTCAGTCACGCTGGGAAAACAACCAGAAAACTGGCGAGTGGCTCAGTCGGGAGTTGGATCAGGCGAGGTCCAAGCTGGAGAAGTCGGAAACCACGCTTCAAACTTACGCCAAAGACTCCGGACTTGTCTTCACGAATGGAGAGCTGAATATCTCCAGTGAGAAGTTACAGCAGATTCAACAAGAACTCTCAGCCGCGACTGCAGACCGCATTGCCAAGCAGTCTAGATATGAGCTCGCCCAAAGCAGTCCTCCTAACTCGCTTCCGGACGTATTAAACGACGCGGGATTGCGCAGTGTTGAATCGCGGGTGGAAGACTTACAACGGCAAATAGCCAATCTTGATTCCACCTTCACACCGGAATATAGCAAGGTCAAACGCGCCAGGGCGGAGCTTGCCACTGTCAAAGCTTCTTTCGAGGCCGATAGGGCGAACATACTGGAGCGGATCAAGAATGAATTTCAGGAGGCGCGTCGCAAGGAAAAGCTGCTTGCCGGTGCTTTCGATGTGCAAACACGAGAGGTGACCGGCCAGGGAACTAAATCCATCCAATACAGCATCCTAAAGCGGGACGTCGACAGCAATCGTCAAATTTATGACACGATGCTGCAGCAATTGAAACAGTCGTCCATCGCTTTAGCGCTCCGAGCGAGTAACTTGCGCGTGGTGGATCCGGCCAAACCACCAAGTAACCCATTCTCTCCCAACTTCAAGATGAATTCTATTCTTGGAATGCTTTCCGGAATCATCTTAGGGACAGCGCTGATCGTTACGAAGGAGCTTGGAAATCAAACACTCCAGGCGCCTGGCGATGCGCAACTCTGGGTGGCGCTTCCGGATCTCGGAACAATTCCGAGCGCGGGCGTCGACCACGATCGCAGACTTGACGCAAAGCCGGTGCGGAACAGGAATATAATCGGTCGCTTGGCAAACCCGAGTACTTTCTTTTCTACGGAAAATAGCGGGGCAGAAATTTCCGACTTACTTCCTAGAAAAGAGCGGAAGCGCATAGTGGCAGAAGCATTTCGATCCGTTCTTGCTTCTATTCTCTTTGCGAGCGATACTGATCGGGCGCCTAAAACGCTGGTGATCTCGAGTGCGAACCCTGGGGAAGGGAAGACCTCCGTTGCCACAAACCTTGCTATAGCAATAGCTGAGATCCGTAGGAGCGTGCTCTTAATCGATGCGGACTTGCGCCGGCCCAGAATTCATCAACTGTTCCGGTTGTCGAATGAACGGGGACTCAGCACGATTCTGAGCGAGACACTGACTAGTGACGAAGCCTTTGCGGGAATCGTGCAGGAGACTAGCATTCCCGGTCTCCACGTGCTTCCGAGCGGACCATTCAAAAATAACCCCGCTAACTTGCTCTATTCGCCGGAGATGCCGAAATTACTGGAAAAGCTTAAGAGCCGGTACGAGATGATCCTAATCGATACGCCGCCGATGCTGCAGATGCCGGATTCTCGAATTCTTGGTCGTGCCGCTGACGGTGTCATCCTGGTGGTCCGTGCTCAACAAACAACTCGAGACGCGATGATCGCGGCCCATCAAAGATTTAGGGACGATCGAATCACGGTCCTAGGAACTGTTCTGAACGACTGGAATCCCAAGACCGCGCTCAAAGGGTATTACGGTTACCGAAGCGGAACATACGAAAAGGCCTATCAAAAGTACAGCGTTAAGAGTTCAATCTAAGTGTTCCGACTCTCTACGGGCGCAAGTGTGTCTGCCGTTCGCCGCCGGCTCATCCGTGGCTTTGGCGCCACGGCTCTGGGGCCCGTAGTCACTGCCGCAATACAACTCGGCAGCATCCCGATACTGCTCCACACCTGGGGAGTAGCAAAATACGGCGATTGGCTGATCTTGTCAGCCCTGCCGAGCTACCTGAGTCTTAGCGATTTAGGTTTCGGCGATGCGTCCGGCAGCGACATGACGGTTCGTGTTGCATCCGGAGATCGGGAAGGCGCGCTGCGGACTTTTCAAAGTTCATGGCTGCTCCTAAGCGTTGTCTCGATCGTGGCGCTGCTGTTGTGCTCTCTTTGTTGCTGGGTGATACCTTGGCAATCCTGGCTCAAGTTATCGGGCGTGCCCGATTCCGAGGCTCGTTCAATCCTTATTACTCTCGGTATTTGGGTGCTATTGGGCCAACAGGGAAGTCTGCTGGAAAGTGGGTATCGGAGTGACGGAAACTACGCCCTGGGAATTCTATTCAGCACCGGGGTGAGACTGGGCGAAGCTGTAGCAGCGACTACGGTAGGAGTGCTAACGGGAAGTCTGCTATTCACAGCGCTTACTTACTTATTCACTCGTCTCTTCGGAACGCTGTGTTATGGATTTCTTCTCTCGGTAAAAAGTCCCTGGTTGAAGCTTGGTGTTTTTCATGCGCGTTGGAATGTGATGACGAAACTCGCAGCGCCAGCCCTGGGATTTATTGCTATGCCCGCTGGCCACGCGCTGAGTTTACAAGGGTTCACTATTGTTATAGGCGCCACACTCGGGCCTTTTGCAGTAACATCCTTCGCTACACTTCGAACTTTGACACGCGTAAATTTTCAGATGTTGGGAGCAATCGCACATACCGTTTGGCCGGAACTTTCAGCGGCGTTTGGCGCCGGGAATATTCCTCTCGCAAGGCGTCTTCATCGACATGCCTACCGTGCGGGCCTTATCTCTGCCTTCGTCAGCACGATCTTGCTGGGGCTTGCCGGGCCCACATTATATAAGCTCTGGATGCATCACGCTGTTCCGTTTAACGCTTCCTGTTTTTACGTGTTGCTCTGCGTGACATTGGCGAATTCGCTTTGGTATACGAGTTCGGTGGTTCCCATGTCAACTAACGCGCACCAAAGAATTGCCTTCTATTTTCTTGCTTCAACTGCCGCTTCTCTTCTGTTAGCTCGGGCATTGACGCCCACTTTCGGAATTGTCGGGGCCGCGGCTGCCCTTCTACTAATTGATGCCTGCATGCTCTGGGTTGTTCTCCGGAGTGCGCTGACGCAAATTCAAGATCCATTTCGCAGCTTTGTTCTTAGCGTTTTCTTTCACGTCCCAGCTCACTCCAGTGAGCGCGGTTGGTAGAACGATCGACAACAAAGATTTTAGATTGCACTCGGACTGGCGCTGTTGCCTAACAAAATCAATCATCTACTATTGGCCACTCTTGAGGATCCTTTCAGTCGGGATTCGTGGAGCGGGACGCCATACCATCTTCGTTGCGCGCTCGAAAAGCGACTTTCGAAGGTAACCGTTATAGGTAAACTGAAACCCAAGAGAAACCCAAAGGACGTTCTACTGCGCGTTGCTTTAGGTGGAAATCCTCCAAGATACCCGTTGTGGATGACTCGGAGCGCGTTGAGAGGGTTTGCTCGCGAGGTAAGAGCGGCCATTGACCGTGAGAAGCCCGACGCCGTGCTTTCGATTTCGAGCCAATGTCTGATTGAGTTACATAAACCATCGCTTCCCTTATTCATGTTTGCCGACGCGCCCTGGTTGGCCTGGAAGAACTCGTATCGTCAATTTGAAAGCATGCCGATTGCCGGTCGTCGGTTTGCAAAACGAGAGGGTCTTGCCTCGAAACAATGGAACGGTGTGGTATTCGGCTCGGATTGGGCCGTCGAACAAGCTAAACAGCTTTACAGCATCGA
Source organism: Bryobacteraceae bacterium (assembly GCA_965276965.1). Lineage (GTDB taxonomy): Bacteria > Acidobacteriota > Terriglobia > Bryobacterales > Bryobacteraceae > Bog-105. The sequence continues at coordinate 9,576 of OZ255713.1, forward strand.
GAGAAACAAGATCCATGCAGTTCAGTTAGGCGCAAATTGGACGCCGAAACTCAGCAGGGAAAACATTCTGCAACGAATTACTCAACGCAGCAGTGACGTATTAGAATTACTCTACGTTGGAAAGGATTGGGAACGAAAGGGCGGGCCGCTGGCTGTACAGGTTGCCGAGTCGATACACGAACGGGGCATAAAGGTTCGACTGCACATCGTTGGCTGTCGTCCGGCGATAGCCGGTGCTCGCGACTACATCCTGATTCACGGAGTCCTGCGTCAAGATCAAGAGGCAGAGCGGAACACCATGCAGGATTTGTTCTTGAGTAGTCACTTCTTGATCGTTCCGACAATGGCGGAGTGCTTTGGAGTGGTGTTTGCCGAGGCCCAGGCTTTCGGATTACCCCCTGTTTCAAGAGCCATTCATGCTCTGCCGTCAGTGGTCCTAGACGGCAAGACTGGACTTCTAATGGAGGATTCGGCCAGCGCATCGCAGTACGCGGAGCGAATACTTCAGGTGTTTTCGAGCAAGACTGCTTATGAGAAGCTTGCCGCAGCGGCACGTGATTTTTATGAAAGTAACCTCAATTGGGACGCTTGGGCGGACCGAGTGGTCCAACTGATGGAATCTGGCCGACAGTAATACTCGACTAAAGCTCGATGAACGTAGTCCTTGCGGTAACTGGAAAATTTCATACGTTTGACCTGGCCAGGCAGATGTACCGGCATGGAGCGCTCCAAGCTATCTTCACCGGGTACCCTCATTTCAAATTGAGAAACGCCCGCTTACCGCGGAAATGTATACGATCCTTTCCCTGGCTTCACACCCCTTATATGATGCGTTTGGCCCCGCCGTACCGGCCGCTCAAGCTCTTTTGGGAATGGCAGGATCGCATTTGGTTCGACCGCTATGTTACGAGAAACCTGCCGGACTGCGATATTTTTTGCGGCCTTTCCGGATCGGCCTCCATGGCCGGCAAAACCGCCAAAAAGCGCGGCGCCAAGAGTGTTTGTGACCGAGGCTCTTCGCACATAACATTTCAGAACGAAATTTTGCGTGAAGAACACGATTTGCAGAAGATGCCGTTTCTGGGTACCGACCCGCGCGTCATTGCGCGTGAAGAAGAAGAGTATGCGGAAGCCGACGCCATTACAGTTCCTTCAACCTTTGCACTCGAATCGTTCGTGAAACGGGGCATCGATCGTTGTAAACTCAGGCTCGCGCCGTATGGCGTCGACCTCAGCACGTTCTTCCCGGTCGTGCGTCCAAGCCAGACTGCTTTTCAGGTTCTTTTCGTCGGAAGAATATCGATCAGAAAGGGAATCAGCTACCTATTAGATGCTTTCGATCTCCTACAGCACAGTCGGAAGCGCTTGATCTTCGCCGGTCCAATTGATCCGCCTTGCCTTCCGTTACTAAGACGGCTCGGACAACGAAGTGACATTTCCGTGATGGGGCACTTACCTCAAACTCAAGTTAGAGAGTTGATGAGCAGTAGCCAAGTCATGGTTTTGCCAAGCATCGAAGATGGTTTCGGACTCGTACAAGCACAAGCAATGGCATGTGGCTGTCCGGTGATAGCTTCAGAGCACACCGGCGGCGCCGATCTTTTTAGTGATAATGTTTCCGGATTCATTACTCCGGTGCGAGATGTCGACGCAATCGCACATCGTCTGCAGTTGCTTGCCGACAATCCCGATCTTCGAGAAAAAATGAGTATCGCAGCCCTGGAGCGAGTTAAATTGATTAGGGGTTGGGACACCTACGGCGATAACATGTATCGAATTTTTTCTTCACTTATTCAGTCTCAATAAGATTCGGTTCAGTGATCGGCAACCATTCGATTTTATATTTAGGTCCTGGATCCGGTACCAGCCGGCAACGTGCGGACGCGCTCAGGCGTTTGGGGCATAGCGTCTGGATTCTCGATCCAAGACAGTTCCTTCCCGCTAACTCGGTCATCGACAAGTGGATTTTTGAAACAGGCGGGTTCTTTTTCGAAGATCGCATCCGGCGTTGCGTTTTGTCCGAGGTTGCTCAGAAGGATTTCGATCTAGTATATGTCGATGGTGGAGCTCTTGTCGGCCCGTTGCTGGTGCGTGAACTGAAGCGACGTTTCGGGACCGTCATCAATTACAACATTGACGATCCCTACGGGTCGCGAGATAGCAGAAAATGGCGTCTGTATCTGGCGGCGCTCTCGGAATACGATCTCGTGATTGTGGTGCGACCGTGTAACAAGGAGGAATCGCAGAGAGCCGGCGCGCGCAGGACATTCCTAATCGGCATGTCTTGCGATGAAGTTGCTCATGCGCCTAGGCATATTTCGGAGCAAATCCGTCAGAAATGGGCAGCCGACGTTTTGTTCGTCGGTACTTGGATGCCGGAACGCGGGCCCTTACTTGTGCGCCTGATCGAGCTTGGTGTTCCCTTAACGATCTATGGAGATCGATGGCAAAAAGCTCCCGAATGGACTCTACTTGAAAAGCATTGGCGAGGGCCAGGCATCCACCACTCCGATGACTATGCTTTCGCTGTGCAATGTTCCAAAGTCTGCCTTGGTTTGCTTTCAAAAGGTAACCGGGATATGGTGACTACGCGATCAGTAGAGATCCCGCGCCTGGGCGGAGTACTCTGTGCCGAGCGAACGTCCGAACACTTACGTCTTTACAAAGAGGATGAGGAAGCCGTCTTCTGGACTGATGCCCAAGAATGCGCGGACCGGTGCCGGCAGCTATTAAGCAATGAACCCTGGCGAGCTCGGGTGGCGAGGAATGGTCAAATCCGCTGCCTTACCAACGGGCTGATGAATGAGCAGATTCTCTCAAAGATACTCTCAACGGTCCATGAACTGAACCTTACTGAAGTTGTCCCGGCGCTTGAATGACTTACAAAACTCACGCCATTCTCGTAATCCTTTCACTTGTCTATTTAGTGGGTCAGCTGCTTACCGGCACCAACTTACAAGTAGCGGGGCTGCTTACTGGCGCTATCATTTGTGGACTGTATTCCATCCCGGTGGGCGGAGGATTGCTGTCGGCTGCGGGTTTACTGAATGCCTTATTGATTACTCACTTCCTTCTGATTGCGGTCGCCTTAAAGATTGCGCTATTCGAACCATCGGATCTAGGATTGCTGGCGCCCGTCACAACCTCTACGGTCATGGCGCTTGGCTTCCTTGGTGTATTGATAGGAACGTGGCTCCAGCGAAGGACTCCTATTTTACAGTGGACTCCGATTCCCAGTATTAACGGAGCTCGGATGTACTTCTCGCTGACACTGGTGCTGATTGTTCTTGGATACGGAGGCTATCTGGTTAGCCTGCGATCCGATCTTGGCGGAGAAGGAGTTCAGACAGGCGGAATTCTTGGGATTGCGCGAGCTTTTAACGGATTTAAGTCATTCGCGATTGTGACTGCGCTGTACTTCGCCTGGGCTCGAGGCGGCAGGCGTTTTATGACTCATCCGCTAACTCTGTTCGTGCTTGGTCTAGGCGCGGTGGTGGGTGTCATGACCACTAACAAGCAGGATGCGATGGAACCGTTTGTGTTCTATATTGTCGTGAGCGCATTTCGCTATGGCTTCGCGGATAAAAGACTTTGGGCTCTGGCTGCCGCCGGCGTCTTTTATTACAGCGCAATCATCTATCCTTATTCACAGTATGTGCGCTACAACGGTGGACGCCAGGGTGACCTATCGGCCCGAATAGCCGTTATGGAAGATGTCTTCTGGCAGACTTTGACGGATCCGGAGTTTCGCAAGAACAACTCAGTTAAAGTCGAAGTTTCCAAACGGTCCTATCTCGGCCGCGAGTCCCTGGAAGCTTTCAGCCGGTTGGCGATGGTAGGCGAGGCAGACAGGCTGATCTCGGCAACGGAAGAACAGCACGCCTTCACGGGTTGGGAAACCATTGTCTGGGGTTTTAGATTGATAGTTCCGAGCTTCATCGATCCGGACAAACCTGTTTGGTCAACGGGCAACCTACTAGGCCACATTGCTGGCGACGCCGGTCCATCAGATCTGACGACACAGTGGGCCTACGGCATCATGGCGAACCTGTATAACGCCTTTTCCTATCTGGGCGTCTTCTTTGGCTGTATCCTCTTCTTCTGGTTTTTCTACTATAGTTTTCGCTTCTGGTTCCGGAATCCGAAGTGGAGTCGCTCGCCTACGGGCACAACGATCTGGTTTTTGCTTTTGGTTACTTTTTACCAGCATTCGCTGATTGAAGATCCCGTAGCCGGCCTTATTACATCAATGGAAGCTCCATTCCTGATATTACTGTTGTTTTATCTGGGTCGATTGACGCGCCTATTCCTGCCCTCGATCAAGGCTTTCCCAGCTTTACGGCGGCTGAGTGCTCCAGTCTCGATTTACTTCGGACAGTAAGTTACATCCTCTGACACTATATGCAGAAACTCGGTGCAATTTTCCAAATCGGTTCTCTCGGAGATTCAATCATCTCCGTCCCGGTACTCCGCTCGCTTCGGGAGCTGCTTCCCGACTGCACCGAGTATGTTCTCGTCAGTCGCTTCGACACTCATTTAAACGTCATGCCAAGCAACGTTTTCGAAATGGCATGGGCGCCAAAGTATCGGGTTGACTATCAGGGGTCTGGAAAAAGGTTTGTGCGAGGACTTTCCGTCTTGAGTGCGGTGAGTAAGATCCGATATCTTCGTCCGCGCTACTGCGTCTATCTAATGCCGTCAGATCGCAAAGAAAGTCAGGTTCAGCGAGATAGGGCATTTTTTAAAGCAGCCGGTGTCAAGGAGCTCATCGGGTTCGACACGCTGCCGGAAGACGCGCTTGCAGCAAAGCCGGAATTGAATTCGCACGGCACTGAGGCGTTCTTACGCTTTCGCAGGGTGTGGGGTGATTTGGCGGAGCAAAAGTTTTCGACCTATGGCTCTGCCCCGCATCTTGAACCCGGCGTAGAGGCTAAACGGAACGTAAAGAAGTGGCTTGCTAGACGCGACTTCGGCGGAAATAGAAAACGCATGGTTGCTGTCTGCCCGTTTTCGAACTGGACTTCGAAGAGTTGGAGCCATGAAACAGCGACAGGGGTCATAAGACAACTGAACCAGAGTGCCAATGTAGAGGTGGTGCTTCTGGGCGGAAACAAAGACAAACTGGCAGCTGAAGAAGTCGTTCAGTCGGCTGGAGTTGGCGTTAATGCGTGTGGAGACTTTCTGCCTTCGGAATCAGCCGCCTTCCTTCAGCACTGCAGCCTCGTCGTTTGTGCCGATAGTGGTCCTATGCATCTGGCCGGTGCTCTAGGAATACCCACCGTCTCGACTTTCAGCCGAATCAGCGAGAGCCTTTCCCGATGGTTTCCTCTCGGTCAAAACCATACTATTCTTTATCGCGAAGTAAAATGTGCTGGATGTAAGAACGCGATTTGCTCAGTCCCAGGACACCCCTGCATGAGAAACATATCGACGGAAGATATCGTTACCGCCGCCCTGGAGAGGCTCAATGGTTTGCCTATTTTCTCCGAATCCAAAGCTACGGGAACTCAATCTCTCGTCTGGCAGCTTTCTACGTAGACGTTCAACTATCAACGGCAGCTATTATCAAGTTGAGCAGCAGGAAATGGTCACTCGACGTTGAGGGAGACAGGCAATGATCAAAGCGTCTATTAAGGAAACCGACGCCAAGAGTCAATCGGCGAATCGCGTAGCGGACCGCTTTCGCGAAATAGGTGATTCGTTTCGTCAGGCCGCTGATTCGGGATACCCAGACGATCTCAACACCGCGGGTCAAATGATCGTTGAATCCCTTCGTCAGCAACATAAGCTCCTGATATTCGGTAATGGTGGAAGCGCTGCTGATGCTCAACACTTCTGTGGTGAGTTAGTGGTCCGCTTTCAGGTGAATCGTCGCCCTCTTCCGGCCATCTCGCTCTGTTCTGATGCAGCCGTGATGACGGCCTGCGGGAACGATTTTAGTTATCAAGATGTATTCGCCAGACAGATTGAAGCTTTAGGAAATCCGGGAGATATAGCGTTTGGTATCAGTACCAGCGGCAACTCTCCCAATATTGTGAAAGCCTTTCGTAAAGCGCTGGATTTGAAGATGCAAACCTTTCTTTTGACTGGTCCACGCAGGGGCGAAGCATGTGATCTGGCAACAGTAGTTTTAGCGGCGCCCGGAAGCAACACAGCGCGAATCCAGGAACTTCATCTGGCCTCTTATCACATCATCTGTGAAATGCTTGATGCCGCATTTTCTTAGCAACCAATTTTTTCGACGCCCGTTTTCAATTAACAATATGAACCGTGTATTCGTAACCGGTGGCTCCGGCTTTATTGGGACTAACTTGATTGCGCAGCTCCAGAGCCGGCAGGTCGACACCTTGAACTATGACTGGAAGCCGGCCGTTGACAAACCGGCTGAGCGCCTTCACTTTAGTGGCGACATTCTGGACAGACATAGCTTGGCTCAGCAAATGACGCGCTTCCAGCCCGATATTGTGATCCATCTTGCGGCACGTTGTGACTTGGCGGGAAAGTCACTTGACGAGTACAAAGCCAATACAGACGGAGTCAGAAATGTAATCCACGCTGTGAAAGCAACCTCATCGGTGCAACGGGTTGTCTTTGCTTCTTCGCGCTACGTTCACAGAAACGAGGAGAAGCCAGAACGGGACGATATCTACAGCCCGTTTACTTTGTACGGCGCCAGTAAAGTAGAGGGCGAGAAAATTGTGCGAGCTAGCGGACTAAATGTGCCCTGGGCAATTATACGTCCAACATCGATATGGGGTCCTTGGTTTGGCATTCCTTACAAAGGTTTCTTCGATGCAGTTCGCCGGGGACTCTATCTTCACCCCAGAGGCGAGAAGATTTACAAGACTTACGGTTACGTTGGGAACGTGGTTCACCAAATCATGCAATTAGCTCACAAGCCTGTTGAACTCGTAGACAAGCGCACTTTCTATGTCGCGGATTATCAGCCCATTGAAGTTGGAAGCATGGCCGAAGGAATCAGAGAGCAGTTCGGCGCGCCGCCTATCAGGCAGACTCCCATCGCGCTTATGAGTTCAATCGCAAAAGCTGGCGATCTATGTCGGAAGCTTGGCTGGTATAACCCGCCGCTCACATCTTTTCGACTCCGCAATCTCAGAGTCCAAATGGTGTACGACATGTCTTCGACCGCCGATGTAGTCGGTACCCTTCCCTTCTCTTTGTCACAAGGCATCGAAAATACGGTCGATTGGATGAAGCAACAAGCGTAATTACTGCTGCCCTGTATCTGAGCCGCGCACGAAGGAAGCGAGTTCTTGAGCTTTGCGACGAAACTAACTAAGCCGGTCTGAAACAGCCATTCATGAATTCCGCAGACCCACGAAAATATCAGGATCTACAACGATTCACCATGCCTGCGAACTTCCGAGGGCGTTCCGCCTGGTTCGTTCAGCTGTGGTGGATTGTGCAAGATACTCTCTTTCGCTGCTCTCCACAGGCGTGCTACGGATGGCGCAACTTTCTGTTACGTATTTTCGGAGCACGAATCGGAAGCAACGTCAGATTGCGGCAAACCGTGCGAGTAACTTATCCATGGAAGTTGAACATCGGCGATTTTGTATGGGTCGGCGACGATTGCACCTTCTATAATCTCGAAGAAATCTCGTTGGGCTCTCATGTTGCGTTGGCTCATCAGATATATTTATGCACCGGCTTGCACGACTACACAGACGTTGCTTTCCCGATCAGCGCGCGGCCTATTCGAATCGAGGATGAAGTCTGGTTGACTAACCACGTGTTCGTAGGTCCGGGTGTAACCGTTGGCCAAGGCGCGGTTGTCGGAACCCGCAGCACTGTGCTTCAGGACCTTCCGCGTGGAATGGTTTGCTACGGCAGTCCCGCGAGGCCCGTAAAACCGCGCTTCATGCGCACTGGCATCCAAAGCGCCGCAGTTTTTACGTCGTACCATCCGCGATGCGAACCTTACATGTAATCCGTACACTTGATCCTGCTTGGGGCGGAACCGTGGAGGCGGTCAGGAGTATCGCATATGAGGGTCGTAAACACGATATAGAAACGGAAGTAGCCTGCATTGACGATCCCCACGCGCGCTGGCTTCACTCCTGGAACATACCTGTTCATGCTGTAGGTAAAGCGGCAGGAAACTTCGGGCGCTCCGGAAAATTAGATTCCTGGCTTGATGGCAATATTCAGCGGTTCGACGCAGTTATTGTCAACGGAATCTGGATGTACTTCAGCTATGCGGTTTGGAAGGCAGCCAAAAAGCACCGCGTTCCATATTACGTGTTTGTCCATGGAGCGCTTGACCCTTGGTTTAGAGAATACTACCCGCAGAAGCAAATTAAGAAGTCGCTTTACTGGTTGCTGTTCGAGCACAAAGTCATGCGAGATGCAACCGCGACACTTTTTACCACTGAGGAAGAACGGACACTAGCTCATCGAGCGTTCCTGCCCTACAAATGTCGACCATTGGTCACTGGCTTTGGCATTCCGGATGCTCCGAAGCCGGTTGTTGCTGAAGAAAAGGAAGCTGCCGCCGCGAAATTCTTCCAACGGTATGAACGGTTTAAAGGGCGAAAGATCATTCTTTTTCTGGCGCGAATTCACGAGAAAAAAGGTATCGATCTGCTGATTAAAGCCCTCTCCCCGCTCAGGCAACAATACAAAGACTTTGTGATTGTAATTGCAGGGCCTGGTGAGAAGGCCATGATTGAATCGCTGAAGAGGATGGCCGAAGAAGCTGAAGTCTCTGGTCACCTTTTGTGGACAGGTCCTCTGTATAACGATTCCAAGTGGTTAGCAATGCGGGCCGCGGAAGCGTATATTCTGCCATCCCACCAGGAAAATTTCGGCATAAGCGTTGTCGAAGCATTGGCCTGTCACACTCCCGTTCTGATCTCTAATAAAGTCAACATCTGGAGAGAAATCGATCTCCAAAAGGCAGGACTAATTGCTCCCGACAGTCTGCCTGGCACAATCCAACTGCTGAAGCAATGGAGTGAGTTAGGACCGCGGCGAAAAACGGAGATGAGTTACAACGCGAGAAAGTGCTTTGAGACTTATTTCGATATTTCGTCGAGCTGCGGACGACTCTTCGATCTTTTGCGCGACGACCGAGCCAAACGTTCGGCGTAAGGCCCAGCCTTCTCCGGGAGACAAATTCATGCGGTGCTTAGTTCACGATTTCGCAGGCCACCCGTTCCAGATTCAGTTAAGCCGTCAACTTGCCGCTTTGGGACATCATGTAACTCACTCTTATCCAACTGGCTTACCTGGCCCCAAGGGGCGCTTACTCCGATCCGATTTGGATTTAGAGCGCTTTCAAGTAGAGCCGGTTCAGCTTTCACAGCGTTTTCGGAAGTACTCGGTACATCGTCGCTTCCTAACCCAACGTAAATACGCGAACGATATGAGAGATATTATCCGGCGTTTAGCCCCGGATGTCGTGCTGTCGGGAAACACTCCGATTGACGTACAAGCGGAGCTACTCTGGCACTGCCGGAAGAACAACATAGCATTTGTCCATTGGGTTCAGGATGTGTACTGCCAGGCGATAGAGTTTGTCCTTCGCCGTACGTTCCGTAGCTTAAGTAAACCACTGAGTAAACCGTTTCGCATTCTCGAGAAGGCTGTCGCTTCGCGCAGTAATGCGACAGTTGTCATTTCTCCGGGTTTTGAGATCTTACTAACCAGCTGGGGCGTCCCGAAGTCACGTATATCGGTGATGGAAAACTGGGCCCCGCTCGACGAAGTAACTATCCGGCCGCGCAAGAATTCGTGGAGCCTTGCGAACGGACTTGGCAACAAACCAGTCCTGCTCTATTCCGGAACCCTCGGCCTGAAGCATCGACCGGATTTGCTTTATCAGCTGGCAATGGAAGTGCGAGACACCGCCACCGTAGTCGTTGTGTCCGAAGGTGTCGGACGAGAATACCTTGAACGGCAACCGCGGCTGAATAATCTCATCCTACTCAATTTCCAGCCCTACGACCGACTCTCTGAAGTTTTAGCGAGCGCAGACGTGTTATTAGCCACTCTCGAATCCGATGCCGGTCAATTTGCAGTTCCGTCGAAGATCTTGACTTATCTCTGCGCCGGGCGGCCACTGTTACTAGCCGGCCCAAAAGAAAATTTGGCAGCTATAGTCTTAGAGCGAAGTGGAGGCGGAATCGTTGTAAGTTCTAACGACAGCCCTGCCTGGATTGAAGCCGCAAAGACACTTATATCTCAACCTGAGTACCGAAACGTTTTAGGGGCGCGCGCCAGAGAATACGCCGAGCACGCCTTTAACATTCGAACCATCGCTCCTACTTTTGAAGCCATTCTCATGCGAGCAGCTGCTCCGAGAGTGGCTTAGGATCTAACCACACGCCAGTATTCCTTAAGTTGACTGAGGTTCCCTATGGGCGCTAAACCTGCCTTAGCTGTCTCCGCTCTCCCCAGCATAAAACCTGACACTGGACTTTTTTGCAATCCAAGCGCCTGCATGCTTGCCATTGACTTCGCTGCATTGGCAATTATTTATTGGCTTGTGGTAATCGGACGCTACTTGGTTGATCCTGGCTATGCGTTGAGTTTCTACTTGGAACTCTTTCCGGCTGTCGGTCTGTTCCTCGGTGCCTTCTTCATACAAGGGTTGTACCCGGGGTTATTGCTGCACCCGGCCGAGGAGATGCGTCGGATCTTTCAATGTATTACTATCGTGTTCCTCCTGATTTGTTCCTCCACATTTCTTTGGAGAAACGCTGATAGCTACTCGCGGTCGGTGTTCCTAATCACCTGGTTGTGTGGGGCTCCCGCTGTTCTGGTGGCTCGTCGTGTCGGACGGTATCTCCTGGCGCGAAAGAGTCGGTGGGGCGTTTCCGCGATCATCTTAGGTAGCGGACCTGCAGCTGAACGAGTAGCACGACGGATGAACCGAAAAGGGTCCGGTATACGGCTAAAAGGGATTCTTACCGAGCAACAACCGTTGGCATGGGCTGAGGATTTGCCTCCTGTGCTTGGTGGCTTTTCGGAGGCTCCTGGCATTGCTGCGAGCCGGTCAGCTCTCTATGCCATCCTGGCGATGCCGCAAGGGCCAAACCACGAAGTGAAGCGAATTATCCAGGACTTTTGTACAGGCTTTCGCCACGTATTGCTTATACATGACTTAAACGGTCTGTGCAGTTTAGGCGTAATAGCGCGTGAGATCGGTGGAGAGATCGGACTGGAGGTTCCTCAGCGCCTCTTTCATAAGAGTTCAGCGCTCGGTAAACAAATAATGGACTTCAGCCTCAGTTCTTTTGGTCTACTGCTCTTCAGCCCGATATTTGTCGTCGTTTCCGTGTTGACAAAGCTGACCTCGAAGGGACCTATTTTCTATGGGCACGCGCGCTATGGGCTGCGCAGTAACACGTTTAAGGCTCTCAAGTTTCGCACGATGGTTCAAAACGGCGATGATGTTCTTTTGGAATACCTTCGTTCCCGCCCGGATGCTTTCGGTGTCTGGCAAAGAGAACACAAACTCAAGCAAGACCCGCGAGTTACCAGGATAGGAAAGTGGTTGCGTCGGTTCAGTCTTGATGAGTTACCGCAGTTACTAAATGTCCTCAAAGGCGAGATGAGCCTTGTAGGTCCGAGACCGATTGTAAAAGCCGAGATCGATAGATACGGACATGGCTACGATCTTTATACTCGTGTCCGCCCCGGCATAACAGGACTCTGGCAGGTGTCCGGCCGTAATAACACGACTTACGAGGAACGTGTAGCTTTTGACGAATATTACGTGAGAAACTGGTCCGTCTGGTTAGATCTTTATATTCTCGTAAAGACGATCAAAGCGGTAATAACCGCCAACGGCGCTTATTAAGCGTGTCGTCATATCAGCTATGCAGCTCTAAAAAATCCAAGTCTGATCGACGTAGTAAATGCTAAACCTATAACTCTCAAAGGAGACTTAGATATGAAACACTTGCTGGTCAGCGGAGCCGGTGGGTTTATTGGCGGCCATCTTGTTAAGAGATTAAAAGCCGAAGGCTATTGGGTGCGTGGCGTAGACATAAAACAACACGAGTACAGCAAGAACTACGCGGACGAGTTTATTGTCGGGGACCTGTGTGACAGAAACGTCGCGCGCGAGGTGGTGCGCGGAATCGATGAAGTGTACCAGCTGGCTGCCGACATGGGAGGCGCGGGTTATATCTTCACCGGCGAGCACGATGCGGCGGTGATGCACAATTCCGCCACAATCAATTTAAACATGCTGGAGTGCGGTCGATTAGCCGGCGTAAAGAAGTTTTTCTATTCGTCATCCGCGTGCATGTATCCGGAACTAAATCAAATGGATCCTGACAATCCCAAATGCTCAGAGGATTCCGCCTATCCGGCGTCTCCGGACAGCGAATACGGGTGGGAGAAATTGTTCAGCGAAAGGCTCTATTTTGCTTACGCGCGAAACTACGAAATCCAAGTCCGTGTGGCCCGATTCCATAACATCTTCGGGCCAGAAGGTACTTGGACTGGCGGTCGCGAGAAAGCTCCGGCTGCAATGTGCCGAAAAGTCGCGGAAGCTTCGAAGAACGGATCCATTGAGATCTGGGGAGACGGCAAACAGACTCGTTCGTTCCTCTATATCGATGAGTGCCTGGAAGGAGTCCGGCGTCTGATGGACTCTGATTTCAGCGGTCCCGTGAATATCGGTTCCGAGGAAATGGTCACCATCAACAGGCTCGCAGAACTGGTGATGAACATCGCCGAGAAAAACTTATCGATCCAGCATATTGCCGGTCCGCTGGGTGTTCGCGGCCGAAACTCCGACAGTCGCCTGATCGGCGAAAGGCTTGGATGGAAACCATCGCGCCCTCTGCGAGAAGGTTTGGAAAAAACCTTCAGCTGGATCTCGGCCCAAGTGAGAGTGGCAGGTCGTAAGACACTCGTTGATGTTGCGTAGGCGAATCGAGAGACGTCACATGGAAACAACAGATCTTATTACCGCGGACCACAATGTTCCAACCAAACAGAAGAGCAATTCTAAAAATCTGCTCGTTCAGCTTTTCGGATATCGAGCGGCCCTCCTACATGGCGACACGCTTATGGTTGATCGTTGGCTTTGGCTGACGAAGCACATTCCGCGCATACCGGCTGGATCGAAACGTCTCTTGGACGTGGGTTGTGGAACTGGCGCGTTCACTATCGGAGCTGCCAGGAGAGGTTATCGGGCCCTCGGCTTGAGTTGGGATTTCAGAAATCAGTCAGTTGCCGCGCAGCGTGCAGCCCTCGCTAAAGCTCCCCTTGCTAAATTCGAGATCCTGGATGTCCGTAAGCTCGACGAAGCAGCCTTGTTGCATAATTCCTTCGACATTGTCATTTGTTTCGAAAATATCGAACACATATTTGACGATCAAAAATTAATGTCTGATATTTACCGGACTTTAAGTCCCGGTGGAACACTTCTTCTTACCGCTCCTTACCTACATTACCGGGCCATGACGCCAAGCGATGACGGACCTCTATCTGAAACCGAGGACGGCGGTCATGTTCGAAAGGGCTACACCAAAGAAGTTTTGTTAGATCTTTGTAAACAGGCCGGATTTATCCCCCGTGAAGTGAGTTACTGTAGTGGCTTCTTGAGTCAGAAGGTAACAGCTGTAATGCGGACGTTGAATTATGTCAACCCACTCTTTAGCTGGGTTGTAACGATGCCTCTTCGGGTATTGCCGGCGATTGCCGATACATGGTTGACCAAAATGCTCAAATGGCCATGCTTCTCGATAACGCTAGTTGCCGAAAAACCCTGAGAATGCAGGCGCGCAATCATCTTCTTGAGTTCACCTCACAAGAGGCTCTGCCGGCCCCTGTTGGTAGTCTCCGCGTCAAGAAGAGATTTACCGTGATTTGGCAGGCTCAATGTCCTCAGGAACGAGAGTGGATTGAGGAGATTTTCGGTCCGTATGTCAAAGACTACGTTTACGATGGATCTCACCAACTTGTGGCTGATGACTGTATCCTTTGCGAAGCGTACATCAACAACGGAAACACTACCTATTACCAACAGTTCCGTGGAAAAAACGCCTTCTTAGTTCATTTCTTAGACGAGAACTACGAAGGTCCTTATGAAGTGTATAAGAACTTCAAAGCTGTCTTGCGTCAGTTCTGGTCCTCTGTTTTTAATCGGACTTACGTAAAGCCTCTCCCGTTGGGTTACAACGTCGGCCTGTCCATGAGAGACGTAAAGCCGGCGCTCTCGCGTAAATACATTTGGTCGTTTGCGGGACAGATCAACAAAAGCAGCCGCCTTGACGCCGTGCGCGAATTGACGAATGTGGTCCCTAATTACATCTATCCGACTGATCGTTTACGCGGTTTCTTGAGCCTGGGCAATTCGCCGGCAAGGCCTCTTTCAGCTGACCGGTATCGCGAAATATTGAGCGACTCAATATTTGCTCCTAGCCCGATGGGGAATTCGAATCTTGAGTGTTTTCGTGTTTACGAGGCGCTTGAACAGGGAGCAATTCCGATTGTCGAGCGTCGCTCCACTCTCGACTACTATAAGGCTCTTCTAGGTAACAACCATCCCTTGCCGACCGTAAAAAGTTGGCGAGAAGCTCGCTCCCTAATAGCTTCTTTGATAAAGAAACCAGCAAAGATTGAGGATTTACAACAGACTTGTGTCTCGTGGTGGAGCGAATACAAAGTCGCTCTCTCGAACGAAATTGGGGAATTTCTCGAAGGGCGCCTCGATGATAATTCGTTTGAGGACAGGACATTCTTTGCACCCCGAGCACAGTCTCGATGGTGGCGACTCGTGGAACTAACCAGGCATCACAATGTCAGGGCCATGAGCCGACGCATTTGCTTGCAAACTCGTCGGCTCTCAACCACTGGAAAGCTCAGGATAGCTTTTCGGCCTTGACTTGAGAACTAAATCTCAAAGAAGCTGGTGCCGCTAATGAGCAATCCAGCGATAGTTTCCTGAAAAGTATTGGCACACCTGAAGGCTTCCATTTCCCTTACCGGACCCCTTCAAGTATCCGATCGTTCCCTCATTGGCCGATGAACACGCTGGAAGAGCCCCGCTGGATACCTGTACGGTTCCATGCAATCTATCGAAGAGATGAGAGTTTATGACCGTTTGGACCGTGACGGGATAATTCTCAGATACGTATGAGTTCTCGAGAGTGCCGATCGAAGAGACGGCGTGGTCGCCTTGTTGCACATTGTTCCCCTGGATCGTGCAATCGTAACAGGTGCTGGGTAAGTTGATCATGTACTTAGAAACACCGGCGCTCTTGTTATTAGTTAGCGCGATATCTCCGAAAGACCCCCCGCCGGTGAAATTAAACATTTGATAACCATCTTCGAACCGATTGCTGTCAACCGTTAAGCCCATCCAAACAGTCATGTAAGAGCCGCTCGATCCGAACGAAAATCCTGTCCCGTTCCCCGAAGCCAGATAGCCATCTCGGTAGGTATGGTTTCCTGCTCCGCTGGAGTTTCCCTCATCGTAAATCAGGGAATGTGTAGGATCGATGTTCGGAGAGAAATCAAACAAATGGAAATTCTGCATCCACAACGAGAGATTACTTCCCTGCGGGAGATTAGCAACTCCCAAGTCGTCATTCCAGGACGTGTAGAAGGCATAACTTGCGCCGCCTCCGTTAATGATGATCGTAGGCGCAATCCACGAATTCTCTTCGCTGGCGATGGAGTACACGATCGCTTTTGTAGCCCATCCCTCCACGCGCACGTTTGTGAACTTAAACTGTCCCGACTGGCTGTTAGGTGTCGGTCGGCCAAGCATCAAAATAGTTTGCGGCAGAATCCCGTTTGAGCTGTAAAAATCCATGTTGCGCACATCTATTGACCATGCTCCGACAAAATTGAAAGCTGCCGGCTGATAAGTAGATCCGGCATAAGAAAGATCGCATCCGGAACCCGACCCCTCGAGATGAATATTCTTGAGCGAGCCGAAATTGATCGGCGATTTGACCAGATAAAATTGGCCGGTGGTACATGGAAAAAACAGCGTCTGCCCGGGATGCAACGCTGAAATCGCGTTCGCAATAGCATTCGAGTTGTCGGTCGTGCCGTTAGCCACCGCACCGTAGCTTTCTACGTTCACCATCAAGTTAGTCGACGGCTGTGCAGCAATCGAATACAGCGACAGGAAGAAAGTAATTCCCGTTATTAATAACTTCATCTTCATATTAATGTCTGTACTTGAAAGGGCCAAGAGGTCTCACCGGATTGTTAGGGGCTCGGCCGTAAATTACAGAATTTTGAATGTATGCGCATCCTAACGTTTTCTTTTTTCTCATCTCTCCACCTACTCCGGATCCTTAGCCTCTTACTCGGTCTTTTTCTTCCGATCTTCTCCCCCGCCCAATCTTCCAAAAGCGAAGGAATGGAAGCAAAAAAAGGTGATTACAACTTTCCTACCGGAACGCCTCGCACACAACAGGAGAGGAATCAAGAATCCATCAGTATCAATGACTTCCGACAACAAGGTGAGGGTGATTACACGGCGGCTTTTAAACGGGCGATGACTTATGCCGCTGTTCATCCGGGAACGCGAATAATCCTGCCTTGCGATCCAGCCGGGAAAATCGGCACGTTCTTTAATATCCGTGAGGGATTCGATATTCCGAGCCAGACAGTGCTGGAAGGAACGAATTCAAATGCCTGCTTCGTCAATTACTCGCCCCCTCCCAAGGCCGGCAGAAACGACGCCGTGATCAGGCTGACAGGCGTGACCGGCGTTACCTTGCGCAGCTTCACACTCACCACCGACCCTAAGTCTCCGGCGAAAGTAGGTATCTTGATGATCCGAAACAGCACGAACGGCGCGGCAGGTAATCACGTTATACAGAATTTAGCCATTCAAGGAAGCTACAAAGTGGCTGCGGTCTATTCGATCAGTTCGGAAGAAAACTTTTGGCTTTCAAACACTATGTCCCTAATGGGCGGCGGAGCGGCCAGCGTATTTTACACAGCCGATCAGGATAACTATCGAGTATGCGAAAAAAACTGTCAGCGCGGCAGTGCGTCTAACCTAAGTTTGTGGATGATCGCTAACCACATCATTAACTATCAACCTAATTCAGCGGGTGTTACAGACGTTCTGAGCTCCTCGGGCGTTGGCGATCACAGCTTTCAAAACATGTATATCGGTTTGCGGACAAACGCGAACGACACCAGCGCCGGATTCATTTTTGAGGGTCCGAGAAGCGATGGCGGGACAAACAGTTCTGTACAAATTCTATCGAGCCGAGTTGAAAACGGATCGAACTTTGCTCGCTTTACTAACGGCGCGCAAACGAACGCCGGAAGAATCTCTCACCTGAGCGTACGAGACAATTCGTATGCATCCTCGAGTGCGACTACCATTTTCTACAGCTCAACCGGCGTTCTTTTAGATGGAGCTAGATTTTCAAACAATACTGTAAGTGGAAGCGCCAACAATTCTTCATCTTTCGACAAAGTGACTAACAGTACGTTCGATGAGGATAGCCAAACGATAACGATTCGAACCTTTGCGCAGAACAATAGGTTCTTCGGCACGTCTCAAATGCTTGTTCCTGCGGGCCACGAAGACTCAAACCTTTTCGCGCATCTTCCAAGCGCATCTTATTCCGGACGGTTCGGTGTCATGAAGCCGGGTTCCGGATTACAGCTCAGGCCGGCGGGAACAGGCGATGGAAGCGCATGGGGCGCTTCGTTGAATTTGCCGAACGGATGCTGTGGAGAGGTGCCATATTCTAAACCTCGGACCGGCGACGTTTTCGCTGAAGACAACCAGCCTTTCTACTACGATGGCGCCGCATCCCGACCGATTCTTCTTGGTAATGTCTCCAGCTACTCACAACTCTCCGGCAACCCCGGCAATAAGCCGCAGCCGGGCTGTTCCCAAAAGAATCGCGGCCAATTTTGGTATCAAAACAGTCCGCCGGGCCAACCCGATCACCTCCAGGTCTGTCGGAAGACCGATGCGGAAGCATACAGCTGGACTAGTCTCTTTTAAGAGCCGCACCGGCCTTTGACTTTAGACCATTTCGAGACCTCGATTGCTTTCCCTTGCAGACAGGTGGTCATGCCTTTGTATTCGACGCCTTCAAACGAGATCGCGGAATTGGTCCGTGGAGCTTTCTGAGAGCCGAACAGCAAGGTGTAGACCTGGCCTGTTTGTTCGTCTCTCAAACTAAAGCAGCCATTCTCTACGCCATTAATCACGCAGCCGCGCCCGCGGACACGCCGACTCGGCGGTTCTTCGTGACTGGAATCTTGTTGAGCATTCATCATCACTACCCGCAAAAACCCGCCAACTAGCACAAGAACCAACAACAATTTCAACGAACACCCCTGCTTCGCCCCCTCACACCGCACCTCACCCGCTTTCCATTTTGCACCCTGAAGTTTCATCCTGAGTATGCGACGCTCATGCCTGTTCAGGCTGATCCTGCATTGGACAAGACTCAACAAACGCAAGCAACGTTCTGAAACCGTAACTTCGCTCCCGCTGATCCCGAAGAGCACAATGAGACGCGCATGGGATCGATTCTTCTCTACTTAGTTGGCATTCTCGGCGGAGCGCTTGCCGTGACGCAGGGCGGCAGCAACGTTGAACTGAAAAAGTCATTGGGCGCATCTGTACCGCCGCTGTGGTTTAGCTATCTGAGCGGAGCAACAGTTGTGGCGATTTATTCCGTCCTCTTCCGGGTTCACGTTCCAGACTTTGCGAAATTCAGCGGAGTGCCTTGGTGGGCTTGGATTGGAGGCGCCTTCGGCGCGGGAAACGTGATGATTCAGCTGACACTCGGCGAGAAATTAGGAGCGTCCACCATGACCGGTCTGCTAGTCACTGGGCAGATTATCTTCTCGGTCGTTCTGGACAACTTCGGGTCGCTCGGTTTTGAGCAGCACCCGGCAAAAATTGACCGAATCGTGGGAGCCGTAATCATGATCGCAGGCCTATTTCTCGTCGCGAAGTTTTAGGCGCCAACTATGATTCAAGCTAGTTCTCCGCAGAAAAAAACACAGTTACGCAGAGCCTTTCTGATTGGAATGTTGGGAGGCGTAGTGGGCGGCGCGGCAAAGTTGGTGGGAGAAGTAATTATCCCGCCTCGTAAGCCTGGCGAGGAGCCTCCACCTGCTCTGATCGCCGAGAAGCTTCTTCAGCGTTCTCTCTCCAAGGGGCAGAAGCTGGCGGCAACGCAGTTTTTCCATTGGACGTTCAGCGCCGGACTGGGAGGAATCTATAGCGTGCTGGCCGAGAAATTTCCTCAAGTAACGGCCGGGTACGTGTGCTGTTCGGTTGGGTGGTCATGCTGTCGACACATGAGTCCACTCTGCCCGCTCTCGGCGTGTCACCCGCACCTTGGAATCAGGGCGCGAAAGAGATTATTAGCGAATTGATCACGCACGGAATGTACGGCGCCGGCACGGAAGCCGTGAGGCGCTGGTTCGTTTCGAAGGGTGCTCTTGAAAAGTAAGCAAGGCTCAAGTTCCAGCGAGGAAATAGTCGGCTGTACGCAGCGCTAGAGCCATGATGGTCAGCGCAGGATTGGCGGCCAATGCACTGGGAAAAGTCGAATTATCCGATATCCAAAGATTAGGGACATCGAAGCTTCGGCCGTACGGGTTGACGACAGCAGAACCGGCGTCTACTCCCATGCGACAGGTTCCGATGGTGTGCGCAGTACGATCAAAGGTCCAGATATCGGAAGCTCCGGCGGCGCTCCAGATGTCTCGCATGGCTGAAGCAGCGTGATCGCGCATTCTACGCTCATTGGGGCCTTGAGTGAAATAGATACGCGGTTTAGGAAGCCCTCTGTTGTCGCGTTCGTCGGAAAGCCCCAAATAATTTTCGGCCGAGGGCAGGCAGTCGCCATTGACGCCGATGCCAGCGGCGTGGTTATAGCCTCGCAAATGATTGCGCAGAGCATCTCCCCATAATCCGCGACCGCGAGTAACCTGCAGGGCCCAGGTGACCGGCACGATACCGAGGCTCTGCAAGAGATATCCGCCGGCGAAGTCTGCTTTCTCAGGCCGGACATTCTCCTCAGAAATGAGCGACGCGGGAAAGCCTTTGTGGGGGCGGGTTTCTTCTTCGAATTGCCCCCAAACCTGAGTCGCGATGTGAGCCATGAAGTTCCGCCCTATTTGCCCACTGGAGTTTGTCAATCCCTGGTAAAGAAGAAGACGAGGTGTCTCGATTGCCCCGGCGCAAAGGAATACAGTTCGGCAGCGCTGGTGCATTTCTTTGTCGCCCTTCCGGTATAAGACGCTGGTGATCAGTCCACCGGCGTTCGTTTCGAAGCCATGAACAAAACAGTGAGGCCGGATCTCCGCGCCGGAGTATCGGGCTGCGGCAAGATAGGTTCGATCCATGCTTCCCTTCGCACCGTTGATGCATCCCTGATGACAGAAACCGCAATTGATGCAAGCCGGCCGTGTACCGTATTCGCTTCGAAAGTAAGGGTTTGACAGTGCGGTGCTGGGAGAGGCCGCCGTTTCGATTCCGAGTTGTTGGCAGCCGCGCTGCATGAGTTGAGCAGGCGCATTTAAGGGCAGAGGCGGCAGTGAGTAGCGGGATGCTACATCTGCGCCCCAGGGATAGTTAGCTGGACCAGAAACGCCGATGAAGTTCTCGACCTCGGCGTAGTAAGGCGCTAAGTCCCGGTAAGACAATGGCCAATCCTCGCCCTGTCCGAAATCAGTGCGCAGGCAGAAATCCTGCGGTTGGGCGCGAGGCGTGAAGGCGCCATAATGCAACGTGGAGCGGCCTACGCCACAACCGCTGTTGTTCCCTCCGAAAGCAATCGGGTCGGCGCCTGCGCTCAAACGTTCATCCAGCCAAAACAGCTCGCGCTGCGATACTTCGTCGGAAGCATACTCCTCAGCGGGGTTCCACTGGCGGCCCGCTTCGAGAGCGACTGCCGAAAGCCCCGCCACGGCCAGCCGCGCCAATACCGGAGAGCCCCCTGCTCCGGTTCCAACTACGACCGCATCGACCAGTTCATCGTTCAAGTACGATGCAGACCCGTTCATCGAGCTTGCGGTTCCCATGATTCTCCTTCGTTCAGGCCAACCCTTTTCCAACCCAGGTGAATCCCGCTAAAGCCGATTTCGGCTAATGTCGCAGGGTGCGAGACAAATGCGGACGTCGCAGCCACGAGGAGTTCCTCAAACCATCGCCGGCAATCGAGCGCCGACCATCGGACCTCGCCGCTCTGCAGTTCGCGCAAGAGCGAGTCCTGTCGGTCAGGACTGAGCTGCGCAAAAGCTGTGTCGTAGCAGCGAAAGGTATCTTGCTCCAACAACTCCAGGCCGAGCTCCAATGATTGCTTATGAGCAGGCATATCGGCATGACGCCAACCGTTGCCATGCCCGAGAAAATGCTGTTCATCCACACTAGCTGCAATGTCAACCGGCTCCGCTCGATCGCTTTGAGGAATTAATCTTCCTAGCGCCGCCTGAAGAACGACATAGAGAGCAGGGCGAATGGCTCGAGGTTGATAATCCGCCCTTTTCTCAAGCCGCTGTAATAGTAATTTGCGCGTGGAGACAAGAATCTGCGAAGAGTAGAGGAGATCGGTGAATTTTTCATTCATTTTGATCGCCATATCGAGCAGCGCGTCTCCTCAACTACCCTGCGCGCCCGGGCTCAGCTTAGTATTCTGCAAACCGACTAGTGGCCTGTCGCAGTGAATTAATTAGCATGTTGGAACGCGGCGGCGGACGTCGGAGTACTTCCATCGAAACGGTCGCGCTGTTTTTGAGTAGGCGCGAACGTAACGCATGAGTTTGCGCGCGAGATCGCGGACGGAAGTGAATACGCCGCGTGCGATCACATCGCGTTCGATGCGCGAGAACCAGATCTCGACCTGATTGAGCCAAGACGAATAGGTTGGTGTGAAGTGGAGATTCACGTTCGGGTGGTCTTCGAGGAAACTGGCGACTTTGTGCGTTTTATGGGCCGAGAGGTTATCGAGGATGACATGGATTTCCTGCCTGGGTCTGCACAGCCCCACGACGCCGTCGAGGAAATCCACAAACTCGTCGCTGGTGTGACGGGGCGCTGTTTTGCCGTGTACCTTGCCACTGTGCACGTCGAGCGCGGCGTACAGCGACAACGTTCCGTGGCGATAGTATTCGAAGCCGTGACGCTCGGCTCGACCCGGCGACATCGGCAGAACCGGGTCGAGCCGGTCAAGCGCCTGAATGGCCGATTTCTCATCTACACAGAACACGGCCGCATGTTGCGGCGGATGCAAATACAGGCCAATGATGTCGGCCGCCTTGCGTTCCAACTCCGGATCATTGCTGGCCATGTAACGCTCCAATCGATGCGGCTTCAAACCGGCCCGCTGCCAGAGGCGCTGCACGCTGTCTTTGCTGACGCCGAGTTGCGCGGCTAGCTTGCGGCAGGACCAGTGAGTCGATCCATCCTTCGGCTTGCGCCGTGTCGCATCTAAAACTGTGGCCTGCAACGTCGGCGTGATCACGCTGGGCTTCTGGCCCGGGTGCCGGATCTCGAGCAGGCCAGCCACACGTTCTTGCAAAAACCGCTCTTTCCAACGCGAGATCGTCGGGGCCGTGGTGTCGAGCCGCTCCTGTATCGTTCGGTACCGCAATCCGTCGGCCAGCAGAAGAATGAGCCGCGCCCGGAAGACATCACCCGCAGGTAACGTCCGGGATTGCGTTATCTGTTCCAACTCGACTCGCTCATCGGCCGTCAAAACGATTGCCTCGGCAGTGAAGGGCACATCACAATAGACGTCGCCCCAATGCTAATTGTTTCTCCGAGACGAGCCACTAGGGAAGTTACGGTAGATCTCCGCTGTTGTTCTTACAATTACCAATCACTGGGTTCCGTAACTTTTTCTTGGCGCTTTTCGAATGACTCGGCAGGAGAAAACGGGAAGAATCAAGCTGCCGCTGCCGTTCGCCTTACGCCCGATACGACCATCTCGTTATACTTCCATCAACTGAATTAGGATCTGGCGATCCTGCGTTTCTCTTTCTGCATCACTTCGGCGGGTCAGCCCGGCAATGGAAAGAGGTCATGGCAACGATGGCTGACAAACATCGCTGCGTCGCTGCGGACATGCCGGGCTTCGGCGAGGCGACGTCACTCACCGGCTTCACGGTGAAAGACATGGTGGACCAACTCGCCACATTCGTTGCGACGAGAGCCTTCGCCCGGTTTGTGCTGGTCGGTCATTCCATGACCGGCAAGGTGGCGCTGGCTTTGCCGCTCGCCGGCCAGCCGGTCTGTTAGGGCTTGTGCTGGTCACACCGTCTCCACCCGGTCCGGAGCCGATCGAAGATCAAGCTCGTAAAGAAATGCTGCAGAGCCACGGCACGCGTTCCGGCGCAGAGAAATTGATCAAAACAATTACCGCTCAGCAACTCCCTCCTTCGCTTTACGAACGTGCCATCGAGGACAATCTCAAGGTCCCGACGCAGGCGTGGGAAGCATGGCTGAAGCATGGGCAGTTATGAAGACTGGTCGGATCGCGTGGGAACGTTAGAGTACCCTGCGCTGCTAGTCACCGGTCAAAATGATCCTGCCTTGCCGGCCTCCATTCAACGGCGTCTTACGATGCCCCAGCTGTCCAGCGCCAGACTCGTAGACCTTCCAAATTGTGGTCACCTTCCGCCATTAGAGGCTCCGGCGACGCTCTCCTGCTTATTGAAGGAGTTCGTGCGAGTAGAGATCAAAGCGTCCGAAGCGAGTAACGCGGTTCGTCCAAATGGTTAGCGCAGACAGCTGGGCAGCGGCGGATCCGAGCGCAAGCGGACCGGCCCGTTCCGGATTCAGTTCTATTGGCGACTATGCAGTAATCGGTGATTGCCGCGCAGCCGCGCTCATCTCAAGGCGGGCTCGCTCGATTGGCTGTGCTGGCCTTGTTTTGACAGCCCCTCCGTTTTCGCCGCGCTCCTAGATCGAGAAAAAGGCGGTTACTGGCAAGCTTGTCCCACCGGCACGTTCCACACAAGCCGTCAATACACAGCCCGGACAAATGTTTTAGAGACTTGTTTTGAGACCACCACGGGTAGCCTTCTGCTCACCGATTTTATGCCGATTGCACACGAGGAATATAAGCGTACACATCCATGTCCTGATCATCAAGTGATCCGACTTCTCAAGTGCGTGCACGGACATATCGAGGTGGGCATTGTGTACGTTCCCCGACCAGATTACGGAGCACGACAAGTGAAGTTTGTCGATAAAGGTAAGCTGGGGCTCCGGGTAGAGGCTGGTAACGGACTACTGTCATGTCACAGCCGGCTTGGCTGGAAAGTAAATGGCAGTTCGGCCAGTGCAACGGTCCATCTCCGCGCCGGTGAGATACTTCCGCTCAGCTTGACTTTTTCGCAAGAGTCGCCTGAAGTTCTCCCGGTTCTAGAGCAGGCTGAAGAAAGCCTCGCACGAACTGTTACATGGTGGAGTAACTGGGCAAGTAAGTGCACTTACAAAGAACCATATGCCGAAGCAGTAACGCGGAGCCTCCTGACGCTTTAAACTTCTGGAATTTGCGTCAACTGGAGCCTTCGTCGCTGCCCCCACCACTTCACTCCCCGAAAAACTTGGGGCCGAGCTCAACTGGGATTACCGCTACTGCTGGCTGCGGGATGCGTCTCTGGTTATCGAGGCACTATGCGCGACGGGTTACGGCGAAGAGGCAGAAGCTTTCACTGAGTGGATGTTGCATGCCACCCGCCTGACGCAACCGAAGCTGATGGTGATGTACGATCTCTTCGGAAATCCGGTAAAGGATGAAAAGAAGCTGGAGCATTTGTCCGGCTATCGGCATTCGCGACCCGTACAGATAGGTAACGACGCCCGTGAGCAGGTGCAACTCGATACCTACGGTGAAGTGATTTGTGGCTCAGCCAGAGTTATCGGCCGCACAAAGCAAATCGATAAAGAAACTGCGCACGTTTTGATTGGGTTCGGAGAATATGTATACAAGCATTGGCAGGAAACAGATGCCGGGATATGGGAGCCGCGGGGCGATCCTGTCATTCATACCCATTCGCGCCTGCTCTGCTGGGTAGCGCTGCATGAACTCATTGGGCTGCATGAAAACCAACTGCTCAAGATCCCAAAAGTGGATGGCTTTATCAACACTCGGGAGTTGATTCGGAAAGATATCGAGAGTCATTCCTGGAATGAAGAGCTTCGTAGCTATACCAGCGAGCCTGGATCAAAGATGTTGGACGCAACGCTGCTGCTGATGGCTTGGCATAACTTCGATAAACCGTCCTCGAAGAGGCTTAAATAAACTTACGAGCGGATTGAGGAGAAGCTCGGGGCCGGAGGAGACCTGCTTTATTGTTACCGCATAGAAAAAGAGCCGGAAGAAGGCGCCTTCGGTATCTGTAGCTTCTGGGCGGCCGAGTATCTGGCCATGGGAGGTGGGGCTCTGGATGCTTCGAAAAAGAAGTTTGAGAAGCTGCTAAGCTACGCGAACGACGTCGATCTATACGCGGAAGAGATCGACCCGCAGACTGGTGAGGCGCTCGGAAATTTCCCGCAAGCATTCACTCATGTCGGTCTCATCAATGCCGCTCTTGCGATCGAGAAACGCCAAACATTGGAAGAGAGCCACGGCGCCAGGAACGAGAAACAAGCAGTGGAGAAAGTCCGATGAATTGGCAAAATTGGCTGTTTTGGGGAGTCCTGGCGACCCTCGCACAAGTTACTTTTGAAGCGGCAAGTCAAGGCTTGCGGCTTACTCGCATGAGCTTGCCCTATATGGTAGGAACGCTGTTCACCGCCCATCGCTCGAAAGCGAAAGTACTTGGATTTGCATCCCATATTGCGAACGGTCTACTTTTCGCGTTGGTCTACGTCGTGGCATTTCACTACTGGGGAGGACCCACGTGGTGGAAAGGCAGCCTGATTGGGCTGGCCCAGGCTAGCTTCGTCCTGCTGGTCGGAATGCCGCTTTTGCCGGAGATCCACCCACGCATGGCAAGCTCTAGATATGGGCCGACCGCTATGCGGCAATTGGAGCCGCCCGGCTTCCTGGCCCTAAACTACGGACCCAAGACGCCGATTTCCATCGTTGTTTCGCACGTGATCTTCGGTTGTGTGATCGGCAGTTTCTGCCGGGCCTGACTAGCGAATCTCCATTTCTTTAACGCTAAACTTCCGTTAGCGTGGCTTCTCCACTGGACAGAAAGACTGTCCGATTCCAAAGTGATGATGTAGGCGTCTCCGACGAAAACGAAGGAGACTCCTATAATGTCGGTGATGATCCAAAAGGTAAGAAAAGCCGTCTTTCCCGCCGCGGGGTTAGGAACCAGATTCCTGCCGGCTACCAAAGCTGTGCCCAAAGAAATGTTGCCGTTGGTCGACAAGCCTTTGATCCAATATGGCGTAGAAGAGGCGGTGCAGTCAGGGATCGAGAACGTGATCGTTGTCACAGGTCGAGGCAAGTCTTCGATTGAAGATCACTTCGATATCAGCTACGAGCTGGAGCAACTGCTCGGATCTAAAAAAAAGGACGAGATGCTATCTCTTGTCCGTGCGATTTCGAGCACCATCGACGTTTCTTATATCCGACAAAAAGAAGCCCTGGGTCTCGGGCATGCCGTTCTGCGCTCAAAAGATCTGGTGGGAGGCGAGCCGTTTGCGGTCGTTCTCTCTGATGACATCATCGCGTCCGAAACGCCTTGTATCAAACAACTCGTCGATGTCTACAACGCCAAGCAGGCCTGTGTCCTGGCTCTGATGGAAGTGCCTCGCGACCAGATTTCAGCCTATGGGGTCGTCGATGCGCAGCCGGTTGCCGATAAAGCTTTTGGAGACCGCCTGTTCGAAATCAAGAATACGGTCGAGAAGCCGAAGGCCGAAGACGCTCCTTCCAATCTGGCGATCATAGGCCGCTATGTACTCACACCGGATATCTTTGAATGCATAGAGTCTATTGAGCCCGGCAGCGGGGGCGAAATTCAGCTCACCGACGGGTTGAAGTACATGCTTCGCACCCGACCCATTTTCGGCTTGAAATTTGAGGGCAAAAGGTACGATGCTGGTGACAAGCTTGGCTTTCTGAAGGCTACTGTCGAATTTGCGCTGAATCGCCAAGATCTGGGCGGGCCCTTCCGCGAATATTTGAAAAGCGTTTCGCTCGGCTGATGCTTGGCTATCGACTATGTCGATTTACCCATCGAGAAGGTTCACAGGAGGAGGCTTCCGCATGCGGAAAGTACAAATCACGTTGTTTTTGCTCGTTGTGCTGGTGTCCGTCGGTTTGAGTCTTCTCGCCGCGCCTCAAACAGCCATCACGGTCTCGGTTAAGAGTCCCTTCGATAAACCGCTGGACAATGCCGCGGTGATTCTTGACTTTCTCGGATCGCACCAAGTGACTAAACTGGGAAAACGGAAGCCGATCCATTGGGAGGTGCATACCAACCAGGATGGGATCGCTCACTTTCCACCGGTGCCGCAGGGAATTATTCAGCTTCAGGTAATCGCCAAAGATTATCAGACATTCGGAGACAAGTACGACGTCGATACCGAAGCGAAAAAGATCGACATTAAACTCAATTCGCCGCAAAAACAGTACAGCGCGCATCCGCCGCTGAAGCCGGCAGACGAGCCCAAGCACTAAACCTTAGTCAGAGTCTTGGATTCCTCTGCCTTGGCAGCAGCTTTGGGAAAGCGCAAAGTCCCGATCAGCTGAGAGACGTGCGAAAGACGTTGGTGTCTTACCACACGGCCCAACTGCTCTGCGACTCTTAATGGAGCGCGAGGATCGATGAAACTCGCCGTGCCCACCTGGACGGCAGTTGCACCGGCGATTAGGAACTCCGCCGCATCTCGGCCGTTCGCAACTCCTCCCAAACCGATAACAGGAATCTTGACCGCCTGCGCTGCTTCGTATACGAATCGAAGCGCAATTGGCTTAATGGTGGGTCCCGAGAGCCCACCGAATCCTGCTCCGATGCGCGGCCTCCTAGTATCGATATCGATTGCCAGCGAGACGAATGTATTTACCAGTGAAAGCGCGTCCGCTCCTGCTTCTGCTGCTGCCACGGCAAGCGGCTCTATCCGGGCTACGTTGGGAGAAAGCTTGACAAAAAGGGGACGTTTCGCAACCGAGCGCACACGGGAAACGACGTCGGCAAGAAGGCCAGGATCGCTCGAGAAGAACATGCCGCCCTCCTCCGTATTTGGGCAAGACACATTCAACTCGTAAGCGGCGACTCCTTCCGAATCTTCCAGCCGGCGAACCACCTCCGTGTAATCCTCCGGCCTGTACCCAAAAACATTGGCGATGATCGGCGTCGAATAGCGCCGGAGCTTCGGCAGCTTGTCGCGGATGAAATTCGCCACCCCTACATTCTGTAGTCCCACCGAATTGATCATCCCTGCCTCAGCCTGCCACAGACGTGGCGCAGGATTGCCGGCGATGGGTTCTCTCGAGAGACCCTTGGTTACAATTCCGCCCAGCCGGTTTAAGTCGACCATATGAGCAAACTCCAGCCCATAGGCAAACGTGCCCGATGCCGCCAGCACTGGATTGCGGAGTGTAAGCCCGCATAGCTGAGTGACGAGAACTCCGTCAGACATACTGAGCTACTTTTCGTTGCAAAATGACATTCTTTTGACCACTCCCTCTGGTCATGGCTCAGATAGTTTTGGCAGCAAGCGCGCCGGCCAATTGCTGGATTAACTCCCACGTTCGCCGTACGTCACTTTCACCGGTCTGAAAATTTCCAATCGCGAACCGTAGAACGAAACGCTCGTTCAGCATGGTGTGCGAAAGAAAAGCCACGCCGCTCGCGTTGATTTCGGCCAGGAGTCGCTGGTTTACTTCATTCCCACTCCGATGCCGAAAACAGACTAACGAAAACGGCACGGGCGCGCAAACCTCAAAACTCGGATCCTCGCGGATCCAGGACTCAAGCAGTTTTGCCAAACGGAGGCTCTCACGCACCATGGCAATGATGCCCTGTCGCCCATAGTGACGGAATACGTACCAGAGCTTAAGCGCGCGGAATCGGCGCCCCAGTTGGACACCGTAATCCATGTAATTGACCACCTGTTCATCCTCAGCCGTTCGCAAATACTCCGCGCTCAGCGAAGACGCACGGCGCAGAATATCGGGACAGCGAGTATAGAGAACACTGCAGTCGATTGAGACATACAGCCACTTATGCGGATTGAGAATCACCGAATGAGCGCGGTCCACTCCATCCATGATGTGCCGCATCTCAGGAACTACGGCGGCCGATCCACCATAGGCTGCATCGACGTGAAACCAGACATTATGCTGTTCGGCGATGTCGGCGATCGCAGAAACCGGATCGATCGCGCTCGTCGATGTAGATCCAATCGACGCGATTATGCAACAGGGCCGCTTCCCGCCGGCGAGATCGCGTTGAATCTGGAGGCGCAGGAGATCGGGCCTCATGCGGAACTCTTCGTCCACAGGAATCTTTCGCACGTTTTCCTGGCCGAAGCCGAGCGTAATGGCAGCTTTCTCTGCTGAAGAATGCGTATGTTCGGAAACGTAAACGGTGAGCCCCGGCCGCATTCCTTTGGTCCGACACTCCGGATCGGTCCATTCCCGCGCCGCCCCGAGAGCCTGCATAACACCAATCGAGGCGGTGTCATAGATAATTCCAAAGAACCGGTCGTCCAGTTCGAGCCATTGCCTCAGCCAACTCAGTGTGACTTGCTCCAACTCGGTGGCAGCCGGAGATGCTTTCCAGAGCATCGCATTGACGTTAACCGCCGCCGCAAGAAAATCCGCGAGAACCGATGGCGGAGTCGAGGAAATCGAAAAATAAGCGAAGGCGCGAGGATGGTTCCACAACGTCAGCGCGGGAAAAATAATCTTCTGAAAATCGGCAAAGATTGTGTCAATCGCTTCACCAGTTTCCGGGCCGCTCTCGGGAAGACTGCTCCTTAATTTTCCAGGAGCAACCTTAGCAACCACCGGCAACTCGCTCACCCGGTCGAAATAGTCGGCAATCCAGTCGGCATGTTTGTAAGCCGCTTCCCGAAACTCTTCGGAAGTCATCGCTTCTAAATCCTGAATCGCTCCTGCACGCTGGTCTGGGTTCACTATAACTACGTTCGCACGCCGATTGTGGAAGAGCATGCCGCCAGAGCGCTCGGCAGCCATTCTTCAAACCACTTGCAAAATGCAAGCATCTCCGCTCCCGCCTTCTCTCCAAGCGGGACAAATGGGTCTGCCTTCATCCAGCCGCGCAGTTCTGCTGTTTGCTTAACGACTATAGGCGCCGGAAACTTCGCCACCCAGGCCATAAAGTCGTTCATGTAAACAGCTAAATTTTGGAATCCCGCAAGATCGGCCGACTCTTTTGCCCGATTCATTGCGACCGGTAACTCGGGAAGAGCGGCTGCTACTCCCGAGACTATTCCGTCCGCTCCTTGCGAAAGTGCTCGCACGTAGATCAATTCATTCCCGATCATCAACTGAAAGCGATGTTCTTTCCGAAGTCGGCGCAACTCCTCGAAATTGCCCCAATCGCCGCTCGAATCTTTTATTCCGGCGAACGCTCCCGCGGCTAAAAGCCTGCCGGCCAGCTCTTGCGAGATCGGGTTGGTAAAGCGCGGCAGATCGTAAAGATAAAGCGAAACGGTCCCGCCCATCACGCCCAGAAACTCATCGAAAAACCGAGCGATTTCTCCGTCGTCATAGCGGTAGAAATACGGCGGCATTACGAGTACCCCGGCTGCACCAATGTCAACGGCGTGGCGTCCCAGTTCCAATGTTCCCGCCAGCGTGGAATGAGAAACATTTACCAGCACCGGAACACGGCTTCGTTTAATACCCAGGCTTGCAGTCCGCATCCGGTCGTCGGGAACGAAATGAACGAACTCTCCCGTTGAGCCGAAAAAGACCAAGCCGTTCACGCCGCCATTGACGACGCGATCGATGTAATCGAGAAAAGCCGCAGCATCCGGTTCGACCTTACCGTGAAGGCGCGGCGTAGCCAAAGCGGCATATACACCGGAAGCGACAAGTAAATCCTGACTTTTCTCCATCGAGTAACCGGCTTCCGAATGCTGGAAGCGGTATTAGGATTCTACTGCTTCAGGAAACCCTGACGCCAGTCTTGGCCATGTGTCTGCTCACCGCCCCATCCACCAGCTTGCGCGGGTCCAGCAGATGTTCAGGCCGGTAGTGCTTCGTAGACCACCTACAACCCGGCTCGAACTGTATGCCAAGGAAGAAGCTCGAGTCTCTCGACGCGCAATAGCGCACAGTTCCTATTAGCTCGCCGTCCCCATGACGAACAACCACTTTGGCGTGGTCCGGAATCCGAACCTGCATCTGAAGGCATAAACCGGAAAGCGAGATGTCCTCCAGATTCGCTACTCGGCGGCATTGCAGTCCCGATTCATCCCGGTAAATAACCTGTACTAACTCCGCGCAAAGGAGTCGCGCATTCTGTCTTCGATCGCTCATGGTTGTCTCTTCGGACAAACCGGGATTTTCAATAGCTGAAGAGCAGGCGTTCAGTACTGGATAGGATTGAAATAGCCCAAACTTAATCGGATCGAACATGGATTCACCCAACGCAGATCTTGCCTCTCCGAGAAAACAGCCCACCAGACTAGGGATTGTTTTGCGAGTGGTCGTGTTTGCCGCAATGGTCCTTATCGGTCTGCAATTAGTACCCGGCATTCTCTTGTGGATATTTGGAGTAGTCGTAGCCGGCACGATCGGCCTCTTTTTAACGGCCGTGATCGCCAACCTTCTCACCCTAAAGATCTTTGACGCGAGATCTTTAGCCGATATCGGCCTTGCTACGGGGCGGGGCGCCGGAAGGAATTTCGCTATCGGCTTGTTGTTCGGAGGCGGTTTGGCAGCCTTAATGTTGCTCGCTCCTCTACTCGCCGGTACCGGGCATCTTATTGCCAGACAAGCCGCCGATTTCTCCTGGAATAGTCTCCTCTTCTACTTCGCCATTTTGGTGTTCGGCGCTGCCGGCGAGGAAATGATCTATCGCGGCTATGCATTCCAATTGCTAATCGAAAAAATCGGCCCGTTCGCCACGGTTCTGCCGGTCGGCGTTCTCTTTGGATTCGCTCACTCCGCCAATCCAAACGCCACCAAGCTTAGCGTTTTCAATACCGCGCTGTGGGGCGTCCTCCTCGGCTATGCCTTTTTGCGAAGTCACGATCTTTGGCTTCCCATCGGCCTGCACTACGGCTGGAACGTGGTTCTTCCGATGTTCGGCGTCAATCTCAGCGGGCTTACAATCGATATAACGAGGTACACGTATCAATGGGATTTGGCGCCCGTTTGGAGTGGCGGAACTTATGGGCCCGAGGGCGGTTTACTCACCACCATATTTGTCATCGTTCTGTTTTTCGTGCTGGCCAGAGCCCCTATAGTTCCTCAGACAGCGGTCATCGCTCAAGTTTTGAACGAACCTGCTTAACTCTTCTTACACTTCTGGGATTAATGCTGACCGGCGTACAGCCTATCCGCGCCGATAAACTTAGCGTTGACGAGCGGATGGAAATTGAGCGTGGGCTGACCGCCGAATATGCCACCGCCAAAGTTTCTATCCCCCGCTCCAAAAAGGCCCTTGTCCTGCATAGCGACGGAAAATACGATAAGGCGGCTTGGGATGCAGCCATGCAGGAGAACGGTCCCGCCGCACGCCTAGGCGATCAGCTGCAGATTACTCACGTTGAGATTCAGTCGAACCGCATCGTGCTCGAGATCAATGGCGGCAATAAATCAGGCCACTGGTACGACCATTTAGAAGTCGGAATGGGCGGATCAACTAGTCCCGTCAGCCGCGACCAAAACGGACAGCCAATCAACGGCTCTCATCTGGTATTGGCGTTTCCCGGAAGCGTTCCCTCCATCAAAAGCTCCGAAATCAGACAAATGCTTGCACCCCTGTTCGATTTCGAGAAGCACTCCGCCACAGAGCAGTATGTCGAAAAGCTACCTGAGCCCGTCAAAAAGGCCATCAAAGAGCAACACGCAATCGAGGGAATGGACCGCGACCAGGTTCTGCTGGCCCTGGGAAAGCCCAAGAACAAGAGTCGGGAAACCAGCCAGCAGGGTGAAGAGATCGAAGACTGGGTCTATGGCGATCCTCCCGGCAAAATGATCTTCGTCAAATTCAGTGATGGCAAGGTAATGAAGGTGCAGGAGTCGTACGCCAATGTGGGAGGGACAACCGCCCCGCCTCTTCCGCCTCCCCAGTAAAGCATGTAGCTAAACCCGCCGCTACAATGGGCGTATGCCCATCAAAGTAGGTATAAACGGCTTCGGCCGTATCGGACGAAACGTTGTCCGGGCAGGACTTAACAATCCCGAAGTCGAGTTCGTCGCCGCCAACGATCTTACCGACACGAAAACCCTCGCGCATCTGCTCAAATACGATTCCATTCTGGGAACCCTAAAGTTGGACGTTCGTGCCGATGGCGAATACATCCATATTGCCGACAAAAAAATCAAAATTTTCGCAATCAAAGATCCCGCCGAAATCGATTGGCCCAGCCTCGGCGCTCAGGTAGTCGTCGAGTCCACAGGAAGATTCACCGATGCAAAGGACGCCGCGAAGCATCTCCGAGGGTCGGTCAAGAAGGTCATCATCTCTGCCCCCGCCAAGGATGAGGACGTCACAATCGTTCTCGGTGTAAACGATGGGGTGTACGATCCGGCGAAACACAACATCATCTCGAACGCCTCTTGCACCACCAACTGCCTGGCGCCGGTCGTTAAAGTTCTGAATGACACCTTCGGCGTTGAGAAGGGCTCAATGACCACCATTCATAGCTACACCAACGACCAAAACGTCCTGGACTTCCCGCATTCCGATCTGCGTCGTGCCCGCGCTGCCGCATTGAATATGATTCCCACCTCCACCGGCGCGGCGAAGGCGATCGGTTTGGTTCTCCCGGAACTGAAGGGGAAACTAGATGGCTATTCCATGCGAGTTCCCACGCCTGACGTCTCTGTCGTAGACTTCGTGGCCGTGCTCAAGCAGGATTCCACGACGGAAGCCGTAAATTCTGCACTGAAAAGTGCTGCCGAAAACGGCCTCAAAGGCATTCTTGCTTACACCGAAGATCCCGTTGTTTCCACTGACATGTTGCGCAACCCGAACAGCTCCATTGTTGATGCGCAACTCACCAAGGTGCTGGGGGGCAATTTGGTAAAAGTTGTGTCCTGGTACGACAACGAGTGGGGTTACTCGAATCGCATAGTTGATCTGGTTGTCTTTCTCGGAAAAAAAGGCTTGTAACTCAAAGCTGCTCATCCACCTCATCGGGCACAATGAATGGGCAGGTGAGTGAACATGGCGTGCACACCCGAAATCCTAAAAGACGTACCACTCTTTGCGTTGCTCGATGAGGAAGAGTTGGCCGTCCTGGCCGGACAAGTCGAACTCAGGACGTTTGCGTCGAGGCAGCGAATCTACAAAATGGACGATCCCGGAGGACGTGCCTACGTCCTCGTTTCGGGGCGCGTCCGGGTCACAACCGTGGACGAGGACCAGCAAGAGGTCTTGGTTGACGACCCCGCCAAAGGAGATTTCTTCGGATTTGCTTCCATGATCGACGAAACGCCTCACCAGACCACCGCCGCAGCCATAGACGAGTCGGTCTGCATAGAAGTCGACCGTCACGACATTTCGGTCCTGTTACAGCGGAAGCCCATGGCCGGCATGGATCTGTTGACGGTCTTGGGGCGGCAGATTCACGCCGCTCAGCAGCTGGTTCGCGTCAGATCGCACCGGAATCCAAATGAGGTAATCGAAGAAAAAGCAACTTTCGGCGACCATGTCGCTGATTCGGTCGCGCGCTTTGGCGGTTCCTGGTCATTCATCATTTCTTTTCTCTTTAGCCTCGTAGTGTATTCAGCCATCAACGTTTTTTTGGGTAAGAAAGCCTGGGATCCCTATCCATTTATTCTGTTGAATCTGTTTCTGTCGATGCTGGCCGCCATTCAGGCGCCGGTCATCATGATGAGTCAGAACCGCCAGGATGAGAAGGATCGTGTGCGAGGCGAGCTTGATTTCGAAGTGAATCGGCGCGCGGAATCCGAGATTCAGGCCTTATCGAGAAAGTTGAATCTGCTCGGAGACAAGATGGACGACATCGATGACATCGTCCGCGGTAAGCAGAACGCCAGATTTCCTCAAAACTCAACTACCTAGTTCCCGGCGCTATCGCAACCCGAATCGTTCGCTCGAGTTCCGGCTTGGCCAGAGTCGTACTAATAAAGAGTTCCTGACGCGCACCCGCACTAAGCGCAATTGCCTTCCAACCATTCGTAGTCGGGACAGTGATACGAATGCTGGGAAGACCCTTGGCATCCCGAACCGGCCGAATCACCCCGGGAATAATGGACCTGATCTCCGAACAGTCATGGAGAAGGCGTTCCAAAACCGGACGCAAACCGTCGATGATGCTGTGTTCGATCTTCAGTTTCCCCTGTGCAGTCCGGAGTTTCATGGCAACTTTCATTGTGGACCGGATGCTCGGGCCGTTTCCTAAATTCCTAAGCCTGGTTGCTACGCTTATCGTTATATGTCACCGTCGGACCGGGAACGTTACTCTCGACAGATATCGTTTCCGCCCATTGGCTCGTCAGGACAAGAGAAGCTTCATGAAGCATCCGTTTTGGTGCTCGGCTGTGGCGCTCTCGGTAGTTTCCAAGCCGAAGCCCTTGTTCGAGCCGGAATTGGGAAGCTTGTGCTGATTGACCGGGATTACGTTGACTACAGCAATCTTCAACGCCAGTGGCTGTACGAGGAAGCCGATGCGCAAAGCGAGGCTCCCAAGGCGATAGCTGCTGCCCGGCGCCTCGAACGCTTGAATAGCAGCGTGACGATTGAGCCCCACGTGGCGGATCTTACTCCGTCGAACTGTGAAGATTTGGTTGCCGGCTGCCAGATAATACTTGACGGAACGGACAACTTCGAATCCCGTTATTTGCTCAATGACATCAGCGTGAAGCTGAATTTGCCCTGGATTTACGGGGCAGCCATCGGCAGCTATGGAGTGGCGATGCCGATCGTGCCTGACGTGGGCCCTTGTTTTGCCTGCGTCTATCCGGAGCCGCCCAAAGGGATTCAGCCAACCTGTGACGTGAATGGAGTGATTGCTCCCACAACTGCCGCGGTCGCCTCTCTACAGGTCGCAATGGCAATGCGCTTTATCGTCGGCTGGCCGGATTTTCGGTGTCGAATTCACAGCTTCGATGTTTGGCAAGGGTCGAGCAAAAAAATCGACGCCGGCTCGCAAGATCCGGATTGTTTTGTCTGCGTGAAGCGGCAATTTCATTATTTAGAAGGACAAAAGCGCGTTCCCGTGAGCCTCTGCGGAAGAAATGCGGTTCAGTTACACGAGACAGCAAGGCCGCTAAATCTGCGGGAACTGGCGAGACGGCTGGTTCCACTCGGTGACGTTCGCGTCAACGAATTCGCCCTCCGCCTGGCAATGGAAAAATACGATCTGACTGTCTTTCCCGACGGTCGTGCGATTGTCAAAGGTACAACGGACATAGGCATTGCGAAAAGTGTTTATGCCCGAGTCCTCGGGGGCTAATCAAGTCTTGGGCGGTTAATCACCGGATGCGAGAATAAAAGAGTCCTTTAAGGGCGGTTAGCTCAGCCGGTTAGAGCGCCTGCCTTACAAGCAGGAGGTCCACAGTTCGATCCTGTGACCGCCCACCATCCATGCCATCACCAGGCAACGACACCCTTACACCAGTGGAACTTGTCGGCAGCGGTCTTGCAGCCACTTGCTGTGCGAAGCTAATACAGCGCTCCGGAATAACGTGCGTCACCCGTCCTACCAATCGCTCAAAAGCGCCCACCGTGATGTTGAGCCGGCCCACCCAGAATCTCCTCATCGACATCTTCGAAAGAGCGGATCTTTTCGAAGGGCTGCTTCCAATTCGTGAGCGAGTAGTAACGTGGGGTCCAAATGCAAAGCCTTTAACCCTCCCCCACGAAGCGGTGGTTGTTTCTGAAGATGAATTACTTGGCCGCCTACAACTCGAGCATCCTGATACCACCCCAAGCGGCGGCGCCGACGAAAATTGGACCATCTATTCTGCTCGTCCTTTGCCACCTCCTGCACACGAACGTCATTTTGGCTCGAGAATGGCCACCGCTACTTCGGTCGATTTGCTAAGCAGTTCCGCTAGCCATACCTGCTGGGTTGAATCTCTCGACAGCGGATGGCTGTTTCTAATTCCGAATCGAAGCGAAGGATGGTTGCTGGCGGTGGGCGGTAGCCCAGCTGAGTTGCTTGATCAAAGCACCTGCGTAGCGCCACAAATCGGAGCCGTGCACTCGACTGCCGCGGAGTTTTCCTGCCAGCCGAGAATCGCGGAACCGCTCTGCGGCAACGACTGGGTCGCTTGCGGGACCGCGGCCGTCAGCTTCGATCCAATCTGCGGGGATGGCACCGGAAACGCAGCCCGCGAAGCGATCCTGGCTTGCGCAGCCATTCGCGCGATAATGAAGGGTGCTGATCTTCATTCCGTTTTGAGCCATTACCGCCTGCGGCTTCAAGCCGGATTGATCCGCCACCTTCATGCTGTGCGCACCTTTTACGATTCGGGCGGCTCCAGCTCCTGGTGGGTCGAGCAAGTTAAAGCAGCCGAGAACGGACTCGACTGGGGCCGTTCACTTTCAGATGCCGTTCACCCCCCGCGCTTTCGGCTACGGGGCTTTTCTTTGGAACCCGCCAAGTAGCATTTTCTAATCGAAGAATGAGCCTGAAGTGGGGAGCGCAGCTCCGCGCTTCAGGCTTCCTTTGTTTTTGGTTTTAGAGCTAGTCCAGGCTTTGCGCTCGGCAGATTCCGATCGCCGTGCCGGCTTACGACGGATTCGCGCCGGGCTTGTGCGGCCTCCTTGTTGTGGTCCTCAAACAAGAGGGGGCGAGTCTACGCCGCATGTGCCACTCGACATAATAGGCGAGCATGCAGAGAAACACATGTGCGCGGACCCGATCCGCCAATCGGTGATGAATCGGTCGCACCTTGAGGTCGACGGTCTTACAACGAAACGCTCTCTCAACATTGCTCAGTTGCTTATAACTGCGAACCACGTCGGGGCTTGACATCACCTCAGTTTTGACAGTGGTGCGAATGACATAGATGCCATCCAGTTTCTTCTCACGTTCAATACTGTTGCTGTCCAGCCTGCGCTTATAGTGAAAGCCCTCGTCCTCGATATGGAGTTGGAAGTGCTTCCCCATTTTGAAGCGTCCGAGCACACGTCCTGCAGGTAGGCCAATCATGTGTTTGCCGCGTAATGGACGCCTGGTCCGGCTGGTCGCGGCGGCGATCTTTTCCAGTTTCTTCTCGGTGGCCTGAAGCAGCTCGTCACGCTTTCTGGCCCGTTGCTCGGATAGCAGCGGATGGAAGTAGGCAACCAGGCGCTCGCCCGGATAATCAGGATGAGTAATCTCGGCCAGATCGGTGGTGTCGAACAGCGATGATTGCAGAGCTCCGTCCGCTGCCAGTTTCTGAATCGAAGTAGCGCGAAGCGCAGTAATCCAGCTCAGTCCTTTGTCGTCGGCCAAGTCCTCTCGCAGGCGGGCGCTCGTGATCATGCCGCGATCTCCGACGAAGACCACCGGCTTCAAGCCAAAGCGCTCGCGTAGTTTCTTCACTTGCGCCGGAATCGTTTTGGGGTCAGCGGTGTTGCCCTCGAATACTTCTACGGCGACCGGGCAACCTTCGGAATTGGTGAGCAAACCGAAGACGATTGGCAGCTTACCGCCTTTGTCGTCGCGCGAGAGTCCAAGGCGGGCCAACTGGCCATGCCGGCCCTCAAAGTAGGTGGAGGTCAGAGCGTAGAGCAATAATCCGCCTTCGGCGAAGTTTCGTTTTGCCAAAGCGTCTTCGCTATGCGTCTGCCGTTCCAACAGCCAATCCATGGCGCGGTACAAATCGTCATCCTGAACCTTCTGCAGACCCAGGAACTCACCCAGGCTGCCCTCCTATCTAAAAAAAACTCTCAAGCGCAGAGAACCTTTGTCGATAAGCCTCCTATGAACGAACGCCGCTCAGAAACACGATTCCCCGACAAGGAACCTCTGGTGATTTCCTGGCAAGATTTCCGCGGGACAGCCAGGCAATCGGGTATGCTTCAAAATCTCTCGTCATTGGGAATGGGGGTCTTACTGGATCACAGCATTCCGGTTGGTACTCAGGTGACAATCACTTACGACAGAGTACAAACTATCACTGGGGTCGTGAAACATCTGGTTCGACGAACATATGATTGCCTAATCGGGGTAGAGTTCTGCTTCCCCAATTGGGGCGTTGCCGCACAGCATCTTCAATTCCAGGCTCCGATGCCTTTGCCGATGGAAGAGATACGTAATCCGTTCTACGGTGCAGCAAACGCCGCAAACTTCGGGGCGAGCACCGTCAAAGTGAATGAACGGCAGATGGCCGTCTGAGAAGTCGAGCAAGCCTGAATCATCGCTCCGTTGTAAGAGCTAAGCTGGACGGCGCAGGATAAAGCCCCGCGGACGGGTCTTGAATGCTTTCAAGCGCTGAGTGTCAAACATACATTGAGGCATCCGTGAGTACTACTGAGTGATCGAGCGGGCATTCAGGAACGGCTCGTTGTAAGCCGCGCGTCGGTCACGATGCTCACCAGAAGCAGCTTGTTATTGGTGACTGTCGGAATGTCCACAGAGGCAGGCGTGCGGCAAATGTTCCTCGTTACCAGGCCGGCAACCATTATTTATGGTTGCGCTCGCTCGCATGACAAACGAGAACTATAGAAGTTGTGAGAGTTTCAGGACCGTTCTCCAATTTCTGGCGGTGCTGATTGTTTTTAGTTTTGTGTCGAAGTAGTTGTTGGTCAGTTTGGTTCGGGCCATTCCGTTGGGGAGTTGGACATAGACTTCACGGCCGCGAACGGTGAAGCGATCGGGCGGGTAGCGGTCCGGATCGAGGGCTTGGAGGGCTTCCGCTTTGGGATAGTCAGCGAGGAAGTAGAGGTGGAGATCCTGTTCGGGAACGTTTTCCCTTAGGAATGGGTTGTCTGCTATGGCGACGGCGAGTTGCTGCTTCGTTCGCAACACCAGCGAGGTTTTGAAGCCGTATTGTTCTGCGATGCGCGTGGGGATGATGTTTTTTGCTTCTTCGGCCTGCTGTTCAGTCGCGCTGAAAAGGATATTGCCGCTTTGAATGTAGCTGCTGACGTCGCAACAGGCGGCTTGGAGGAAGAGTTCGATCAGCTCTTTCATCGGAAGCAGATTTTTACCCCCCACATTGACGCCCCGAACGAGCGCGACAAACCTGCTGACTGGTTTATCCTTCGCCATTTGTGCCTCGTGGAAACGTTTTGTTGCCGATCTCCCTTACCATGGTTCGAGTGTCCCGAGTTCGATTTACGTTTGCCTTGCTTGTTCCTGTCCTTCTCGTATTGGCTTTTCTGGTCTGGCATTTCCGGACGATGAAGACCGCGCCGCCGCCAGTTGCCCAGAACGGGTCTGCCGGAGACACGAATGTCGCCCCTGCCACCACTGTCAACGTTTCAAATTCTACCGCCCCGACCCACGTCTACGCCCATAATTTATTACTCAGGAAAGGGCCGACGTTCAGGGTTTATGTGCGCTGGCTGCGTGGACAGCTGACGCGCTCCAAACGTAATGTCACTCCTTCCTTCGATGATCCCGAATCGTTTTTCCTGGATATCAGCACGGGCGTGTTGCGGGCGAACATTGGCGACCTCGCTAACTATTTGAATTCGGATTTGGGCAACTCGCCACTCAAGAATATCGCTCTTTCCGGGGATGGAGACCAGATTAAGCTGACTGGAACTCTGCATAAAGTGATACCGATTCCCATCCAATTGGCCGGCACGATTGAAGCGGTTCCCGAAAATCGGATTCGCGTTCACGTCACTAAGCTGGACATACTGAAGGTCCCCCTCAAAGGTCTTCTAGGCAAGCTTCACGTCACGGTTTCCGATCTGTTTCAGCCGAAGAGCATAGCCGGTGTTTCGATTTCCGGCAACGACATCTTTTTCGACAGCCAGCAACTCCTGCCTCCACCTCACATTCGCGGGCAACTAAAGAAGGTGAAAATCGCGAACCCCGATTTAGAGGAGATCTACGGAGACGCTCGTGAAGATGTAGAGCGAACAGAAGAGTGGCGGAACTATTTGCACCTCAAAGGCGGCACGATCGACTTCGGCAAGCTGACGATGAAGAATGTCGACCTGATTATGATCGATATCTCTAAAGATGCCTGGTTCGACTTAGACCTCGCGAATTACCAGAACCAGCTTGTCAACGGCTACACCCATATGACTCCGGAAGCGGGGCTTCAGATTTTTATGCCTGATTTAAGAGATCTGCCGCCCAGCAAGGCGAACAAGAACATCAGCATCGAATGGCTCAAGAATCGAA
The DNA here is from genome assembly GCA_965276965.1 of Bryobacteraceae bacterium. Lineage (GTDB taxonomy): Bacteria > Acidobacteriota > Terriglobia > Bryobacterales > Bryobacteraceae > Bog-105. Next base: position 50,947 of record OZ255713.1, read on the forward strand.
ATGTTGCTCCGCCCCCTGATGTGTATTCGAAGTAATTCAGCTGTCTAACTTGGAGTAAGTGGGAATTACACGAGCTTCTTCCAGTTTTGTGTGGGGGCGGTGAATGCTCCAAAATGGTATTGAATAGTTGATGCGTGCGATCGAGGTGATTCTGCCGCCGGGTGCAAGAAGCGTTCTTGATTTTGGCTGCGGAACTGGTTGGGTTATCGCGGAGGCAGGGGGCGGTGATGTCCCGCTTCGCGTGGGCGTCGATTACTCGGTCGATGCGGTGCGCGAAGCCAAGACGTACAGAGGCATTCATTGGGTTGCGGCGGATGGTCTTCGCCTGCCTTGCCGAAATAATAGTTTCGATGTGGTGATCGGTCATGTATCGACGCCATATATGAACACCGATCGGGCGTTAGCAGAGGTGTTTCGCGTTATGAGGCCAGGAGGATCTTTCTTTTTGACATTTCACTCCTTTCGCTATTGGAGGGAGCGACTGGCGGGCAGTTTGAAAAGCAGAAATGTGAAAGACATAGCATTTATGGGCTATGTTGCCTCCAACGGATTGCTGAATCACTTCGGCTTCCGCCAATACCAGGTTTGGTGGCGGCGTGATCGCTTTGAGACGGTCAACACGGCAGCCGGCGTGACACGGTCGGCGCGTTTGCAAGGGTTTGAGATGGTCACGACGGAGGTGAAAGTGCCGCGGATTTTTTTCGTCGCAACAGGCCGAAAGCCGGGAACGGAGCGCGGTGTTCTTTCGGCTCCCGGGTGGTCCGCTTACGCGCCGTTGCAAAAATTCTGAGCTTTTTGCTTCGACATTTCTGGAGGCTTGGCGTGTACCGGATACAATAAGCGCCATGCGCAAAGCTCTTATTGGAATAGCTGCGTTCGCGCTCTTCGTTCGAGCTGCCGATCACACTCAGGCCCTTTTGGGTTATTCCCAGCAGACCTCCCCAGTTGAGAGTCAATGGGAGCAAAAGTTCAAAGACATCCCACAACCAGACCGCTTGCGTGAGAACATGCGGCGCTTGAGCGCCCGTCCTCATCACGTTGGTTCTCCTTACGACAAAGATAATGCGGAGTGGATCACTTCGCAACTGAAGTCGTGGGGGCTGGATGCAAAGATCGAGACTTTCGACACGCTGTTCCCGACACCAAAGGAAAGAGCGATGGAGTTAGTTGCGCCGGTTAAGTATGTCGCGAAGTTAGACGAGCCGGTGCTGGCGATAGATCCTACAACGAAGCAGAAAAGCGAGCAACTTCCCACTTACAATGCTTACTCGCGGGACGGGGACGTTACTGCTCCAGTCGTGTATGTCAATTATGGAACTCCTGATGACTACAAGGAATTAGAACGGATGGGAGTTTCGGTACAAGGCGCGATTGCGCTGGCTCGCTATGGGGAATCATGGCGCGGCATAAAGCCGAAGGTGGCGGCGGAGCATGGGGCGGTTGGTTGTTTGATTTATTCGGACCCGCATGAAGACGGGTATACGAAGGGCGGAATTTATCCGGACGGGCCGATGAGGCCGCCAGACGGAGCGCAGCGTGGCAGTGTGATGGATATGCCGGTGTATCCGGGTGACCCGCAGACACCTGGAATCGGCGCGGTTCCAGGCGCGAAGAAGATACCGCTCGAAGACGTGCAGACCATCACCAAGATTCCGGTGATGCCAATTTCGTATCGGGACGCGGAGCCGCTGTTGAAGAACCTGAGTGGAGACATGGTACCGGAACGATGGAGAGGCGCGTTGCCCCTTCCGTATCGGACGGGGCCGGGGCCATCGAAAGTGCACTTACGTTTGAAGTTTAATTGGGACCGGAAGCCTTTGTACGACGTAATTATGAAGATACCGGGTTCGAAGTATCCCGATGAGTGGATCATTCGGGGAAATCATCATGACGCATGGGTGAATGGGGCGGAGGATCCGGTTTCGGGAGCAAGTCCGGAGATGGAAGAGGCACGCGGGCTGGCGGAGCTTTTGAAGCAAGGATGGCGTCCGGAGCGAACGATTATTTATTGTTTCTGGGACGGGGAAGAGCCGGCCTTGCTGGGATCGACAGAGTGGGCCGAGACGCATGCCGCTGAATTGACAGAGCATGCGGTGGCGTACATCAATTCGGATGGGAATGGCCGTGGATTTTTTCATGCGGGCGGTTCGCAGTCGCTCGAGGACTTTGTGAACGGCACGATGAAGGATGTTACGGATCCGGAGACGAAGATGAGCGTTTGGAAACGGACGCGGCTTTCAGACATTTCACGAGCCACGGGTGAGCGGCGTTCGGAGCTCCGATCACGGCCGGATCTTCGGATTAGCGCGCTCGGGTCGGGGTCGGATTACACGGTGTTCACCGATCACCTTGGCGTGGCTAGTTTGAATATCGGGTTTGGTGGGGAGGATCAGGGGGCAGGCCAGTATCACTCGATTTACGATGATTTTTATTGGTACACGCACTATTCGGATACCGATTTCGTTTATGGGCGGGCGCTGGCTCAGATTGCGGGCGTCATGGTGATGCGTCTCGCCGATGCGACTGTGTTGCCTTTTCAGTTTGGCGACTTTTCGGACACGGTTCACAGCTATGTGACGGAGATCAAGAAGCTGGCGACCGATCAGCGAGCGCAGATCAAAGAGCAGAATGCCGAAATTGAGGAGGGCGTGTACGACGCTCTGAAAGATCCGAAGAAGAAGATGGAGCCGCCTGCCAAGGAGCCTCTTCCGCCTTATTTAAATTTTGCACCGCTGGATAATGCGACGGATGAACTGGCTCGCTCGGCGACAGCTTACGACAAAGCGTTACTGGCGGCGGGTGATGCGGCTCCGGCAAGCGTGAATGCGAAGCTGATTCAAAGTGAACGGATGCTTTTGGATTCGGGGGGACTGCCCAATCGACCGTGGTTCGAGAATTTGATTTACGCTCCGGGATTTTATACGGGTTATGGGGTCAAGACGATTCCAGGGGTGAGGGAGGCGATTGAGCAGAAGCAATGGAAACAGGCGGATGAGCAGATTGTTAAGGTTTCCAAGGCTCTGGTTAAGGAGGCGGATTTGCTGGATGAGGCGGCTAAGGAAGTGCGTGGGACGAGGTGACGGTGCGAGTGGGTATTTAGCGCTGTTTACCTAACTCAATAAATGGGCATCGGCCGTGCGGCTGTCCAGCCAAGTGTTTTTTCAGCAGTAGGATGGAGGAGTGTTCGCCGAACTGATCGCTGAGTCCTTTCACTCCATGGTTACTCTCACGCGGGATATCCAGTCCTATCAACCTGGGCTGGCGATCGCGCGCTTCCAAATCGCTGAGGTTCAGGTTGAGGTTCGATTTGAGGTTAGGAATAGTGAGTGGACTGTCTCATTCAACGTTCTCCACGGATCATCACAATCAGCCATTGTTTACATGCCTTCCACATCTTCAACGGTGTCTTTCAAGCCGTCGAGGAGTTCATTTCTGTCCGACAACCTGAAGTGTTGGTCTTCGCCACAAAGAGAGAGGAACTGGCCGACATCTACGATCTGTATCTGAGAAGAGAGCAGGAGAAGATCATTGGACTCGGGTATCAACTTGAACCGGTGTCCAAGATCGATCCTCACCGGGAGTACACGTTGCGACGGATTAAATCAAGCGAGTGGATTTGAGGGTTTCGATTATCGGCTCAACTTACCCAGCCTTGGGCGAGTTAGTGTAAGTCGATGGGCGCGTAGTTGCGCCGGCTTCGGTTAATTTTGATGGCAAGGTCATGGCTTTTAGGCCTAGGATCAGAATCGCGGCGATTAAGGCGAGGAGGGCGGCGCCTTCTATTACTCCGGACCAGGTTCCGGTTTTTTCGAACAGCAAGGCTGCTACTCCTCCTGCAATGATGGAGGACACTCCTTTGGCGCTGTACATGAAGCCGTAGTTAGAGGCTGAGTTTTTTCCTCCGAAGTAGTCGCCCACGATGGAGGGGAAGAGTGAGAAGACTTCTCCGTAGGTGAACAGGGCGGCGATCAGGGTTGCGGTAAACCAGGCTCCGGAGCGCTTGCCGAACCACACTACGCCGGCCAGGCAGAGGGACTGCAGCGCGAAGGCGATGACCATGGTGGTTTCTCGTCCGATCCGGTCGCTCAACCAGCCCCAGAATACGCGGCTGAATCCGTTCGAAACACGATCCAGCGCTATCGCGGTGGTCATGGCAGTCAGCGGGATGTTCCATTCTGTGGCTACTGGGCCGGCCTGAGCAGTCAGCACTAGCCCGCCGGTAGCCATGAGCACGAAGGCTGCGTAGAGCAGATAAAAGTGGGTGGTCCTTAGCATCTCCGGCGTGGAGAACTGGTGGGTGTTTCGTCGTACTCGGGGTGAGATTTTGTTGGTGACTGTGATGCCCTTCAGATCTCCGGCATTAGGTTTGCGCAGTAGTTGCGCTACCAGCATGATGACGATGCCTTGGAAGATTCCTGTGTACAGGAAAGCGGCGCGATAGTCTTGCTGGTTAATGATTCGCTGGATGATGGGGATGAAGATGGCGGAACCGGAACCGAATCCTCCGGCGATGATGCCGGAGGCCAGGCCGCGTTTGTCGGGGAACCATTTTAGGGCGCTTGCGATGCAGCCGCTGTAGATGAAGGCTGCCCCGACACCTGCGGTGGAATAGAGAGCGTAGAATTGGACCACGGTATGAGCTGAAGAAAGCCCCGCCCAGCCGATTCCGCAGAGCAAGCCGGCAATGGTAGTCATCACTCGCGGACCTGTTCGATCGATGATCCAACCTTCCAGCGGCATGACCCAGGTTTCACACAGAACGAACAATGTGAATGCCCACTGGATTTCGGAGAGACGCCAATATGTTGCGTGCTGAATCGGTTTGACGAACAACGTCCAGGAGTACTGCAGATTGGCGATCATGGTCATCGCCACTAAACACGCCGCCAATTGGACCCAACGATTTCTCAAAGCTTGTGCTGCTCATTCAACAGTTTTGCGCAGGCATACACCGCGCGCGTATGCGGCATGGGGACACCCAGAGTTTCGCCGATGTCGAGTGCGGCGCCGACGATCGCTTCCAATTCCAAAGGACGCCCGGCCTCGAGATCCTGCAGCATCGAGGTTTTGTGTTCGCCGACCTTCATCGCTCCCGCTATTCGCTGATCGATGCTGATGGGCAATTCTAAGCCGAGCGTTTTTCCGACTTCCGAGGCCTCTTCCATCATCGTCTTGAGGAGCTGACGCGTGTCGTCGTTTGTGCAAATAGCCGCCACCGTTGCCCGCGTAAGAGCGCTGATGGGATTCAGCGATATGTTGCCGAGCAGCTTGACCCAAATCTCGTTTCGCAAGTGAGTGGTGACGGGCGCTTTCAGACCGGCGGCTATGAGCGCGGCGGCAATCTCGCGGCAGCGGTCGGAGCGTGAGCCGTCCGGTTCGCCAATCGAGATACGGTTACTCTCGCTGTGGTGAATGACGCCCGGCTCCGTAATCTTGGCGGCGATGTAGACGATCGATCCGACGATGCGATGCGGCTCAATCGTAGCTGCGATTACTCCGTCCGGATCGACACGATCGATTTTCATTCCGGCTTGGGGAACTTCGGGCACTTGGAAAAACCACCACGGAATGCCATTTTGCATGCTGACCACAGTGGTGTTTGGGCCGAGCAGCGGTCGAATAGTGGTCATCAATCCCGGAAGGCTGTGCGCTTTCACGGCCAGGAAGACTGTATCGACGGGGCCAACATCTTCCAAATCTCCTGTGGCCTTAGGATGGGTATGCCACTCACTCTCTTCCGTGAGGACGCGCACACCACGCTCTTGCATGGCCTGGAGATGCGGACCGCGCGCGAACAGCGTGACGTCCTGGCCGGCTCGGGACATGGCCGCGCCGATGTAAGCGCCGATGGCGCCGGCCCCAATGATGATCGACTTCATGCCTTAGGACCGGGCGAATGCTTCGGCAACGATTCGACGTTGAATTTTGCCGCTGGCGGTTTTGGGAATGGCCTCGACGAGGTATATTTTTTTAGGACGCTTGAAATCGGATACGCGCTCCTTGCAGAAAGCGAGCAACTCCGCCTCGCCTGTGGCATGCCCGGCGTGCAACACAACGGCAGCGGCAACTTCTTCTCCCCAGGTGGGATGAACAAAGCCAAAACAAACGGCTTCGGCGACGGCAGGATTGGTTAGGAGAAGCTCGTCCAATTCGCGAGGTGAAATCTTTTCACCGCCACGATTGATCATTTCTTTGAGCCGACCAGTTAAGACCAGATAGCCATCTTCATCGAGGAAACCCTGGTCGCCGGTACGAAACCAGCCCTGGGTGAAGGATGTAGCATTTGCTTCAGGATTGTTTTCGTACTCGGAGACAACACTTGCTCCGCGAATGACTATCTCGCCGCGCTCGCCTGGCGGCAGCAGCGTGCCTTGCGAATCCATGATGCCGATGTTTATACCGGAAGCATGTCCCACACTTCCCGGTTTGCGGGCCTGCGGTGGCAGAGGATTCGAAGCCATCTGGTGCGAGGCTTCGGTCATTCCATAAGCTTCGAGTACGGGGATGCCAAATACCTGTTCCATTTTGCGCATATGCTCGGGCGCTAAAGCAGAACTGCAAGATCGAATGAAGCGTAGAGATTCCACGCCGAGGGGACGCTCGTCGCCGGCACGACTGAGAAGTACCTGGTGAATGGTAGGAACCGCCGAATACCAGGTCGCGCCATATTCGCGCACGGTTCGCCAAAAGGATAGAGCGTTGAATTTCGCCGGGACTATGACTTTCCCGCCGGAAGAAAGTGTGGCAAGAACGGAGGCGACCAACCCATGAACGTGGAATAACGGCATCACGCAAAGGGAAACGTCCTGGGGCGTGAGTTGGTAATGCCGGGCGATGTTACTGGCCGAGATGGCAAGATTGCGGTGTCGAATGGGCACGCGTTTGGGCTGCCCGGTACTGCCACTGGTGTGTAAGATCAGGGCAACCTGCTCAGGCGTGGGGGGATTCGCGGCGATATCTGATAATATTGCGCCGGAAGCCGACACCTGGTGGTCCGTCATGGTGACGGAGATGGTCGGAATCTTACCGGCGGCTGCGCGAACCGCTTCTTCTCCACCCTCGGGGGGAACAACCAGCAGCTTCGCCCTTGTGTCTTCCAGATAGAAGACGAACTCATCGTGCCGATAAGCGGGATTCAGCGGAGCGGCGGTACCCGCGATGGAGGCGGCCAAAAAACAAACTACCACCGGAACGCCGTTCGACAATGCAATTGCAACTCGATCGCCATGCTGGATTCCAGCGGAGGCAAAGGCGTTTGCCATGGCCTGAACTTGCCGCCGCAGTTCGGCATAGCTAAGTTCGGTTTGAGTTTCCGGTGAAACTATAGCGATGGATTCGGCGGGAGCACGCTCAAGCAACTCCCAAAGGGTACACGGATCTTCCGGATTCATTTCTTCCGACTATCCTATAAGATTGGTTTCTGTAAATAGACGATATCGTCGACGCGAGATACGGCGCGCTAATCTGAGAAATTGAGACAGACTAATTAATCGGGAGACAGGTGGCAGGCATGGCTAGTTATTCGGTTGTGCGGCGTTTATGGCAGATTGGGCTATTAGCTTTGGCGTGTGCCTCCGTGGCATCGACTAAAGCCGGTGACTTGAACCCTGCGGCGGTGGTTTATAAACTGCCGAACCAGATCAAATGGACCGTAAGCCCAGACGGCGCGGACGTGGCCGTGCTGCACGGCGATCCCGACAAACCGGGTCTTTACATCTACCTGGTGAAATGGCCCCCTCATCGCATGAGCCGCCCTCATTTTCACCCGCACGACCGTTTCATTACGGTCATCTCGGGAACTTGGTGGGTGGGCACGGGAACAAAGTATGATCCTGACAGTTGTGTTCCGATGCCGCCAGGTAGTTTCGTCACTCATTTTGGCAAACAGGTTCACTACGATGGCGCTAAGGATGGAGAAACGCTGGTGGAGATTTTAGGGCAGGGACCAGCCACGGCAACACCCGCCGAAACAAAGTAGGAAGAAAATTACATTGCTGTCGCTCCTCTTCTGCTGCCAGGAAAATGATCTGGCTTGGGTGTATACTTTTTTCGCGACGCGAGACTGTACCGATCTCGCGCAGGCACGTTCGACGACGACTCGAGTTACGCGCATTTGGGGAGGCGCTGTTATGTCAAAGGCAAGGCAAGTAAGTTTCGTGCTGGCAGTTGTCAGTTGCGCGGGATTCGCGGTTTCGGGATGGGCCTATGGCCAACAAGATTCCCTACCGGATCCCTATCGCACCATCACGAATTGGACGCAGCTCCCGGAGGGCCGGAAGTGGGGTCAGACGAGTGCAATCGATATCGATTCCGCGGGCCATATCTGGATAGTTGACAGATGCAGCAGCGGAAACTGCATGGTGAACACGAACGAGTCGCCCATCTTCGAATTCGACAAGTCAGGCAAACTGCTTAAGAACTTCGGGGCAGGGATGTTCATTTATCCGCATGGCATGTATGTCGATAAGGATTCGAACATCTGGGTGACCGATGCTCGCGGAAAAAATGGCAAAGGCCAGCAAGTATTTAAGTTGAGCCCGGACGGAAAGGTTTTGATGACGCTTGGCAAATCCGGAGTAAGTGGTGAGGGTCCGGATACTTTCAATGGGCCTTGCGATGTCGTGGTGGGCTCGAATGGTGACATCTTCGTGGCAGATGGTCATGAGAATTCTGTCTCGCGCATTATGAAGTTCACCAAAGACGGGAAGTTCATCAAGCAGTGGGGGAAGAAGGGAGCGGGTCCGGGAGAGATCGACACTCCACATGCCCTTGCCATGGATTCGAAGGGGCGGTTGTTCGTTGGGGATCGCGGGAACAGCCGCATTCAAATCTTCGATCAGGACGGAAAGCTGCTCGCCATATGGAAGCAATTCGGCCGCCCAAGCGGGCTTTACATCGACAAGAATGACATTCTTTATTGCGCCGACTCTGAATCCGGCAATGTCACCGTCAAGCCGCCGAGGAACCCGAATGGCAAGAGGGGCGTTAGGGTCGGAAGTGTCAGAGACGGTAAGGTGGTTGCCTTCATTCCGGACCCGGATCAAAAGCCGACCGAATTAACGTGGGGAGTGGAAGGCGTCACGGCAGATACTAAAGGCGATATTTACGGCGGTGAAGTCGGCAATAAGAATGTTGTGAAGTTCGTCAAGGAGCATTGACAACAACGCTTCTTAAGCTGTAGCTAAGCTGAAGCTCGAACTTGGTATTCATAGCATTTGGTCACGGTTCCGGTGATGAACGCTGCTTCAGAAGCTCCTCTCGATTCGGCATCTCAAGACACTCGACCGGAGACTATTCCGGACGAGAGATGGGCTCTGGTTCTGCGATTGTATCGAGCCGCCATTTTGCGAAAGCAGCCCAGCTGCGGGAAGTATTGCTTTATATCTCCCAACGACTGATCCGCGACGGCGCAACGAATATTAGAGAACAGGAGATCGGCTGCAACGTTCTCGGCCGGTGATCGGATTTTAGCCCAACGACGACAATATCGTCCGAGTGCAGATTTCCCATCTTCGCAAGAGACTCGAAGAATACTTCGCCGTCGAAGGACAGCAAGAATCTTGGATCGTCACCATTCCCAGAGGCGGTTATGTTCCCTCATTCAAGCGGAGCGTTCCCCGACTACTGGCCTATCCCCTATTGCCGAAGGTGCGGAAAAGATTTCTGAACGTTTGGTCCAACCAGCCCAGAAGTATTCGTCGGCTTTGTTATTAGCTTGTGGAAGGATATGCCGATATTGCCTTGGTTCCAAATTTGGGTAAGAACGAAATATGTTCTCATCTTGAATGGAATTGGGATGGTGGATGCCGAAGCCGCGGGCGAATTGGTGATCCTATTGCGAGGCAAAGGGGAGAGCGCAAGGCATTCTTGTGGATCGCGCCCGCGATGGCTTTCGCCAGCTTTACGAATTTATTTCCGCTGCTCAAACCGGTGTGCAGCCTGCTGACAGAACATTTATTTCAATTATCCGGCTTCTCATCCGTTACCCCGAAATTCTGGCTTGGGAACAGCTATGGCACGAATCGAAAGAAAGCCTGAAACAGGAGATTTACGGCGAGGTAAAACAGATTCAAACCGAACGCATCAGTACGATGGCATGTATACCATTGGGCCACCTGGGATCCGATTTATCGTGCTATGGCCGATTACTCCCGGATGGCGACTTACTCGGATTGGATAAAGCCTGTTGTGTATCATGATGTCGCCGGACCTCGCATCAAGTCCTCCACGATTGATCCCTGGACGAACGGCATTCTGCGCGAATCGTCTCCTAATGAGACCTTACAAATGCTCTACGGCATACTTGGTTACGATCGTTCAAAAGAGCCTTCCTTACGACCAGCTAAGCCAAAGAGGCCTCTCGCCGAATACGTCTATCGTGAAACCAAACGCTGCGTGGATGACGTGGCCGGCCGATGCGCCGTCTATTCTGGCGTGGGCTTCGATATTCTGGGACAGGGGGCCAAAAGTGATCCGGAAGTTGTCTAATCGGCTACTAAGAAAGCGTTTGAAGCCGGAGCCAAAGGTCTCATTATTTCTCGCGAATACGATGAGATGCGTCTTCTGAACCTGCGCGCCGTGGGGCGTGCCGTTCACGAAGTGAGTTCTGCGGTATGACGATCCAAGCCACCGTTCGGAAGCGGCTTTCACGAGCGTTGACAGCAGCGCTGGTGGCTTCTTGCTCCACTCTGATCGCGCAGACAACGCGATATGTCACGCAGCGACGCCAAAGGAGGCGAGTTCGCACCCGGCATCTCACGCGTGTACTCTCAGTTCCTCAACCAGGTTCATAGTGGACAAGTCGAGAGCGCGGTCGTCTGCTTTCCGATCGGTCCCAGGCATAACGTTCTAGGCTAAGCTCAGCAAACTTGGTCGTGTGCCAGTTCATCGGAGTGCTACAAGTGACCTGGGAGATACATCGGGCTGGAGAGGCGGTTTCTAGTCGGACAAGTTAGTGGAGCAGATGGAAGTCCGTCATGTCGACGTCTTCACGGCACGAAATAGTTCGGAATACGAGCAGTGGCTTTCTCGAAATACTGGATCTACTGATCTGCATCTTGATAGCGCAGCGTCTGGAATTGTCGTAGCCATTAGTATTTACCGATCGAATTGTGAATGCAGCCTCCTCCTTTGACTTCAAGGTAATCTCCTGCAGTCCTGGTCCAAATTTTCCAATACCCAGTGCCTCGTTACCTTGATGGGCATACGAACACCCCGACCATCGAACTGCTCAATATTGAAGCTTGCTTGCAACCTGCAGTTGGTCGCAGAGATGGGGTGTCAATTCGCTCAGACCTTCTCATTCTTAGCTGACGTATCGTTTCAACAACGTGAGATGCGGTTCGCGGAGATTGGAGATCGGCGCTCTAGAAAAACAAGACGCTACAGGAGAGATACGTGGCTGTCAAATTTGGCCGAGTGTTCTCTCGAACTTACGGATCGCAGTCGTATCCCGCGCGGTAATGTGTGTCTTAGACGAGTTTAGCCGTGAGTAACAGAGCAGCGTTTTACGGAAGCGCAGCGCCGTCGTACGGCAACGGACCGATCGCCTTGTTGGACCACTCGTTCTTAGCCGTTCCTTTCGCACACTGAGCCAAAACCTGAATGGTCGCTTGGAGACTGACGTCGATGCTTGGCGCCAAACGCGCTTGGAACTGGCGATTTGCGGGGCTCCGAGAGCGCAGGTGAACGCTGAGGCAAATGCGAACTCCTAATCCGACGCTTTCTTCATCTAACCAGAGGTAAGCATGAATATTACAAGTAGTGAACATACAAGAGGAGAAACAGAATGACGAAACAGACTGAGCTTGGCGGCAGCTTCACACTCCCTGGCACATCGATGACCTTGAACCGCATGGGCTATGGCGCGATGCAACTGACCGGTCAGCGGGCATCAGGTCCACCGCGCGACATTGACGCTGGGGTTGCCGTTCTGCGGGAGGCCGTTGCATCCGGCGTGAACCATATCGATACGGCCGACTTTTACGGTCCGCATGTGACCAATCAGATTATCAAACAGGCGCTCCATCCCTATTCGGATGACCTGGTGATCGTCACCAAGGTGGGCGCTCGCCGTGGTGAAGACAAGTCCTGGCATGCTGCTTTTTCGCGGCAGGATCTGACCGATGCCGTGCATGACAATCTCCGCAATCTCGGGCTGGAGAGGCTTGACGTCGTCAACCTGCGGGTGGGGCCGCCGTTGATGACAGCCGGGGAATCCATCGAAGGAGCATTCACGGCGCTGGCGGAGCTCAAGAGTCAGGGACTAATTCGTCATCTGGGTTTGAGCAACGTCAGCCGTGAGCAGTTGGCGGAGGGTCAGAAGATTTCGGAGATCGTCTGCGTACAGAACCTCTACAACGTGGCGAACCGGAACGATGATGGATTGATTAATGACCTCGCGGGGCAAGGCATCGCTTATGTGCCGTATTTCCCGCTGGGAGGGTTCAGTCGGTTACAGTCGTCGGCGCTCGATGCAGCAGCAGCAGCACTCGAAGCCACGCCGATGCAGGTTGCGCTGGCGTGGCTTCTTCAGCGCTCGCCCAACATCCTGCTGATTCCCGGGACATCTTCCGTCGAACATTTTCGTGAGAATCTCAAGACTGCAACGCTTCGACTTCCTTCCGAAATGATTGCCAATCTGGACTCCATCGGCGGCGGTCCTGAGACCGACTAACCTCGGCTGAGTATGTAGCAGCGTAAGCGTAAGCGGTTCTGCTGCGATACTTGCCATTCTCAATTCCCAGCGATTGTCCTGGTTACTGTTGCGCAGGCCAGTCCGCGGCCGGCTTGCGAGCGCCCGTTTGTGCTGAAGACATCACGTCGTCAATAAGCCGCGTCAGGCGCACTGCATGATTGAAATCGGGAGCGGTTGAGGTTTCGGACAAGATGTCGTTTCGCAGGGCTGCATACATGCCAGCGACATTGGCGGCCTCGTCCGGCAGGGATGTAATTTCACCCTCATCCAAATGCTGGGGCTTGCCGTTGAGCGAAAGGCGCAGGCGTCCCGACTGAAAGCCCCGCAGCGCGCCGCCGTCCAGCGCCAGGCCGCCGTTTTCTCCTGTGGCTTCCAGGCGGAACGGCGTCGCCTCGGGTGGCCGCCCGCCTGCCACCTCGACGGACAGCGCGCTGCCATCGGCAACTCGCGCCTGCACGAGAAGGTGGTCGGGCGTCGAGCGCGCCTGCCGCACCGCATTCTCTTCGCCGATTTCAACTTCGGGGTACTGGGTTGTGGCCAGCGCGGTCACATCGCTGAACCTGCCAAGAACAGCGATGGCGAGATCGAGCGTATGGGCGCCCTGAATGTTTACCAGGGTGACCCCATTTTCGGCTTTCTCACCGAAGGCCATCGCGGTCTCCACCTTCGGTCCAAAAGCCGCGGTGTTCGAAAGAACTCGCGCGCTGAGCAGACGCCCGATCGCGCCGGAAGAGATCAGATCGCGCGCACGCTGGGCGGCGGGGTTAATCCGCGTTTGCAGGCCAATCGCCACGTGGAGTCCCGCGGCCTGAGCGGCAGCCGCCAGTTCCTCGCTTTCGGCGAGATTGCGGCCCAGCGGCCACTCGCAGTAAAGATGCTTACCGGCCGCAAGAGCGTCCAGGACTAACTCGCGATGGTCGGGGACTTTGACACAGATCGCAACGATGTCGATATTGGGGTCCCGGAAGAGTTCCTTGGCGTCGCCATAGGCAGCTTTCGCGCCGAAGGCTTTGGCAGCAGCATCGGCCTTTGACTGGCTGCCGCTGGCCACGGCGCCCAACTCCAACCCCACCAGCTTCTGGACTGCAGGGACGTGCGATATTTTCGCCCACCCACGATCGGCGCTGGCTCCGATAATTCCGACTTGCAGTTGTTTTGTCATATCTCTATCTGTTGGCTTCTTGAGGAGAGAACTGGAATATATTCCGCGCGAGTGGGCGTGAGCGAGCAAATTCTGGAGTAGTTGTTTTGCGCGCTCTCCACCTTCGAAGCGCAGAACGGCATCAAGAGATTCTAACCATTCCTGCGTCTCGCCAGGCATCTAACGTTACCATCAATTGCTTGTGGATTGCCGGTAGCTTGCCCCGAGTAAATCTGTCGTATCGATTTTGCTACTCAAATAGAACGACGTGAACTAAGTAGTTATGCTCTCGACAAGTCTCGGACAACTTTAAGTGCACGGTCTATCTCCGCGGTGCTGTTATAAACGTGCGTGCAGTGGCGTAGAGTCCGGCGACCCGATCCCCTGGGCCGCAGACGGTCACGATTCCACATCTCGTCTTGCAATTGCCTCCCTGTAATCCCCTCGATTCCGTACACGGTAATTCCGGAGCACATGGCAGCATCTTGAGGCGAATAAATTGTGACCTTAGGCATTTGGCGAAGACCATCACGCAAATAATCGCCTAAGTATTTTATCCGTTGCTGGACGCGTTCAGGACCGACAGCCAAGTGGAAGTCCAGAGCAGAATCCAAGCCCAAGAGAGTGCCGAGGCTTCCTGTTCCCCGCTGCGTGAACCGGTATCCCGGATCGTCGATGTTGTCCCATTGCCCGCTAGCGACTGTAGACCAGACCTCTGGCGACCGATCTTTACGGAGGTAAAGAAACCCGGTGCCAGGCGGGGCGAGCATCCACTTGTGAAAACAGGCAGCGTACGCGTCGCAACCTAAATCTTTGACGTCCACTTTGACATGACCGAAAGCCTGGGCGCCATCCAAGATGGTGAAAATCCCTCGATTTCGGGCTTCGGCACAGATCTCTTTCGCCGGTAGGATAGCCCCAGTCCCGGTAATAACGTGAGAGATCGCAATCACTTTCGTTTGAGGTGAGATGGCTCTTTTGAATACCTCTAGGACTTGCTCCGGGTCTCGGACGGGCGCAGGCATCTTAACAGGAGTAACGATCACCTTTCGGCGTTTCGCCTCCACGAGCCAAGAACTCTTTCCGCCTTCATGCTCCTGATTCGTGATAAGGATCTCAGCGCCTGGTGCAAGGTTCAAACCACTTGCCACGAAACTCACACCGGCGGTGACATTTTCCGTCAGCGCAATTTCTGGAACACTCGCGTTTAGCAGACCTGCGGCCTTAGCCCTGATTTCCTTCTGCGGTCCATATCCGCCAATCCAGTTCGTTTCGTCGCTCCTGTAATCCCAGTCGGCAACGTCGACGGCCAGCTTGCGGAGGTGTTCGACATTTCTTTCGAAGACCACTCTGGGCATAGCGCCGATAGTGCCGTTATTGAAAAAAACCTTATCGCGCGAGAGCATAAACTCATCTCGCACCTTGTCCCAGTATCTTGGGTCATCTGGCGGCGGGAAGGTTGGCATTGCAACTGCGGTCGAGTTCTGTCCGAGGCCCATCTGGGAAAGGAAGGGCACAGCTAAAGCAGAAGACGAAGCCGACTTCAGAAAATTGCGTCGATAAGTCTTCATGAGACTCCTCTAATTTTAACGTTTCACAATAACCTGACGGACCGGTCAGTTCAGAACGAAAATCGCAACGCTAGTTCAAGTTCTCTCGACAGGTTTATCTGGGAAGTAATTTTGCCGAAAGATGCACTGCCAAACGTGTTATTGGGGGCTGCAAATAGCGGAGTGTTCAATGCGTTCAGCGCCTCGAATCGAAACTGCGCCTTGAATCGTTCCCGTAGCACAAAATCTTTAAAGAGCGACATATCCCAGTTTGCCTGACCCGGACCACGCAGCGAGATAAGACGGCTGACGTTGCCGAAGGTAAATTGTGGTGCTTGAGAGAAGGCTGCCGGATTGATGTAATTGTTTAGCCGCTGCTCCAGATTGCCGTTGGTGGAAGGAGAAACAGCGGTCGCGTTCGGCCGCTGCCCGGCGTAGCCAAAGGCTGAATTCAGGTTTTGATTTTGGACGATTGGAGTCGGAAATCCTGTCTGGTAAATCCCTACCGCATTGACTGACCAGCCACCTACCGCATAATCCAACGCCCGGCTGCTGTTCAGATATGCTTTGCCTCTGCCAAATGGTAGTTCGTAACTGGCCACAGTCGCCCAACGGAGCGGCGTATCAATAACGGCCAACGAGTATTCGGCAGTGAGATTGAATGGATTCTGGATTCCCGACGTTCCGGCATTTAAGCTATTGCTCGCGCCGACGTTATCGTACATTTTCTCCCACGTTAATGTGGAAAGGAATGTCAGGCCTCTGCTGAAGCGTTTCTGGGCTTTGACAACCATGGAGTTGTACACAGATTTACCCACATCCGTATTCGAATAGTTCACAGCGCCGAAGGTGGGGAAAGGAAGGAGCAGCTGATACTGCTGCACATTTTGGGTCCCGATTATGCCCCTGCCGCCACGTCCATAAAAAGGATTGGAAACCGACTGGTTTAACTGGGAGCCCAGGGAGAAAAGACTCGGACTCAGCACGTTTTGGTTAACGGTCGTGCCTAGATGGGTTGCATGGGATCCTACATACGCGACTTCTAACGCAATCCCCCCGGGTAAATCGCGCTGCACATCGAACGAGTATTGTTGCACTCGGGGCGAGCTCGCGCCAGGGTAGAAGATTGAGATGCTTTGGCCTATACCGGTGGCCGGCCCGGCGGCATTACCAACGGGAACCGTGAGGCCGCCCGGAAAAGGATTGCTCAGTGATCCTGCAGGCGTTGCATTGCCATTGGTAGTGGCTACATAGCTGGTGGTGGTAGAGTAGCCTGGCGTAGCAAGAGGCGATCCGAGCGAGAACTGCGGCGCCCAGAAGATGCCATAGCCTCCTCGAACAACCGTCTTGCTGTCGAGCTGGTATGCGAAACCGGCGCGCGGGCTCAGCTTGTTTAAATTCGGATTTCCAACGCTAGTAGGATTTCCATTGACTCCGGCAAATTCTACGTATCCCTTTGGCTGGATTCCGGAAACGTTCGCCGCCAAGGGGTTCAAGCTTTGTGTATTGAAACCTGTCACCAAACCGTTATTCGCTTCCTGAACGCCTTCCTCTCGTTCCCAGCGAAGACCAAGATTGACAGTCAACTTATCAGTGACACGATAATCATCCTGTAAATAGGCTCCGTAGTAGTTAGTAAAATCTTTCAGTTTGATGGAAAGAAGAGCGTCGCCAGATACTGGATACCCGAGAATAAGATCTGCAAGATCGGCGCCTGTACCTTTTACGGCGCTGGTGGGAGTCGATTGAGTAAAGGCGCCGTTAAAAGTAAAGTTTCCAGAACTATCGCTGAAACTGTTACCTGTCACGATAATGCGCCGGTAATCAAACCCCGCCTTTAGACTGTGACGGCCTACACTTTTCGAGATGCCAGCCGAAAGATTGTAGGAGACGAAATCGTAGACATACTTCTGGTTTGTCCCCAACACTCCTTGAGAATCCGCAGGGTAGACGTTCGTCATGTAGATGACAGGGAAAGTCGGATATTGTTGCTGAGTCGCAAACGACTGGGGGAAACCCAGCGAAGCCGCGTTGAAGCCCTGTGTTGTGGTGTAGGTTTGGTTCGGGAAACGGTTGAAACCATATCGAACGTTCACAACGGTGGTAGGCGAGACGGTAAAGAGATTGTTCACTGCTGAAGCATCAACGTCGCGCAGGAGAGTCCATTGCTCCGGAGCGGAGATGCCGCCGAAATAATTTGCGCCGGGAGACTTTGAGTAGTAATGGATCTGACTCCAACTGGAGTGCCACCAATTAAAGAACTCCTCATCCAATTTACCGACGTACTGTCTGGCGTGCGAAGTGATGGATGAGGCCGCGGTCGCGTCGGGATTACCGTAGTAGGCGGGCTGTGTGGCGGGAAGAGCCAATGTCCTGGCGATTGCTAAGCCAACCGGGCTGAGCATGTTGGACGGAATAACATTTCCCGGGAAAGCTGTGCGGCTATAGGTTCCATTGTTGTTCTGGACCGTGCTCAAGGGATTGTAGATAAGCTGTAATCCTCCTCCCTGAGCATTTGTTTGTGAGAAGTTACCCATGCGTTCCAGCAAGGTTGGAGTATACGCCGCTACCGAGACCGCTTGCGTATCGTTATAGCCTTCCGTCGCAAATAACAAGAACGTCCGGTTCTTTCCGTCGTAGACCTTCGGAATCCAAAGCCGACCACTTAGACTGCCGCCCCAGGTATAGTTCGGTTGAGGAGGAAGCGGAAGGCCGGCGGCGTTGTTGAAAAAACCGTTCGCGTCCCAGCCTGTTTGGCGAGTTGACCCGTACAAACTCCCGTGGTAATCATTACCTCCGGATTTGAGGTAGGTGTTGAACATGCCCCCGCCCGTGCGTCCCATCTCTGCGTCGTAGGTATTGGCCTGTACTTTCACCTCCTGAACCGCCTCAATGGAAGGGATAATAATCGCGCGGTTCGCCGCGTCGGCTATGGGGACGCCGTCAAGCAGATAGTTGTTGCTCTGGACTGGTCCTCCGGCAATTGAAATCGAGGCAGAACCGCTTTGGTCCTCCATGCGGTTATAGTCCGGATTGCCCACAGGCATCACATTTTGCGCGATCTTCGACATGATGAACGGGTTACGACCGATATTGGGAAGGTCTGTCAGTTTCTGGTTGTCCAGAACCTGCCCCTGAGAAGCATTAGACGATTCGACTAGCGAGACTTGTGCCTTGACCTCGACAGTTTCGCTCACCCGTCCCAACTCCAAGGTCAATGCCAGAGTGAGTTGCTGCTGGGTGGCGATAATCACCCCACGCTGTTCAAATCTCTTAAACCCCGGAGCCTCGGCGACAACAGAGTACGTAGAGGGAACGACGTCACTGAAAACATATTCGCCGGCACCCGTCGAGGTAGTTAAGCGGGATACTCCCGTAGATTCATCTACCAATGACACCTTCGCGTTTGCGACGCTAGCGCTATTCTGGTCCGTCACGGTGCCGCGGACGACTCCGTAATACGACTGCCCTGCCAGCAACATCGCAGCGAAATTCGTGATCATCAGCAACGTCCCTAGTTGCTTCCATTGGTAGTGACCGGCAGATCCGTTTCTTGTCATCCGCAAAATCTCTTCCTTTCGCTATTGCCTGGAACATCTCCGACCACAGACCAACAGGCCAAAACCACCTACCAACAATACACTCCATGTGCTCGGTTCCGGAGTAGATGCCGAATCGAAAGTCACGTTATCGAGTTGATACTCGGTGTCGTTTACGTTTGGACCAAACAGCAAACTCGCAACCGGATAGCTCGAAATGACTCCGAAAAACCCTGGCGGAAAACGCGTGCGTACCGACGGCTATATTACCGAAAATCCAACGCCGGGACACTACGTCCGGGCTGTTCGATGAATCCCAGGACAAAGGCGAATACCGTGACAAATCCGCAGCTCATCCAAAGGTTGTAAAGAAGTTATCCGCCGTGATGTTAAAGCGTTTCCGAGCGCCGCACCCGGAGGCTGGGAAAGAGCCGCGCGGATTGCCGTCCCGGAGGCAATCGATTGGTATCTTCGCCCGCGCGATGCGACGTAGCCGCATGGGGGGCTTTAGCAGCTTAAGGCACTCAAAGAAAAACAGCTTGACAGGCCGAAAAGACTCGATATAGTAACTTCGGTTAGGGTTTACCGGGTCAGTTCAGGCGGGAACCTGGGTTTAAGTCAAGGAATGTCGATGGAACGTAACCGTTCGAGTAAGTTCGTCCTAGCTGTAGGATTGATCGCGTTTTTAAGTATCGCTGTTCCTGGTTTTTCGCAAGTTTTGCCGGAGGGCGAGGGGAAAGAGCAGTTTCAGCGGGTTTGCAGCGGATGCCACGGAGTGGACGTCGTCACGAAGATGAGGTACAGCAAAGCCGACTGGGCGGGCGTCGTGAACGATATGGTGTCACGCGGAGCGCAAGGGAAAAAGAGCGAGCTTGACGCGGTGGTTGATTATTTAGGTGCTCATTTCAATAAGAGTTCAGCTCCGCCAGCAGAGGTGAAGGCCCCATCGACTCAGATGGCAGCGCCAAGCAAAGCGGCGCAATTGACTGCGTCGGAGGTTGCGAAAGGAACGGAGCTGCTTGACAAGAATGGATGTTTCGGTTGCCACCGGATTGGTGAGAAGGGTTCCCGCGTCGGTCCGGACCTGACTGCAGTTGGCTCCGATCGCAGTGCGGAAGAAATCAAGCAGGCGATTGTGGCTCCGGATGCGGAGGTGCTTCCGGAAAATCGAGGCGCCTACCTCGTGACTAAGGATGGAACCACTATTACGGGAAGACTTTTGAATCAGGACGGGTTCAGCGTTCAAATCATCGACAGCAATCAGGAGCTGAGATCGTTCCTTCGAAAGGATCTGCGCGAGTACAAGATTGTCGACAAGGGTTTGATGCCTTCCTACTCGGAGAAGATTTCGGGTACGAATCTCGAAGACCTGGTTCAATACTTAAGTTCGCTGAAGGGGAGCGATAAGCAGTGAAATTGAGCGCCTTCGTTCTTGGAGTTTTGGTTTCAGGAACGTTAGCTGCGCAAGTTACTCCGGAGCAGTTACTTCATTCCGATCGGCAAGCGCAAGATTGGCTTACTTACTCGGGAGGATATGCCAGTCACCGATACAGTTCTCTCGACCAGATTACTCAGGACAATGTCAAAAGCCTGGCCCTGAAGTGGGTTTACCGGCCGAAGTATCCGGACAAGATGGAGGCGACTCCCCTGGTTGTGGATGGGGTTCTTTACACCGTTCAAGGGAACGAGGCAGTGGCTCTGGATGCAGTGACGGGAAGAACGTTCTGGACGTTTCAACATGAAATTCCTCCGAAGGCGAATGCCTATTTGTTGGTCGTGAAGGGTTTGGCTATTTCCGGAGACCGGGTATTTTGGGCTACTTACGATGGGCATCTGATTGCGATCGACGCCAAAACGGGACATCCGATCTGGGACAAAGTTTTGGTCGACTGGCACAAAGGGTTGCAGTTGAATGTTGCGCCGCTGGTGATCAAAGACAAAGTGATACTCGGGCCCGCGACAAACGAGTATGGGGTGAATTGTTGGATTGCTGCCTACGATGTTCACAGCGGGAATGAACTGTGGCATTTCGACGTAACGCCACTGCCGGGGCAGCCTGGGAATGAGACTTGGGCTAACGACTCGTGGAAACACGGCGGTGGTTCTATCTGGGTCACGGGGTCTTACGATCCGGAAACTAATTTGACTTTTTGGGGTACCGGCAATCCGAATCCAGGATGGAATGGAGATCCGCGTCCGGGAGACGATTTGTACACCGATTCAGTGGTGGCGCTGGACGTGGATACAGGCAAGTTGAAGTGGCACTACCAGTTCATACCGCACGATGAATTCGATTGGGACTCGGTGCAGGTTCCGGTGCTCGCCAACATTCCTTGGAAAGGGCAGCAACGGAAGGTGATCTTGTGGGCGAATCGGAATGGTTTCTTTTATGTGCTCGATCGCGTTAGCGGTGAGTTTCTGATGGCGAAAGCGTTCGTAAAACAGAACTGGAATGTTGGCTTCGATGAAAAAGGAAGACCGATGAAGTCTCCCGCTCTGGTTCCGAAGCCGATGGGCGGTCCGCATGTGGAACCGGGCACGCAGGGCGGGACTAATTGGTACTCTCCGTCGTTCAGTCCGAGAACGGGTTTGTTTTATGTCTCTACGTGGGCGAATTACGGTGGCCCTTCGGCCAAAGGCGACCCTGGGAGTTGGGGAGAAATGAAGAAGTACGCAGGGAATGCGCGCCGTTCGTCGGCGTCCAGGCAAAGCATTAAGCCGGTATCACCGACTTACCGCAGCGAAGAGGAAGGTTATGGCGCGGTTCGTGCTCTCGATCCCGAAAGCGGGGAGAGAAAGTGGGAATTCAAAATGGTTGACTACACGGAGAGCGGCATTCTGACAACGGCTTCGGACTTACTCTTTTCGGGAGGACGGGAAGGAAACTTCTTTGCGTTGAATGACCGCACTGGAGAGTGTCTTTGGAAAACCGCGTTGGGCGGCACCGTTGCGAATGGCCCGATCACATACCGCGTAAGTGGAGAGCAATATGTTGCGGCAGCCGCAGGAGGAGCATTATATGTTTTCGCTTTACCGAAGTAGGGTCGATTGTCACGCATTGTTACGAGCAGGCCTGGTGATTTGCTCGGTGCTGGGATGCTTACTTCTTCCGAGGAACATTCCGGCACAGGTTACTTATGACCGGATGTTACATGCGAATGGTGAGCCACAGAACTGGCTAACATATTCAGGCGGCTATGCCAGCATGCGTTATAGCGAATTGAAGGGTTTTACAAAGGAGAATGTCAAGAATTTACAGCTGAAGTGGGTTTATGCTCCCAAAACGACTTACAAGATCGAGAATACTCCTATCGTGGTTGACGGCATCTTATATACAGGCACGACCAGCGAAATTCTGGCCGTGGACGCAGTAACAGGCCGTCCTTTCTGGACGTTCACGCACGCCGTCGATCCGAAGGGCGTGTTTGTGCTTCCGATGCTGAAGGGGGTCGCAGTATCCGGTAATCGGGTCTTCTGGGCAACGCTGGACGGGCACCTGATTGCGATCGACGCGAAGAGCGGCAAATGTATTTGGGACAAGATTGTCGCGGTTTGGCAGAAGGGATATCAGTTTAACGTTGCTCCGCTAGTTGTAAGAGACAAGGTCATCTTAGGACCGGCGACTAACGAAGAAGGCGCCAATTGCTGGTTGGGCGCCTATGACGTTAAGACCGGGCAGGAACTTTGGCGATTCGATAATACGGCATTGCCGGGACAACCGGGAAACGAGACCTGGCCGGCGGAATCGTGGAAGCATGGCGGCGGTTCGATCTGGGTGACCGGATCTTACGACCCGGACACGAATTTGACTTTTTGGGGAACCGGGAATCCTAATCCTGGATGGAACGGCGATCCGCGCAGCCCTGGCGACAATCTTTATACCGACTGCATCGTGGCCGTGGATGCGGACACAGGCAAGCTGAAGTGGCACTATCAGTTCACACCCGCTGATGAATTCGATTGGGATGCGGTGCAGGTTCCGGTGCTGGCAACGATCAACTGGCAAGGCAAGCCGCGGAAGGTTGTTCTGTGGGCAAATCGAAATGGCTTTTTCTATGTTCTCGACCGGACTACCGGAAAGTTTCTGTTGGGCAAGGCGTTTGTGAAGCAGAACTGGAACGTTGGCTTCGACGAAAACGGAAGACCAATGAAAGCGCCGAATTTCAAAGCTACCTTCGAAGGAACCCTGATTCGGCCGGGGGTTCAAGGAGGCACGAACTGGTATTCACCTTCATATAGTCCGCGTACCGGACTCTTTTACGTTTCTGCCTGGGAGAACAGTTCACAGATCTCGGCGAAGGCTCCGGCAACGTGGGTGGAAGGGGAGCGTTATACGGGAGTTGGCCATCCGAAAGCTACGCAGAGCCACTCTATCGTGAAGCGTGGGGGAGGACTGGCAACGGGAGGATATGGGAATCTTGCCAACTTTAAGACAGAAGAAGAAGGGTACGGGACGGTTCGGGCAATTAATCCCAGTACCGGAGAGAAGCAATGGGATTTCAAAATGGTCGATTTCACGGAGAGCGGCATTCTCACGACAGCTTCGGATCTTCTTTTTGCCGGCGGTAGAGAGGGGAACTTTTTCGCTTTAGATGCGAGGAACGGCTCTTTGCTTTGGAACACCAATTTAGGAGGGACGGTTGCGAGCGGGCCTATGACTTACTCCGTGAACGGACATCAGTATGTGGCGGTGTGCGGCGGGAGCGCTTTGTATGTGTTCGGCATGCCGGAGTGAGTAAGAGATTTGCTCAGTGAGCCGTACGCGTTGCTTCGTTCACTTCTATGTCGTCGACCGTTCGATTGGGATCGCGTGAGACCCCGATGATCATAAATTCCAGATTTCTTCCACTCGAGTTTTTGACAGAGTGGGCTTCGCTCAGCCTCAGTGGAATAGCATCGCCTTGGTTGATCGAAACTGTTTCTTCCGGTTGCGTTTTGTCTCCGCCCACCGAAAAAGCGCCTTGTCCGGACACGACGTAGAACACTTCGGCAATCTCGTGATGCATGTGCGAACCAAGCGAGGTATTCGGAGGAAGAACCAGATGATCGACATAAGCCCAGGGACTGTTGAAATTGTACGGCTGGAGGGCGCGCCGGTATTGAACCGTACCGCTGCCGCCGTCCATGTTTTTGACAGGTTTGAGCTGGGCCGGATCCAGGGTCATCGTCACAAAGTACGGAATAGGATCGATGACGGCGACCTTCTCCATGGTGTCGTTCATGTTGTAGGCGCTGTTCTTTCCCCGAATGGAGGAGACGCTGATGTTCATCCATTGAATTGGCTTGTCGGTGGGATTGTAGAGTGCGTGAGAGTGACCCATGAGGCAAAGCGCGCCGGCTGGTCCTTTTAGGAGAGAGGTGTGGCCATCGATGGTGAATTGTGCTTCGCCATCCAGAATGAAATACATTTCGTCGTCGAAATAATGAAGGTGATTGCCGGCTCCGCTATGAGGCATCAGTACGCCACGGTGAAAGAAATTCAGATTAGTTTCAAGCGAGTGCTCGTTTAGCAGCGCTGTGTAGTTGATCGCGCCCGCGCCGCCATGAACACTCTTGGACAGTTTGAACTTGGACGGATCAGTGTGCGAAACCCGCTGGGATAGGGGCTCAAGGGCACACAACGGGAGTACGGAAAGGATAGCAAAGGTGATTGTTCTTACAAGTTTCATACCTGTTGCCTTTTGCAGGATGTCAGCAGCGCTTACATGAGGGAGGCGTCCGGGTTCGGAATCATAATGTCGCGGACACGACCCGCCAATTCATGGCAGGCTTCGATAAATTGGCGAAGAGTTCTGGCAGTGGGAGGATATTGATTGAACT
The DNA here is from genome assembly GCA_965276965.1 of Bryobacteraceae bacterium. Taxonomy (GTDB): domain Bacteria; phylum Acidobacteriota; class Terriglobia; order Bryobacterales; family Bryobacteraceae; genus Bog-105. The sequence goes on from OZ255713.1 coordinate 75,694, forward strand.
CGCTTAGAGAAAGACCGTCTTCGTTGTAGGCCCGTTGGAAATCCGGGAACTTGTGAAGCAGTTCCTTTACAATCTTTTCGTCCACGGGCTTGTCGATGCGAGATTCAGACGTCACGTCGCTCGAATTAAATCGAAGCTGCCATTTATAAGGAGGCGAGATTACGACGTCACCGCCGATGAGTTCGCTCCAATGCATGTGGTTCCGAAAGGCAGCCGATAGAAGCCGTATCCGATATCCTCTTTTTTGAAAAATGCGATAAGTTTTCTTGAAGACGGCGACTCCCGCCCATTCGAGGTATCCCGGATCTAGAATGATGTCACGTTTTTCAGCGACGAATTTGAGCCAATCATCCAACCGGCCAACCATGATGGTGCACACCGAGCCCATGTTCGATATATCTTGGCCTTCTTTTTCCCTTCGGACGAGGCCACGCTCGACCGCTTCGGCGACGGCGACACATTGCGGGAGCGAGAAACAGACAGTGGCATTGATGCTGATCCCTAAGTAAGTGACTTCTTCGATCGCCTGGATCCCAGCTTCGGTCACTGGAATTTTGACGATTATATTGGGTGCCAAAGCAGCGAATTGCTGGGCCTGACTTACTAACGCGGCTGGATTGCGGTAATTTCGCGGATCTGTCTGAATCGACAGCCTTCCGTTCTTGCCTTTGTGCCGCGCAAAGGCATCATTCAATAACTGCGCCCGGGCGGTGGAGATTTCACGCACCAGGGTCCAACCGATCTCATCTTCGGTAGCGCCCGGCAACTCGTCTGCCAGGGCTTTGATCCGGGCATTCCAGATTTGCGATTCTTTCTTTAGCGTGTCCAGGACGATGACCGGGTTACAAGTCGCTCCTACGGCGCCGTGCTCGATCGAGTAAGTGAGTTCACTCAGAGTTGCGGAATCGTTCCACAGACAGGTTGACGTTGTCTGTGTCATTTCATGTAGCGGACTCTTATAACCTGCTGACTTAGTAATTACGGACACAGATTCCATTGTATTTTCCACTTACTTTTGTGGGTACATCAATACTTTTACAGCCTGTTTTGAGCTGCATAATTCAAACGCAGATCGCCATTCGGAGATGGAGAGTTTTGCCGATATCAAATCGTCGAGACGAACGCTGCCTTGTGCAAAGATTTTCATCATTCGGGCCCATGTCTTGGCCGTGTAACAGACAGAGCCTTGTAGGGTTAGCTGTTTATAGAAGATGAGGTCGATTGGAAACTGAATCTCCTGCCCGCAGATACCGACTTGCGTATAGCGCCCCATGGGACGCAGCGACTCAAGACAACCACGAACCGAACCAGGATGCCCAGCACATTCGAAAGCGACATCCACGCCTCGGCCTTGCGTCTCGGCTTGAAGGACCTCGGAAAGCTTCTGTTTACTTACGTCAACCGTAACAGCAGCCCCAATGCGCCGCGCGACTTCGAGTCGCTCTCCATCACCGGCCGCACCGGCAACCACGGTTTTTATACCTTCCGCTACGAGTAACTTCAGGCAGAGAAGACCGATCGGTCCGGGGCCGGAAATGAGCGCGGTTTCTCCGAGCCGGACGGGTGTTAGTTCGGTTACGGCTTGGACGGCTGCCGCGAATGGCTCACTGAGAGCCGCTTCTTCCAGAGAGAATCCGTCGGGAACACGATAGAGCTGATCAGGCCGCATGACGACGTAGCGTGTGAGGGCGCCGTTTACGCCATGTCCCATCCCTCGGCGGTTCGTACAAAAGATAAAATAGCCGGAGAGACAATATTCACATTTGCCGCAAGTGACTGCGGTGGCGCCCAGGCCAGCCATGCGATCGCCGATGGCCACACCAGAAACATTGCGTCCAACCTCAACCACCGTGCCGGCGAATTCGTGACCGAGTATAACGGGAGGATAGTTACGAAAGGTGTCATGGAACACGTGCAAATCGGTACCGCAGACGCCGCAGTAACCGACCTCCATTTTCACCTGATCGTCTCCGCACGAAGGTTCATCTACGTCGAGGACTTCGACGTTTCCCTCGCCAGAAGCGAACTTCACGACGGCTTTCATCTCTTGGAACGGTCCTCCCGACCTTGTAAAGAGCTAATCACGATGCGATGTAATACCGGTTAGATGTCCGGCGGTTAAAACCGCCGAGACCACTCCTTCGGCCAGCGTTCAATGACTACCTTTTTGTCGGTATAGAAGTCAACACCGTCGCGGCCTTGGCCGTGGAGGACGCCGAGGAAGCTGTCTTTCCATCCGCTAAATGGAAAGTAGGCCATGGGAGCGGCGACACCGATATTGACTCCGATGTTGCCTGCCGGAACTTCATAGCGGAACCGCCGGGCGTGGTTTCCGTTGGAGGTGAAGATGGAGGCGGCATTTCCATATTTGCTTTGGGACAGCATGTCGATTGCCTGGCCCAGATCGTCGGCGCTCTGAAGGGCGAGTACGGGACCAAATACTTCTGTTGTCATCAGAGTGTCATCGGTCGCTACGTCAGAGAGGATGGTCGGTCCGAGAAACGCGCCGTTCTCTTTTCCAGCTACGGCCAGCGATCGCCCATCTAGCACGGCTTTACTTCCACGCTTTAGACCGCCGTCAATGAGGTCTTGAATCCGATTCTTGCTGGCGTTTGAAATGACGGGTCCCATTTGGACACCGTCGTCGAGCCCGTCTCCCACATGAAGAGCCGAGGCAAGCGAGGAGATCGCTTCGGTAAAAGGCTTGCCTGCTTCTCCAACAGTAATTGCTGTGGATACGGCGAGACAGCGCTGTCCGGCGCAGCCGAACGCACTGTCACTTACGATACGAGCGCTGGTTTCAAGATCAGCGTCCGGCATGACCACGACAAAATTCTTGGCGCCGCCTTGGCACTGCACGCGCTTGCCATGCGCAGAGCCTTCGGCATAAACATATTTGGCTACGGGCGTAGAACCTACGAAGCTGATGGCCCTTACATCCGGATGGTGGAGCAAAGCGTCAACGGCCTTCTTTCCTCCAATCACCAGATTGATGACACCCTTGGGGAGGCCGGTCTCCGCTAAAAGACGTACCAGCGCACAGGCGGTGAGCGGCACGCGTTCGGACGGTTTCAGAATGAAGGTATTTCCACAGGCGATGGCATACGGCAAAAACCATAGCGGAATCATGGAGGGGAAATTAAACGGAGTAATCGCAGCGGTCACCCCAAGAGGCTGACGAATCATCATTTCGTCGATGCCGCCGGCAACATCCTCAAGATTGTAGCCCTGCATCAGGGTGGGGATTCCACAGGCGACCTCGACGTTTTCGATTCCCCGCTGCAGTTCTGCACGGGCCTCGGCGCTGGTCTTACCGTTTTCGAGCGTCGTTAACCGCGCGATCTCTGTGGCGTTCTCCTCGAGAAGCCGCTTAAACTTAAATAAATATTGGATACGGTTTTGGGGGGGAGTCCGACGCCATTCACCGAAGGCCGCAGAGGCAGCAGCGACAGCAGCATCGACATCGCCGGCCTCAGATAACGACGCCTCCCCGAGAACACTTGCATTGGCTGGATTTACTATCTGAGCCGACTCAGACGATCTGCTACGAAGCCACTCACCAGCTACGAAATTGAGCGGTTCCACTACGTTAAGACTCACCGTAAAAACTCCTCTTCCATTTTCTCAGACGGTGCACTTACTAACATCTTTCAGGAACGACCTTTCAACTCATCTTAGTTCCCTAATGAATTGGTTTTCGAAGTTCTTTCGGAGGTTACTATAGTGCCTAAGCGTTCGGATAGCAACCGAGGGCGAAACTGAAATCTCCTTAGGTTGGCTGGATCCATCCCTGCCCGTCAGCGGGAGCGCCGGCGTTTTCGAGGAGCTTTAGCTGCTCCTCGCTCAGACTTAGGTTCAGAGCATCAATATTTTCGGTAAGCTGCTCGATTCGACTGGCAGCCACAATCGGCAAAATAGAGGGCTTGCTGTGACGCATCCAGGCGATCACAACCTGATTCGGACTGCAGCCGAGTTGTTGAGCGACGAGTCTCAAGGCATTTAGCCGAGAGGTGTTCTCCGCTCCGGCAAATTGGGCCGGCATTTCACGATCAGACCTGGTGTAGGCGCCGCGAAGCAGGATCGAGTATCCAATCAGGGCGATGGAGTGAGCTGTGGCAAAGTCTTTCAGGTCGTCGCTGATGAAGATCTGTGGTCCGAAATCGGCACGCGGCCTTGGTTGAAGATAGGTGTATCTCTGTTCCACGACTGAATAGCCGGTCCAACCGTTCATTCGACTGATAGCGTTAGCCTCCGCGATACGCCAGAGGGCGAGGTTACTGGCTCCGATGGCGCGGACCTTCCCCTTTTTTATCAGCCGGTCGAATGCCTGCATCGTTTCTTCTAAGGGCGTCGCTCGGTCGTCACGATGGGCGTAGTAGAGGTCGAGCGTTTCTGTCTGCAAACGCCGCAAGCTCTTGTCGCATTCCCGTTCGATCTCTGTTTCCGACAAGCCACCGGCGGACCCAGGGTAATCGAAGCCGAGCTTGGTGGCAAGGACGAGCTCCGTTCGATTTTGTCGTGACTTCATCCAGCGACCGAGAACGCTTTCACTTTCTCCACCTTGGAAGCCGGGGAGCCAACTGGCGTAGAAGTTGCCGGTATCGAGAAGTGTTCCACCTTGTTCGGCGAAGGAATCGAGAAGGCTGAAGCAGGTTGCCTCGTCTATTTTGCTTCCGAACAGGTCTGTTCCGAAGGCTAGGGCACTCACCTTGAGACCGGAATTGCCAAGACTAAGTTTTTCCATGTTCAGTTTTTGAACGAGCGGGGGTCACTTGCTGTAAGTTGCGACAAGTACACCACCGATCATGATGACCGCGCCGATCACGTTCGTTGTCGAAATGGGCTGGACGGGGGAACCGAGCCAGCCATAGTGGGAAAGCACCATGCCACCGATGATCTGGCCGGCGATTAGAGTGATGAAAACGGCTCTAGCTCCGACTTCGGGAAGCATGAAAGCGATGGCGAAGACCAAGCAAGCGCCGATAGCACCGGCCGTAAAGAGGATCGGGTGAACCTCCCTGAGACCGTCAAGGGCGCCTGAACGCCAGCCCGTTAACCCGATGAGAACAGCCGCAACAGCTCCGATACACCAAAAGATTGCGTTCGCCACCCGGGGATTATTCAAGGCACTTCCGACCTTGCCGTTCATTGCCAAGTGAACGGCGAGCACAACTCCGAGAAAGATGGTGAAGAGGTAGAAGAAGAGTAGCTTCAATATTTATCTCCGAAACGCAAAACTTTTATACAAGGTTCAGAGTTCCCTCGTGAACATTGTTCACTTACTGCCACGAATCGTAATATACTCAGTCTCCGAGGGCTGTCAAGGAGTTTCTGCGTATGAAATCGAAGGCAAGCAAGAAGCTGATAGAGATTAGCAGGAGAACCGATAAATATTGGGTTCCGGTGGTTGCCAAGACAATTGACATATTAGACTGTTTCGCTTCCGATGCCGAGCAACTCACGTTGGAGGAAGTGGTCCAGAGAACCGGTGTACCCCACACCACAGCCTATCGCATTCTGCATACGTTGGTCTCACGCGAGTATCTGCATCAGGCCGGCCGCACCTACCGCCTGAACCGTTCGCGACGGCGGCTGAAATTAGGTTTTGCCAACTTATCGAAGCATATTTCTTTGGCTGTCGAGATACAGCGCAGTTTGGAGGAAGCTGCCGCAATTGCAGGAATCCAGCTACTGGTGTGGGATAACAATCGCGACGCGGACACGGCTATCAGGAATGCGCAGCAGATGATTGAAGAGAAAGTAGACGTGGCGGTGGAGTTCCAATTGTTCGAGCACTCAGCTCCGGTGATTTCCGACCTGTTCTCACGAGCGCATATTCCTTTGATTTCCATAGTAAATCCGCATCATGGAACGTTGTATTTCGGGGTGAATAATTATCGCGCGGGACACTGCGCAGGCCGGAGCCTGGCCGAGTACGCCGCGGAAAGATGGCATGGTCGGCCAGAGGCTTTATTGCTGCTGGAATCGCCGCATGCCGGAAGAACGGTGCAGAGCCGTCTGATCGGCGTAGTTCGCGGCATTGAAGAGCGGCTCGGCCCGCTGGGAGAGAGATCGATTCACCATCTGGATGGCGGCGGAGATAGAGCTTCCTCCCGGAATGCCGTAGAGAGCTTTCTGCGCACGAGCCTAGCGAAGCGGGTTCTGATTGCTGGAATTAACGATGAAAGCGCCATTGGGGCGGCCGACGCTGAGTCTCGATTCAAGGGAATAGATGTCGCGATTGTCGGGCATGGGGGCAGCGTCGAGATGATGGACCGAGTTGCCGATGCCGCAACGGCCTGCATCGGCACAGTGTCGTTTCATGCGGAGGCTTATGGACCTGACCTGGTGAAGTTTTGCCTTTCCACCGTGCAAGGGGAATCCGGAACAGCAGCAAAGTACGTCACTCATGAGTTTTTGGGGAAAGCTCTTCTGGCCCAACGGCAAATGGAAGCTGACACGCTCAGGCATGTGAGAAACCTTGGCTGACGTCCGGCGGGCTCGGACGCTTGCATGTCTTTATTAAATAGAAGGAGATTCTGTTCAGCGCTTTCCGCTTGCGGCGGCATGGCGGGGCTGGAACGATCTTTACAAGCCGACCCGCTTGGTTTGCCAATCGGCTTTCAGGGCTATGATGCGCGGTTCCTCTTGATGAAGGATTGGGAGGGTGGCTGGCGGCAATTGAGAAACATCGGGTTCCAATCGGTGGATCTCGTTTCTTTCAAGGGTTACGGTTATGAGAAGTCTGACCTGGCGAACTTTTCTGCCGAGCGGATTCGCCGAACGCTGGAATCCGTCGGCATGCACTGTGAGAACTGCCAATTTTATTATTCAGAGCTTCACGATTCGTTTCAGGAGAAGGTTGATTTTTCTCACGAACTCGGGTTGAAATACATCATCTGCGCGCCGGCACCCGGCAGAACGAAGACGGCCGATGACTGGAAATGGCAGAGTGAGCAGTTGAATGAGCTTGGATCAAAATTGAAACAGGCGGGCTTTCAGCTTGGCTATCACAATCATGATCTGGAACTTATGCCTGTAGAAGGCGTCGTGCCGTATGACGTTTTGATGGCTCACACCGATCCGGCGGTGGTGCAGTTCCAAATCGATGTCGGTAATCTGACGTTTGCGGGCGCGGATGCGGTTGGGTATCTCAAGCGGTATTCGGACCGTTACTTCTCTATGCACGCGAAAGATTATAAGCCTGGGAAGACCAGCGTTCCAGTAGGACAGGGCATTCTCGATTGGAAGGAGATTTTTGCGCTTGCCAAGGCCGCCAAAATCAAGAATTATTTTGCCGAAGTGGCGGCTTATGGAGTGGGAACACTGCACGGCGTGGCGGCTTCGGCGTGGCCTTCGGATTCGATTGAGCAACTGCGAGCCAGTTACGTTTTCTTGCACAATCTCAAGGTTTGAGCGGGATTTTGAAAGACGATTAGTGTGAACTTGCGGAGTGTTTGTTCGAAGGTTTGGGCGAACGATTCCAGAAGATGAACGTGCCTCGATCGGTGGAGGTCAGGATGTCCATCTTGCCATCCCCGTCCAGGTCCGCAACGGCCACTGTGGAACCTACTCCCGAACGATTGTGAATGAGTTCGGGAACGAACCTGGCTCCGCCTGGCGCAGCGCGATCTCGAACGGTCCGGAAACAGTAGAGGACCGGGGCGCCGTAAGGGTCGGCGTCGGTGTAGCTGTCTTCGTGGGACCAGTATCGTTTACCGACAATGTAGTCAGGAATGCCGTCGCCGTCTAGGTCGGCTGCGGTGGAACCGTGGAGTTCCGAAAAGGTTACTCCTCCCGCGTTATCGGTAGAAAAGTTATCCATGATCATGTGTTGGACGAAAGAGATTTCACCGTCTTTGCCGCGCTTCTGTTCGAACCACGCCAAGCCGAAGCCATGAGCTTCCAGGCCGGTAACTACATCGTTCAAGCCGTCACCGTTCACGTCGTAGACGGCGATCTCGGCTCCTCCTGGACGGATGCGTCCCCAACGGCCAAATGCCACAGGGTGGTACTTCCAAGTTGCTTGTGCGTTTCCTGAGGCCGGCTGTTCCCACCATCCATAGGCCTGAACGATATCCACGCGGCCGTCTCCGTTTATATCGCCCACTCCGAGGCCGTGGGAGGCGGTTGCACCCCACGGACCTGGTTGCGAAATGGTGTGCACAATCCATTTTCCAGTGGGATTCGCGGGGTCAGGTTTGGCGTAGCGCAGGCAGCCGTCGGCTCCGTAGACGAATTCCGGTTGGCCATCTCCATCAACGTCTTTCAGTAGAGCCACTTCGTTTAGCACTTTCGGAACTACTTCGAAGTAGTCCCAACGCCTTGCTTCGCCTCGCGGGTTGACATACAAAACCGCCGGCTTTCCGGGTGAGGTCTCGAGTACATCGGGCCAGCCGTCGCCGGTGAAGTCATGCGCAAAGACAATCATGTTAGCGGCGTATTGCGTGGAGGGATTGTCCGTCTGGGCCATATAAATCTCTCTCGACTTTGTGTAATCGGGCCCCAGATAGTAGTAGGGACCGGCGACTACATCCAAAATCCCGTCGTGATTGATATCGGCTGCCGTAGCGGACCAGGAATAATAAAAGTCGTTGAGCCGCTGCATCCGGAATCGCGGTGAAACTTGTTCGGGAGGGATGACCTTCACGGACAGGTCTTTGTACGCGACGTCCTTAAAGCGCACTTCACCGGATCCACCGACGTACAGCGCAAGCGGGCCATAGCTTCCAAACTTTTCATCGGCCAGACCCGCTTCGATTCCACCGCCTCCGAGATTCAGGTGAGGCCGGAGAATATTCGCGTCCAGGATGATCTCGATTTGGTTCCACTCACCCGGACGAAGAGCGCTGCTGGGCTGCCGAATGGGAAGAGTCACTCCGGGAAGCCCAATGACAGATCGAAGAATGGTGGGTCTCGGCGGCCGCGAATCCGGTGATGGCGCGATCCGGATCTGACCTCCGGAAGCTTTCAACGGTTCTCGCGTCAATTCGCGTCCTTGCGAATCGAGGGTAAGTGCGTAGGTGGCGAGATCCCCCTCGGTGAGCGAGACGTAAACTCCTTTGAGACCTCCGTCCAGTGTTTTCTGGGCGCGAAGGAGCACTCCTGTCTTGCAATGGCCGCTGCATTGAAACGAGGCGAAAAAGCCGAGATCCTGATACGAACGATCAAGAACGAGCCATCCGCCTCCGGCCTCTTTGGGAACTCCGGCGAGCTGACCGTTTTCTGCACTCCATTCCGCGTTGCCCAGGGTATGCCGTCCAGTCAGGGTGGATCCCGAAAAGGTTACATCGGGAATGAAGGTCGGCGTCACATCTTCGGCAGCAGTCAAGCAGGAGAGCGTCAGGAGAACAAGGATGAATTTTGCGCTGTAAGACATGAGTGTCGCGTCAATGCTTTTTCAGAGCGCTGACATTCTTGTTCGACAGATGCTTGCCCCAGAAGATAAAAGTACCTCGATCGGTAGAGGTAACAATGTCCATTGCGCCGTCTTTGTTTAAGTCGGTCGCCCAAAGCTCATTGCCCGCTCCCGAACGATTATGAATCAGGTGCGGAACGAACTCGGCGCCACCGGGCACCTTCGCATTTCTGACGGTTCGGTACCAATAGAGAACGGGAGGCCCGTACGGATCAGGATCGGTGAAGTCGTCGCGGTGAGACCAGTAACGTTTTCCGACGATCAGATCTGGAATTCCGTCTCCATCGACATCGGCGAAGGTGGAACCGTGCGGTTCGGAGAAAGTGACATCGCCGGCGTTCTTCGTCGACGGATTGTCCATAATCATGTGCTGCACAAACGAGATTTTTCCTTCTTTGGTACGCTTCTGTTCGAACCAGGCCAATCCATAACCGTGCGCCTGCAAGATGGTCACGACATCGTTTAAGCCGTCGCCATTGACGTCGTAGATACCGATCTCGGCGCCTCCAGGAGAGGCTCGACCAGTCCAGCGACCGAAAGCTTCAGGATGATAGGTCCATAGTTTCTGATTGCTGTCTTTCGCTGGTTGTTCCCACCAGCCATATGTTTCGACAATATCGTTGCGTCCGTCACCATTGATGTCGCCGACTCCTAAGCCGTGGCCGGCGCCCCACGGTCCGCGTTCTGAGATGGTGTGGACGATCCAGGGGCCGGTTGGATTCGATGGATTGGGGCCGGCGTAACGCAGATATCCGTCGCCGCCGTAGACGAGTTCAGGCTTGCCGTCTCCGTCCACATCTTTTACTAAGGCGATCTCTTTATCCGCTTTGGGGACGACGTCGAACTCATTCCAGCGGCGTGACTCGCCTCGCGGGTTTACGTAGAGGTGGGCCGGCTGCCCGATAGCTCCAATATTGAGAACGTCAGGCCATCCATCGCCGGTGAAATCGTAAGCGAAGTTGACCATGGAAGCGTTCGGGTACTCGGTGGATGGATTGGTTGTCTGGGCGAGATAGATCTCGTGCGACACGGTGTAATCAGGGCCGAGATAATAGTAGGGTCCGGCGACTACATCGAGAATTCCGTCGCGATTGATGTCGGCGGAAGCGGCAGACCAGGAGTAATAAAATTCGTTCAGGCGCTGGAGGCGAAAACGTTCCGAGGTTCGCTCGAGGGGGATGACTTTCCTCTGGAGGTCGGTCAGACACAAATCTTTGAAGCGAACCTCACCTGCTCCGACGTAGAGCGCGACCGGCCCGTAACTGCCCGCGCCGGCATCGGCGACACCGCCTGCGATTGGGCCGCCTTCGTTCAGGAACGGTCGAATGATGTTGGCGTCCAAAGCGATTTCAAGTTGATTCCATTGCCCTTCATGAAGGGAAGGCTCCGGACGTGGAGCGATAGGAAGCGTAGTTCCTGAGGGTGCGGAGAGAGCATTGGGAGCTCTGCGGGGGGTTTCGGGAACATCATGGGGGGGAGGAGCAATCCGCATCTGGCCGCCTCCGGGTCTTAACTTGTTTCGCTGAGTTTCGTGTCCTTGAGCGTCCAAGTTTACGCGGTAAGTGGCAATGTCTCCGTTTGAGAGCGAAAGGTAAACGCCCTTGAGACCCATAGCGGTCTTTTCTGCCCGAAGCAACACGCCCGTGTTGCATTCCGCACTGCAGCGAAAAGAGGTCGTGAGTCCGACATCCTGATAAGAACCGTTCGAGATCAGCCAGCCGCCCTTGCTGCCCGGTTTGGAGGTCCCGATGATGTCGCCGGACTCTATCCTCCAAGTGGCATCTCCGAGCGTGTGCCAATTCTTAAGGCCTTCATCGGATGCAGCGGCACTTGACAGGCGGTAAGTAAGAACAAATACAGCGATTAGAATGGCGGAGCAAAAAAGAGAGCGCGAGGCAACGCGATACAGCGAGCATTTCGACATGAAAAATCTCCCTGTCAACACTTGGAACAGGCGACAGATAAGTTCCTTTTGGAACTAGAATACGGTCGATATATGGGTGTTACTATACTTACTTCATTTGGGCTGTCAAGAGTTTGTTGGAGAGAGACATGACTTACGAATGAAAATGGCTGTTAAGGCGATCTTCAAGGCTCTCTCTTTCACAGCGCTGACTCTGGCGGGGAGTTTGCTGTCGGCGCGTTCCGATGGGTACGTCGATTCGAAAGTATGTGCTGCGTGCCACCCCCAGGCGACCGCGAGCTTTGTACGTACCGGGATGGGCCGTTCGCTTTTTCGCCCGGCGCAGAAGAATACGATCGAAAACTATGCAACGCCTGAGTTTTATCATGCACTTTCCGATACGCACTATGCAATGGTCCAGAAGAATGGCGGATATTACCAGCGCCGGTGGCAGGTTGGGATTGACGGCAAAGAGACGAACGCTGAAGAGTTGAACATTGATTACGTTATCGGCTCAGGCAATCATGCCCGATCTTATTTCCATCGCACGGAACGCGGCACTTTGATTCAGCTGCCGTTGGGGTGGTACTCAGAAAAAGGGGGTCACTGGGGGATGAGCCCGGGATTCGATTCCGCTCATCCACAGACCCGGCGTTTGGTCTCGTATGAATGCATGTTTTGCCATAACGCCTATCCTGCGATTCCGGCCGGCCACAAGTGGGCAAATAGTGAGCCGGTCTTTACGGGGAGTCTGCCCAATGGCATTGATTGTCAGCGGTGCCACGGCCCCGGTGGCAAACATATAGCGGCCGTTCAGATCCCTGGTGCAAAGGCCGAAGCCATTCGCGCGAGTATTGTGAATCCTGCCCGGCTAAATCCCGAACAGCAGATGGGAGTTTGCATGCAGTGTCACCTTGAGCCGACCAGCACCGCTCTTCCGTCTATTATTCGGCGCTTTGATAGAGGTCCATTCTCGTATGCGGCCGGTCAACGTCTCAGTGACTTTGCTTTATATTTCGATCATGCCCCCGGCACCGGACACGATGACAAATTTGAGATAGCAAGCTCCGCCTATCGCTTTCGAAAATCGCGGTGTTATCTGCAGAGCAAAGGCGCGCTGACCTGCGAAACATGTCATAACCCGCATCAGATTTCGCAGGGAGAAGAAGCGAAGCAACATTATTCATCCGTTTGCATGCAATGTCATTCCGACAGGATGAAAATGCTTATCTCCTCTAACAAACACACTGCCGAGACAGATTGCGTGTCCTGTCACATGCCTAAACGACGGACGGAGGATGTGGTTCACGTCGTCATGACGGACCATTTTATCCAGCGGCGAATACCGGCAAGGGATTTGCTCGCGGAATTGCCGGAACGACACCCCACCGAGGCGGAGGATTATCATGGCGAAGTCGTCGCTTACTATCCATCCTCGCTTACAGATGAAGGCGAGGGGCGTTTGTATCACGCAGTGGCTCAGGTCGAGCTGAAGAACAATCTCGAATCCGGCTTACGGGAGTTGGACAGCGAGGTCAAGCGGGAGCAGCCAAGGGAAGCGGAGTTCTATGCGGTTCTTGGGTCTGCCTGGGCGAGCAGCGGCAGACCGGATCGAGCGGCCATAGCGTTCGAGCGCGCGTTTGGGGCAAGGCCGGATTTACTTGGCACATTTCTGAGTGCGTTTGCCGGCTCGCTGAAAGCTTCCGGTCAACCTGCGCGGCTGGTTGAGATCATCAGCCAGGCTGAGCGCATGGATCCTTCGAATTCCCTGCCCTGGTTCGATTCTGGCGCGCTTGATGCGGAGCAGGGGCGAACGGCAGAGGCAATCGAGAAGTTTCGGAAAGCAATTGCTCTTTCTCCTGACCTGAATGGCGCTCGAATGAGCTTAGGACGCATACTCGCCGAAACCGGTCAGCCAGGGGAGGCGGAGGTTCTATTTCGTCAGGCTCTTTCGATCGATCCTTATGATGCAACGGCCCATGACCTATTGGGGCGGGCACTTGTTGCTAAAGGAGCAACGACGGAGTCTGTGTACGAATTCGAAAGGGCCGTTCGCCTTCACCCGCACTATGAACCCCATCTCTACGATTACGCCCTTATGCTGATGCAGCTCAACCGATCAGAGGAGTCGGAGCACGCCGCGAGAGAAGCCATCGAGGCCGATCCAAAGCAAGCGGAAGCTCACGAGCTTCTTGGCACTATGCTCGCCCGGAAGGGACGACTTGCTGAAGCAGCCAGCGAATATCAGGTTGTCTTACAATTACGTCCGGATCTATATCGGGCTCAATTGGAACTGGCGACTATCCTGGCGGCGCAAGGAGACCTGGCGGGAGCTGTTCCTCACTTGCGGGAAGCGGCCAAAAGTCCGGATACGCAAATAGCCCAGCGTGCGAACCGGGCTCTTCTGAGCGTGGGCGCGCTAGTTGATAAACAGCGTTGAAGATCAGATTATTGTGTCATTTGTTAGACACCGCTAACATTGTGGAGCTGAATAACTGTGCAACTACTTTGTTTGACGTTGACTAATTAAGTCGGCTGCGATAATCATGAAGGCCGGGGGAAGTGTGAAAACGCTGGTTCTTTGCCTATTTACAATTTTGTCGGCTTCCAATCAGGCAATGGGGGCGGATAAGATCCGGGTGCTGATTCTTACTGGAAATTCTGACTGGTCGCATCCGTGGGAAGGAACAGCGCCGTTCCTGCAAGGAATCCTGAACAATACGGGCAGGTTCGACGCCAAGCTCGAAGAAGAAGTCAACGGTATCACGGCGGCGACTCTGGCGAACTACGACGTGCTCCTCGATTACTATTACGGTCCGCGCTGGGTAGCGCCGACGGAACGCGCCATCGAAGAGTTCGTGCGCTCCGGCAAGGGCATGGTCGGCGTACACGGTGTCGCATACGGACCGTTCTTTGGACAGGCCGGCGGCAGTGCTACGGAACCACGGCGATTAGAAGGCGAGCCGTGGACCGCGTTCACCGACATGCTCGGGATGAGCTGGAAGTTGGAAAATATCGGACATGCCAAGCGTCATGTCTTTGTCGTGCAATGGACCGACCCTGAACATCCGATCGCGAAAGGTCTGCCGCCCACATTCATTGCGAACGATGAGCTGTATCACAGAATCGATTTGAAGCCTAATGCTCATGTCATCGCAACAGCCTTCGACGATCCCGCCTTCAAGAGTGCGACAGGGAAGCAGGAACCGGTGATCTGGACCGTTCCTTACGGACAAGGAAGAGTCATGATGATGGTTCTGGGCCATGATCTGCTGTCAATGACTCAACCCGGTTTCATGGATGCGCTCACTCGAGGCTCGGAATGGGCTGCACATGGAGCGGTCACGTCGGAAGCTCGCCCTCTTTCGCCTTCCACTGACATGCCTGCCAAAACTAAGTGACAGATGGCCGGCTTAGTGGGCTTACTGCAGTGGCATTGGTTGGAAGCTTTGCAGGCGGGCGAGTTTAGGATCTTCTCGCTCGGCTTGTTTCAGCTGTTTTGTTTGCTCCGCAAATTTCCGGGCGTTCTTCTGGTCTCCCAGCCGGGCGGAGATGCGGCTGAGCTGAAAATACGCTTTTGAGTGGGTAGGATTCAGTTCGATCACCTTTTCAAATTCAGCTCTCGCCAAGGGGAGACGGTTTAGATCGAAGTAGATTCTACCGAGCTCGTACTGAATATCGGGGATCTGCGAATTCAGCCGGGCGGCTTTCTGCAGGGCCGACACAGCTTCTTCTTTCTTTCCGAGTCGGTCCAGCGCCAGGCCATAGTAGTACTCGAGAAGGTAATCAGGCTTCAGCTTGGTCCGGGCGTCCGACAGGACTTTCGCCGCCTTTTCATCGTCGCGGCTTTTGAAGTAGAACTGCGCAAGTGCAACGTATCCCACCGGAATGTCGGGATGCTCGGCGATTGCCTGATCGAAATGACCGCGGGCTTCGTCATATTTGCCGGCCATCATGTCGATCGAGCCAAGCCGCATAAACAGCGGATAAGGTTCCCGAACTGACTGCAAGCCGGCAGTGACAAATTCGACGGCTTCGTCGTAGCGGTTTAAGTCCATCAACAGCTTGGAGTAATCGAGATAGCTGTCGGCGTCGCGCGGGTTGACGGAGACTTCTTTTTTATAGATCCGGAGAGCCTCTGAATTTTTTCCGCTGCTCTCGTATGTAGAGCCAAGGACTCCGAGAAGATAAACATCTTCCGGCCGCTCCGCCGCGAGCGATTCGAGGACGGTAGTGGCGCCGGGGATGTCATTAGCATGAAGCAATGCGACTGCCAGATTGTATTTGTCTTCCCAGGTCTTGGGGTCTGCCGCCGCGAGACGTTGAAATCGCTCGGCCGCTTGCGTGTACTTTCCTTTTTCGAACAGAAGCAAGGCTATCTCGCGCTCCTGTGCCGGGCTCAAATGGGAATTCTCCTCGAGGTAGGAGAGGATGGTCGCGCCTTGCTCGAACTGGTTTGTCCGGAGACAGGCTTTGGTGAGATTAAAGGCGACATCCGGATCGTTTCTCAATAGAGGGAGAGAGGGCTGGGCCTCCTGTGCGGCCAGTCGATCTCGTGAGGTGGCCAAGTACACCATGACGAGATAGAAGTGCGGGTATGGATCGTTGGGAGCGAGAGCGATCGCGCTCTTCAGCTCGCTTTCGGCCGGTTTCCACTGCTTCTCGTTCAGGTAGTTGAAGCCGAGATTTTTGTGGGCATCTTCAAATGAAGGATTCAGCGCGAGGGCTTTCTTGTAGTGCTGATCCGCCTGGTTCAGCTGGTTCAGCTTCGTGCTGGTTATACCGAGGACGTTTTCTATGGCTGGATTGGTTGGATAAGCGCTGCGGGCTTGCTCGAATTCCTGCAGGGCCTCCGGGTAACGCTGCTGTTTGAAATACTCGAGCCCTTGTTGAAGATGCCGGCTTTGAGCAAAGGTCAGTAGAGGAAGCACGATGCCTAAGATGGCAGCGCGCAACGAAGTCACGGCGTCGCCTCGGTTGTCTGAAGCTTGACTTCGGCCCGCCGCTCGGCTCGAATTCTGTTCGATTCCGCTAGTTCGATTCGCGACTCCTCCATGCGTCCCATCCTTCTGTACACCATTCCAAGGACAAAATGAACCGAGCCCTCGCCATCGTCGTTCAGTCCTCGCTTGAGTTCTTGCTCAGCTCTTGGGAAGTCTTTCTTCTCGTAGAAAGCCATGCCGAGCTGTTGCCGCGCCGTTACCAGGTCCGGCTTTAACGAGAGCGCCTTCTTGAGATACGGGATGGCAGCGTCGCTGTCGTGTTGAGCAACCAGAATAGTGCCGATCTCAGCGTTTGCTTCCGGGTGGTCCGGATCGAGTTGAAGTTCTTTCTTCAGCTCCCCGACAGCTTCGTTGGGTTCATTCATGGTCCAGAGCAGATGTCCGATTGAGAAATGGAGGCCCGATAACGCCGGCTGCATTTGCTCGACGGTCCGATACTCGGCCAGAGCCTTCTCACTCTGATCACGGTGCTCATAGATTTTGGCAAGAAGCTGATGAGTCCGAAAAGAGTTCGGGTCTACCGCCAGCATACGTTCCAGAACCGAGGAAGAAAGATGCTGATAAGTTTTGCTTAACAGATAGCGAGCTTCGGCGTCGGTTGGATTGGAGAGGATGAATGACTCCAGCTCTTTTTCAGCGACATCGAAGCGATGCCGTTCGAAGTTTGCGAGCGCGCGTCCTTTGGGGTCAGCCGGCAGCCGCTCGTTGGCGTGACTTAGAAATCGGTTCCATTCCGCGACGGCGAGTTCGCCGTCACCGAGCTTGTTGGTAAGCGCTGCGAGAGCGAGATCGCGTGCCTCGCCCGGCGGCGCAGCTTGGACGTTGAGAAGCGCTTGCCGATACTTTCCGGCTAAGGCGTCGCTCGGACTTTCGAGAGCGATCGACGGCGAGGACGACGGCAATCCGAGGGTGTCAGCGGCCTCGGCCGGAGAGATCCGAATGGACAGCTCCAAATTATACAGTGCATCGCCCGTCGAGCCACCTAAGAACTCTACTTCGGCTAGCTTGGCCAGCGCCGCTGCGGATTTCGGATTGATTTTGAGTTCCTGCCCGAATTCGTTCCGCGCTTCTTGCAATTTGCCTTGTTGGAAAAAGACGTCACCCAGTCCAAAGTGCAGCCCCTGCAGAGAGGCGTTCTTCTGAATACCGGCTTGATAATGGCCGATCGCTTTGTCCCAAACACCCTGGTCTGCGTAAATCTTTCCGAATGCCTGATGGTACAGCGGTGTTCCCACCGCCCTTTCGAGCACATATTCGATCTGCTCGTTGGCAGCTTTCTGGTACGCTTCGCCTAAAAGAAAGAGCAAGTCGCCATCGGCGGGGAAGAGCTTTACGGCATTTCGAAGCTGTGCCAGCGCCGCCGTTTTTTGCCCTGCGTCCCACAAGGCAGTACCTAGCCAGGAAGCCGCCTCTTTGTTGTCGGGCTCCTGGTGACTTGCTTTCCTCAAGTAAGTGACTGCGCGGGTGGGTTGGTTCAAATGGACGTAGTCTATGCCGAGAAACAAGTTGGCTGCGAGAAGCTCCGGTTTGAGGGCGATAGCCTGTTGCAACGTCTTGGCCGACGCTTCAAAGTTAGCTTGCAGATGGTAAACCAACCCTAAGTTGACGTAGACCTCACCCACGTTCGGCTCGACCGCAATCACCGATCGATACTCACGAACAGCCGTATCGTAATCACCGGCGTTTTGAGCCCGCTGGGCGGTCTGGAAGTGCTCGGCAGCTTCTGACTCACGATCCTGTGGGAACACAGGGACGGTCGCCGTGAGAAAGCAAATAGCGACCGTTGAGAGAAGCCGAATCAGTTGCACAAATCAGAACGTTATTCGAAAGTTGGCCTGCAGCAGTCGTTGTCCTACCGCGTTACTGGCTAACCCGAAATTCGGATCGCCCACGTTTTCGTTGAACATATTAAAACGATGGCGATTGAAGGCGTTAAAGAAATCCATTCGCAGAGTTGCATTCACGCGTTCATAGAGATTGAAACTCTTAAACACTGTAAGATCCTCGTTCAGAGTTGCGAAGTCTCGAACATTCAGTTCGCGCGCTGCATTCCCAAAAGTGAAATTAGGCGCTTCTGTAAACCCCGCGCTGTTGAAACGCCTGCTTGCTCCGAATACGAAGTCAGCGTTGCTCGAGACGCCGTTTGGATTGACACCAGCGACCACGTTGGGTCTTCCGCAGTTCACGGTGCAAACATTTCCGATGGGGGTGAAGCTTCCGGAGTTCCACGTCAGGTTGTCGAGCGTCAAGGGTAATCCGCTCTGGTAGGTCTGGTTGCCGCCCACGCTCCAGCCGCCTGCCACAGCGTTGACGACTCCGCCTTTGTCGAGGAACTTCTTTCCTTTTCCGACAGGCAGTTCGTAGGTGTACGACAACACGACCCGATGGGGAATGTCGGTGTAGCTGAGGGCCTTTTCTGCTTTGCCGTTGTAGGAATTCTGCGCCCAGTTCCCGTTTCCGGCCGCCCAGCTAGCCTGATAAGGATACTGCGCATCCGCATTCGTGAGGTTCTTCGACCAGGTGTAACTGGCCAGCAAAGTCAGCCCGTTTGAGTAGCGTTTCTGCAGCTTTGTCTGTAAGGCCTCGTAGCTATAGAAGCCAAACGGCATGGCGGAAAGCGAGCCGTCTACCATGCTTCCGCCGGTGTATTGCGGGAAGGGTCTCAAGGCTTGACCAACAGTTCCGGTGAAGCCGGGGAATGGGGCCGCAACAGGAGTTTGCCCTGCGCAGGCAGGATTGCCCGCTTGCGCCGTAATATTTGCAAGCAGACAATTGCCCTTGGATAGATACTGCGGGTTGAGTTGGTTGGGGTCGCGTACGGCAGCCTGTAGATGGTCGCCATGAGCGCCTACATAGGCTACATCAAGCAGCAGGTCGTTCGCCAGCTGACGCTGGATGTCGAAGGTCCAGTTCATGGTTTTGCCAGGGAAAGCCGTGTCGGTTTGAAGAACGTTCGGCGATTGCCCGTTGTAAACAGTGGGGTCGATAAAGGGAGGAAATTTGCCCTGGTAACCGTTTATCTTTGAGATTTGAAATATTGGCGCATAAGGATTTCCACTGTACGGAGCCGTGTAGCCTCCGAAGAAGCCGAAGCTGTCCGCGTCAGCGAAACCTGAGATCTTGAGCGCATCATAATAAATTCCGTAGCCGGCGCGTATCACAGTTTTGGGATCGAGCTGATAGGCCAAACCTACGCGAGGTCCAAAGGAATGAAAGAAAGTTTTCTCAGGGTTGGTGCAATTACATCGATTGGGGCCGAATCCGGTGAAGTCATAGGCGCCGGGAAGATTGCCCGCGCCGGGGTTGGGAAGAGTTTGGTTGAGCCAGGACAAACGATTATGAGCTTCGGTCACAGGTAGAGGGACCTCCCACCTGAATCCGAGGTTCAGAGTTAGCCGCTTGCTTACTTTGTAATCGTCCTGGAAGAACATTCCATAGTAACTAGCCCTCAGTCCGATGCCTCTGCCCAATTCAACGTCTTCCGCATTGGGTCCGGACAGCTGGCCCAAATACATGGTGGCGTAGGAGAGACCGGAGTTTGGATCAGACGGAGTGCCCGTGGCTTGCTGAGCGAATCCGAAGGAACCTCCGGTATGCTGCCCACGCTCTGTATTGAACTGTTGCCGCCGGAAATCAAATCCGAATTTGAAGCTGTGGGCGCCTTTCACCCAGTTCATGTTCTCGTCGTACTGCCAGCTGTTATCGGCAAAATTGGAAAGGGCTGGATTCGGCCCGACAGTTGTGTTCGGTCCCCAGGCATCCAGCGACAAGCTCGGGAACATGGTGTTCTGCTGTCCGGCGTTCAGCCCCAACAAGGATCTCCAATCTTGACCGTAGGTCGCCTCGCCTGAATCTTCTGTACGGTACCGTCGGCTGAAGCCGACATCAGCGTGGCTCAGCATGGTCGGACTGATCGTATAATCCCAGGCAAGACGCGCGTAATCGGAGCTCTGACTGGCCCACTGACTCGTAAAGTTCTCTCCTAAGCTGCTCGTACTCAGCCTAGGCCGATTGTCATGACTGTACATGACGTAGACCTTATGTTTGTCAGAGATGTTCTCGTCTACTTTGGCGGTAAAGATGTCGGCGCCGACCGAGTTGTTGGTGGTAACGAGCGTGTTGTTGATGACGGTGTTGGTCGCCGCCTTGGGAAGATATTGGAACATCTTCTGGGTGACCGGGTCGGCTTGGCTCATGGGGATGATATTGCCGGGGTAGGGAGTGCCGGTTGCCGGATTGTAGAGCTGGTGAGGAACGAACGTTTGTCCCAGCCGGGTTTGAGTCTGAAGTAGAGCTGAGAAATCACCTTTATCGAAAGCGGGCAACGGGAGGGTGTTGTAGAGCGAGGTGCTGTTGTTATAACGATAGCCCTCATAGTTGAACATGAAGAATGTCTTGTTCTTCCCGTTGTAGAGTTTCGGCAAGAAGACCGGCCCGGAAATCTGACCGCCAAAATCGTGTTGGGTGTCTTTCGGACGGCCCGCTCCCGTGTAGTTGTTGTACCAACCAGCCGAATCCAAGACTCGATTACGCAGGATCTCGTAGGCGAGGCCATGAACCTGATTAGTTCCGGATTTTACGACCAAATCGACCAGGCCGCCGCCCGTTCGACCGTATTGAGCAGGAAACGTGCTAGTCAAAACTCGGAACTCACTGACAGCTTCCAAGCTGACGCCATAATTTACCTGCAGATTGGGAGAGGCAAAGGAGATGCTTACACCGTCCATCAGGATGTCAGCGGAATCGAGTTGACCGCCATTGACCTTGAATGCATCATGGGTGGTCGGGTCATTTCCGACCGTGCCCGAAAAGCCTGGCGTGAGGGTAACGAAATTGAGCGGGCTGCGAACTTGGTTGGTCAGGGGGAGCGGCAGGTCGATATTGAGCTTTGAGTTCACTGAAGTACCGATATCCGATGTGTCCGATTGGATTTGCTGGACGTCGGCGCGAATCTCCAGCACCTCCGAGGTAGCGCCGACCTGCAGCCGAACATCGGCAGTAGCAGTTTCTCCTATTCCGACGGTAATTCCGGTTTGAACGTAGTCTCTAAAGCCGGGCGCCGATACTCGCAGATCATATTTTCCATTTGGCAGCTGAGGAACAGTAAATGATCCGGTAGAACTTGTGACCACGTTCGAGGCGACTGCTGTAGCTTCATTGGTCAGAGTAATCTTCGAATTCGGTACAACACTGCCAGTGGCATCTGAAACGGTTCCTGTCAGAGTGCCGGATCCTTGGCCGAAAATAGTTCCGGGAAGAACGAGGGCAAGTCCAAGTAAAAGACATTGGACGATTCTTGTAACCCCCGCGCGAAAGGTAGGCGAGAATGACCAGACGAGTTCTATCGAAGCTGTGCAAGACATACAGCGTGACTCCTAGAGAGCAATCAGTTAGCTTAGCTGACTATACGCCGCATGTTCCAAATACTAAAGAGGCCTATGTATCATTGTTTGTACATCTGTAACATTGGTTTTTCGATGTTACTTGGGAGCACAAGGAAAGCCTACAATTCGAGGCGCCGAGAGCGGAATTCGGTTGGCGTAAGCTTGCAACTTCTCTTGAACACGCGACAAAAATAGGCTGCATCCTGGTAGCCGCAGGCGGTGGCGATGGCTTTCAGGGGCGTACCATATTCGCGCAGCAGCGTCTTCGCATGATCGACCCGAACCGCATTTAAGTAATCGATGAAATTGACGGATCCCTCCTGTCGGAACAGGCGAGACACGTGATTCGGGGCAAGACCGAATTCTTGAGCAACGCTCTCGCGCGTCAGGGGGGTTTGAAAGTTTTGCTGGACGTAAACGCAGAGAGACCGGTAGGTCTGAGCAGCTTTTCCGTGCCGGGGCCCGGATGGGTTACGCATGAGACTAACGCAAGAATGCAATAGAGATTCAGCTAGTAAGCGGTCGAGCGGTGGACCTTCGCCGTCCGAGCCTGAGGCGGCAAGCGCATTTACGATGGTTTGGGTAACTTCACTCGAGTATCTTTGAACACTGATGGTTGCCACTTCCGACGCGAAATCAGAGTTACCGAAGTGGTCAAAAAGACTGATGGTTGTTTCGTTTACACCGAAACTTATCTCTAGCACCCTGGCAGGCGCTGACCAATAGGGCCTGTTCCAGGCGTTGCCGGGAACAAAAACGATGTCTCCCGGAATGGGCCGGATTCTTTCCACCTTGTGATGCCGGGCGATGTCCATCGGATGGGAGCCGTCGAGAAGCATAGCCATCCGCGGCGAATGCGTGACGTATGCCGACGGAGGCGCAGTTCGCGTATAATCGGCGAAATAAACCCATCGAGACGCCTTAATAGACAAAGATTTCTCAAGTTCGTTTAGGATCGTTTGATCTTTTCGTATCAGTAAGTTTGAGTTTGACTCAGAATTTCCTGTCGTTTCGACGAAGTGGCCGAGACGCTCGCTTAATAAGCCGTTTACTCCACCTTCTAAGTGCACTGAGATTGACCCCGTTCCAGTTTGAACTATGTTCACAATGCGTTCGCAGTGTTACTATAAACCGTCGAAAAATACTGTCAAGTATTTGTTGCAGTCTGAAGTGAACCGGATCTTTGCATCTCAAAGTCCGGGTTAGTCAAAAAAGAGTTCGGATGGGAACTTACAGAAGTTATCAGTTGATTCTGCGGCTGAAACGAAAGAATTTTTGGCTTCAGAACCGAAGCGTAGCGCCTAACTGGATCCGTCGCATAATATCGATAATCCCGTTGATCTGCCCGGCCGTCGACGAATCTACCTGGCCGTTCGGATTTGCCAGATTGGTCCGGTTAAAAGCGTTGTACGCTTCAAAGTCCAGCTCGAGCTGGGTTCTCTCAGTGAACTGAAATCGCTTGGCGAGAGCCAGGTCCGTTCGGAACAGGCCGGGGCCGCGTAGAATATTCCGGCCCGCATTCCCGTATCGATAGAGCGCCGGAACTGCAAACGCAGCCGGATCGAACCATTCGCCCCGATTGGGGTTTGATACACCTGGGTTGCCGGCCAGGTCCGGCCGCAGCGTACAGCAATTCGAATTGAGTGACGCCGTGTCTCCCAGAGTCGGACTGAACGGCAGTCCGGATTCCAGCGTCCAGATGCCTGATAACTGCCATCCGCCAATCAAATATTTCATCGGGCCGTTCGAAGTGAGAAAGTGCTTGCCGGGCCCGAAGGGAAGTTCCCACACGTGCGTAAAGGTGAAGACGGCGGCCCGGTCGGTATCCTGAAGACCGCGATCGATGGCATAATCTGAGACCGTCATTGGAACCAGCAGGCCGTAGTCATACGACTTACTCCAAGTGAACGCCGCATCGAACAGAAAACCGTTGGAGTAGCGCTTCTGCGCGCTTAACTGAAGAGATTCATAGCCGCTGGTCAGCCGGTTCGATGCATCGTACGCGCTCACGTCATAGCCGAAGGAGTTGTAGGCACGGCGTGAATTGAACGAGCCGGGGCCCGGAATGGGAACGTTCATGTCGATCTGCGAATAGAGGTGCCGTCCTTCATTACCGACATAGGCCGCGGTGACCGTGAGGTTATCAGTGAATTGGTGCTGCACGGTGAGGTTCCAGGCGTCAACAGAATTGTCGGGATTGCGGCTCGGCGTTGCAAAGGCAGCAGAATCCCGCGGGGTCGGATACTGGCCTGGATTTCCCGCCGCCGCCAGCGTCGCGAATCCGGATACGACGGGCGGCGGTCCCTGCTGGATTGAAAAGAGTGGCGTGTAAGCGTCCGTCTGCTGCAGGGCTTGACGCGTGGCGGTAGGCCAGTCATTCGTGACAGCTCCAAAATTCGCACCGTAAAAGCCGATCGAATAGGATCGCGCATAACCGGCCCGCACAACAGTTTTATCGCCAATGCGGTAGGCAATGCCGATACGTGGTCCCCAATCCCCGAAGTTATTGTTGACGTTTGCCGTGGCGGACGTCGTGCCGTAGTTACTAATGATTGTGTCGGTGTTACTGAAGTTGAAGTTCGCTATGCCTCCACGCTGCGGTGAGGTGGGGACGCCAATGAAATCCCAGCGCAGCCCCAGCGATAAGGTCAAACTCTGTGTCACGCGCCATGTGTCCTGCACGTACGGAGCGGTCCGTGTCTGATGAGCCTCCGGCAGATCGTGAGCGTAAACCACACGCCCAAGAACGCTGGCGTCCCCTAGCAGAAAAGTCGCCATCGAGAGACCCGATCCAGGTACATTTGCGCTTGCCGTGATGGTCTGCGCAAATCCGTTGCCAGGGCAAACGCTCAGGTTGTCGCATCCGAAATTGCCTTGCGACGAGGTGTCGCGCCGGTCGCGCCAGGGAAAGATCGTGTCTTCGCCAAACTTGACGGTGTGTTTGCCCCGCGTCCAGGTGCCGATGCCAACGAAATCGTAGCTTCCGTAGTTATCCACCTGGTGAGCATGCACGCTGTTGCCAAATGAGAATGCGCCAACCGGTCCCCCGATGATGAAGCCCGCCAGGCCGCCGCAGGAGGTACAGGCATCGTTAAGCCCTTGCAATCCGAACTGTGCCGAGGTGTCCGAATTTTGATCGATCGCATCCTGATTCCACTGCGTCATCATCCAGCCAAAACGTCCTTCGAAGACCAGTGAAGGGGAGAAGACGTGCGTAATGTCACCCACCGCGCTGCTGTTATTTCCTTGCGCAACCGAGCTGCCGAACGCGACGATCTTGCCGAACGCGGGCTGGACCGACGACTGCGTTCCTTGCTGCCGCGTGTACCGCGCAAACATCCGCGTGGCATCGGTCATGGCATAATCGCCGCGTATCGTTCCCAGATCCTGGTTGATGGGGTTTATCACCGTCGAAAGGAGGTTGTTATCGGTCCCCGGAAGGTTCGGCGCCGGAAGCAGCGCCAACATTTTCTGAACAGACGGATTCAGCTGGCTCGCCGGAATAATGTTGTTGTTGAACTGCACGCGCCCGACGCCGCCCGGTCCGCCCGATGCCGGGTCGAAGATGGGGTGATTGGGCAGGCTGCTGAAATCGCCGTTGCGAAACGCCGCCGTCGGTACCGTGGTCAGAGTGTTGCCTCCCGAGCGCACGCGAATCCCCTCGTAATAGCCGAAAAGGAAGATCTTGTTGCGCTTGATCGGGCCGCCTAAAGTTCCGCCGTACTGATTCCACACGAAATGTCCCGGACCATTCGGCTCGGTAAACGAATTACGGGCAAACAGCGCGTTGACCCGGTTGAACTCGTGAACGCTGCCATGCAACTGGTTGGTACCCGATTTGGTGGTCATAATCTGCACCGCTCCTGCCACCTGCCCGAACTCCACGTCGTAGTTCGAGGTCTTCACCGTGAACTCCTGTAAGGCATCCGTTGATGGCACGATGGGAGCAGAGCCCCCCACGCCTTCAGTATTATCTACTCCATCCAGCAGCTGCTGATTCAGTTGGGTGTGTTGCCCATTGGCCGAGAAGGTATAATTCGCGGACCCTTGCGCGCTGGGAATCCCCTCCTGTCCGGGGCTCTCGATGACTCCGGGAAGCGTCTTGGCGAGCGCCATCGGGTTGCGTCCCTCTGTCGGCAGCGATTCGAGCGCCTTGGTCGTAATGGAGCCTCCGACTTGCGCACTATCGGACTGCAATATCGGAGCCTGACCGGTGACCTCGACCGCCTGCTGCACGTCGCCAACCTGCATCCGAATGTCCGCCCTGATCTCGGCTCCGATATTCACCTGGACATTCTCTTGCACCACCGGGCGGAATCCTCGCGCATTTAGGCGAATCGTATAAGCTCCCGAGATCAGGTTCCCAATGATGTAGTGGCCGGCGCTGTTGGTGTTGGTACGGGACTCGACACCGGTAGCAGTGTTCGTCACAACAACTCCGGCACTGGGAACGGCGCCCCCGGACGGGTCGGTCACTGTGCCCTCCACGGTGCCCGAAACCGACTGGCCTGGCAACAGCGAACTAAATAAAATCAGCCCGCCAACTAGCAGTGCCGATCTCCAGTATTCATACGTAAGGGGAAGCCGGCGAGGCCGACCGACAGAAGCACACATTGATCCCAAGCTCCTTACCGAGTCGGAATCTATCACAAGATTAAGAAAGGCGTCAACATATTTGTCAACAGTTATGGAGATTTATGCCAGACTGATAATTCCACTCGGTTGGAAAAACGTAGGAAGATCAACTTGCTCTCTCGTTTTGTAAACATATTGGAACTCTCGTTGCTGCTGGCGGCGCCGTTTTGGGCGCAGCAAGCCAGCGTCAGGCAGACCGACGGCTCCTGGACCCTGGCAACTGATAAAGTTCGGCGGCTCATCGTTCTTGAACGGGGTAAGTTGTATACGAAAAGATGGACAGACTTAGTAAGTGGGCGCGAGTTAGTCTCGCAAATCCAGCCTGACGAGTTCGCCGCGACGATTAACGGTGTTGCTATTTCCGGTTCGAGCGGCAACTGGAGACCGCTATCTACCCGCCAGCAGAAACGGAAAGACGGCTCGCTACAGTTCGACCTAGCTGTCGAGAACGGCATCGTCGCCGTCACTAAATCCTATGTCCTTTATCCCGGTTCGTCCCTTGTGCGCGAGTGGGTCACTTTCCGGAACGCTGGTTCTGGGCCTTTAACCATTGAGAATCCGTTCTTTCTCCGTGGCGGGTTTTCCGCCGGGCGTCTGCCGGCGCCGGCACTCCAGTGGATGACGGGCGGAGAGAATCGGGCGGGGTCTTGGCTTCTGAAAAGCGAAAAGCTGGTCGCTGGAAAACGGAGAGAGTTCGATTCCTATGACCCCTTCCCCGGCGCTGCCGATTCGAAGTTCGGTTTCAAGATGGGTAGCGCTACTTACGCTCCCTGGTATTCCCTCTATGACGCGCACGACAAGCAGGGCGTGTTTCTCGGCTTCGACTATTTTGGACGTTGGGCATCCTCCTTCACCCTCTCAAGTCCGGCGTCGGTGAGCATCGGCCTCAAGGTGAGCGGCTACCGCAAGGTTTTAAATCCCGGCGAAACGGTCACTACGCCGAAAGCATTTACCGGACTCTATCGCGACGATCTGGACAACGCCGGCAACGAGTGTCTGGACTGGCAATATCGATACCTCTGGGATTACACGCGAAAGGGATGGTTCCCCGCCATCCGCATGCTGGGCTGGTGGTGGAATGGAACGCCCTGGAAAGATCCGGGCCACACCTGGGTCGGCGGCAACGGCGACAGCGCGTCCGCTTTTCGGAAGGTCTTCCGCGTCGCGGACCTGATGAGCGAAGTAGGCGCGGATGTTTATCACCGGGATTGGGGTTGGTGGAACCACGCCGGCGATTGGAGCGGTCCCGACTTCAAGGCCATGGGCGCCTATCTTGCGAAACGCGGCATGGGGAAACTCATCTACGCGTTCATCTACACCGTCGACCGTCACTCAAAGATCGCTCAGGAACATCCCGATTGGGTAATCAACGATACCCTGGATATGTCGAACCCGGCAGTCGTCCACTACCTCGACACGCTGCTCGATGGCTTTGCCGCCCGCTTCGGCCCATTTGAATGGCGAAATGACAGCGTGCCAAGCGTGCCGCACGGGAGCGATGATACACCGCTCCTGGCCCAGGACCAAAACTTCCGGGCCATCCTCGGAAACTTTCTCAACCGGCATCCCGATGACGCGTTCCAGGGAGTCAACGGCGGCGGAAACGATGCCGGATACGATTACGCCCGCTACGCTTCCACTCTTTCGTTCAGCGATGGAGCCGTCGGAATCCTGAGAAATTACTGGGCGTCGCTCATTCTGGCACCGGATAAGTCAAGCGACATTCCAGACGCGTGGCAGCCGGACAAATACGACAAAAGCACATGGCGCGGACTGTTAACCATCAACTTCGACATGACAGGCGACACCTGGAATCCCGCCCGGCTGGAAGGAGTTCGCCAGCTGATTGACATTTATCACTACCTTGAGTCGCAAGGCGTGGTTGGCCGTTGGGTTCATGTTTATCGGCCAGGTGTCAAAGGGGATGATCCCAGCATGTACTTTGAGCGGCTGAGCCGGGATGGGGCGAAGGGCATCCTGATCCCGAAACACGTTCCGCCGCATGCCGTTACCATATGGCCCAAGGGTCTGACGCCCAGCGCTAGCTACGCCGTCTCGTTCCAGGAATCCGCTGTGCAGCAGCAACGTACTGGAGCCGATCTGATGAAAACCGGCATTCACTTCGAAAAAATGCCTTCTGGCGAACTCGTCTATCTGAACTTGCCCTTGCATCCGGGTAGTCGGCTCTATCGCACACCGCCTTCCCCGGCCACGGAAGTGCGAAAACAGAGCGCGAGCAACCTGGGTTACCCCGGAATCGAGCTGAGGTGGAACCCTGCTCACGATCACTGGATCTCCTACTATGAGATCAGCCGCGGCGGAGCCATTGTCGATCGTGTAGCGAAAGGGCTCTATTACTTCGACCACTCCGCGGGCGCAGACTTAGCCGCCGCGTATGCAGTACAGGCTGTCAACGGCGGAGGTCTGCGATCGGAGCAGGCCAAGGCCAGCGGTCCAAATGCCCAGCCGGCCACCGTCTTGGATGATACGCCGGGCGCCCGCATGACCTACTCCGGCAAGTGGAACCGCGAATCGGATGTGCAGCCGGCATACCTGGGTACACTAAGCAGCGCGGAGAAAGCGGGAGCAAGTTTCACCTTCCCGGTAGATGGCGCCCGGTTTACTTGGTTCACCCGAATGTGCGCGGAGTGCGGCCTTGCCGAGGTCGCTATCGACGGCAGGAAAGAAGCGGTCGTCAATACCTATTCCGCCGATGACATTTTCGGCGTCGGGGTCTACGGCAAGAGTTTCGCGCCGCCGGGTCGCCACACGGTGACCATCACGGTCATCGGGCGGCGTCAGGCTCCGCGCGGACAAGGCACGCGCGTCTATAACGACGGAATCAGGGTCAGTTCCCGTGAGCCGCGCCAGGGCGAATGAACAGGCTAAAACCATTGGCACCGGAGTCAGAGGGAGCCGGGTGTGGCGTAAGGTCAGCATCGACCATGCCCATGGCCCACTTGATAGCGCCTAAGTACATCGACTGGATTCGGGGGTCATCCATAGTCTCCTCAAGGTGGCCGAATGTCGAGTACCAGACACGTCCTTTGCCGTACGTTTTTGCCCAGACGATCGGGTAATCTTTTTCAGCATTGAGCGCCGCAATCTTCGCGATCTTTGGATTGCTCCGATCCAATTTCCGCCCGTCTAGGCTCATGATCACGTGATTCTCAGCTCTCGAGAAATTTGGACCTACGACAGTATATTGATCCTTGAAGGAAAATCTTGGCGGGAACTGTGACACGCCCGGAAACTTAGGATCTTCCAGGATGACCGGCATATCGAAAGTGTCAAACTCGCCTACCAGATTTCCGCCCACCATCTTGGCGTATTCAGGCCAACTAAGTAGATGTCCTCCGTTGGACGCATGGCCGCCGACGAAGCCCTTTCCGTCCTCATGAATAAAGGAAAGCAGGTCGGCTTTCTGCTGATCGGTGATGTTCCAGGGGCCCTCGCCCATCATATAGATCGCGTCGAAGTAATTCAGATTTCTGACGTTGTAGCCTTCGATCGGCTGCTTTGTGATCATGCGCATGTCGGTTCGGACTACCGTTACGAAAGCGCCTGATTCTCTTCCTATTTTTTCAATAGTTGCGAGGGTGTGCCATGCGGCATCGTGATGATAGCCAGGCGAACTATACCATTCCTGGGGATCGGCGATCGCGAGCAGTTTCTTTTTGTTCGGCCAAGGATCGTGGGGCGGCCTACTGGAGCCTTGGGACCACAGGACTGCGGAAGAAACAGCAATTACTAGAAACACAAAGAGTGGGATCGGGCGAACTAAACGTGACATGAGATGTATTCAATGATCAGGTTGGCTGGTACGGTAACGTAAAAGCGTACAGCGTGTCGTTACAGGCGACCAGGATATATTGAGAACCGTCCAGCTCGTAGGTCATAGGCGCATTCGTTACAAATTGATCGAGGTTCACGTGCCAAAGAGTACGTCCTGAGCCTGGATCGAATGCCATGAAGTTTCCGACGGAGTCGCCACCGAACAAAACATCCCCGGCCGTGGACAGCAGGCCAGAAATTAACACGCTGCTCTTATCGCCGAGTTCATGGCTCCAAACAACCTGACCGGTCTTGTAGTCGATCGCCTTCAAAACGTACTGCGGTGGAAAGTTAAAACGGCCGTATCCAGCGGTGGTGAAGAAAGCCCACGTGCGCGCGGCATTGACAAAGATAAGACCTCGTTTGGGATCGTAACTCGGCGCCCACCAGTTTGTCGCCCCGATCGCATAAGGTGAAACCAGAGCGCCTGGAGGACTCGCATCCTTGCTGAGATCAGGGATCGGGCGTCCGTGCGAATCTACTCCTTTAGCCCAGTTGGTTTCGGGCATGTACTTCGTGGTGAGCAGGTTCTTTCCGGTTACACGATCAAGAAGAAAGAAGTATCCGTTTCTGGATACTTGCGCCAACAGTTTTCGTTGTTTGCCCTGGAACTCGCCGTCGAAGATGATCGGTGTCTGGCCCGCATCGTAGTCGTGAGTGTCGTGAGGCGTCGCTTGAAAAGCCCAAGTCATCTTGCCTGTGTCCGGGTTCAACGCGACTATGCATGCCGTGTACAGGCTATCTCCGTTTTCTGTGGGGTGCGCGGGCCGGCGCATGGGAACGCCGTTGCCCGTACCGAAGTAGTAGAGGTTTAGCTCCGGATCATATGTTCCGTTGAGCCAGGGGAAGCCTCCCCCTTTCGACATTGTTTCCGCATCCGGCCATGTATCGGAGCCCGGCTCACCCGGCGCAGGATCAACATACCAACGCCACTGGAGAGCGCCGGTTTCCGGATCGCGCGATTCCAAGTACGCCCTGATGTCGTCATTATTGCCGGGCGCAACGATTACGTGATTTTTAATGATGAGCGGAGCGATAGAAGAAAAGAAATCTTTATTGACATCCGCAATCTCAACCCGCCAACGCTCCTTACCGTCACTGGCATTGAGCGAAACCAGATAGTTGTCCGGCGTCATGAAGTACAGCCAGTTGTTGTACATGCCCAAACCCCGATTCGCCACGTGAATCGCTTTGTTGTTGGGCCAGACGTAGTGCCACAGTTCACGCCCGGAGCGGGCATCCACAGCCCACACGTGATCGGTGATCGAGAGGTACAGGACACCATTTACAAGAAGGGGAGTCGTCTTGATTCGACGGCCCTCGCTAGCTTGTTGAGCATATGAGTTAGCGCCGAAGCTCACTCGATGCGTCCATGCTAAGCCCAGCGAGTTTACATTTCCTGCATTGATTTGAGAAAGAGAACTGTGCCGCTGGCCAGTATAGTCGCCGTTGTAAGTGGGCCAAGTATCTTTGGGAGGGTTCAGGAGCGCAGCGGGGTTAAGCAACTGGGCGGACAAAGTGGCGGTGGTCATCAGCACAGCCGGCAATAGGGAGAGAAGGTTCATTTTAAAGTCACCAAATACGCCACAAGATTGTGGATCTGGTCATCCGTATACTGCGGCAGCAGCTTCTTGTGCCCGTCCAAGGGATCAATAATTTCTACTGACTTACAGTTTCTGCGGCTCCAACTCCGGTAAGCCTTCGAAGGCTCGATCAGAGAGACTGTAAATTCATCGAGGTAGTCCAGCTTTCCCGAGACGGTCTCGCCCGACGGAAGGGAGACCTTGACCTCCAGAGGCTGTGGTGGAGGCGTCAAAAATGAGGTCGTGAGCACCATGGGCGTCAGCTTGGACCCGATCCCGCCCAGATCGCCTGTCACGGAATGGCATGTGGAGCAACGGCCTTGCCCATTGAAAAATGCCTTACCGCTTTCTGCATTCCCCACTATCATTGCAGTTTCAGGGATGACTACGCCGCGTGATTCTTTCGCTCTGGCATGTAGGAACGCAACGATATCTGTAATCTGCTGTGGGGGCAAGGAGGCGAATGAGGGCATCCCGAGTGTCGGCCTGCCCGCTTTAATCATCGGCCCCAGCACCTCTCCGTTTTGGTCTTGGCGAACCAAGCGGCTTCGCGTCAGGCTAGGCGCCTGCTCGGTGCCGTTCGCTTGCGCCCCGTGACAAAATCCACAGTTTGCGCCGAAGGCATTTCTTCCACGCTCAATCGCATCATTACCAGGCTGTTGAGCGCTGGTCCGCAAAAGAGTAAGGGCAAAGAATAGTACCGCGAGCCGCGCCAGCCGGCTAGTAGGGGAAGGAACAACCATTGAATTAAAAAATGGGCAAAGCACTGGAATGATGGTAAACGCTTGCACTCTATCATCAACCATTTCTCGGGAGATCGGAAACAGAACACCTGAGGCTTTCTTTGTACACCTGGAACATTTGGCACTGGAACGTAGCGATCGGACGAGACAACGGGTCTCGCCCGATCAACTCGAGATCAGGCTGAGAGGCAGACCCGTCCTGCAGGTCGTTTGTGCTCAGGCATGCGAATGTAACGGAAATCGAATAGGTGGTTTTCAAATTACCTACAATTACGAAAAAGAGGGCGAGCTTCGAATATACCGTTCCAGAAGCGTCCAGGATATTGTGCCAATAATCGCTAGCGGAATTAATCTAACACTGGGAATAATTCTCAGGTTAGTGTTCTGGAGAAGCGGCGATGTCTCGAGAACCTGATGACGTCATTCGATCTCAAATAACAAAGGATCTTAACGCGCTTCAGCTGCCCTCACTGAAACACAAAGCGGTTAAGCACGAGATGGATGCGTGCGATCTCGAGGCGCGTCGCATGCTTTTGCCGAAAGCGCAAATGAATCCAAGCCAGACACTGAGGGTATTGCGCCTCAGTATTTGTCCAGGCTTCAGTAGGGATAATTACTGGGCGCGAAAGCTAATACCAATACTATTCCGCTGGAAAATCTCTTCGATCGCATTAATCCGCAGAAGAGGCTTTTCGATGCCGCATCTTCTTTTGAGACCGGTGCATCTGCAAATTAGATTGAACAAGAGTCTTATGCACCGATTAGCGCAATTTGAGGGGAAGGGTTTGTGGGCTACCAAATTTCTTTATTGTCTTTTCATCGGCGCATTAGGTTTCGGTACAAATAGTTTTGGCGCTGTTTTGAACCCGGAGACACTGAAGGCCTGGCAATCCTATAAACAGAGCGTGCGTTTGCGTATGCAGGATCGGTTGCGTCCCGAAAGACCATTTCTTTCGATCGAGGAACACCAAGACAACTTTGACAAAGTTCGAAAAGGCGGTGTATTCGTCTCGCCTGTCGGGCACACGCCGCAGACTGTACCTGCAGGCCTCATCCATGATTGGATCGGTGCAGAATTCATACCGAATACCAACGTAAATGAGGTTCTGACTACGGTTCGAGATTATGACAACTACAAGTTGTTTTACGGCCCTAACGTCAGCAAATCAAGAATGTTGTCAAAAACCGACTCACAAGATCGTTTTTCTATGATGCTGGTTAATAAGTCGCTTATCTCAAAAACGTCACTTGACAGCGATTACGAATGTTCCTATTTCCGCGTGGACGACCGGCATTGGTACTCAATTTCGGAAACACTCCGGATGCAGGAAGTCGAAAACGCCGGAACGGCGGAGCAGCGCACGCTATCGGAGGATAAAGGCACCGGCTTAATTTGGAAACTGATGAGCGTAAGTCGATTTGAAGAGCGTGACGGCGGCGTTTATGTCGAATTGGAAGCTGTCGCGCTGAGTCGAGATGTTCCACCGGCACTTAGATGGTTAGTGACGCCCGTCGTGCGCCGAGTTTCGAAAAGCTCCATATCTATTTCCCTCCAGCAAACGGGCGAGGCGGTGCATAGCCGCCACGCGCCTAAGCAGCAAGTCGCAAAAGACAAGGGGAACCCTTCGGTCGTGGCTGGCAGCGTTAATTCGTTTCGCTAAACGACCGTTTGTATCTTCGACAATCTTTACAGCTGCCCGTGTCATTCCTTAGCGATCTCCAGATCGCAGACCAGACCACAGAAGCCATTTTGTATAATTGAGCGGCTCGTTGTGTCCTATGTTCGCGAGTGTTTATCGCGGACAATAAGATCTTCGTGCCGAGTGTAATGGTCAGCAGGAATGTCCGAGGAGGCCTGGCTTAATGCAATCCGACGCGTCGTATGTTGGAGATTCCGGCAGTCGAGAAAACGCTCTTGTCGTGCTGTCGCGTCCAATATCCGCTCTCCAAGTTGTCGAGATGGAACATGGTGGATTCCGGTGGGGCCCAGTGACGAAGCTTTCGATAGGCGCTCAACTTCGATTTTGTGGACCAGGTTTCAATACGACAACGATTAAGGTTGTAGTAGGCAACGTTTTTTATTTCGTGTATCGCGAAGACTTCAACGCCCAGGGGGAGAGCCTATACAAAAAGGAGCGGGCGTTCTGGAAGTCGAGCTCAAAATCCGCAAGGTGACTGTGAAGGGCGTGTTGTACGTGACGGCGCTTTGTCTTGCTCTTCAGGCCCAAACTGCCGATCGAATAAAAGACTCCGACAAAAGCGGGCCGCTAGAGGTGAGTTCGCTTCTGAGTCATAAACTCTTTGCGCTGCCGGATGAGGATGGTTCGATCCGAGCGGCTCAGGAGAGCCTGGCGACCAATCCGAATAATGTCGCGCTGGTTTTAAAGCTGTCCAAAGCGCAAGCCGCGAAACGGCAGTATCGCGAGGCGATCGTTACTTGTACTAAAGGCCTTCAGTCTGCCCCGAACAATGCGGACCTTTATGTCGAGCGGGGTCACCGCGAGTTGGGTTTGCGCGAATTTGAAGCAGCTCTGGCCGATCTCAATCGAGCTGTCGAGCTCGATCCGAAGCAACTCGACGCACAGTACCACCTTGGAATGGCTTACTATTTTCTTCGTCAGTTTGGAAATTCTGCTTCAGCATTCGGGCGAGCTCTTGCTTTGGCTCAAACGTCGGACAGTGTGATTGACTGCTCTAATTGGTTTTACGTTGCGCTTCGACGGGACGGTCAGAATGCGGCCGCAGCGCAAGCACTAAAACGCGTTACCCCTGGCATGAAGAACAAAGAGCCACACCTTTACTTCTACCTGCGTCTGCTGCATTTCTATCAAGGTTCGCTTACCGAAAACCAGGTGCTGCCCCCGAGGCCCGCGGGTCCCACCGACGTGGAGGGCGAGTTGTCATTCGACACGGTGAACTATGGTGTCGGAAATTGGTACCTGTACAGTCATGACTCAGCGCGCGCTCGAGAGTTCTTCCAACGCGTGGTTACCGGGTCCGCCTGGAACAGCTGGGGGTTCATCGGCTCTGAACTCGAGTTAGCGAGGAGCGCACAGTAAGGAGCTCTGTTTCCGGATTTCATCTTGGAAGAAGCGCCATGTGACGGAACAATCGCCTATGCGTTTGCAGTTCCGCATGGACGGACAACTCAGTTGACGATGGATTGCTCAAAAACTCGTCCATACACTTCTTCTCCTAAGCAACTTTAGATTAGTTGGAAAGAATTCCCCACTGGAAAGGATCATTGGGATCCAGAATCAGATTCGACTCTCCAGTTATGTAAGCGCTGCCCTTGATGTGCGGGTAAACGATTCCGTTTTCGACGGTAATAGTTCCCTCAAACAGACTTCCTATGATGCTTTCCTGGCGGAGTATGTCGCCCTCGCGAAACTTGCCGGAGGCGTAAAGGCAAGCCAGCTTTGCGCTGGTACCCGTTCCACAGGGAGAGCGGTCGTAGCTTTTTCCTGGGCATAGCACAAAGTTTTTACTATCGGCTTCCTCCGCGTCGGGAGGCCCGAATACTTCGATGTGATCGATCTCACCACCGTCGCTTCCGCGAACACCCGCTCTCACGAGCGCTTGCCGGATTCCCCAGGTGTAGTCAGTTAGCTGATCCAGGTTCTTCATGGTAAGCGCTAAAGGACAATCGTGAGACAGAAAGAACCAGTTGCCGCCCCAGGCAACATCACCTGTTACGGTTCCGAATCCTTCCACCTCGATCCGCAGGTTCTCCGCACTGCGGAAGCTGGGAACGTTGCTGACAGTGACTTCGCCCGTACTGTGCAATTGAGCTTCTACCATCCCTACCGGCGTCTCGAGCCGATGGAGTCCTTCCTGAATGCGGTCCAGGTAGGCAAGCGTCTTGATCAAGCCGATCGTGCCGTGCCCACACATGCCCAGATAGCCGACATTGTTGAAGAAGATGACGCCTGCGGAACACGAGGCGTCAACGGGTGGGCAAAGTAGTGCACCGACGATAGCGTCGGCGCCCCTCGGTTCGTTCACGACCGCCGACCGGAAGCGATCGTATTTGTCACGAAAGACGAGGAGTTGTTCGCGGACCGATCCTGTGCCGAGCATTGGACCGCCGTCCACAATGACACGCGTTGGCTCTCCTCCGGTATGTGAGTCAACGACCCGAATACACGATCTCTGAGACACGGTTTAGAATACACAAGTGTATACAACCAGCACACGCATCTTTGACGCGATCGTGGTTGGGGCCGGAATAGTCGGCGCGGCGTGCGGGTTCGAACTTGCCAAGGCGGGGCTTCGCGTTGCGATTTGTGAACGGAACGACTATCCGGGCGGGGGCGCAACTGCAGCGGGAATGGGTCACTTGGCGATTATGGATGACTCCGAAGCCCAATTCGCTTTGACTTCTTACTCCCAACAACTGTGGAGCGAACTGGCCAAGGAACTTCCGCGGGATGCGGAGTATTCGCCTTGCGGGTCATTGTGGGTGGCGGCCGATGAATCCGAGTTTCAGGAGGTGAGGCGAAAGTATAGCTTCTACTCCGACCGGAATGTTCCCGTCGAGGTTCTCGACAGTAAGCAGTTAGCGGAGGCAGAGCCGCATTTACGGCCGGGACTGGCGGGCGCACTCTTACTTTCATCCGACAGCGTGTGTTATGCGCCGTGTGCGGCTCGCTATCTGACGGAATGCGTCGCTGATCGAAACGGGCTCTTGTTGTTTAGTAAGCAGATCGATCAGGTATTCGATGGAGGCGTGAGGATGGACGACGGCACGGTACTGCAGGCGCGGTATACAATCCTGGCAACCGGTACACAAATCGCAACGCTCGTGCCGGGCATTGAACTCCATCCACGCAAGGGACATCTTCTGATCACGGATCGGTATCCCGGCCTGCTCCGGCACCAATTGATTGAGCTCGGATATTTGAAAAGCGCGCACTCGACGATGTCCGATTCCGTTGCGTTCAATGCTCAGCCCCGGCTGACCGGCCAAATTTTGATTGGCTCGTCACGGCAATATGGCGTGGAGGATCCGGCTACTGAAAGGCACATGTTACGGAAGATGCTGACCCGCGCTATCGAGTATATGCCTGGCCTCGGTGACCTCTCGGGCATAAGAACGTGGACCGGATTTCGCGCGGCGACGCCTGACAAGCTGCCGTTAGTTGGATTGTCTCCCCGCTTCGAGAGTGTGTATCTGGCGACCGGGCATGAGGGATTAGGAATTTCGACGTCGCTTGGAACAGCGCGTCTTTTGACCGACGAAATCATCGGGCGACCGTCAGTTATCTCGCGCGCCCCCTACGAACCAAGCCGGCAGTTTGCAATCCATGTTTAAAGATGCTTCTGTAGTGGTTAACGGACAACGTCTTCGAGTGCCCGCCGGCATCAGCGTCGCCGCTGCAGTGTTTCTGAGCGGCAGCAATGGTTTTCGAACATCGGTTACAGGTGAACCGAGAGCGGCGCTATGCGGCATGGGCATTTGTTTCGAATGCCGAGTGATTATCGATGGCCGTCCGCAGTGTCGCAGTTGTCAGACTCCGGTGACGAATGGGATGGTGATCGAGACGACATGATGCAGACTTCTCTATCGGCCATAAATCGCTGTGACGTAGTGGTTGTCGGAGCAGGGCCTGCCGGTATGGCGGCTGCTGTGACAGCGACTGATTGCGGAGCGAGCGTACTTTTGTTGGATGACAATCCGCAAGCGGGCGGCCAGATTTGGCGAGGCGGAGAAAGCGAATCGAAAGACAGACTCTCCCGGCGTTGGTTTGGGCGGCTAGAGAGCAGCCGAGTTCACGTGTTGCGACGAAGTCAAGTCTTATCGGCCTCGGCGGACTCTCGAATATTGTTGATAGAAACGTGCGATTCTTCTTTTGATCTGCGCTTCAAAAAACTAGTGATCGCAGCCGGCGCTCGTGAACTCTTTCTTCCTTTTTCCGGCTGGACTTTACCGGGGGTGATGGGTGTAGGCGGCCTGCAGGCCATGGTTAAATCCGGCTTACCCATTGAAGGGAAGCGCATAGTGATTGGCGGAAGCGGGCCGCTGCTGTTGGCGGTGGCTGCCAATCTCAAGAAAGCTGGCGCTCAAGTCAGGTTGATCGTCGAGCAAGCGGATTTCGGATCCGTGATGCGCTTCGGCTTCGGACTGCTAAGCCATCCGTCAAAGATCTGGCAGGCTCTCGATTTAGAGTCTACGATTCTGAGGACGCCTGTGCGATACGGTGGCTGGGTGAGCGCGGCAGAGGGTGAAGGCTGCCTGGAGCGAGTACAAATTCAACAGGGCAACAAGACGTGGGCCGAGGATTGCGATTATGCAGCGATCTCATATGGGCTTTGTCCAAACCTGGAGATTGCAACGTTGTTGGGCTGTCGTACGGGGGCCAATAAGGTTGTCGTTGACGAGCGGCAACGCTCATCTGTTCAGGATGTTTACTGCGCGGGTGAGGTGACCGGAGTTGGCGGCGTGGAGCTCTCTCTGATAGAAGGAGAAATCGCGGGCTATGCCGCTGCCGGGCTTCCAGAGCGTGCACACGGCTTGTTTCGAAAACGGGACAAAGCTCTTCGCTTCGCAAAACTGCTGAACCAGGCATATACATTGCGGAAAGAGCTGAAGTCGCTTCCGAGCGCAGATACGTTCGTCTGCCGCTGCGAAGACGTCAGTTACGAGCGACTCTCCAAAGTTTCGTCGTTCCGTGCCGCTAAGCTTCACACTCGCTGCGGCATGGGGCCTTGCCAGGGTCGCATCTGCGGACCGGCAACAGAATTCTTGTTCGGATGGCAAAGAGATTCCGTACGACCGCCTATCTTTCCAGCGCGGATTCGAAGTCTGGTAATTGATGAAGCAATTCCTGAGGAGGCAGCAGTTCCTAGAACATGAAACAGATTACCTGGCGAGGTGTGATCCCAGCGATCACAACACCATTTAACGACGATCTCTCAATCGATTACGGCTTCTTATCTGAACATTGCCGTTGGCTGATAGACAACGGATGCCAAGGTGTGGTTGCATTGGGCTCTTTGGGTGAAGGTGCAACTCTATCGAAAGAAGAAAAGACTCAAGTATTGGAGACTTGCCTGAAAGCGATTGGCGACCGCGCCTTTGTGGTTGCGGGAATTTCTTCGCTCAGTACAGCTGAGGCGGTTTCGGTCGCTAAGACGGCCAACTCGGTTGGCTGTCATGCCCTTATGGTTCTGCCTCCTTACGTTTACCTCGGAGACTGGCGCGAAATGAAGGCGCATGTAGGCGAGGTCTTCTCCGCTACGCCGCTTTCGTGCATGCTCTATAACAATCCTGTTGCTTACAAGACCGATTTTCTGCCGACCCATGTTGACGAACTGCTGCGGGAGCACCCTAACCTTCATGCGATCAAGGAATCGAGCGCCGATGTCCGCCGGGTCACTGCACTTCGGGCCATTGCGGGAGATCGACTCGAGATTTTTTGCGGTGTTGACGACGCAATCGTAGAAGCTGTTTATTCCGGTGCTGTCGGTTGGATTGCCGGGCTAGTAAACGCATTCCCGAAAGAGTCTGTTGCACTCTTTGAGATGGCGAAAAGCGGAAAGACCCAAGAGGCCTTCGAACTTTACAGTTGGTTCTTACCCTTACTTCGGATGGACACCGTTCCCAAATTTGTTCAACTCATCAAGTTAGTTCAGGAAGAAGTTGGGATGGGAAGCCGGCGAGTCCGCCCGCCGCGTTTGGTGTTAACAGGCGATGAGCTTGCTCAGGCGAAAAAGGTGGTTAGGGATAGCGTCGAGACGAAGAGCCAGTTAGTAACTGCTTAGTTCAGTCGGAAAATCTCTTAGCATTTTGGGAATGGTATGGGGCGGAAAGCCGCCCCTAGCTTCTGTGGCGAAGTTAGAAATAAAGTCGTAAGCCGAATTCAATTTGCCGAGGCGAATTGCCTTGTTGTGTTAGAACGCCGAAGTTGGTCGGGTTATCAATGTTGAGGTAGGTTGTGCTCGTGTTGCTGGTAGTGGTGAGCGGTGATGTCAGACTGGGTTGTACGTGATTGAACAAGTTGCTGAATTGAGCACTGAAGGTGATGCCCATTCCTTCACGGAGTGGAATTTTAAAATCCTTTGCGACCTGAAGGTCGAGATTCCAGGTGGGTAAGCCTCTGAGCACACCGGCGCCGCCTCCGTTTTCGTTCACGCCTAACACCAGCCGCCCTAATTCGTTGTAAACAGCCTGCGGATTTGCAAAGAGGTTCACTCCCGATCCGCCTTTAGCCGGATTGCCGGTAGAGCCAACGGACGTGGTGCTGGTGACGTTATAGTGAGCTGAATTGCCTCCCGTGTACGGAGCAATTAACAAAGCATTCTCCGTTGTGCTGTCCGAGCTGCAGTTCGACTCGCCAAATGATTGGCAATTAAACGTGCCACTGCCGATATTGACTTCGAGAGGCAATCCGCTCTGAGCCGTAAACAAAGGTGCAAGAGTCCACCCGCCGAGAAATGTATTCAGAAGACCCCGTTTCAATGCAGGAGTCTGATAGACCACGCTCTGGTTGTAGACGAGTGGTACGTCGAACGGTTGGGCGCCATACATGGAATGCAGATCCCAAGGATTCAAGACTGTCGTAGAACTAGTTGATTGAGTGAAGCCTTGAGTACCCATGGTTCGGCTGAAGGTGAAATTGGAACGCGCCGACACGCCATGCCACGTACGCGCGCTGAAGGATACGAAACCTGCGTTGTAATTGCCCCATCCGAGACTAGTGGTCTGGTAGAGCGAGGCGGTCTGGGCAGGCGCGGAATCAGGGAGTGTACGGCCAAGCGCCCAACCGGTTGCTTTAGAAAGATTCGTCCAGAGATTGTAAACCTGGGTGGACGAAATCTGCGCCTTCTGGCTTGCGACAACAGCGGCCGTACAACTGGGTTTACCGACGCAAAACGCCGAGTTCGGGCCGCCCATGGCAGCTTCGAAGAAGGGCTGGGCTGTTATTGCCTGATTGCCTGTAACTTCGGAATACACATTCGCAAAGGCGTTCGCGAAACTTTGCCCGTTCAGCGTGTACATCGTGGGAACAGCATCCAAATTGATCAACTGGAAGACGTTCCGAATGATGCGCCCGATATAGCCAACTTCGATTGTGAAATTGTTCCCGATCTGCCGCTGAATAGTGAAGTCGAAAACATCGGAACGGTCCGGTTTGAAATTCTTGTCTAAGACAGTGCCATCCCCGGCGGCTGCATTTCCGTTTACGCCGGGATAGTAGGGCTGAGCGAGAGTTGGAGAGACGGCCGGAAGCGGCGCCGTATTGCCATCCACGCCGATACGAAAGGCAGTGGCGGCGGTTACTCCTCCTGAGCCTAGACATTGACCGCTCATGCTCGCGCCAATGCAAGAAACCGGTTGAGCGTAGGCGGCGCCGAGCAACGGATTGAGAACTTGAGCCACTCCGTTCAAACGGCCGTAAATACGGCTGTATCCGCCGCGAATGACAGTCTTGTTGGCACCGAATATGCTGCCCAGCAGGCCGTCGGAAAAGCTCGGATTCCAAGCGATTGCGACGCGAGGACTCAATCCGCCGTAGAAGGGATTGTAAGGATACTTTGGTTTCCCAGTCACGTTTCCGATGGTGGCAAAACCAAGCTCCGGCGCGTAGGATTGCCCCTTGAGCCCCGCCGCCTGCACGGCATTCAAATACTGCTGCGCGCCAACCTGATTGCCTTGGCTGTCTACAAGCATTACCTGCTTTAAGTTCGCTTCCGTGGGTGGCATTTCTATCTGGTACCCCAGTCCATAAGTGAGTGTGAAATCCTTTCGCGCGCGCCAGGTATCGCTGAAGTACATGTTGTAATACGGAATGGTCACCTTATCGAAGAGGTTCGTTCCCAGAGGTTGAAGCGTAAGATTTGGCGCGCTGCGCGTATAAAGTACCTGAGGCTGACTAACAATGCCTAAGACTTCGGTATAGAAGTTATTCCAGTTACCTACCTGGTTCGGTGGAAGATTGGCTGGAATGTAGTTATTGAGGAAGTTAAGACCGCCGGTCGCTCCGCCTACCTGATATACGGTGTTGTTGAA
Organism: Bryobacteraceae bacterium; assembly: GCA_965276965.1. Lineage (GTDB taxonomy): Bacteria > Acidobacteriota > Terriglobia > Bryobacterales > Bryobacteraceae > Bog-105. The sequence continues at coordinate 118,209 of OZ255713.1, forward strand.
GATGCCCGCCCCGTTATCGTCACGTTGGTGATAGTTAAAGTTCCGTTGATAAGATCCGCCGAATTGAAAAAGGTGATTACCCTTTACCCAGCTCAAGTCATCCCGGAACAGATGGTCCTGGCCATCCCAGAAGCGCTGACGAACGCTTTGCGAATTGACGTTATACGGAACGAGGGCATTCTGTCCTGCCGATTCTCCTCCGATTTCGACAGCTCCACCGAGTCCGGAGAATTGTGGCGGAGCGCCGTCGGTGCCCCACTCCCAATAATTACGAAGATAGCTGTAATGAAAGTCGTTTGTGAGAGTCGGAGTAATGATAGTCGTCAACCCAGCTACCCAATAGCTTGGCTTCTGCACTCGTGGGGCAGTTGCAACAGCCTGCCCCGTTGAGCCGCCCAGGATGCCACCGATATCAGTTTGGTTGGTGGTGTTCTGCTTGAAATCGTAGTAGCGATAGCTGCTCATGAGATGCCATTTATCGCTGAAATCATGGTCTATTCGACCCGTGTAATTGTCGGAGGTCTGTGGAATGGAAACGTTCGTCAGATAGCCCTGCGTGTTGTAACCATCACCGGCCTGCAAGTCGTTGGGGAGGGGAATGGTATTCCAGATTTTACTTACAACCGGATTTAATCCAACGCGTCGCGGATCGCAAGCGCCGGCTGGACAAACGGAAGGTTGATAGGTTGTGCCGTTGACCGTTACCGGAAACGGATTGAGATTGTAGGATTGATAAACGCCGCTGGTATTTGGCAGCTGGATGATGCCAGCTCGCAGCATGGCGGTGGGAACGGTGCGGTCGATCGTGGAAGATTGCGGGAAACGGCGAGCCTCGTAGTTGAAGAAGAACTGCCAAGTCCCGCCGAGTAAACGCTTGTTCGTAATAGGGCCGCCCAGCGAAGCTCCGTAGCGGTTTTGGTGAGTCTTGGGCAGCGGAGTGTAAGCTAAACCGGCGGAAGGGGTATGGTTGTTTTTCCAGTAATTTGCGCCAACGGCGCTGCTCAAAAGGTATTCATACACTGAACCATGGAAGTCATTCGTTCCGCGTTTGGTAACCATTTGGACTTGCGCGCCGCCTGAGCCGTTGAAGTCGGCGGTCTGGTTGGTGGTGGAGACCTTGAACTCCTCAATGGTCTCGCTCGGGGTGGGGATCACGCCGGAAGGAGTACCGCCGGCAGACCCGCTGATGGTGCCGCTCGTCAGAGTGTAGACCGACTGGTTGCCGTCCATGTCGCTAGAGTTGTTTCCACCGTCGAGCTGGAACCCGTTTTGGTCCGAGACTGTTCCAGCGACATTGCCAGTGGGCGAAACACCGGGCTGGAGAGTAAAGAAGGCATTGGCGTCGCGCCCGAGATTGGGCAGATTTTCCAATTGCGTACCCGAGATGGTAGAGCCGATGGTGGCGTTGCTGGTTTGCAGCTCTGCTCCAGCGGTCTCCTTGACTTCAACTGTCGTTGTCGTCTCGCCGACCTGGAGCTTGGCGTTGAGCGTCAGGACTAAGCCGACTTGTACCTTCTGATTCGAGAATTTGAACTCAGTGAACCCAGGTTTCACAACGGTAAGATCGTACGTGCCCGGATTCAAATTGAAAACATCGTAACGGCCAGCCTCGTTGGAGAGGTAAGTCTTCACAGTGTTCGTAGCCTTGTCCGTCACCCTAATCTCGGCCCCAAGCACAGCGGCCCCTTGGACATCAGTTACCTGACCTGAGACAGTTCCAGACGATGTGCTTTGCGCGATTGCGGTCGGCGCAACCGCGAGGATGAGACCGAGGAAACAGCTAAGGAACGAAAAGGAAAACGGACAACGTGAAGCCGGTTTTCGGCTCAAATGCATACACTACTCCCTCTGCTTGCTCTGATCTTTTTGAAATGAGAGCCAGTTCCGACGGAGGGACTAGCTGAAGCAACACAAATTGTTGTGAAGAATTAGATGGATTTTAGAGTTTGTTAGAGGACTTTGTCAAGCACGAAAAGTGGATTGTCGGCGCAAAGTGATAAAGTCCTATTCGTGCCAAGTAGAAATGTTCTATTGACAAGGACATGCTGGGGAGTTGGAAACGTACCAACTCCTGATGACACAGAAGGAGCGCGACTGGCTGGTCGCGTTGAAGAAAGGCAAGAAAAAACTACCAGTCTCAGCCATGTCGAGACCAGGCAGGTGGCCAACGACTAAATCAATCGCTTCGAGACCAGGCTGTATCAGATTCAACGTGCCGATATTCGAGCTGGTTTGCGGGGAGGCCAGGTGCGCGTCGAACAACGCCTCGATGTCACGTTGGCGGTGGGGTTCCGCGATCGCTGCCTGACCATCACCGAATGTTCGCCTCGTCCCAAGGCTGTCCCATCCAGGTCAGCCCAGGCGCGTTCGCGCAAAACAGTCCAACGCAAGAGCAATTAGATGAAGAATTTTCACGTGGGCAAGAACGACGTTCGCCGGAAAGCTCATTCCCAACGCAAAACCCTCGGCGGATATCTCGCCGGACATCCTGAACCAAGGGCTTGCCGCCGTTTACTCCGGAGCCAACTCCATCGCATCGGCCTTGCATCTTCTCAACACGCACGACCCCGCAAAGAATCATTCACACTCTAACCCTGAACTCTCCACTGCCGCCTCAAAACCGGACATTTCTACTTTGCGTTGCCAGCACGAAAAGTGGATTGATGTTGGTCAGCGATTTTGTCACTCGTTAACTGGACAGCGATTGTGTCACCCCTTGAAATCGGAGGCTGACAAAAGTTGAGCCAGAGAGAATTGCAACGCATGAAGGTATTTGAGAAGGCGGTGACGGGACGGTTGACGGTTAGCGAGGGGACCGAGTTGTTGCAGTTAGCTACACGGCAGGTCAAGCGCTTGAAGCGGCAGCAGGTGATCGAAGTTCGCCCGAGCGCGCTACGCCGGATTCAACGACAGTCACCTGCACGAGAAACTGACCGATGTCGAAGGCCTCACACTCAGCCGTCAAAGTGTGCGCGGCGCCAGCGGCGACCACAAGAGGGCATGATGTTGCTGGTGGACGGGAGCGTAATGATTGGCTGGAAGGCTGGCGGTCACACCTGACCTTGCTGGGGTTGGCAGACGATGATACCTGCAAGGCGCCTACGGCATTGTTCCAGGAAGGGCACGAAGACGCAGCGGGCTATCTGCGCTGGTTTCAGCGTCAGCTCGAACAGCCTGGCGTTCCGCTGTCGATCTATCGAGACCAGCACGGGACCATACAGCGCAATGATGCGCACAGATCGCTGGAAGAGCAATTAGGCGAACGCCAGTTTCCGACCCAAATGGGCCGCGCTTTGGAAGATCTCGGCATCGAAGCCATTGTGATCCGTTCGCCGCATCCGGGCCATCCTTGCTGTTCAGCGCGTCACGAAATTGCATTGCCAACCCAGACATATGCCCAATGTGAGGATGAGGGTCGCGAGACGGTCAAGAAATCTCCTGCTGCTTAGCAGACCGGCGTTCGGGTGGCTTGCAAATAAGGATCGCGACATCTTTGGGCGCCAGGCGCTTGGGAGCTGTGGCTTCGCGACTTTTGGTCGGCGCCTGAGCCATCAATCCGTGCTGCCCGAGCCACAAAAGATGATCTTAGGGGATCGAACGACAGTAGGATCGTTTCATTCTTGCTGTCCGGGTTCAGCAGGCGGGCAGATGTCCGCGGTTGTCATTTGCAAACTAAGTATAAAACAGTACCGAATTCATATGTTTTGGCAGCTCTTCTGCTCGACAGCCTGTACCTAATTACGGAAGAGCTCATTCTCACTTTGCATTGACATACCGCGAATTGGGATTGCCAATGGAAATGATTCTCGACGACTGATTTGGTGGGGAGAATAAGTTGCACCTGGATCGGTCGAAACGTCGCTGGACGACGAACGAAGAGGAATCATCGATTTTTAAACTGTTGTTAGTTTGTCAAGATGTCCGCTTTTGGGTTTTTCGTTTTAGGCGGCGCGAGCCGCCCTTTTCCGTTTGCTCACAAGTACAGGGGCCGTCTTTTCCACCACGCTCTTGTTTGCTCACTTTCTTCAGAGAGTGGCCCTGGTTGTCAAATCGCCCCACGACGTGCGGTCCGTAGCGTAGCGAAACCCGGCCGTCGAGATGTTCATGAATCGTGACGGTACAGCCCGCCAGTGTGCTCCGAAATCGAGACTTTTCGATCTGCCACATTCGTTCGCCAATACTGAACGTATTGTCCTGGGCGACAGTACGTTCCGTTTGCACCGTGAACACAGTCCAGATCCGACCGGCTGGAACGCCGAAACGCACTCGCTTTCTGTTCTGCTGCCACCCTGAACTTGCTATTGAAAACGTCCGATATAGTGCTCGCGCAAGAAGCGATGGGCCTCTTCCAGCGTGCCGATTCCTGCCAGCCGAAGCTCCTGCGTAGTCTCCCCTTGCCAGGTTCCGAAGTTCTGTTCCGAACGCCCCCGCGCTGGCGGCGAATAGGCGGGAATCATCTTCACGCCCAGCTCCTTCAGGGCTCTTCCCACTTGTGTCAAACGATGCTTGTCGACCGGCTGGCCGGCCTTCGGAGTCACAAAGAAATGGCTTCCGCGATCGCTGTACAGCGCGCAAAATAGACCTTTCGTTTCGATTACCTCGCGCAAGCCCGCCCTCACCCGTGTGGGTCGATTCCTCTTGGACCAACTGTGCATAATAAATTTAGCTCGTCGCCTCGTCCGGAATGACGATCAAGTCATGCCCCTGGCTGTTCTGAAACCAGCAAGGCTGGCTGCCATTGATCGCGCTGAAGCGTGATTGATGCGCAACCATGTGCAGCAGCATACCCATCATCGGCCGCCGCGGCCGTCTTCGGCGCTGCGTCCCGCGCTTGCTTCGTTTCGCGACCAGACCCGCTCCTTGCAACGCTTTCCGCACCCAGGTGTAGCTCAATTCGATCCCGTGTTCCTCCTTCAGCTTCTCGTGGAAATGCCGTATGTTCAGGTCGAAGTTGCGTTCCCGGCACAAACCCAGCACCTTCTCGCACATCGCCAGCGGTACCCGTTTCAGGCTCACCACGCCCTTGCGCCGATCCGCCAGTCCGTCCTGGTCCATCTGCTCCCGCCAGCGTCGCATCGTGCGCGCGCTGACGCCAATGATTTCCGCTGCTTGCCACCAAGTGGTTTTCTTTGCCATAGCCCGCAACAGCACTTCTGCACTTTCCTCATCCGCTCCATCGCGCTAAAGCGTGACAGCTTCGCTGCCACTTCGGAGCTCGTATACGTTCGACTGGATTCCAACTTCCAGCCTTACCTTACGGCTCCGCCGTTTTGACAACGGACAGATCGTGTGTGAATTAGAGCGGCCAACTCACTTACTAACGACACATCGATTTTTAAAACTTGACTTCAATCCTATTCTCGCTATTACCTGTCAAGTCATTTGACCGGCTAACCGAAATTAGGCCCATTGGGTCGTCTGAAAAAGTAAACGAAGAGCATGGTGCTGCTTTTCCTTTCGTAATCTAAGACTGTTCGCCGGGGTCGCGCCCGAGCGGACGTCCAAGGCGATGCGACGGGCTAGCTCCGAAGTGATCGGCACGGCCCTCTCCCGCGCTGCTCTGGAAGAGGGCCTTTCGTTTTTCCTCATCATTATTTTGGTGAAGCTTTGAGCTAAGGTCTTGGACATCAAGCGCGAAGTCGTCGGCCCGCTTTGGGCGGCTACCTTATTGTGCTTTCGCTCTTTCCCGCTGTCTTGCCAATGGGCCGGGAATGCACCAGTGAAATCGGGCGGCCTCGTCGACGGGGCGTGTCTTCTCTTGTTTTTCTTCCACCAGGTCAAAAAGCCGCTTTCGTAATTCTTCGATCTTCCTGTTCAATGCCGCTACCTGCAAGCCGTCGTACCCAGCTTGCAACCGCTTTCCAGCTCTGGCACTCAGTTGCCCCGATTCCAACAGCCGCTGGTATGGAGTCTTCGGCACGTAATAGCGCCGCTGAATCTTCCCTCCTTTGCGCTCCTTCGCCACCAGTTTCATCGTCGGCTGAAGGAAGTTCTTTTATTGCCGCAAGCATCCGTACAGCTCCCTCATCACCAGCAGTTCGGCTGTCGTATCGAACCGGCGGTAACCCACCACCTTGCGCACATGCGTCCAGTTCCGCTGCTCCACCCACGCCTTGTCGTTGTTCTGTACGGCCGCGACCGTGACATCTTAATCTGAGCCTGTTGGCAATATCGCCAGAGCAGGTCGTTAATGAGACTCTATCGTTGTCCGGATGAATCTCGCGAAACCGAAACGGAGCGCGTTGGCGAATCGCCTCCAGTCCTTCTTGCGTGGCCTGCTGGCTCCTCGAAGCGATCGCTTCGCCCTCCCACCGGCCGCTGGCAATATCCACCACCGATAACGTATGCACATATTCCCCGCCTGCCGAACGCCCGCCGTGCTCCACATAATCCATCTGCACGTTGCCTATCTGCAGGGTGTTCCAATCCGCCGCCACTTTCACCGGGATCTTCTGATACAGCAGCGGATGCACCGCGGGATTGCGGTGGCGCCGCAGCTGTCTCACCTGTTTCTCGCGCGCCAGCAACCGGTCAATCGTCTTCGGCGAGATTCGCTCCAGCTTGCCTGCCACCTCGTCGCTGCACCGCAACTCGCCAGCCGCTCGCAGCCGTCCCATTTGTTCCCGTAAGCCCGGGCCAGCCGCTGTCCGCAGGGAAAATCGAAAATCTTCCCGACCTGTACCAGCGCCGTCACCACCTCCGTGCGGTCCTCTTATTCCCCTTTGGCGGAGCCGGATGAGCCAGTTTGCGGATCAGCACTTTCCGATTCAGGCGCCTGCGCCACCCTGCCTCGTTCAGCAAGCGTGTCTTCTGCTTCTTGCTCGCCCACCGGTAGTCTTCCCGCAGCGCTTCCAACTACTGCTCGCGTGAGTGCATGTCCATCCAAAAGATCGTTCGGCTCACCGCCGCCGATCTCTACACACCACGCCTCTTCGGTTACTTTTTCAAATGACCCAACCGATACCCTTTCGGTCACATTTTAGGGCTAGGTGACCCAATTCGTATTATGTCGCAGCAAAGTGAGAAAGTCACCATAGAGCAAAGTAGAAATGTCCTCTTGAGAAGTTCAGGCTGGGTAGGTGCAGGAAGGACAGCTACTGATGAGCCAAGCCGAGAGAGCCGGCTGGTGACGTTACGGAAGGCGAAGAAGGGAGTGATCACGCAAGCGCAAGCGGCGGGCGAGTTGGGCGTCAGCTTACGGCAGGTGAAGCGGTTGGTGAAGGCGCTGAAGAAGCATGGCGATAAGGCGGTGATACATGGGTTGCGAGGGCAGCCGTCGCCGCGGCGGTTGCCGGAAGCAACCAGGCAGGAGGCGATCCGGATCTTATCCGAGCTGGTATATGCGGGGTTTGGTCCGACCCTCGCGGCTGAGTATTTGAGCAACAAGCACGGGCTGACGGTAAGCAAAGAAACCCTGCGGCACTGGATGATAGAAGGCAAGCTGTGGCGTGGCCGTAAACGGAAGCCGGAGCAAATGCATCTGCGCAGACCCCGGCGAACCCGTTGCGGGGAGCTGGTGCAAGGGGTTGCGAAGTGAGTGTACCGGGACATACGTTACGTTGTGGACCTGAGACATCCGTTACAAGCCCCTTGCGGTGGCTATGATTTGGGTCGAGTGGGCACGAGAAGACATATATCCAGCCGCCGAGGCCGTGGGAATGTGGGAATCCCGAAGGGATTTCCAAAGAGTGTGGGAAGGGTGGGAAGCCGGCATCATGGCTTTCCAAGCTTTCCATACTCTGTCATTTCCATGGCCTGCTTTTCGCCCGGCAATGCTGGATAAACCGCTACGCCATCCAGCGCAATGCGCCGCACCCGCCACAAACGCTTATCGTGATCGGTTGTCAATGAGTGACTCGGTGATTTAGTGCTCGCTCAGCTCCCCATGCATGTGGCGGTGCCACCGTCCGCGATCAGGACGGCTTGCGCACCCTGTTGCTTTCCCAATGGAAGTGTGGCTTTCGTCGAAGATCAGCCAGAGATTACGTTCCAACAGCTTCGAAAGCTTTGTCATAGAGGACCAAGGTCAACTCAAGTGCATACGCCTGTAGTCAGTGAGGTGTTGGTTGATGACTTCGATCGTTATTTGCTCTGTATGCTCTCTCCTGCGTCTGTTTTCAGGGTCTGCGATCCTGGGTGAGTTCGGCACCGGTGCACAGTCTCCGTTCCTGCAGTGTCTTCCTGCCGATATTTCCGCTTGCGCCGGTTACAAGAATTTTGCTCACGATAGTGTTCCTTTCGATTCGTTAGTAATGCGGTTTACGTTGAGCGCTTGCGCGCAAACGATTGCTTGGCCTCCGGTGGTGGCCGTCCCATCGAACCCTTCATGAGCTCAATGGAGCGTTCTAAACACTCCCCATAGAAGGCCGTTGCGATGCGCGAAATTCAGAGATGTTGGCGACAGGTTTGCTTCTCAGTAACTGTCGTGATAAATATAACGTTATGTCAGCAACGAACATCCAGTTTTCCGTGGCAGTCCACATGATGGCCGGTCTAGGCTTTCACGAGGGTCAGGAGGTCACTTCGACAAATCTCGCCTCCAGCGTGAACGCTGCTCCGAGCTTTGTCCGCCAGATCCTTTCCAAGCTGTCAAAGCATGGCCTGGTGGTCGCAACTCAGGGGAAGAACGGATCATGCGTATTGGCCCGCGATCCAAGCAAGATAACGCTTCTGGAGATCTATCGCGCTATCGATCCACCCGCGGCATTCGCGATCCACAGCTATCCCGTACAGAGGGGCTGCCAGGTGAGTTCCAACATCAAAGGATGCATGAAGAAGGTCCTCAGCAATGGCCAGCATGTCTTTGAAAGAAGCCTCGCCAAGCGGACAGTGGCAGATGTGGTCTCCGAGATTCGAGGAAGTTAAAGAATCCTTGTGACTGTCGTATCAATCATAACAACTATAAAAAATAGGAGACATTCTAGTCCGCCTATAGGCATGCCGGAAAGAGGACTTTATGGACAAGCAGAGTGAACAAACCGTAGCAACGAGCACGGTGCGGGCCATCATTCATGACAGCTATGGAAAGCCTGAGAAAGTGTTGCGGTTAGGCACAGTCGCGGACCCTGGTACGCCCGAGAAGGACTCGGTACGCGTCCGCTTGACGCATCGCCCCATCCATCCTGGAGACCTCTATATGGTGGAAGGCGCCACGCTCAGCGGCAGCGCCCCGGCGATTGAGCCTAACGCTCCGCGCGTTCCGGGCTTTGAAGGGTCAGGAGTGATCGAGTCTGTCGGTCCCGAAGCAGCTTCAAAGCGCGGCTTCAAAGCCGGTCAGCGGGTCACGGTGTTTCCCGTATTCGGCGCATGGAGCGAAGTCGCCATTGCTCCGGAGTCTTCGGTGACGCCACTTCCAGATGCGATACCGAACGAAGTCGCTTCGCAGATACTCATCAATGTCATAACAGCACGGATGGTCCTAAGAAGCGGCCACAGCGCTTTGCCTCCTTCGATTCAAGGACCGGTCTATGTTGTGCAGTCTGCGGCTGCCTCTGCCGTCGGGAGGCTCATCACCGCGTTGGGCCTGGAGAGCGGCATGAAGCCGCTGCGATTGGTACGTTCGCAGGCCAGCGCCGAGGCCCTACAGGCAAGCCTTCCAGGTGCGCCAATCTTTGTGACGGCCTCTTCAAACTGGCAGGAAGAAATGGAGAAGGCTGTAAATGGGCATCCTGTTTACTTGGCGTTGGACGGGGTCGGTGGCTCGTTCCTAGCCAACTTGGCATCGGTTCTCACCGAGGGCGGTTCCGTGGTGACGTATGGTGCGCTTGGCAAAGGAATCCCGGATGTGATGGCTACCACATATCGTGACATCAGCATTCGAGGTACCTCTGTCCTTCGATGGATCGAAGCAGCCTCGCCCGAAGTCCGAGCGGAGGATATTGCGACAGCAATCCGCCTCGCGGAGACAAAGCCAGAGCTCTTTCAGGTCGCTGGCACTTATGACCTTGCCCACATCGCCGAGGCGCTTGAGCATGTAGGCCGACAAGGAAAAACCGGGACGGTTCTTCTTATAAGCTAATCACTGATAGTTATGTCCTTGTTGGCCAGCGTTCCGGAGCAGCGCGATCTTTCACTATCGAGTACAGCACGCGACCACGCGTTGAGCGGCATTACAACTGACGCTTCAGCCGACTCGACTCCAACGATTGCCGTAAGCGCAAACCAGTTGCGTGCACTGCTGACACAATCGCGCGAAGGAATGAGCGTACTCACCGATGCCGAACGGCTAATTCTCTCAGAGTGGCTGTTGCGCCTGACGGAGCAGGGCGATTAGTCCCCACAAATCAGCTTATTTTTACGAATCCTGCTGCGAAATCCCAACTGGGGCTAACAGGCCAATGCACTCATCGGCAAATCAGACCACTCGCCGTGCAGCTCTAAAGCGAAGCTCTTCCACATCGAGCTCTCCGATCTCCATGTCTCGAAAGAAGACTCTATAAAGCCCCGGCGTGATCAACTCAAATGCCAACTCTTCGAAGCGGAATACCTCGCTGATGAAAACTCTGTTTTTGTGCCAGCTGATCGCCGCTATTGTTCACCCTTCGCAGGAGGAGACCTTTCGGGTACGTGAACTCCGGCAACTTGCGTGGCAGTCGGACCGAGCTGGGATGGTAGAGACTCGCTGGGACCTGGTTGTTCAAGCCCTCATGCGGGCGCTCATTATTAAACATGTAGCGAAAGTTATCGAAGCGGCTCTGCTGTGCGCGAAGAGATGCCGCAGGCGGTTTCGTCGTGTCCTCCTTCAGAGTGCGATGCATCCGCTCATGGCGACCGTTTTGTTGCGGCCGGCCTGCTTGAATGCGTTCATGCACGATCCCGAGCTTCGTGCAGCCGAGTGACAGCTTCGACAGTCCTCGTAGCCCGGTGCCTGCAAAGGATGCGCAATACCCAGCCAACAAAGGTGACATTTCTACTTTGCTGGAAAAGGGGACATTTTCATTTGGCCTTGACAGACCCAATTCGTATTATGGCGATGCAATTGGCTTTATGATATTCTTGCGATCGAAGAGGAAGTTCCGGCAACGCAATTCAAAGCGGGAGTAATTCAGCGGTAGAATGCCAGCTTCCCAAGCTGGACGTCGCGGGTTCGATCCCCGTCTCCCGCTCCATGTTTTGAACAACTTACGAGACCAGCTTCCATTCTGAACACCGTTTGAACACTGTTTACTGCACCAGCAGGTTCTCCAGCTGGTTTACAATCACAAGCCGGCTTTCAACCGGCGACTGCGTGTACACGTTCAAATTCACATCGACCGTATGGCCGAGTTGATCCGCGACCAGCTTGGGATCGGCCTTCATCTGCTTCATCAGCGTCGAGTGCGTCCGGCGCATGACGAGGAAATTCGCCCAGCCGAGCCCAGCCTTCTTTAGCGCCGGAAGCATGATCCGACGCCAGCAATTGTCCTTCGAAAGCGGTGTCATGCGCTCCGAAGGAAACACCCAGGCATCATCGCGGATGGAAACCGCCATCATCCGCCACGCCTCGATTTCGACGAGGAGGCCCCCAGAGAGCGCAGCCTGCCGGGTCGAATTGTCGGTTTTGGGTGTATCGAGCTTGCGCCGATAAACCCGCTGGCGAATGTCGGCATGTGTCGCCGTCAGCCGTCCCCAAGTCAGGGCGAAAATTTCACCCGGACGCATGCCCGCTAATATCGCGAGTTTCGCGATCAATCGCTCCCGCCGTTCGAGAGCGCCAAAACATATTTGCACCTCCCTGATTGTCATTGCGCGCCGGACCGGTTTTTTGGCTTCTCTGGGCGTGAACAGCAGAAGCGCCGGATTGCGTTCAACCTGGCCCTCCGCTACGGCCATATCGAAAATCTGTTTCATGTCCCAGCGCAGATGATCGACGACCGAGAACGACAGTCCATCTTGCTTTGCCTTTGCATCGAGCAGATCCTGCAGCTCGTCTCGCCGAAAGCCGCAAAGCTCCCGGCTGCGATAGGCGTTCACCAGATGGACGGAAATTCTGTTCACGTTGTTTTCTCGCGTCGAGTCCTTCCACTTCCGGCTGTAGTACGGAAAATAGATATGCTCGACGAACTCCCCAAACTCTAAAGCCCGGTTCGCTTCGCGTTTGACGCGTTCCGCCGCGACGATTTTCGCGACTTCTTCCCGCGCCCTGGTTTTGGTCATGTCCTTGATGGACCCGACCACTCTGCTTTTGCGCTGGCCATCGGCGTACCACATGCCAATCCAGCGGCCACGTTGTTTTCGGACACCTCCTGTAGAGTGCCGTATACGCATAATCGATTTCTCCTTATGCGCTTTTGCGGCCTCGCTCTGGCGATGCCCGTAGATTATCATTTGCAGCGGCCCGCAGGTTTTCGTTCGCTGCAGCGTGTTCATTGTGCTCGATCCATGAGAGCAGGGATGCGCGGCGCACCAGCTTGCGGCGGCCAAGACCAACGGCGGGAATAGGAGGGCACCCAGGCACACGGCCGGCGACTACATTGCCGATATGTGCTTTCGAACAGTGCAGCAGCTCGGCAACTTCGGAAAGTGTCATCAGATCAAAATCGCTTAAGCCATTCATCGCGCACCTCGCGCGGGCGATCACCAGCAAAGCCAAATTACGCCGCGTCCAACCATTCGTGGCAAGAACGACTGAAGGTTGGGGGCAAAGGGACAGACAAGGCCCGAAAATCGCCGGACGGAAGCTTTCGGCCTAAAACGGAATATCGTCGTCGTGAAGCACGGCGGGCCATTTGGCAGCCGGACGATGCGGCATTTTTTTGCTGCGCCCATGATGGCAGTGCTTTCGTAGCGGAGGCGCATAATATTCGTCAGCAACCGGAAAGCCGTCTTCTAAAAACATTTGTGCCCCGTGCGCCGCGCAGACAATCTCTCTCAGGTCCGGCATCCTGCCGCGTTCGATTCGGGCAAGATACATGGCCCCTTCCTGTGACTGAAACACGCACCCAGATGGTTTGTGGTGTAGCTTTTCATCAGCCGTGAACTCCCAATCGGACGCTACGTAATTCGCTTTGACATCGGCCTGAATGATGATCTTGATGTTCACAGCGGTCCCCTGTTTGAAACGCAGTTTATGCCCGTGTCGGATCGTAGCCTGCCTCGCACTGTCATTCCAGCTTTTCAAGCCGCCGAAAGTGGTTTGAGGCCGGAGCGTGAGCCGTTTTCGGGAGAAACGTAATCTTCAATCACGTTCCGATCCGGGAAGCCCCTTTTCTTCTCAACGCCGAGGCGCAGCCGCCCGCGCTTGCCGACGAAATCATCATCGGACAGGCAGCCGTTTCGGTACTTATCGGCCAGGCCGCAAGCCGCGCAGCAGTGCAGCAGCTTTTCGAGGCGTTTCGCAACCAGGTAATCGCGCAGGGTGCGGGACAGGCCGTTACCGTTGGAAACCCGCACCCGGATTTCTATCATTTCGTTGTTCGCCGCGCTTTTCTTTTCCCAGGCATCCTCGATTTCAAAATCGTAAATGCCCTTGGGCAGCAGCCTGCTATCGGTGAGTTCCTTTTCTGTCTTGGGTTCGAAAATCATACATTCATGGTTCCTTTCGTCTTTGGTCAGTGCTTAGGCAGCGGAGTGTCATGACAGCGGCCCCGTTGATAGCCGCTTTCAAATCCGCGTTGATAGGCCAGTTGAGAGTTTCGCCGCGTCTGCTTTCCGCTTCGCAGGCCAACGAAGGCCAGCAGAGCGGCGAGAGCGAGCGCGGCTTTTGTGGTGCGGTCAATGAGCATCTTTTTTTCCTTCATTTATTCACCTTTCCCGGTCGTTATCGTTTGAAGCAATCGATATCCGCACCCGTGGAGCGGCTTCCCGCGCTTGCCCCTGTTCCATAAATTTCCTGAAAATGGCCTCTGCTGTTTTTTGCCGCCACTCGGCTTGCGCCTGCTCTCTCCTGGCCTCTGCTTTTTCCGCATATTCTCCTCGGCTCCTAAGACGCGCGGAGGGGTTTCGATTTCCAATTTCTCGGGAGGCGAAGTCGTAATCATATGGATGTATTCCCGCCAGGCCTTCGCGGTAGTGATCGAGCTTAGGTCGAAGAATTTCCCGAGCTGCAAAACGTTTGTCTACCTGCAATCGTTCCGTCTTGGTGGCACCGAACAAAAACCGAAACAACCAACCAAACATAAAATCTTCTAAGACCTGTACTTTCTTGGCTTCGCTTCGCAATCCTTTTCGCCCCGTCGCTCTTCGGGCAACCGATCATCCAACAATCTGTCAATCGCGACGATCATGACCGCGCTGGCGATCGCGCCCGCTATCCAATAGCTGTTCTTGCCGATAAAAACCGCCCACCCTACCACGGCCAACCAAACCACCGGATGGTAGAGCAGCAGCGCCAACGCCGCTTTCCAGTTCATGCCTCACCAACCCGGCCCGAGCAGCAGCCGCGTTTGCAACTGCCGGGCTTGCGGCGTTGTCGCCGGCTCAACCTGTTTCACGCCTTCAACGCCCGCCGCGCTGAAAGCCGCGACCGACGACAGCAATTCTTGCAACTGTTCGCTGCTATCAGGCTCAAACTCGGAATAAATCCCGCCGCTTGCTTCCGCCATGCGCGTGAATGTTGCCCTGGCGCTGACTAATGGTTCGCTATCAGTGGCGCATTCGTGAAAGATGAATATCGGCATGCGTTTCTTGCCGAGCGCCACCGCCAGGCCCACCAGTTCCTCGGGATCTTCCTCGCAATCGTCGCCGATGTAGACGACACCGGAGAGTTCAGGTTCCCGTTTCAACACACAGCGCAGAGCGCGGGCTATCTGGGTTCCGCCGAGTTCGCAGGAAAGCCGCTGCATGGCCCGGCTCACCACGTCAGGGTTTCTTTCCCAACTACCCGCTCTGCATTCGTTCTCGCCGCGAAAGTAGATCAGCTTCACGGCTACCGAGCCGATCCGCTTGATAGCGTCGAACATGGCAGCCGTCGCGATACGCGCCCGCTGCAAGCTTGGGCCACGGCTCGCCGTCAGGTCCAGCACAAAGACCAGACGACCGGGTTTTGAAACACGGGCGAGCATGACGGAACCGTCTCCCCCCCGCCGTGTTTCCCCAACCGCATTCTGCGCGATCCGTGCCAGCGCCTCATTCATCAAGCGCCGCTCGGGAGTGAGCGCGTTGTTATCGTTATTCGCTTTCTGCAATGCGTTGCTCATAATCACCTCGACCGATCCACACGACCGGCCCAAACGCCCCCCGTCCAATTGGATTTGCCCTCTTGTTCCTGCCGCCGTTCGAAAGTGCTTGGATTGCGTTCTCTCTCGGCCTGCGGCCTTAATTGCGGGTGTATCTCCCGCGCGATATCCGGCGTTTCCGACCGGGTGAAGCGGGAAAAATCAATTGTTTTTGTGCTTGCCATATAGTCGTCATCACCTTTCGTTCAAATAAGTCGCCGTGATCGTTTGCCCCGGACGCCACTGGATCACGTGATAGCTAAAGCGCACGTAATCCGTGGGGCTGACCGGCGTACCGGCCACGACACAGGCCCACACGTAAACCAGCAGGGTTTGCAGCAGCCAAAATTGCGCCGCCCGGTTGAACCACAGCCAGGCGTGATGTTTCACTTGATCCCACCAATACATTTGAAAAAGTCTCCTTTCGAAAAACCTTCTAACCGAACAGCCACGCCATCACATGCCGGACAGCTATGAACAGCAGCACCGCGCCGCCCATCACCGAGAGGAATGCGAATAATCCGCCGACATACTCACGCGCCGGAGCCGTATCGCCCGCCGTTTGAAACACGGAGCGGGCCTGGCGCAGCCCGCCGCTCATTTCCGCTTGCCGGTTGACCTCCTGGGCCAGCGCCGCGCCGTCCTTTTCCAGTTGCGCTTTCTCCTCGCGCAAGACTTCCACCAGCGCCGCCGCTTCCATCTGCTCTTTCAGGCATTCCGGGTTGCCGAATTTTTCCCATACCGCCGCCTTGTAATCCGGCCTCTCGATCAATTCGTAAAACGGCGCATCGCCATGCTTCTGTTTCAAAACGCGGATGCGACGCAGAGCGCCCGAAGCTTCCGCCTCCATCGGGCTATCCAGCAGCGCGATCAAATCCGCGAGCTTGCGGCCGTCAAATCCGTTTTGAGTAGCAACCGGCATACATCAGCTAAAAAGCCACTTCCAAAAGCCCCCGCCGTGTTTCTGTGCTGGCTGAAAGTACGGGTTGTCGCGGTATTTGCCCTTCAGGTCTTCGCATTCGTAATAGGGCTTTCGCGCCGCCCAACACACGCCCGGCAATTTGTCCGCGAACAGCAGCATGTCTTCCGCTCCCAAGCCGAAACGCACTTCATCGGGATGGAGCAACGGCCTAGCGGTTTGCGAAAAACTGTTATTCACCGTCAGGCGCTGATTGTGATGGCTGACACTGCGCGAGCAACTTACAACTTCCGTAACGCCGCAGAGCTTCGACACGAAGTCTCCCGAAGCCTGGTCCCTGTTACCAAAAAATATTGCCGTGCTGCTGTTTGCAACCATCGTTTGCCAACAAGTTTTGAACTGGTTCATGATCTGGCTCACGTCTTGATACACGGCCAGCAGCCTCAGCCCCGCAGCGCCCGCAGCCATGCCCCAGGCATCGCTAAGCACCTTTAAGAATCCGACCTGATAGGCCTCGTCCAGCACGGCGACCACTTCCGCGCCCTTGCCTTTCAGCCCTTCGTTGAGCGTGTCGCTTATCATCGTTGCCGCCAGAACGCGGAACCATTTGCTCGACACGTCCAGCTTGTCCAGCGGCAGGCAGATCGAAATTACCGTGCCCGCCTTGCGTTTCAGGTCGCGGAAGCTGATTTCGTTCGCGCCGCCTTTGAGGTTTTCGGCTATGGCTCCGGTGATCCAGCCGGTTTGCGTGACCGCCGTGGAAACGATGCTGTTCAATTCCTTGTTGTCTTCGGCTCCCACAGCCGCAAACCGTCCGAACGCCTGGCGGATAAAAACATCCGGCAGCGCCATGCACTCGCGGCTAAACTCGTAAACCGTGGGGCCGTTCGCGGCGGTGAGGACGTTGCGCACCGCGACCAGGTTTTTATCTTCGGCAGCGCCGTACTTCACCAGCGCCGCGATAATGCCCGCTATAAGCTGTCTCGCGCTGGCGATCCAGTGACTATCGCCGGTCTGATTTTCTTCGTAGCAGATGGCCTCGGCGAGCTTCTGGCAGTCGGCGGCGAACGACAGCAAAGCGGCATTGAGGCCAGCCATTGCATTGAACGTCGCCTGCCTCAACCCCTTCATGCGGTCGAGGAGAATTTCAAACGGGTTTAATACGAACACGGGGCGGCCACAGGCCTGCAAGAAATGGGCGACGATGCAGGTTATTTCGGCCTTGGGATCGAAAATACACAAACTAAAGGACTTAGGTAGCGTAAGCACGGCGCTGCACAGCACGCTGACCAGCTTCCCCGTCCGCGCCCCTGCCACCAGCAAAAGATGGCCCGCCGAGTTGGCATACAGCTTTCGCAGTTTTCCTTTCGCATCTCTGAAAAAGCCGATATGAATTCCGCCCGGCTTGAACAGCCCGGCTTTTTCCAAATCCTTCTCATCCGAAAACCGCGCCGAGCCGTGCGCCGCAGCCGGGTTGAAATTGTAGGCTTCAGCGATCCTCTTCTTTCGGCAGTTGGAGCACCACTTGATGAACCCCAAAAACCGAAGATCAGTACCAGCAGCGTCAGTGTCATATCGCGTGTTACCGTCCTTGCTCGATCCAGCCGCGATCCGCCAGAAACCGGCGCTGTTTATCGTCCGTGACATTTGCCAGTGCGGTTTGCGCGATCATTCTTTGAAAGTCAGGAGAGTCAGCCCCGGTCTTCCGGACAGCCGCGCCGATGATGGCTTCGAGTTTTTCGCGGTCGCGTTTTTCACGGCGGGCTTTCTCGACCATGGCCGCAGCCAGAGCCGCGCGATCTTCTTCCAGCTTTTGCTTCAGAAACTCGATCCGCGCCGCTTTGCCGCTTCCGTTCGTTGTCTCGAAAAAACCTGTTTTCCTCATAAAATCTTTGCGACCTGCCTTACTTCAAACGGTTGCGTGCTTGCGTCAGGTAGGCGGCGGTTTCCTCCACGGGGCCAGCGGCGTATCCAACCCTGATGCCGCCCGTGATTGGAGTGGGGGAGACGGTAATCTCCCCCGAAGCAGCCGCACCTGGTAAGGCACAGCTAGTTGTGACCAGGACCGCCGTATTCGGCTTTCCTTTGTCCGTCGAGATCGTTTTGGGAACCTTCATAACCACCTGCGATTAAACCATTAACGGTTTACTAACCGTCTCTGGTAATTAATGACGACACACTCTGTGGCGGGGTTTCAACTATTTCTGGGGTCTAACGGATAATGGTAATTTTAGATGCCGTCCAAACGATCCGCAGTCCGCAAGCCGCGTCAGTCACCAACTTCGACACCAGTTCCAGACACGGGTGAGCTTGAGCAGCTTGCTGAAGACCTTTTTACTTATGCCGGGCTGACTCCTGATTCGCTACGGCGAGTCATAACAGCGGGTTTGCCTGAGGAAGTTGTGCAGAAGGCCATCACGATCAGGATGGTCCTTGCGATGACCTTGCTTGGGCTTAAGTGGGCGCTTGCGCACACGGATGACCCAAACAGACACATTCTCAGCATTCCACCTACGGAACCGTCAGAGAAAGAGCAAATTATTGCAGTTCTGAACGAAGACGAAGCCCAATGGTTTCTCACTGAAGTCAACAAGCACTTTGCGGTGGATCGTGCTCTTAATGACGTTTCGGACTCCGTCGTATATGGCGGCCTTGTACTCAGATCACCACTTCCGGCAGCGGAGTATGAGGCTCAGGCGCGTTGGGAACGGCTTTGGGAGAGCTTCAGTCAGGAAAAACAGGGCTTGTTTCCAGAGGTGCTTTCGAAAAAACTATTAAGCTGGCTAGTCGATGCCAGGGGCAAACCCTCTGGCGATCCGGCCCCGGCCCGTGCTATTGATCATCCGAAGGACGAAAACAATGAGACCTTGCGGATGCTCGATCACAACAAAAGTTTTGTTCAGGATGGGGTGCGGTACTTTCCGCTGTCAGCAGCAGCGCCGATTGTTCAGGCTCCCGCGCCTACGATTTTGCACTGGATTAAGAACGGAACGAAGTTCGACGGCGAACCGCTTCAAAGCTATTACTTTGCGCCCGCGAACCAATATTTCATCGGCGAACAGGCCATTGTGAAAGCCGCGCATCGTTTCATCAAATGGCCTTCGCAGGAACCAGCCAGAGCTGTCATTCTCGGCGAGGTTAAGGACAAGAGCGGCTATATACGCTTGCCCAAAATGGCTCAAATTCTGGGCGTCGATCATCACACAATTTGGCGCTGGGCCACAAAGGGAACAGCGCCGTTAGATAGGCCGCTCGATGTCATTAAAGACCCGGCTTCGGACCAGTACCACATCCGACAGACGGAAGCGGCGGTCTTAAAGAAGCACGTTCCCCGCGCGGGCCTTCATGCTGGACGCCGCTCGCGACCAGCGATGCAACCCCAATAATTAACATATTTGGTTGTGTGCGTTTTTGTGTACAATTGAGGCGTGGTCCTCACGGAACGCCTTTCAGCAGCGCCTCGCCGTAAATTCCCTCTAACCCCCGCGCGTTCTTTCGGCGGTCGCATTTTCGCGCAGGTTTTGCAGCCGGATATTTTCCTTTCGCCGTTTATCTGGACGCGGAAAGGGAATGCTGCCAGTGATGAGAAAACCTACAGCCGCCATGCCCAGAAGGTACGAAAATCGCGCGGAGCATGCGCGATTTATGTTCAAGCACAAACCGCGCACAGATCGTTGCTTTTTGCTGATAGGCGCAAAAAGACAGACGATCTTTCGCATTTTCTGCTTGCCTCCCGGTCCCGGCGTCTGTGGCCGGTTTTCATCACTGGCAGCAATCCCGCTTACCAGATAAACCTCGAAAGGAAAGCATCATGTCCAACAGCAAAAAGCCCATCTCGAAAGTCACTCTGTGGCCGATCACCGCAGCCATTTGGAGAAATGAAAACGGCGACAGCGAACCGTTCTACAACGTCACCTTTGAACGGACTTACACGGACAAGGCCGGTGAGTATCAGAACTCAGCGAGCTTTGGCTTTGGCGACCTACTTTTGCTGGCTAAAGTTGCCGACCGTGCTCACAGCGAAATCTACAAGCTCCGGGCGAACGTGCGGCATCACGACGCCGACGAATAACACCAGTCGGCCGCCTGTCGGAGCTTCGGCTTCGGCGGGCGGTTTCTGCTGTTCATACAACATTGCTAGGGGGATTTCCCCCGGGGAGTTCTCTTGTGGACTGTGTCGGGGGCGCAGAATAAAACCGGAGCGCCCGAGATGTACGAAAAGCGCGCGAAGCATGCGCGCTTTTTGTTCAAGCAGACAATTTTTTTGTTTTGACCTGGTGACACCGTCATGCCATGGGCATGCCGGTGACGAAATCCGCGCGAAGAGTGCGCGGATTTTGTTGATCAAGGCCGAAAACCAAAAAATTCTCCGCCTGCATCTCAGACACTCCGGTTTTCTTCTGCGCGTACCCGCTGGCGCAATTCCGTGCCGGTGGAACCAGCGCAGGAGTTCGCACATGAAAGTCACCCGCAAGTCGCTTATCAGCGGCAAGGCTCACACGATGGAGCTTCCGGTCAGCCAACATCAACTTAATACCTATCACGCGGGCACCGCCAATATTCAGGATGTTTTTCCGCATCTGACTGCCGCACAGCGTGAGTTCATCAAGACGGGTATTACACCGGAAGAATGGGCCGCTCACATCACGGTATGGGAAGACGATAGTCAAGAACCGGAAGGAGAGTGAGCCATGAGCAATATCACTCCCGGTCATGTCCGCGTCTTTCAGGCAATCCGATCTCAGCTTTACGACAACATCACACTCGCCAGTTGTCAGATTAACGGCGATCCCGGCGTTGCGATTGTCATGATCGACGAGGTTGGCGAAGGCAGGGTTGCGGTTATGCCGTTATTCGTCGCCATCACCGAGAACATGCGCATTGTCTTTTCCAGCGAAGGCGGCGGCGATGACGGCGGCGGCCCTAAGAACCCGCGCGACGAGTTCAAGGCCGACAGCAGAACCGTAACGACCCCGGCCCCGAATTGAGAGGCGTGTGAAGGAGAAGCAACCAATATGAGGCATAGCCGGGACGCGCTTTCGGGCGCGTCCCTTTCTCCGTTACGGTTTCTTTCCTACCGCGTAGGCAGCCTACCGCCAGTAACCACCCTGCTTACCGGTCATGTAGCGCCATTGCCCCCCGCCGTGTTTCTTGCGCCTGATTTTCGGCAGTGTGAAAACCAGCTCGCCAAGCGGGCCGGCTTCCACATATTTCCGCGTCGAATCATTCCGCCACTGCAATGCAAATTTATTTGCCGCAGCCGTGATTCCCGGATTCACTTTCCGGTCATGAACAGCGGCCCTATATGTAGAGCAGCGGACAAGCTATGTGTGGTGGCCACCGCGCATCCTTCGAATGCGCCGTGTCCCCCACACGCTTGCAAGGGGGCGTTGCCCCCGTTGACCCCCACCAGAGAGAGGCTTTGCCGCCCCTCGTCTGGACTCTCCCCGCTGAAGCACGGCGCGGCGGTGTCGCATGAGCTATGAGCCTCCCCGCGATCCGCCAGCTTCCCCCGGCGCAGTGCCAGGCGAAGCCGCAACCTTGCCGCCGTCGAAGAAGAAGAAACGCAGCGGCAGCGAGAAGCGGCGGCGCAGCGTGATGAACAAATTTCGCAGCACGGCAGCGGAACGCGCCGAGATGCAGGCCCACGCCAAAGCGATTGGCCTGACCTTCGGCGCTTTTATGCGTAGCCTCGGATGCACCGAACCGACCACGCGCATTGTCCGCCGACGCCTTCCCGAATTGCAGCCCTATATGCAGACCTTCGGCAAAGCGAACATCGCGGCCAGCAACCTGGCGCAGTTTCTCAGGGCCATGAACCACGGCGAGCTTGAGGACATTCCCGAGCTTCGCCACGCAGCGGCAAACCTCGACGCCTTCATTGACGAGTTACTGGCAATCGTTCGAGGTTACGCGGGATGATCGTCAACGGCAGTTCCAACCGTTGCGTCTCCTGGTGGTCGCAACATTTGGAAGCGGACGTTAACGAGAAAGTGGAAATTATCGCCGTCCACGGCCTCCGCCCTGACGATATCGAAAACATGCTTGAGCAGATGATGGACTTCGCCACCGGCACGAAGTGCCAGAACGCTTTTTACCAGATGAATTTCAGCCCCGCGCCCAACGAACAGCTTACGGAAAAGCAATGGCAGCGGGTACGGGAAATCGCCGAAACAAAGCACGGCTTGCAAGGCCAGCCATATTTCATAGTGATGCACACCAAGCACGGCGAGCAGCATATTCACACGATCCATAGCCGCATCAGCCTTGAAACCGGCAAGGCGATATCGGACGGCAACGACGCGAAAACAAATCATGCGATCGCCCGCGCGGTCGAATGGGAATTTGGACTACAGCAGGTTATCGGACCTTATGACCGCGAGCCGGGAACGCCGCGCACGGAACCCGCCCCCAAAAGGTGGGAGATGTTGCGCGGCATGAAAACCGGCATCGACCCGCGCGACATCGCGGCGGAAGTGACGGCGCTTTTTCAGCAGAGCGATAACGGCCAGGCATTCAAGGCCGCGCTGGAACAACACGGCTATGAACTTGTGACCGGCAAGCGCGGATTGCTCATTCTCGACTGCGCCGGAAAAGACCACAGCCTGGCGCGGCGCATCGAAGGAGTGAACACCAAAGAGCTTAACGCTTTCATGCGCGACGTGGACCGCGCCGCCCTGCCCACGATTGAACAGGCGAAGGCGGCGTTTCAGGACCGGAAGATAGCCGGGCTGGAAGCCGACCATGCGACCGTGGCGCGAGAGATCCAATGGGAAGAAAAAATAGCGCAAGCAGCGATTGAAAAAGAGAAAGTGCAGCGGCAATTCGTCACGCCGGCGGAACAGCCACCACAGGAAACACGGGCGGGGATCAATTGGGAGGAGCCCCGCGCCGCCAGCCGGGGAGAAACGCGCGTTCTCGATACCGCGAGAACGGCGGGCCGCGACGACCGCACCAAGGAAGGCGACGTGCAGCCACACGCTCAAGCCTTCGCCGAGGCGCTTGAACAGAAGGGCATAGCTTTCGCCGTTGTCACGCCCGAGGAAAGTTATCGCAGCCACCGGGAGCAGGCTTTCGCTCAAGCGGTAGGGAGAAAGTCAGGATACTTTGTGCCGGGCGAGATTGTCGCCGTCACCGAGCCGGGCTTGCTCTATCACCGCGCCGGGGAATGGACGCCGCCGCCCCGCGTTCACAAGCTCGACCAGGACCAGGCCGGGCAGTATTTAAAATTCCTGTCCATCGACAAATCGAAACTCAAAGGCATCGACGCCACGAAATCCATGCTCGACGCCAGCGCCCAGGCCCGCGCCGCCTGGTGGCAGGATATCCGGCTCGACAACGCCACGCGGCGGAACCATTCGGCACCCGAGCGCGGCCCACGGAACCGGACGGCGGAAAAGATCATTGATACCGGCGCATCCCTCGCTATCGGCACCATCGGCAAGGGCCTGGATGTCGTGGGCAGCGTTTTGGAAAGCGTGCTTGCCCCGAAACTGACGCCGGAGCAGAAACGCCAGGGCGAGCTGACCCGGCAGGAACGCGCCGCCGATGCGGAACAGTCGATTGACTTTTCCCGATTTACCACCGACCGCGCCCAGGAGCAGCGCAACCATCAGGAGGAGCAAGCCGCCCGCGACCGGCAACGCGAGATTGAAAGAGACAGATAGGAGCCAGGAAGGCGCGGGGAGCTTTCCGGGCAATAAGCAAGAACCCAAAAATGAAGCACGGGGCGGGGCGATCCAGCGGTTATTCAGGCAATTGAAAGCCGCCCTCACCGATAACGCCCCCGCCCGGGCACCGGAGCCGAAGAAGAAGCGCCGCGACGAGGACACGCACGGCCTGTTTAAAATCGCTCGCCGTCTTCTGTGCAATGCCCGCAACGCATTCAAACAGGCGAAAGAGGTTTTTCACCGCGAGCGCGCGCCAGAGGCAAAACCGCCGCCGCCCGTCGCCCTTCCGCGCAACCATCCGGCTAATTACGATTGGACCATGCGGCCCGATTACGACGAACACGCAGAGCATTTGCGCTTTCTCGAAATGTCCGAACAGGAGGACTTTAACCCGCAGCACGATAACGGCGGTTTTCATTATGCGGAATCCGGGCATCTTTCCCCGCGTCTCTGACCGTGCTAAAGCATTCCCATGTCTGAAACCCCGAAGCCGCTCCGTTTTCAATGCATTGCTTGGCAAAAGAATTTCTATGCCGGCAAATTTGTTGAGTGGATTCGTGTTGGCAAGGGCCACATCGAAATCGACAAAGACGGCAAGCCCAGATCATATACCCGCTACCAAAGCACCGTGCGTGGAGATTCAGTCAACACGGTATTGTTGCCCGTGGGAGAGACACCGCAGCCGCCCGAACTAGCGCCGAAGCGGCCCGACGATTCAGAAGGAGAGGAGTTCAGCGAATGACCGACCATACCCAAAAGCCCGCGACACACGCCGCATGGGCACCCGTTTTCGATGAGCAGGGAGACTTCGTTAAATCGGTGAAGGTCGGCCAAGTATTTATTGAGGTGGACAGCGACGGCAAAGCTTCAGGTTTCATCACACAATACGCAAAGCCGATTGGGTATGACAGCGGCTATATTTATTTCGCGCCGCTTGGACAACAGCCGCCCGCGCCGCCGCCAGAAATCATAGAGGCCACGCGTTTCGAGGCCGAGCAGAAGAAGAAACTCGATTTGGCTTCGGCACTCGCAATTGCTTCATAATCAGCTTGCGAAATTCTGCATCGCCGATCATTTCAGCGAACACCTGAACGCCCAGACCTTTGTAACAGTCGAATTGCCCGACCTTCCAACTGTCACGCCATGTCAGCATCTTTTCAGCGCCCTTCACGGTCAGGCCGTCCATGTGGCTCCTTTTCCCGTGCTTCGATGCGTTTTGTGGCGCGTTCGAGCCGCTTCCATAATTCGGGCGGGCCTTCGGGAATGACATAGCGCCATCCAAGCTTTTGCAGTTTCGCCCACCGTTCCGGCCAAGGGCGGCGATGTTCTCGCAACTGGTAACGCACCTGATGGATGGAATATCGATTGCCGAGCTTTTCCCGTATCGCCGGGGCTTTGAAGCCGAGCGCGTGTAGGGCAATCAAGAGCATTTCATCCCGCACCGGCCAGATCATATCGCCCACTTTTTCAAATCAGGCCCTTCCGCTCCAAGCGTGCCACGCACATTTGCAGCCGCGCTTTCCCTTTTTGCGTCTGTGTCAGCCACCGGATACGCTGCATGCGGTAAGTCTCGACCGGCGCGGCGGGGGCTTTCAGCCGAGGCAGGAAAAGCATAGCGATCATAAAACGGCGTCTATCCATGCTTGCAGGATTCTACCGCTCTCGCCTTTTGTGTGTCATTAGGGTAGGAGCTTTTACGGACATCGGCGAGCCGCAGCCCGCGCCCGTGCAGAATTGGCACAGCAGCAGGAGCATTTTCTTCCCGCAGGATTGCTAACAGAAAATGCTCGACGCCGATATGGAAGCAGCCCATGTGTTCCGCTTCCTCGATGGCGTAATCAACGACCCGTTGCCCCGCAACGCTCAGGGGCAATGTGTCGCGCCGGGTCCAAGGCAGGAACGGATATTCAGTTTCGACTTCGGCCCGGACCGAGCGCACCGCGTCAGGCGTATCGAGTGACCATAGGCGCAGGACCGGCTTTCCTTCCCGCAGCAGCCCGAGCAGCAAATGATACGGCTCGATGGTCGGGCTTCCCCACTGTGATGCTTCATAGCGAGAGAAAAATACGACCTTCCGGGCGCTTTCGGTCAATCTGTACGCAACCGACTGCCGCTGTTCCATGGTTCAATTGTGACGCCGTTTCGATTTTGAAAAGGGGTAGTTCACGCTTTGCGCCGTAATCGACGCTTCGCTGTTCTGTTTCCGCGCTACCGCGCCAGTTTCTAAGGGCGCTGCCCTCGCGCACTCCAAGCCCCTTCCGCCCAAAACGACAGTTTTTCTTGCGCTGAAGAGCCGCAAAGAAAAATGCGTTTTGGTTCCCCGCGAAGGGGCTTTCCGTTTGCTATCCCGCGTTCGCCACGTGGCAGGGGTGCAGCAGCAGCTTGCACCCCAAAAACCACGAAAGGAAACCCGACCATGACGAAGAAAAAATGCACATCCTGTCACAGGATTGACAGCCCTTCACCCGTGCGGCATGGACAACACTTTCGGAGATCGAGAGCCATGACCGACACCCCGCACCGCGACCCCATGCAGGACTTTGCGGACCGCATCATTGCCGAACTGGAAAACGGCGTTAAGCCGTGGGTGCGCCCGTGGGACCCGGAGAAAGCCGGAGGCCCGCAAGCGCCGTTCAACACTGTCACCGGCAAACGCTATCACGGCGTCAATGTCCTCATTCTCGGCATGGATATGAGGGCATTCCAGAGCGGCGATCCGCGCTGGATGACCTATCAGCAAGCCCACGAAAAGAAATGGCAGGTTCGCAAGGGCGAAAAAGCCACGACTATCTTTTTCAGCAAGCCCTATGAGATCGACGACGATGAAGCCGACGACGGCAAGAAAACAATTCGTGTCCTGAAACACTATGCCGTTTTCCACGCCTCGCAGATCGACGGCATACCGGCCTACAAAGCGCCGACCGTCGAGGAAGCTCCGTGGACCCGTCCCGAAGCCGCCGACATCATCCTCACAAACAGCCAAGCCGTTGTCAGGATTGGCGGCGACCGGGCTTTCTATTCCCCCGCAACCGACCATATCCAGCTACCGCCCGAGCATGCTTTTCGCGGCCCCCCGGAATTTGCCGCGACCGCCTTGCATGAACTGGCGCACTGGACCGGCCACCCTTCACGCCTGAACCGCGACATGCGCCAGCGTTTCGGTTCAGCGGCCTATGCGATGGAAGAACTGCGCGCCGAACTCGCATCAGCCTTTGTCGCCGCGGAACTCGGCATCCCGACCGACATTCCCCAACATGCCAGCTATATTGCCAACTGGATTAAACCGCTCAAGGAGGACAAGCGGGAGATTTTTCGCGCCGCCGCCGACGCGCAGAGAATTGCGGACATGCAACTTGGCTTTCACCCGGCCTATGCCGCGCAGATCGACGAACCGGCAATACCTGCCCCGAGCGCCCCGGCAAGATACGGGCGCAGGTTGACGCCGGGCTGAAACCCGTCCCTATAGGCGCTAGACACCGGATTCAATTCGTTGCAAGCTGGCGATCCTCGAAAACCTTTCGACGGGTTTATCCGCATGAAACGCACGCTCCTGTTAGCTGTTCTTGTCCTGCTCCTGCACTTTGTCCCCGCTATCGCTAGTCCCTCGTCGCCGTCAGGCGACAGCAAACCGCAGATCATCACCGATCCAAAAACCAACGCCGTCCGAATTCTGATTGACGGCAAAGAAATCGTTCGCATCGATGCCGCAGGTCTGCATGTGACCGGCGACCTTACCTATACCGGCACTGAGATCGATCAAGGCACTAACACCGCAGAGCCGAGCAAATGAGCCGCAGAATATGGCTGATACCTCTTTGCGTTTTGCTCCTGATGGCGGCTTCAGCGGCATACGCGCAGAATTCGCCAGGCGATGCCTGTTCTATAACCGGCGCTCTCAGCCTCACAAATAAAAACCCGGCCTATATTCTCGCTTGTAACGGCAGCACAATGGTGCTCGGGGAAACCTTCACCTCAACCGGACTGGTCGGAGTTGGCACTTCGTCTCCCAGCGCCGCGCTCGACGTGCAGACGGCGCTAACCGCATCGGGCGGTGTTGCCTATGGGACAAGATTGCAACAGACATTGACTGCCGCCGCAAATAATAACGTGCTGACGGCGCTCTATATCAATCCGACTTTCACCAACGGCTCTTATACCGGTGTGGCCGATAACGGGTTGATCGTGGCGAGCGGCTATGTCGGGATCGGAACGACGAGCCCGAAAAACTCGCTTCACATTTATACGACAGCGATAACGGACGGGCTTTCGATCGATGGTACAAACGCTCCTAGTATTACTTTCCGAAATGCTGGGGTTGGCCTTGCAAATCTGGGAGTAGCAACTGTTGTAAACGATTTTGTGCTAGGCGCGGCGGTGAACGATTTGGGCTTGGAGATCGGACATAACTTTCTAATCGGCACGGCGACATCATCCAGTTTCGTCGTACAAAACGGCGGCAATGTCGGCATCAGTAATACTTCGCCGGGAGCCTTGCTGGATATCGGCTCGGCAGGAACCACTTTAGGCACGATGCGATTGGAGGGGAATACGTCCGGCTATGTGCAGTTGCAATCCGCCGCCGCCGCAGGCTCATGGTCGCTGACCCTGCCAACGGGCGCGGGCACCAGCGGCTATGTGCTGAGCACCAACGGCTCAGGCGTGACCTCATGGATTGCGAATGGCGGTGCGATAAACCTCGGCACCGCTGCCTCATCGACCAACCCTCAACGCTCGGGCCAGATGGGAACCGGTCTGTTTAGCGCCACGACCAACACCGTAAGCATCGCCGCAGGCACTACGGATGAGGCGGATTTCGCCTCCACTGGCCTCAACCTTCCGGTGGCGACGGAGAGTTATCAGATTAATGGCGTCAATGCACTTTGGCAGGACAACACCAACTTCAACACGGCGGTGGGCGATACGGCTTTCTCAAGCCATGTTTTGCAGACAGGCGGCGGGACGAACGGGCAAAGCAACGTTGCCGTCGGCTATCAGGCGCTGAACGCAAATACCACTGGCCTAATGAACACGGCGCTGGGAGCATCGACGCTCACGGTGAATACCGTTGGCGTAAACAACACTGCCGTAGGCGAGCAGGCCCTTCAGCTCAACACAACCGGCTTTTCCAACACGGCCATCGGGCAGCTCGCAATGGCGAATAATACGACAGGGCAAGGCAATACGACGGTCGGAGAAGCATCTTTGCAGGACAAAACCACAGGGGTAAGCAACGCCGCGTTCGGTCAAGTTGCCCTCAATAACAACACGGTCGGCTCTTACAACACAGCTCTGGGACAGGCTGCTCTTTATAACAACCTCACGGGAAATTCAAACGTAGCTGTCGGCCAAGCCGCTCTCTATGTCAACACCACCGGCGGCGGCAATACGGCAGTAGGCGTTAATGCCCTGAACAAGAACACAACCGGCAGCAATAATACCGTTCTTGGTCAAGGCGTGGCGGGCACCACTCTTGCGACCGGCTCGAACAACATCCTGATCGGCACAAGTGGTGCGGTGGATACCCTCGCCAGCAGTACCAGTAATTTCCTGAACATCGGTAACGTCATCTTCGCGACCGGCATGACTGGAAGCCTAGTTTCTCCGGCTGGCAAAGTAGGGATCGGCACTACAAGTCCCGTCAGCCCGCTTCAGGTGGTTGGAACCAGCGGCACCAATTTGATTACTGTAGGCATCGCATCAGATAATTCTGACACCATTGAAATTCTCGGAGACAACGCCACTCTTGCCAGTGCTTCAGGCAAAGGATTGGTTTTGAGCGCGGGCACAGTGTTGTATCTGGAGACCAACGGGGGTACGAATCAGCTCGTCATTAACTCCAACGGCAATGTCGGCATCGGGACGGCTAGCCCGAATACAAATCTGGATTTGGGCACCGGTTTTATGGAGTGGGGCGGCGAGTCACGGGTAGCTTCGGATTTCACCAAAACCAGTAATGCAACTCTCTCGGCGATCACGGGTCTCTCCGCAACGCTGGTGACAGGAAAGACTTATGCTTTCGAAATATTGCTTTACACAACGGAAGGTGCTGGTGGGGTTCAGGTTGACCTGAATGGCGGCGCGGCAACGGCAACAGCCATCGTCGGGGAATGCCTTCTGTTCGATAACAAGGGTATCCAGGCCGAAACACGGATTGCGGCGCTCAACACGGTCCTCTGCAACTCGACAGCGCCGACGAAAGGCTTTTTCCAAATCAAAGGCACAATCACGGTGAACGCGGGAGGCACTTTTATCCCTGAATTCTCACAATCAGCCTCAAGCGGCACGTCCTCTGTCGTAAAGGCTGGTTCGACTATGATCTTGTCGCAGATCAACTAGACCGATGTGTCGCACCGTTGAGCATCGCGATTTTAACAAAGGGTCAATTTAACCACTTCTCTGTCTCGCAACTTCACGCTATTGGTGACGGGATGAGTAAAAGCGCGAACTTTCCAAAGGCCGAAGCGTTGCTACAATTGCTCCCACGGGACCGCATAATTAGCTGGCTAACTGAGTCCGAAATCGGCCAAGAGGCACTTGGCAAACTTGAACGGAAACTTCAGGAACGGACGCCGCCGAATGTTTCGCAAGGGTGACTGTCGCCCTTCTCTACCCCACCGTCTGTCACAAAGGCTCCGGTATTCCCGCTATCTTTGCGATTTTCCTTGCAAGCCGAACGTCATCCAGTTTCGCGGGCATGACGATCTGAGGACGCCCACAAGCAGATGTCATCACTAGATGACTGTTTCTCGCTCGACGCACAATCTCATAACCAGACGATTGAAGAGCTTCCATGAGAGGTTTTGCAAACGCTCCTTTTGGGGAACGGGAAGACATTTAGACCGGTCCGGTATTTTTGTTCACCTCAGGAATGGAAATCGCTAGCTGTCTCGCGGGATCATCACTGACATACACCTGGAACACCGGTGTAGTAGGTTTCGCATCCTCTGCATTCTGAGATCGGCTGTCGATATCGCGTTTCCACGCCTGAAATTCTGAATGGGCGGTGACTTTCTTCCTGTCCGCATCGCTGAACAAGTCGGGTCTGCGGCGTGCAAGGTCGTCGAGATGCGACATAGCTTTCCCCCTAAAAA
Organism: Bryobacteraceae bacterium; assembly: GCA_965276965.1. Classification (GTDB taxonomy): domain Bacteria; phylum Acidobacteriota; class Terriglobia; order Bryobacterales; family Bryobacteraceae; genus Bog-105. The sequence goes on from OZ255713.1 coordinate 149,023, forward strand.
TGGTTCACTTCAAAATTGGGAATCAGCCTAGCCGAGAATTGTGAAACCAAAAAGAAGTTTTTGCGGGATGCCCATGCTGCAAATCGGGTAAGTTTCGCCCCGTGCCCAACGCGGGCGAATCAGCCCGTTAACCATAAAAACCGCTTTTACTTTCTTCCGTTTTAAGCCAGACTGTCCCGATATTCACATGAACCATGTTGCGGGCGGTAATGGCATTTTCACAAGATGTTTTGGAGCAAATTACTGCCTACAGGCCGAAGCTTGTAGGCTTCATGCGCCGCAAGGGGAAACGTCCCGAAGACGCAGAAGACATCGCACAAGAAACTATTCTGAGGGCGCTCAGCACACAGGATGAAATAAGGCACGTTCCGGCTTTCCTCGGCAAGATTGCGCTCAATATCGCCTGCACAGAAAGAAGGTCTTCCATTGTCTGTGAAACCGGCGAGCATCGGCACTCCGCTTTCAAGGACAGCACCACCTACGATCATTTTTTCAACAGCATTGAGAGCGAGAGAACCAATCAATTTACCGTGCTGCAGGTCAAGGAACTTCGCGAACACGTTGCGAAGTTGAAGCCAGTCTTCCAGCGGGATTTTCAACTGCGCTGCATCGAGGGGCATAGCTTTGTAGAAATGGCCCGGATAACAGGTGAAACCGAACTGGCGCACAAGGCGAGATTTCACCGCATGAGAGACAAGCTCATAAATCGCATGACATCATCGGCTGAAAATCCAGCGCCCCCGCCGCCCAGAAAAAGCAAGCTCAAAGCCCTTGCCGCCATTGCCGGTGGGCGTTGCAAATCCGGGTAGGTTTTGCAACACGTGCCGAAGGCCTGTAAACATTGGTCTTGCCGCGCTTCAAATCTCTGTCTCAAAATTAAGGAATGGAAATTGACCCGGAACAAGAGCGTCCCTACCACATTCAGGCCGTTTACGATCTTCAAGCAGAGAACACTACGGAGCATTTCCGCTTTGCAATAAGCGAGTGCCGGAAAGTCATTGGTGGGTTGGTCGCGGATGACCGCAGTTCCGATCAACAAATCGCCCGCGTGAATGTTTTGCGATATCTAGACCTTCAGCTTTCGCGTGCCGTGGAATGGGCCGACGCGGAGGCGGACTTGCTTGCCGTCGTTCTACGCAGCGAAATCGAGTTACGAGGATGGGCCGAATTTGTTTCCGAAAGTCTGGAACAGGCGACGAGATTTTTGAATGATGAGGTGGTCATTGACGCCCATGAACTTGATCAAAAAATGAGAAAGGCGTTTCCCACTGCAGCTTTCGCTGCACTACCCTACGCTCCGAAAGCTAAACGCGTCGAACCCCCGCGTATCGGTGAAGCGGTCGATTACGACTTTAAGCTCTGTTCTAAGCTAATTCATCCGAGCGCCTTGATGCTCAACCATCCTGAAATGACAATCAGAAGCGACGATCACAAAGCGCACCTCCGAATTGAGGTCTTACTTTACGCATGGGTGATTGTCACCCGGTTTCACGACCTGAATTGGCAGCCGTAGTGGTCTTAAGCGGGAAACCCTCGACAAAAGGAGCCGAAGTGTCGCAGTAGCCGCGCCTGTCGTCCTTGCAAGTCGCCTATGCATTCCATGCTCATGATTGTCCGCCCTTAACGCTGATGAAAAAATGGACTGATGGAAAACGAGGGCTGGACCTTTCGCGCATACGCCTCCTTTGAGGAGGCAAAAGCCGACCAGTTGCGCTATTGGCAGAGCCGACCGGCCAGCGAGCGTTTGGCGGCCGTCGCCGAATTGTCCGCCACTTGGTATCGCCTGAAACGCGGCGGGGCCGAGCCGCCGCCGTTCGATAAAGCCGCCGTGCGCTTTCTTCCCTTCCCGGAAGCCGAGAACGGCCCGAAATAGCCCCCGCCGTGCTTAACTCTCGACAAAAGGGCTCATTTTGTAGAGTGTTGAAAAAGCCCCTGCCCGTTTAGCGCGATTTTCAGCCACTTCGAACAGGGTAAACCCTCTACAAAACGGGTCATCACTCTGCAAAATAGGGTGGTGCGTTTCTGCCGTTTCTGAAACTCCCATCAACAGCGGCTTCTATCAGTCATGGACGTGCTGCAGAATAGGGTGTACTCTACTTTGCAATGACGACCGCCGCTTATATCCGGGTGTCCTCGCCGAAAGGCCAGAAGACCGACAGTCAACGCGCCGAGCTTGAGGCGTGGCTGAAACGCACCCGGCAAAAAGGCGTGCAGTGGTTCGAGGACCGTGAGAGCGCCACCCATATGCAGCGCCCTGCTTTTCAGAAGTTGCAGGCTGCGATCTTCGCCGGAAAGGTCGATACCGTTATCGTCTGGAAACTCGACCGCCTGGCCCGCAATCTCCGCGAAGGCGTCAATGTCCTGGCCGACTGGTGCAATCGGGGTGTGCGCGTCATTGCGATCACGCAGCAGATCGACCTCACCGGCCCTGTGGGGCATTTGATTGCCAGCCTGCTATTCGGCATTGCCGAGATCGAATTGAACAACATCAAGGAGCGTCAGGCGATCGGGATTGCCCTTGCCAAAAAACGCGGTGTCTATACAGGAAGACGAGGCGGCACGACCAAAGCGTCGCCGGCGCGCGCGCGGGCTTTGAAGAAACAAGGACTGAGCGTGGCTGAGATCGCCTTGGCGATGGGCGTCAAGCAACGAACTGTCTACAACTATTTGGACGCTGTCGGTTGAAGCACGTGGGGCAGTTACGTTACATGTAACCTTGTCCTTTATCGAAAGCAAGACAGAAAGGGATGAAACGCTCACATTGACCGGACGCGTTAGATGCAATTGCAATAATCTGAATGTCTTCCGACACGGTTATTCGTCCAGCTCGATATCTCGGAAGCGCAGTCCCTTTGCCGCCCGGAGGATTTGAACCTTCACCGGTCTATTGATCATTGGACCGATTACGTCATCCATGGCCTCGGCCAGATCCACGATATGCACCCCCTGGCCCTCAACCAAAACATCGAGAAAATCCTTGTCCAAGTCCACAGCGCGCAAGGTGCCGACGACTTCATCCTCGATTTCCGTCGAGTCCTTGGAGACCACCGGACGGCTCCTTTTGATGCTTCGGTTGATTGCGGTTCTTGCGTCAGGCGTGAGGGCAACCGGACTGTCACCCGCTCCGGCACGCAGTTCGATGGAACTGAAGGTCTTTCCCGTTGGTGCGAGATTGCGCGAAAGCTTCAAAAAGACATTGCGATAGTCCGCTTTCGGGACGATGGTTTCCAGTTGCTGCGTATCCTCACTGGAGGTGGCCTTGAGTATCTCCAAAAATTGATGAGCCACAAGGTCCGGGCGCGGGTCTTCCCGGAATAGGTCGAGCTGTCTGATTTCTTGAATCGCGACAGAGAATTGATAGCTCCCGGGCGCAGCCTGGAATATCCACGGACGGCAGGCGTCCTGAATATCACGCGGCGGTCCGCCGCGCAGGCGCACAGGCATGTCCTGGATGAACTCGATGGTGCGATAGAAAATCGCCTGAATGGTCTGTACCTTCTCAACAATTAAATCAAGCGGCGCGCCGCCGGTGATAACGTCACCGCCTTTAACAGATACAAACACCTGACCCGGCAGAAAGCTAACATTCGCGGCCTTCTTGGTGGTTTCGGTCCAGATGGCTTGAACGAGATTCCGCAGGTCCGCTCTGGCGAATGCAACTGTAGAAGGGTCAGCAAGCATGGCGTAGGCCAATTGTTCCGCGAGCTCGTAATGGGCGGCCTTGAACCAAAGCGAGACGGCGCTCACACCCGTGATGCCTCGTGTACGTGTCTTGCTGGAGTCCAGTGCAGTGAGGGCTTGCTGTTCCAGGTCGGCTGCTTTTGCATAGAGCGCGGCGGACGCGGAGGCCTGCCCGCTGCGGAAACTCTGCTCCGCTTCCATCGCGGCCACTTCGCTTGCCCGATGCAGGTCCGCCCAGCTCATTGCTGTTCCTGCAGAGAAGAGATGGCGATTTCGAGGGCTTTGAAGCCAACTACGGACGCGATAGCGGGAAGGTTGCTGTCTCCGCGTGCCGCCTGGGCGATTTTCTCGTGAAGGCGTCGGCTGACTTCGGCACTTCCACCCGCGCTAGTACCCGACACTTCGAGCCGCACACAATTTTCGAGATCATCGACAGGTGATCCTTCAGGCGCTATGTACCAGTCTGCGCCGGTGAGCGTCTCTGCCCGGCCCACCGCAACCAAGCCCGAGAATGCTTCGACCGCAGCAAGCGACACTCCATAGGCTCCGGCCTCTGTCGCGTCCGTTTCATTCGCATGAGCGCGGCGCATGCGCGCGTCGGGAACCTGAAAATCGACCATTCGCCGTTGATCGGCATTGCCGTTTCTGACGGCCACAACCACGGGCGGCTCGTGATGTCGCGACCAACAAACACATGCCGCTTCGGCATACGAGTCGGCAAGCGGCTGCGTCAGACCGGGATGCCGTTCGTGTAAACCGACAAGGCTCAACTGAAGAAATTCGCTCATGCTTGTTCCTCTCGCGGGTCGCGTTCACACACACCGCTTCTATCATCCCTTCGCCCCAATGGTGAGAACAATCAGGGGCCGTTAAGACGTTCCGATGTCTCCCCCGATTGCAGGGCTTTCTTGAGACCACGCATAGAATGCCGACTTCACGGCCAAATAGGCCTTATTCAATTCCGGCTCCAGCAACACCAAAGCGCCGATACGCCGTACCAAATGCGTGAATTCCCGTGCTTCCTCCTTTGTTATCGGCCTGCCCAGCACCTCCTCTTCGCGGTAGCTCAGCCACTTTTTTAAGACCTGATATCCGCCAATCGTGTAATTCCACACCGCATGCGGCACATTGCTCCAATGGGCTTCATTGTTCAGGTAGATATCCAACGTGTCTCCGCCCCAAAGAGCGAGCCAATCATCTTTCGAGATTCCAAACTCGGCAGTGCCCTCCTCAATGGCGGTCTTCTCTTCTGAATTAAACTCACGATGTTTTTGCACGCCTCGCCCCGGCATCACGATCTGCTTTTTCTCGTGATAGTGCCCCCAGCCCGCAGTGATAGATAAGCTCAGGCCTTTCGGCCCGGTGATCCGACCCAGAACAGCTATCTCCTTGCGAAGCTTTCCTCCGACCACGCCAAGGACAATCTTTTCCACATCCACGAGCTGGGCGACCACGCGGCCGAGTTCGGCGGATTTCTGCAGGACACTTAGCGAGTCCGGCAGCGGTATGCGCGGCCAGTCGCCGCTGATGGCGTCCGCGTGCTCGGAAAGGTACAGCGGCGCATATATCAGGGCGAGGGAGTGGAACCAGACAGCCCGACTCAATTCGTCATCCCGGTCCACGTTTGTCGATGTCAGCGAAGATAGATAAGCACGCGTTTTCTTCGAGAGGTTCGCGGTCGTCTTTGCCCCATCATCAGGCACGGCAAACATGCTCACCTGAGCCACGTCTGAAGTGCCAGCCGGTGGTAGAACATTGAGCCGAAGAGGAATACCAACAGCATGGGATCGCAGCAAATGCCGATCAGGCAAACCCGACGTAATGAGAGCGGGCCTTCCTTCGTTCGCACGCTCAGCATAGCGGCGGACTACGAAGAACGGTTCGCCTTTCGGGGCCTGACTGACAAGTTCGGGCCGTGGCTCATTCCAGAGTGGACGTATCGTGCTGTAGTAGCACCAGCGCCCGTCCAATGGGAACAACGTGTAACGACGAATCTGATCGTTTTGAAAAGTCTCCGTTTTCAAAACCTTGCTGCGCGTCGCAGAAGCGTTAAAACGAGCTGCCTCTGAGGTCAACCCCGACCCGCTTGACGCAAATGCCTCCCAAGCAAGCGAGATATCGTAATAACGACTCATCCGCTCTTCGAGAACGCTTCTGTCGTGCGCCATCAGCGCACCACGACGATTCTCTTCCAGCCCGCTGATCGGCTCTTCCTCGGCAAACTCCACGACCGTCGGCCACTCAGCATAATGGCCTTCGGTCTTTGTAGGACGAAACGAAAAGCGATTCTGTGGGACAGGGTTGACGGTTTTATACTGTTTGTCAAAGTCTTCAGCAAAATCTAGGGTCTTGAGCAGGAGCGAGCGTTTGTCCGCGCCCCAAAACTCGCGATAGCGCACCGCCGCCGTCCCGTCGCTGTCCTTCTTTGCGAACAGACCAACGGACGTACCGAGACGGATGCCCTCCCGGTTATATTCTGTGGAGAAAACGCTCGGGTCCGGTTGGCCGTCCGGCGTCTGCTTTCCGGTTTCACGGCTATCACCGTTGAGGCAGTCAATCCAGATGTAATCGAACTCATCGCAGAAGCGCTTGCGCAGCACGACGAAGGAAGGGTCGCTCAGATAGGAATAACTTGAGATGTAACAGACGATTCCCTTCTTCGTTAGGTTGGCGATCCGGCGCTCGCCCAGGCGGAGGAAGCGGACATACAGTTCGTCGAGATTGTATTTCTTGATGTTCCATTCTTTGCTAAGGCCTTTCTTGTAAGGCTCCACCAGGCCCTGCTCCTCTTCCGGGCTTACTCCGGCAAAGGCGTAGTATGGCGGATTTCCGAGCACCACGAGGATAGTCTTCTCGCGCTTCACCAGCTCAGCGGCGTCTCGCTCTTCCTCCATCTCGGGGAACACTAGCTTCTGTTTCGCGCCTTGCGGAGGATTCCAGCCGGTGAGAGCATTAGTCAGGTAAACACCGACGCGTTCATTCAACTTATGCGAGAGCGGTGCCCCTATGGTCTGGAGCAGCAAGCCGAGCTGAAGATGGGAAACAACAAAGGGTGCCGGCAACAGCTCGAAGCCAAAAACGCGCTCGATGGCCGCCGTCTTGACATCTTCCGCAGTAAGCGCATCACCCCCAGACGCCTTAAGGCTCCTCTCAATATGAAGCAGTACTTCCACTAAAAATGCACCTGTCCCACAACAGGGATCGAGCACAAAAACGTTCGGGTCTGCAAAGCCGTCATGAACGTCCAGGTCATGGCGCAGCACTTGATCGATACGGGACACCATATAGCGGACAATTTCCGGCGGCGTGAACCATACGCCCAGGCGCTTGCGCAATACCGGATCGTATGCAGCAAGGAATGGCTCATAAAAATACTGCACCGCGTGGTGTTCTTCGAAGTTGGAAAAGAAAGCGACGCGATCCACGCGGTTGAGAGCGGTCTGCGTCCAATCTAGAACCTCTTCCAGCCCGAGTGACTGAAGTTTGGTAGGCGTGGCGAGCTGGTCAAAAAGGGTGCGGATCATCGGCACGTGCAGCGACCACGCTGCTTCATGCCAATTGAATTTGTTCTTTGGTCCGGTCGTCGGCCGCTTGCTCCATAAGACCCAGGCGGAAAACACGCCGTAAAAGAGCGTCTGCACCAGCGAAGAGCGAAAGAAGTGCTCGCCATCCTTGCCGGCGAATTTCAGGCCCAGCGCCTCTTCGAGGGCGGAACGCAAAGACGCCAGGCCGGGCAGGTCTGCTCTCGTGTCAATCCGCGCCTTGGCGTCGCGAGCGTATGAAGCGAGGAACCATGCCACTTCCCTTGGAGCCGCTAGCGGGGCCGCATGCAGCAAAACGCGTATCAGGTACTCGTGGAACGTGACACCGATACTGTCGTAAAGCGTCTTCGGGCTCGCCGTCAGCTTCCAGAAGTCACTCGCGGATTCCGCTATGGAGAACTTTTCGAGTTGACGCGGTTGGCCATCAACGCGCCCGACGATGATGAATTCACGCAGGTTGCTAACAAGGACCAGCCCGTATTTCGCGACATATTTCTTCACCTGCTCGCTGTTGGCGGTCGCGCTGGCGTCAGCTTCAGGGGATTTAATCTCGACGACGCCTCGGGACGGCACTAGGCCGTCCGCCAACGGGTCTTCGGCAGATGATTTCTGATCCGTCGTGATTAGCGCACCATCCGGCAGCCCAGCACCTATGCTATGCGGATGGATGATGCAGCGTACGCGTGGCTTGAGCTTCTTGCCCAGCGTGTTCAGCAGGTTGGCGAGGTAGGGATAATACGAAGTCTCTTTTACGCCGACGCCGCTCAGATGCGTGTCGCGCAAGTCCGTAAAAAACGTTTCAATGAATTCGTGTTCCGGCAATCCAACATTATCTATTAGGGCAACCGGCGCGCCTCGCGCGCTCCAACCCCTTTCACCCGAAACGATAGTGTTTGCTGCGCTGATAGGTGCTCGACAAAAATGCGTTCTGGTTCCCCACGAAGGGGCTTTCCGCTTGCCACCCTGCGTTCGCCACGTTGACCCAAAGTAGATCTGTTTTTTGCGGCTTGGAAAGGCGTAGGGTCCCGCATTGGTGAGCATATCGTTTCCGCAAGCGATACCCTCAATATCTACGTTCCTTCAATACCGACAAGAAGCCGCCTATCCACTCATCAAGGCCAGCACTACGATGCGTCCCACGGGTTGACCACGGGCACTCGCGCCCTCTCGAAATCGCCTTCATCCCGCGTGACCATCGTCAAGCCATGCTCAAGCGCCGTTGCGGCGATAATCAGGTCCGGCTGCGAATAGGTGTGTCCGGACTTGCGTCCTTCTTCCACCAGCACGCGCCAGCGGAACATGATCTCTTCCGTGACCGGCAAAACCCGCTGATCGAACATCGGCCGTATGATGTTCGTCAGCCAGGTGTTCAGCTCCTCGCGGCGGCTGGTTCCTTCGATCAGAAGCTCAATGCCGAAGCGAAGCTCGGCCAGTGTTACCGCGCTGATGAAAAGCTCATCGAGCGGGCGTCCCGAAAGGAACGCGAGCACTTTCGGTTCCGGCTTCAATCGGCGGATTTCGGAGAGGATGTTTGTGTCGAGAAGCCACGCCATCAGAACGTAACGTCAGAGACCGGCAGGCGATAGCGGCCCGGCTCAATTTCGATGTCCCGGTAGGGAGAAGCCTGCAAGGCCGCGATCAGATCGGCACCCGTCCGGCGCTCTTGCGGTTTTCCTGTGCGGTCCTCGCCGGGTGATGAAGCTTTCAACGCAACCATCAGGGCATCCTCGACAGTCGAAAATGCGCCCGTTTTCATCCACTCCTGGATGAGGACTTCAAGTTCCGGTCGGTTGATTTCAATCGTCATCGTGTGTGCCCCCTGCCCTATGCTTGCATAGATTACGCCAAACCCGCCTTCGCCGCAACGGATGGACGATCTCGCGGTCTAAGCGCCGTGTGTTTCTCTTTGTTTGGCCGAACATTGGTTTACGCTTCGCGCTGATAGGCGCTCTCCGCTGTCCTGTTCCGCGCATCCGCGCCCGTTTACTAAGGGCGCTGCCCTTGCGCGCTCCAAGCCCCTTCCGCCCAAAACGACAGTTTTTGTTGCGCTAATAGGCGCTCAACAAAAATGCGTTTCGGTTCCCCGCGAAGGAGCTTTCCGCTTGCTACCCCGCGTTCGCCACGTGGTAGGGATGCAGCAGCAGCTGCACCCATGACCAACGAACCGGAGGAAGCCATGAAAACCTACACAGTCCTTTTTGCCGAAGATGTACCCCACTACGGCACTGCGGAAATCCAAGCGGAGGACAATTCCGCCGCTATCGAAGCCGCAAAGGCCTATGACTTTTGCGAAGTAACGAATGAACCGGAATGGGGAAACAGCGTATGCAAGCGCATTGTCGATATTCAGGATGCAGAAGGCAATATCATTGCCGACGACATTTCCCTTGACGATTGCTTTCTCCGATACGGCGGCGACAAGGAACGCGCTTTTTTCAATGCCGCGCCTCGATTGCTCGCAGTTTTGGAGAACGCCGAGAAGGCCATCGAGGAAGCGACCGACATCATGCATTACGAGGACGGCCAGCCTGTCACGGCCCTTGATGGTTCGGAGATTGAAAGAGCTTACGACGCTCTTTGTAGTGTCCTTGTCGAAATCCATGAGGCCATTGCCACAGCGAAAAGAGGTGTCCTATGAGCGCACCTCGCAATGTCATCATTCACGGAAATTGCATCGAGGTCATGAAATCCATACCGTCCGAGAGCGTGGATTTCATCTTGAGCGACCCGCCCTATCTGACTTGCTACAAAAGCCGCGACAATCAGACGGTACTCAACGACGACAACGCCGCATGGCTCACCTGCTCATTCGCGCAGATGCATCGCGTTCTCAAACCCGACTCGTTGGCCGTCAGCTTTTACGGCTGGCCAAAGGTAGACCTGTTTTTCGCCGCATGGAAAGGCGCAGGCTTCCGCGTCGGCGGGCATATCGTTTTCCGTAAGCGTTATGCTTCGAAAACGGCCTTTCTCGAATACCGCCATGAGGCCGCCTATCTTCTTATCAAGGGCAATCCGGCCTTTCCGGCCACCCCCCTGCCCGATGTTATGGATTGGGTCTACAGCGGCAACAAACTGCATCCGACGCAGAAATCCGTTCACATCCTGCAACCGCTCATCGAAAGTTTCACCACGCCCGGCCAACTCGTGCTTGACCCTTTCGCCGGTTCCGGCTCGACATGCGTTGCCGCGCAGCGCAGCGGCCGTCACTACATCGGCATTGAGCTGGACCCGACGCACCATAACACCGCGACACTTCGCCTTGCCGGCGAAACACGGCGGGGGGCATGAGTAAGCATGACTAGGAAACGTTCCGCGCTGTTCTCGATTTGCCGTTGGGCCGCCTGATCGTCACTCTCAAGGAGGCTCAAGATTACCTGGGCAGCGCCGATCGAAGCGCGTTCGTGCATATCCGTGCTGGAAGAAAGAAGCTCCTCAGTCGGTACGGATTGGCAAGGCAACACCTGCGGGCTTTTTGCCGCTGCAAAAACGGATTGGAATTTTCGGCTCGACACGATCGGAGAAGGATTCACACTCCGCGATCACGCGGCGCGGTTGCCGCGTCCCGCTTCTCGATTTGAGGAGATCAGTAAACCAGAAACAGCAAAGCCCGCCAGTGGCGGGCCGTGATGCCGGTCGAAACCGGGGAAATCCAATGTCTGTCGCAAGACCGAATTTCCCCGAAATCAGGCCCCGAGTCAAGCGGAAAAAACCACCTTTCCGCATAGGGCTGTTTTGCGCCGATTTCCGGCCTCCGAGGCGGGTTGCTGTGCAACCAACAGGAGAAAGCCATGCAGAAACACCCCCTCGTACGCCCCACCCGTCACGTCGACCGGCGCAGATGCAGAGCCGAGCACATTTCCGCAGCCCTGCCCTTCATAGCCGACTGGAGGGACGGTGCCAGCTATGCCCCGTGGCAAGTCTGGTCAGGCAGCACAACGAAGGACGCCCGTTTCGTGCCTATCCCCAAGAAAGTCGCAATTCGCCTCTATCACAAAGCCGTCGATTGGAACCGGCGCGGAAAACTGGCTGGGAAGCACGGCGGCCTGATCGGCAGCCACGTACTGCTGGTGTTGCACACGCTGATCTTCGATTTCCTCAACCATACAACGGGCCGCCTGGACCCGTCTTACAACGCCATCCAGAGGAAAACGCGGCTATGCCGTCAAACCGTCGCCCGCGCCCTGGCACGGCTGAAACATCTCGGCATTATCAATTGGATTAGGCGATGCATTGAAGATACGGACCAATGCGGGCGCTTCGTCCTCCGGCAGCAAACCAATGCCTACGCGGTCCTTCCGCCATCGCAGTGGCGCGGTTACGTGGATACCGCAGCGCCGGAAGCGCCGCACCCGAGCAGCTGGGGAGCTTGTCCGCCTCTGCCCTCGCTTATCGAACAGGCAAGCGCGGATATTCAGGACGGCAACAGCGCGACCGCAATCATCGCCAGTCTTGAGGCCGACCCGCACGACGAGCTCGCCGCTCGCCTCGCAAGCCTCGGGCGGGCGCTCGGCGTCTGAAACCCTGCTTTTACCGGAGTCTACCAGCCAGAAAGAAACCACCCCAAAGATTCTTTTCATATCACCACCCACACGCAGATGGCTGAAGTGAGGAAAGCGGAATCGCCGCTAAAGCGCCGATCTGTCTTTTTGGCTCGCTACGCTCGCGGAAGCGGAGCGCCGCCTACCGGCGTCGCAATTATTTGAGAATTGACTGCACCAAACGGAAGCGGTGTAATCAACTTCAGACATCTGTAAATAGAAACACGGCGGGGGGGTAATGGAGAATGACAGGGCCAATGATGCGCCAACCCGGAAAGCCCTTTCTATGCTTTCGGCCTTTGCATCCGTAGGTGCGAGAGCGTTCAACAAGACCATCCTCGATATACATGGAAACGAAGTTCAGGGCTTGTACCGTGGCAACCGCACCCTTGAAGAATTAAGCCATACCATTGACCGCGATCTACAACAGGCCGAGCACAACCAGCACAGCATCGTTATTCGCCCGTTGTTTAAAACCCCCGTGCTGATCCAACTGGACGACCTCGACAGCGCGAAGGCCGAGCGCCTAGCCTGCCATGCGTTCATCATCTTTCGCACGTCACCGGGCAATGATGGTACCGGCAATTATCAGGCATGGGTTGCCGTGCAGGATGCACCGGCAGGCGAGGCGGGGAAGCATTTCGCCCGGAGACTTCGTAAGGGCAACGGAGCCGACACGACAGCCAGCGGCAGCACCAGAATTGCCGGATCGAGAAATTTCAAACTCAAGTATCAGCCCAATTTCCCCCGTATAGAAATCACGCACACAAACGCCGGCCACGTCACCAGCATGTTTGCCCTGGAGTTTGCCGGTCTGGTGGCACCCCGAGAAGAACCACGCCCGCCACGACCGACAGCAAACGCCTTACCTAGCCGACGCACCGGCTTTGCGCTGCGGCCCCGCTGGAAAAGATGGCCGAGCTATCAAATGTGCCTCGCCGGAGCGCCGGAGAGCACAAGTAGACCGGGCAATCCAAGGCGCAGCGCCGCCGACTTCACCTGGTGCAGAACAGCGATTGAATGGGGATGGAGTGTGGAAGCAACAGCCAGCCACCTGATGGAAGTCAGCACCAAGGCGCAGGAGAACGGCGAAAGCTACGCGGCGTTGACGGCCCGACGTGCCGCTGAGTCCGTGGAGCGAAACCCCTACAGGGAAAAATCAACGCCCCGACCCGCTTAACCGAACAACCTGCAAATACTTGCCCCAAAAGTTGACGGTTTGCATGTTTCCGATGTGTGGCAACAAACGGGGGCAGCACAGACACGCGCAAGCCGGAGTTAAACTTGACAATTCTATTTCGCGACTTCCAATTCATCCAGCTTGCGCCGGACTTCGGGCACGCGGGCTTCAACCGCCTGCCACTCGGCAAGTGTGGGAACGCGGCACGGCTTCGGACGCAGCACGATCAAGTAACAGGATGCCGGCACGCGCCTCGGATGCCACCACGCAGCTACGGCGGCAACGAAGATCCGGCGCGAGGCATCCATATCGTGATTATGACTCTCCGCAAACATTCTGACGGCAGGGACTTGGGTTTTGCAACTCCGCGATAATCGACGTCTTTAGAGCTTGAACAATCATGCCGTTCTGCTATCGTGCACACCTGCAACTTGGAAGGTGTGCACATGAGAACAATTGCAGTCACGATCAATAAGGGCGGAGTCGGTAAAACCATGCTAACTAAGAGCCTGGCAACGGCGGCGACCGCCGCGGGGCTCAATGTTCTTATCCTTGATATGGATACGCAGGAAAATGCAGCTAGTTGGGGAAAGCGACGCAAAAAACACCATGTTAGCCAGCTGCCGCTTGTGCGTTATACCACCGAACGAGACCTACCGGATCAACTGAAGCGAGCCGAAAGTGCTGGATGCGACCTCGTTTTCATTGACACGCCGCCGGGAAAGAACAGCGAGGCTCCTGCTGCAGTCGATAAAGCCGAACTCGTCCTCATTCCATTCTGGAACGACCAGGATGCTTACGAAGGTGTTGCAAAGACGGCGATGCTGGTTAAACGCGTCGGCAAATCCGCCGTCGGCATTTTGAACTTCGTCACGCCCAACAGCCGCAGCCATGAGGAAACCGCGCGCGTCGTGCTGGAGGCAATTCCGCTGCTCATGGCGCCGGTTGTCTTGCACCGCTACGATGCCCACCGGCTGGCGAATATCAAAGGCCTGACGGCGCAGGAACTGGAGCCGGACAGTGTTGCCGCCCACGAGATAGCCATGCTATGGGAATGGTTCAGTGCAACCGTGCAGTTTGGATCAAGTGCAGTTGTGCACAAAGGAGCGGCATGACGAAAGCCAACAAAGCCGAGGATTTCCTGCAAAACATGGCCCTGGACAACCCAGAGATCCCACCTTCGGCAGTCGGAGCAAAGCGGCGCGAACCCAAGCCGAAAAAACCGCCGTCAACACGCGCAGGGCTCAAGCATATCGGCGGCTACTTCGAGATCGAGACGGTCGAGAAGGTGGCTGTTCTTCGCGCGCGGCTCAAGCTCGACAATTCGGAACTCATCGGGCTTGCCATCGACGACCTGCACAGAAAGCACATGGCAAAGCGCGCGTTCGGTGATGCATGACGAACCCGTGCACCGATGCAGTCCTGCAAATGGGCAAGTGTGCACAAATCGAGCCGATGACCGGGATCGTGGGGCGGAGCGAAGAGGGGAAGCGTCCCCCCGATCTAGAACCCATCAATTCTTTGCAACTTGCCATCACAGAAACGGTTTCAAGGTTACGCCGCTACCTACCTAGCGGCGCGGAACAAAACGCATCCTGAACGATCCTGACGAGACCTCATGCGGGCGTTTCATGTGAAACGATCAAGAGTCTTGGGGCAGGGGCTAAAGCATATCGGACGGACCTTGAGTTCCACAGGGCGTTTATAGCCATTTTCTTTGCGGGCGGTCGACAATAAACTTGCGCCAAATACTTCTTTCGCGGCGTAAGCAGCAACAGACAAAATGATTAAGAGCAGCCACTTAAGATTTGCGATGACGAGGAGATCGACAGAATGCGCCCAGCGGAGTTTCGGAAAACAAAACCGTGAGCCTCAACGATCCTGACTGGCTTTCACTAGAACCCGTTCTCGACCCGACTCCGAACCGGGCGCTCTATCCTTATCCACTGCTGAATAACATCCTTTCGGCGGCGGACTGCCGCGAGGCCGTTATCGATGAGACGGCGAGTTTGGAACAGGAGTTCGGACGCGATCTAGTGGAACCCATTTACCAGCTTCTGTGGCGAGTCAACACGATTGAGGACGTGTTTACCTCGCATCTCAGTGTTTCTCCGCCTGACTATGAGCCACCCTTTGTGTGGGCGAAATGCTTTGTGGGCACCTCCATCGTTATCCTGCCCCGGAAACAGGCTGATCGCCATGAACGCCGCGCGGCAGAAGGCATGGCGAACATGTTGGGACGAGCATTTCTAGGGAGCCGATTCATCCCGCGCGACACGGCCGGATTGCAGATCCGTTTGTTTCCGACCACCGTCGATCTCGCCTATCAAATTGTCATGGTCGATTCGAAAGGATCAGTCTTCCCAACGAACGAGAGCGAATGGCAGATTGGCTATGGACATGAGATTGTTATTTCTGGCTCCGCCGGAACACGCCGCCGCGCTGCAGAACGATGGTCCCGCACTACTGTTTTTGTGCTTCAAACCCTTGCATCACTGCGGGAAGCACCGCCTCATCAACACTTTTCAATCGTCGAGGGCGAGCGGGCGCTCCCGGCGTCGTCGCAGCCACAAGGTCGTGAACACTGTTAGAACACTATTAAGGATTGCGCGGAAGTTCAGAATGAAAACTGCCTATCCTCAATCGCCAGAACGAGGATGACAAAAACGCTATCTCTTTGATTATCAATTGACAGCCCGATTCCCAAGCTGGACGTCGCCGGTTCGAACCCGGTCTCCCGCTCCATGTTTTCAATGACTTGGGAGTTTCTGAGTTTAACGCGTTACTCCGATTACTCCAATAAGCCAACTCGCAGCGAATTTTGACCGCTGCGACGAGGTTTCCGACTACCTTCCGAAACGCGGGTTGACACTACTGGATCACCTCTGATTCCAGTTTCGTTACGGCCTCGAGCATTTGCTCTAGGTCGCTCCGCGAGTAGACTTCCATACTGACTCCAAGGCCGTGCCCGCGCTGGTCGGCGCTGACCTTGTCGTCAATCTTCAGTTTCCGAGACAGGCGGGCATTCGTCCGCCGCATAACCTGGAATGTCGCCCACTCCAGACCAACGGTAGCCAAGCTCGGTTGCATCGAGCGGCGCTACACGTTGTCGCGCCACAGATGGGTACCGCGCTCCGACTGGAAGACGAACTCCTCGGGAGACTGTGTCGGCAGGAGAGAGATGAGCGTTTGCAGGTCACGCGCGATACCCGGTGTGAGTGCGACCGTTCTCTTGGTGACCTTGCCTTTCCTGCCCTTGGGCGTGTCGAGATTGCCCTTGTATGCGCGCTGATCGACCAGGATCGAGCTGTCTCCAATCTTGCCCAGGCGAAGAGCGAAGATCTCCCCGGGGCGCATTCCTAGGAAAACCGCCATCCGAAAGATCAGCCGGTCTCGCAAGTCGAATA
Source organism: Bryobacteraceae bacterium (assembly GCA_965276965.1). Lineage (GTDB taxonomy): Bacteria > Acidobacteriota > Terriglobia > Bryobacterales > Bryobacteraceae > Bog-105. Next base: position 165,371 of record OZ255713.1, read on the forward strand.
CCGACAAGGCGAGCCGAGTCTCAGCGACAGTCATGAAGCGCCTGTCACCCACCGGCTTGCACTCTGGCACGAACAGGGCGCCAGCAGGATTCGAATTAACAACCCCGTCGCTCAAGGCAGTTTTGAAGATGCCGCTCAGATGCCATCGGAGATGTTCGACGACGCTTCTCGACAGCTTTTGAGCTTTCCGGTCCAAGAAGTGCTGCAGATCCTCCCGGCTAATGCTAGACATCAGCTTGCGCTCGAAAGCCGGTTCGATGTGATTGTTGATGACTGGCTCAGTCGTCATCCGAGTTGACTCCTTCCATTTCCGACGACATAGCGGTAAGTAGACCTCCTTTATGTAAGCCCCGAACAAGGCGACTTGTGACGTCTGGTGACCATTTCCGTTGTTTACGGGAGAGAGAATTGAGGCCATCAGCGCGTCGGCTTGAGCCTTCGTAATCTCGGTGCACCGCCCGAGCACTTTGCATTTTCGGCCACCATCCTGCCACCATTGGGCTATCCAAACCTTGTGGCGACCGTGCTTCCTGGTCCCCACAGTTCCTTTTTGAAACCGCTTGCGACGCATAAAAAATGTCCTTTCGTGCGTCCGCGGGTCTGCTTCTTGACAACATGGAGCCGAGATTAGCACTTGCGCTTGTTGGCCTCCATCCATTGTTCGAGCCACTCTCTGCGAATGAGTATTCGGCGGCCTACCGCTACATGTGTCAGCCTGGGCAAACCAGGCACCTTGCCATTGACTGCGTTGGAGATGTGGGTCTTTGAGCAGCGAAGAATTGACGCGACCTCGCGTAACGTGAGTACGTCCCGCTTAGGCGTTGCTTGGCTAATAGAGTTCATTGAGAATGCACCGGATCGGTTTCGGTGTGTCGCTCCCTTCAAGAGGAGGGGATTGGAAGCGACCAATTCGGTCACTACGGCGCAAACAAATTTGTCGGGATTTTTTGTGGCCGCCGAGATTTGTACTTAACACCGGTCCTAAGCAGCAGCTTTGGGCGCTGCGTAAACATTTTGCCAAAGACATTGCCAGAGCAATAGGTTTGCGCAATCGCAAAATCAAAGGTTTTGCGACGGGCTGAGCGGATTGCATAAACCCTCGATGCTGTTGAAAAACTCGCCTCAGCGTAAGCGCGCGACTTTCTCCGGAAAAACGGCGCGATTAGACGCGCTATAAGCGATCGACAGCAGCTGGGTAGACATTTCTGATCCTGCTGAAAAGGGCTGACGCCGCCAAAACTGAGTTTTTCAACAGCATCGAAGGTTTTTGCAACTCATCTGCTGTCTTGAGTCTGGGATGGATTGGACTGTCCGCGGACCCGGACGAAAGTTAGCCTGATTTCCATTGGTCCTAAATCCGGCGCCTAAACTACTATCTCTCCAGGGACGAAGCCAATCAGAGCCATGCGCGAAGCGCGTGGTATTCTTCTACCCGCTTCCAACTGCTTCGCACCTCACCCTCCTGGTACCAACCGCGCTCCTTGCAAATCACTACAACAGTCCGGCACCAATGCTTTTTTGCAGCGGCAACTGCCGGATTTTAGGTTGATTGCGCCGAACGGAGCACCGCCGTATTCGGCGGCTCCGATAACGGGAAGGGTCTCAAACCAAAATTGACTATCGTCTGCAAAGAAAGGGAAGCCACGTGCTCCACCAGAACGTACCGAGGTTTCTGACTGAGATGAATCGTGATTATTCGGCATTCAATAACTGTTAGTGTCTCCATCGGGGATGGTGGAAACCCCTCGCCTTCAGGCGAAGCAAGCTCATCGAAGTCCCCGAAGGGACAAGATATCCGCCGACTGAAGTCGGCGGGTTTAATAATGAGCGGGCGCGTTCAGTCGAATTTGATTCGACGCGCCCGTTCTAACCCCGCGGCTTGAAGCCGGGGGTCATTCAGTTCACTTAGCTCCCATGCTCGGCCTTCAAAATGTCGGCGGCGCGTTGGCCTATCACGACGCACGGCGCCATAGTATTCCCCACGGTTACTCTCGGCATAATGGAGGCGTCAGCGATCCTCAGTCGCTGAATGCCCCGAACGCGGAGTTTGCTGTCGACAACAGACATTGCATCGGTGCCCATCTTGGCGCCCCCGGATTGATGCCAAAAGGTACCAATTCCATTTCGAATGAATTCCTCCATTTCCCTTGCAGGAAGATCGCCAGGCAGGACTTCGCGCTTGGCAAACGGACGGAGCGCGTGCCCATTGCCGATAGCGCGACACATCGCGACTACGCTCCCCGCTGTTTTTAAATCCTGTGGTTCTGATAAGAAATTTGTCTGAATTTGTATCGGGTCCGACATCCGGGGCCCAGTCAAACACAGCTCGCCGCGGCCCTCGCTCGCCATGCCGGCAAAGAGTGACCACCCCGTTGCAGGCAGATTGAACCTGCTGCTGTTTTCCGGCGTGGCGTAAACGACGGGAATCGCGAACGCCAGCGCGTTCGGTACTTCCGCAGCAGAATCAGTCTTCCAAAAACAGACCGCTTGCCCCCGTGGACTGGTAGGCATGTCGATGCCCGCTGAATCCCACGCGCACCCGATCGCGACGTGGTCGTGCATGCCGCGGCCCACTCCCGGCAGGATTTGAACGGCTTGAATTCCGAAAGCCTTCAGCTTTGTTTCATCGCCTATACCGGATTGCATCAGAATCTTCGGAGTGTTGATGGCGCCCAGAGACAAAACGATCTCAAGTTCCGCGCGCACCTGCACAACGTGGCTTCCGTGTTGCAATTGAATCCCTACTGCTCGTGATCCTTCGAAAAGAATTCGTTCTGCAGTGGCGCCCGTTAATACAGTCAGATTGGGCTGATTGCACTTCGGGTACACATACGAGCGGAACGGAGATTGTCGCACACCATCGTGAACGATTTCGTCCACATAAGCGCAACCGTTCGATGCCTCCCAAAGCGGTCCGCTTAAACGGTCATAACGACGGATGCCCTGCGCACACATGCTTTCGAGAGCCGCAGCGAAGAACGGGTGTGGATCCCGTGCTGCCTGGACCCACATAGGACTAGCTGACTCATTGAGTCCAGAATCTGCCTGGTCGTTCTCAATACGCCGGTAAAGTTCCAACACAGCATCGTAATTCCATGCGGAATCGTTGGCAGCCTGCGCAAAGAAGTTCCAGTCAGCCTTGTGCCCTCGCGACCAGATGCCCACATTGATACTTCCACCGCCGCCGAGCACTTTGCCCATCGAATACGGAACGCTGCGCCCGTTCATCTGCGAGTTCGGTTCTGCGACAAACCCCCAATCGAGATTGCTGCCGAGATTTGCCTGCCAGAGATCGGGATTCATGACCGCTTCCAGATTGTCATGTCCGCCCGCTTCTAACAGCAGGACTGAGACATCGGGATTGGCGGCAAGCTGCCCAGCCACAATAGATCCGGCCGATCCAGCACCGCAAATAATGTAGTCATATTGATGCTTTCGAAGAGTGTGCATCGATGTAGACCAGGCGTTTTCCACGGGAGCGATTCTCATGTGACGAGCTTACGAGAAAATGCCGCACTTTCTCGATCACAAAGGCACCGGGTTTGCACGAAAACATCAGCGATTTAAACGTCGGTATTCGCCAGGACTCACTCCGAGCAGTCGTCGAAAAGTTCTAGAAAAATGAGCTTGGCTTGAAAAACCGCACTGGGCTGCGATGTCAGCCAGTTCGTGAGATGAATTCCTCATCAGGGTTTCCGCTTTGGCGATCCGAAGCCGGAGCAGATACTGATGGGGAGTGCACTCTGCCGCGGCTTTGAACATCCTAAGAAAATGGTTCCTGCTATAGCCACTCTCATAGGCTAATGTTTGTAAGTCGTGCGGTGCTGCCAAGTCTGAACTCATGCGATCAAACACGCGCTGCAGACGTAGTTTTGAAAAGGTCCATTTTGTCGGCGGAGGTGTCTCGACAGTCGGGTTATTCTTGACCAGCCGTGCAACCAGCGCGTAGATAAGATGATCGGCATACAACCTTCCGGTAACACCCTCGTCTCGCGCCTCGGACTCCAGCAGTTTGACAATGGTTGCCACTGTTGCGTCACGAAAACCGAACCTTCCATGAAGCTGAGACGTATCTCGTGCCTCATTCTCTTCTTGAACCTCGGTCACGAACGAAGGGTCAAAAGAGCAAACGATCAGATCTGTTGTCGTGGTTGGATGGATTGCCGGTCGAACCCCGTCTGCGTAAAAATTTAAGGCGCCTGGGGGTTTCGCATATGGCTTGAATCGCTCCCTCCCCAGAGCGCGTTCGCCATAGGCTACCCGGTTACCGGAAGCAACTTCGAGCACGTAGCTGTCAAAATAACTCTCTTGGGCCTCGTGCGCATATGCATAATGCCCCTCAACGACTAAACCTTCCCAGCCTAAGTGGAAACTTGAGCTAAGCCGCCGAGAGCCGCAAGGCAGACAAATTAAACCTGGTCTGCTCTCAACGGTCTCCAATGAACTCACAATACATCAATGATAGCGGGGAACCTGCTCCAAATACGCGATATGTCGTCTTATGGCGGCAAAAGAATCGAAGCAGATCGCCGCGAAGCGGTAACAAACCGGAAGTTTTGTTCCGCGGTGATGCACGCCAAACTCTTCGCGCTCGAGAAGCACTCCTAACCTGGATCAATTCGTCGTCAAGTGAAAATTAGCTTCAACGCATGATCGTTAAAAACCGCTTTGAACTGCCATTACCTGAGAGTGCCCTCTGACAACTACATCGCGCGTAGATGTTGCCCTAACCAGGGTTTATGCAATAAATCAGTGCCGACCCTAATTCGTCTTATTTCCGTCCTGCAAAACTGTATTGCATAACCGAATCGTTCGGCAACCGGTTTGTGCAACGACCCGCGCAAGGGGATTTGAGCACGAATGTCTTAGAGAGAATCCTCATCGCTGCTCATCAAGAAGTTCACGTAAAGCTGGTGAGCCATCGTTGTCGGAACGCAGCCTCTGGGCCACGCGAACAACTCAATCGAGTGTTCAGAAGTTCTTAAGTTAGCGCTTATAGGGCAGAGCCCCCTGTAGATCAAAGACCTCTGTGGTTCTCCCTTGTTCATCCATCGCCACCACCACGGAATACTTGCGGTGCGCGTCGCATCCGAGAAAAGAATGCGTCTGCGCTGGTTCCTCTCCGGTCCCCTCCAGCTTCCTGGGCGGTACAGTATGTTTCATAGCTGCCGTTTCTCCTTCTGACAAAAGAGCGCGTCTAGCCGATTCTTACCGTATCGGCCCGGGATCGACGTAAACGAAAAGCGCCGGCCAGGCTGTCACGCCTCGGATCCGGCGCTTTTCCTTTTTATCCACAAGGAGAACTCATCAACCATGCCCGCCACCGAAGCCCAAATCGAAGCCAATCGCGCCAACGCCCAGCACAGCACCGGGCCCCGTACGGACCAGGGGAAATCCACCTCCTGCCTCAACAACTTTCGCCACGGATTCCGCAGCACCTTCCAAGTCCTGCCCACCGAAAACGAAGAAGAATTCGAAAGCCTCCTCTTCGCCATGCGGATGGAGCACCAACCTGACACCCCCACCGAACACATGCTGGTCGACAAAATGGTCGAGCACTTCTGGCTCAGCCGCCGCGCCCAACTGCTCCAAGATCTCTCCATGGACACCGAAGAACCCGAGCGCAACCAGCAAAAATCATTCGCCCTCTTCCTCCGCTACCAAACCACCAACGACCGAGGCTTCTCCAAATGCCTCAGCGACCTGTTAAAGTTCCGAGCCGACCGCCGTAAGCAGGAAGCGCACGAAGTTCGGGTTCGAATGGCAAACGCCAAAGCGGCCGACAAAGAACTCGACACCAGCATCCGCGAAACCATCGAAGCGCGCCTCCCCGGCCACACCCAGATCCCATTCCACGTAGTAAAGAACGTCCTCGCTAACGCATTAGAAGGCTTCAACGCCGAACTCGACGCCAATCCCGAGCTCGCCAAGATCTTCAAAGCCGCCTAACGAGCTTCCCTCGCAAAAATATCGCTCATGAACTATTCTCGAATCAATCGTTTGGGCGGAGCCGCGACCGAAAGGAAGCGATCTATGGTCATTTTGCGGCGAAAAACAAGCTCGATTACGCCGCTTGGGTTCGTCCGGCAATTCCAGGGGTCAGCTCTTATTCTTCAGGCAAAACGTCAATGAAGTTGAGTTCCAAACCCAAAACGTCGCACCGCAGGACGCCATTGCTAACCGGTGTAGCCGGAGTGTCCGCACTTGCAAACCATGCCGCGGTTTACTTGCTCTCAGCCACCCAATAAGCAGACCTTGTGTCTCGCTATGCTTCTGCTGACCCACGTTGCGGTCCTCCAGCAAGCCGTCAACATACTCGCAATCGGGCTCATACTCGGTGCTGAGATACTCGGCCAAAAAAATGGGCGACGCCGCATTATCCATATGAGCCTATCGCCTCTTCGTCTTGATCACAATCGGAGTACCGTCGAACCTGAAGCGCTCACGCAGCCGGTTAATCAAAAATCGCTCCAGAGAAAAATGCATCTTGTCCGCCTTATCAGTAAACACCACAAACGTAGGAGGCCGTATAGTCGCCTGCGTCATGTAATAAATCTTGATGTCGCTCTCGAATTTCAGCGTCGCGACAAACCGGTTCAACTCGCCCGTTGTGACCCGTTTCGATGCCGAATCGAAACACTTTCTGATCGTCGAAAAGATCCGCCGGATTCCTTCCGCATTCTTCGCCGAAGCAAACAGGATCGGAGCGTAATCCATAAACTTCAACTCCTCTCGAACCGCTTCGGTGAAAGCGCGCTTGCTCTTCTCTTCCACCGCATCCCACTTATTCACGACGACGATAACGGCGCGGCCTTCCTCATGCGCATAACCGGCAATCGTTGCATCCGCGCTCACCACGCCCTCCAGCGCGTCGATCATCAGCAGAACAACATTCGCCATTCGAATGTTCCGCCGCGCCATGATCACGCTCATCTTCTCGGTCATCTCGATCGTCTTGCCTTTACGCCGAATGCCCGCCGTGTCGACAAATCGATAGCTTGTATTGCCCTCGCGAATCGTTTCGTCTACCGCATCCCGCGTCGTCCCGGCCACCGGCGACACAATCGCCCGCTCAGCGCCCACCAGCGCATTCAGCATCGTCGACTTCCCAACGTTAGGTCGCCCAATAATCGCAACCTTGATTCGTCGCTCGTCTTTCTCGGCCGGTTCCTCGTCGGCTTCCGGCTGCGGAGCCTCGACGGAGAACGGCTCGGTCACATGCTCCAGCAATTCTTCCAGACCAAGACGATGTTCGGCCGAAACCGCATACGGATCGCCAAGGCCCATCGAATAAAATTCGGGGACCAGGTTCTCCCGCACCTTCGCGTCGATCTTGTTCACAACCAACGTCATCGGTTTCCCAAGCGGCCGCAGCAGCTGCGCCAGGTCTCGGTCCGCTGCCGTGATCTCCGTCCGCCCGTCGATCACATAAATAATGTGGGACGCAATATCCAGTGCCACATGCGCTTGCCGCAAAATCTGAGTCGGGATCAACGCGTCGTCGTGTGGAATAATCCCACCCGTATCGATCACGCCGAAGCGCTTTCCACGAAACTCGGCTTCCCCATAAATGCGGTCCCGTGTAATCCCCGGTTCATCGCCCACAATCGATCGCCGGTTCCCCAGAATCGAATTGAAAAGAGTGGATTTACCGACATTTGGGCGCCCCACGATAACAACGGTGGGAAGTGGTTCGTCTGAGTCGGTCATTTGGTATTCAGCTTCTCACAGCAACACTGTTTTTTCGGTCGCCATGAGACCATGGAACTTACCGATGCCAGCAGAAAAAGTAAGCGCGAATACGCGCAATATCGCCATAATTGCGCACGTTGACCACGGAAAGACAACCCTGGTTGACGCCATGCTCCGTCAAAGCGGCATCTTTCGCGCCAACGAAGAGATCACCGATCGTGTCATGGACTCGAACGATCTGGAGCGTGAACGAGGCATCACCATCCTCGCGAAAACCACCGGCGTCCGTTATCACGGCACGAAAATCAACATCGTCGATACACCCGGCCACAGCGACTTCGGCGGAGAAGTCGAGCGAGCTCTCAAAATCGTAGATGGCGTCATGCTTCTCGTGGACGCCAGCGAAGGACCCCTCCCGCAGACTCGCTACGTTCTCACCAAGGCTCTCGAAGCCAAACTGCCACCCGTCTTAGTCATCAATAAAATCGACCGGCCCGATGCCCGTATTCAGGAAGTCGTCAATGAGGTCTACGATCTGTTTATTGACCTCGACGCTCACGAAGATCAGCTCGACTTCCCCATCGTCTACACCAACGGGAAAGCCGGCATCGCTAAAATGGATCCCAGCGAAGAGAGCGAAAATCTCCAGCCGCTCTTTGAAACTATCCTGAAGCACATACCCGCTCCCACCGGCGACCCCGACGACACTTTACAGATGCTCGTCGCAAATTTGGATTACAGCGACTATCTGGGCCGCCTCGCCATCGGACGAGTGTTCAACGGCACGCTCCACCACGGGGATGACGTAAGCATTGCTAAGCTCGACGGCTCCTTTCAAAAAACGCGCATCACAAAGCTGTATTCCTTCGAAGGACTGAAGCGCGTCGACGAAACCGTCGGTCGCCCGGGCGACGTCCTGGCTATCGCCGGCGTCGAAGGCATCACCATCGGCGAAACCCTAACCAGTGCCGAAAACCCCAAGCCGCTTCCTAAAATTCAGATCGATGAACCTACCATCGCCATGACGTTCACGATCAACAATTCGCCGTTTGCCGGACGCGAAGGCACTTTTGTTACCTCTCGCAATCTGCGGGATCGTCTCGACAGGGAACTGCTGACCAACGTCTCGATTCGTGTCGAAGAAGCCGGAGGTCCCGATGTTTTCAAGGTTATGGGGCGTGGCGAGCTGCAGCTGGCCATCCTCATCGAGATGATGCGGCGCGAAGGATACGAACTTCAGGTCGGCAAACCCGAGATCCTCACCAAGAAGATCGATGGCGCTGTGCAAGAGCCGCTTGAGCTTCTCGTGGTCGATCTGCCGGAGGAGTTCATTGGCGTGGTCATCGAAAAAATGGGCCAGCGGAAAGGCAAGATGACCAAAATGATCAATAACGGCTCCGGACGTGTCCGCCTGGAGTTCCACGTTCCCTCCCGTGGGTTGATCGGGATCCGAAGCGAGATGCTGACCGACACAAAAGGAATGGCCATCATGAACTCGCTCTTCCACGGATACATCGAATGGCAAGGCGAAATCGCGACGCGCCCCACCGGCTCTCTGATTTCGGATCGCTCCGGAATCGCTACCAGCTACGCCATCTACAATCTGCAGGAGCGCGGCACCATCTTCATCTCACCCACGACCGAGGTCTACGAAGGCATGGTGATTGGAGAAAATGCGCGCAACAGCGACCTCGACGTGAACATCGTCAAGGAGAAAAAGCTGACCAACATGCGAGCCTCCACCTCCGACGATGCCATCCGCTTAATACCGCCTAAGCTCCTCAACCTCGAAGAGGCAATCGAGTTCATTAATGAAGACGAGTTCGTGGAGGTGACGCCCAAGTCGATTCGACTTCGAAAAAAGGTGCTGAAAGCCAATCAGCGCTGAGCCACTTCGGGCTTTAAAAACTTCTGTGCGGTTCCCAGTGATTTGGTCACCGCTTCTGCCGCCAGATAACCGCTGCGAACTGCACCCTCCATGGTGGCGGGCCAACCGGATCGGGTCCAGTCACCGGCTAAAAAAAGATTGGAAACAGGAGTCACACTAGGCGGCCGTTGCTCTTCCAGCTTAGGAGCAGCGGCAAACGTAGCGCGGACTTCCTTAACGACGTGAGCGTGTTCCAGCTTCGCCTCGGCAGCCTTCGGAAAAAACTCTTGCAGCTCTTGTAAAGCCAGCTTGATCACGTCTTCCCGGCTCATCGCGATCAGGGATCGCGAAGCGCTCACGACAAGCTGAATATGTTTGCCTTCGCCCTTGTTGAACATCCACTGGACGGTTCGATCGAGCAGCGTGGCATGTGGCAGGTCGGTGATCGATCGGTCAAACCATAGATGAATGCCCGTGATCGGCGAATGGGAAAACAAAGCGAGGTCAATCGGAAGCCCCGGCGTAATCGAGGCAAGCCGTTCAAAAGGAAGAGCCAAAACATAGGCGTCCGCTGTGACCGGCCCTCCGGGTGTGACAAGACGGCTGACGCGGCCCGCCTCAATCGTCATCTGCTGGACCGGACAACGCTCCTCAATCTTCACCTCCGGATACTCCGCCCAGGCCTTCTCCGAATACAGCTCACCGAGCGGAACCGCAGGAATCCCCATCTCGTACGAATCGGCCTTCGAAAGAAAGCCTAAATAGAAGACCTGCAACCCATGTACCGCCGCCATGCGGTCCAGCTCTTCGTTGATCGCGCTCACCAGCACCTGCCGCCAGAACCTCTCGATGGCTCGTGGAGTCTGCTTCTTCTCACGCAGCCAGTCCAGCATCGTGATGCTCTCGAGATCCGCCCGCTTCCCGTACTCGTACTTCACTGACAACAGCCCGCTCGCCACACTCACCTTATCCGACAGCGACAAGAACTTCAGCTTGGCGAAAGACTCGGTGAAGTGCAGAGGAGCAGGCAAAAGCCCGCGCTTCATCGTCGACAGTCTGCCGCCTGGCTCGATCCAGTAGAATTCTCGATGAAAACGAATTCGGTCAGCCACCCCGAGCCTCCGATAAAAATCGATCAGGTTGGTACAGCACCGCAGCAGAACATGCTGGCAATTGTCGATCGTGGTGCTGTTATCGTCGGCTGTGTTCAGCGGATAGGATGTCGCGCGGCCCCCAAGGAATGGTCGCGCTTCGAGTAGCCTGACCGAATATCCAGCGGACCCGAGAGCAACCGAAGTGGCAAGGCCCGCCAGCCCTCCACCCACCACCACAACACTAGGAGCTTGAGACACTATGGTGGGCGTGAGCGAACGCTTCGATCATGTTCTCCATCAGCTTCAATCCGCAGTCGCGTTCCAGACTGAGGATTGATTCGGGATGAAACTGCACCGCTTCCATCGGCAGCTCGCGATGACGAACGCCCATAATCACACCGTCCTCTGACTCGGCGCTGATCTCCAAGCAATCCGGCAAGGTCTCTCGATTGGCAAACAGCGAGTGATAGCGGCCGACTCGGAACGGCGATGGCAATCCGCTGAAAACCCCACGACCATGATGCGTAACCAGCGAGCCTTTCCCATGCATGGGATAGTCCAGCACTTCGAGAGTCCCACCGAAAGCTTCGACCATTCCCTGCAATCCTAGGCAAACGCCGAAAGTCGGCACACCTCGCTTCGCAAGTTCCTGTACCAGATTCGGCACGCCGAAGTCGGCTGGTCGCGCAGGCCCGGGCGAGATCAGAACGATGTCCGGCTTCTCGGCGTCGATCACCTCCAGGGCGACGTTCGAACGATAAGTCGAAACCTCGGCGCCCGTCTGCCGAGCGTAGTTCGCTAGCGTGTGGATGAAGCAATCGTCGTTATCGACGAGCAGGATTTTCACGCCCTCCCCTACTCGGCGAGGCTCGTGGCGTTTCGGACCGGTCGCAACCTTCGGATATAAGGCACGAAAGAAGTTGGTTGCTTTGAGCCGGCACTCTTTGTCCTCTTCGGACGGCTCCGAATCGTAAAGCAGAGTGGCGCCCGCACTATACCGTGCCACGCCCTCTTTGAGGTGAACCGTGCGGATGAGAATCCCCGTATTGATGTCGCCGTTGAGATTGATCATCCCTAAGGCTCCGCCATACCAGCCGCGTGCATCCTTTTCGAGATCTTCGATCGCCTGCGCAGCCGCCTTCTTCGGCGCGCCGATGATCGTCACCGCCCACATGTGCGTCAGGAATGCATCCAATGAATCGAAGCCGTTCATGAGCCTTCCCTTGACGTGGTCCACCGTGTGAAACAGCCCGGCATACGCCTCAATCAGACGGCGTCCAATCACCTGCACCGAACCGGGAACGCAGACCCGCGACTTATCGTTGCGGTCGACGTCGCTGCACATCGTCAGCTCCGACTCTTCCTTAGCCGAATTGAGCAACTGACGAATGCTCTCCGCATCTCGTATCGGATCGCCGGACCGCCGCGCTGTGCCCGCAATCGGACAGGTCTCGACAGTCTCCCCTTCCACCCGCACAAACATTTCAGGCGAAGCTCCCACCAGCTGTTCATCGCCCATCTGGAGCAGGAATTCGTAGGGACTGGGACTCGACTTCTGCGTGCGCTGAAATAACTCCGAAGGACTCCCGTCAAATGGCGCGCTGAAGGTCTGCCGGAGAACGACTTCGTAGTAGTTGCCCTGGCGCATACCCTCTCGCACAACCTCGACCTTATCCATGTACTCCTGCGCGGTATGATCCGACTCGATCTCTGCCCGGTGCTCCGCGCCACGGTGCTTCTTGACCTTGGGAGAAGTGCAGGAATGTCCCGCCGTGCTCAAATCACGGATCGAAAAGTCGTATTGGTATCGCTCAATCGACTCCTTCTTGCGATCCATAAAGTAGATGTCGTCGCACAAGAATAGATGAAGATCTTTCTGCGACTCACGCGGCAACCTTTGTTTGATGGGATCGAACTGCAGAAGAAGATCGTATCCGAAAGCCCCGATCAAAGCTAATCGCGAGTCATCCGGAGTGTGAAACTCCTCGATCAAGGTTCTTAACAGAGAAAAGGGCGACGGCTGCTTACTGCGCTCTTCTTCCGGGAAACGGTCTGCCAGCGGTTTCAGCTCGATCGTGAAAGAATGTGGAGTCCGAAACAACCATTGCTTATGAGGATGGTTTTCGAACAGAGGGAAAAGAAGATTGAGAAGAACCTGCCCCCGTTCATTCAGCGCGTTGATTTGGACATTGCGCTCGCGTCCCACGATTTCGATGGGCGGCGAGACGCTGGCGACATCCCATCGCGAATAGCGCTCGGGATACTCATAACCGGAAGAGAGATAGACTCCGAGTTTCGAGTCCAGCTGACGCAGTATGTGTTTCAAGCCGCGGGAATACGGCACCTTGGAGCTGTTCCGGGTGACCGTAATCCCGTGGGGAGTGATATAACGCAACTGCGACACAACTTCAGGTTACTGCACGTTCACCTGAAATGATCGAAGCCCTCCGCCTTTAAGAGACGGCCATCCAGACGGAGCTGTCCTGCCTTCCCACGAGTAATCTCACCGATCTGCTTTACCGTCGGAACCTTGATTTTTCCCGGAGCTGTAAACAGCAACTCGTAATCGTCCCCTCCGTGTAGCGCCTGTTCCAGCGTGGCCCCCGGCGCTATCGGAATCAAGGCGGTTCTGAGATCGGCGCCTACATTAGATTCGATGCATAGACGCCGAAGATCGAGGGACAAACCATCGCTAAGATCCATTCCGGCTGAAACCAGGTTCCGCAATTTGAGACCGGCCTCGATCCGCGGTGTGGCGCGCAGACGCCAACCCGAATGTGCTGCCGCTCCCAATGGACCCGTGACGTAAATCTTGTCGCCAGGCTTGGCGCCACTACGCAGAACGGCTTTGCCTTTCGGAACACGACCACAGCACATCACGTCGACTACTACCTTCTCGAAGCTGGACAGATCACCGCCGGCCAGCGTGACTTTGTATCGGTTGGCAAGCGTCAGAAGTCCTTTATAGAAACTATTCGTCCAACGTGACGCAAGTTCGGGACGAATCGCAAGCGACACCAGACAGAACACCGGCTCGCTCCCCATGGCAGCCAGATCGGACAGGCTCCGCGCCAGGGCTTTGTGCCCGATGTCGGCCGGTGTATGCGTGTCCAGGTGGAAGTGTCGTCCTTCCAAGACAAAGTCGGTCGTGAACACGAGGTCCGATCTCGCGCTGGGACGAATGACAGCACAATCATCGCCGATACCCTGAATGATCGAACGGTGTCGATATCCGGAGCGTGCCAGTTCGCTTATGCGGCGAACAATGTCGACCTCACGCATGCTCGGCCAGCACTAGACCGGCCGGCAACTCTTCACCGAAGACTCGACTGGAAGAGGCGAGCGTTTGCTCGTCGCCTGACAATTGGCGCAGAAGATCGGCGGCATGCGGGCTGGCTTCACAGGCCCGGCGCACCAGGTCGAGCGTCGCCGGAGGCAGATCGCGCGCCACGTCTCCCGTCAGTTGCGCCAGGCGCACAATGGCTTCCAGCAAAGCAGGTGTCGCGTTGATGCGCAACATTGACTCCACCCATCTGCTGACCACGGTCGGCGATACCACCAAGTTGATCGGTGCACTGAACAACTTGCGGGCGCCGAGCCTCGACAAACACCAAACCGCTGCTTCAACCATCTCGCCGCGCTTCAACATAGCGAGCAAGGTCTCGCCTAGCTGCACTTTCGTCTGCTGAGGCAAGAGCTCCAAGCTGGCAGCCGTACGCCACATTTCACGGAGCAAGCTCGGGTTAAGACGCTGTTTCCGCTTCTGCTTTGGCAGGAGCAATGGCGAGAGCCGCTGAAAAATATCCCCCTGCTGATTGCGGTTAAATCCACCGGCAATACGTCCGCAGAAGATCCACCAATCCACTTCGCACTGCACCTGATTGCCGAACGTCAGTCCGGCAGCATAGACTCTTCGGGCTTGTTCGATGCGGTAATCGTCGCCGGGAAATCCAAATCCAGGTCTTAGACAAAAACCTGTCAGATTCAGCCAGCGAGCTTCGTGAGCCGCATTCTTGCGCCTTCCTTCCGAGTGCTCCAGCAGATTGTCAGCCAGCGATCGAATCGTCGGAAGAGGCCAGGAAGTACGACCCAAGGCGAGAGTCTGCTCCAGTCGAGCGGGAAGTTGTTCCGGAGGCAAGCTTGTCAGCCTTTGTGAGAAGACATCTGCAATCGAAGCCTCAGCCTTGCTTGTTGCGTCAGCGCTGACTACCGCAGTCGAACGAACCTCCGAAGAGGGCTGCAAGCTGTCGGTGGCTTTCCGAAGCTGAAACGCCAGTCGCCAACGATGCTCGCTGATCTTCGATTCCGCCCAGGTTTCAAGCGTGCCAACTTCGCTAAGGCGTGCTCCCAGCGTTACTGGCACGAGACGTTCACCGCCCTTTCCAAAGCGGATGACGGCTCGCAAAGGTGCATGGAGGCGCGGATCGCTTGCCGGATCCAACATGTCGTCAGTCGGAGTGAATGAGACTACTTCGCCTACTGCGTCCTCCGTCCGGCTGAGTGAACTGTAGAGACGAAAGGCAACCGGCGTGTTCGCCAGAAGCTGCAACTCCGGTTCACCAAGCTTGATTTCAGCGCCTTCTTCGGTTCCACGTGGCACAAGACAAACGGTACGAATCGCAGAGGAACCGGCGTCCTCCACTCCGAGATAGTAAGCGCGAGGCAAGCCTCCTCGGACCAACACACCCGACCCGGAAGATCGCACATAGGAATAGTAGGCCGCGCCGATCGCCACCGCCAAATCAAGATCGTGATTCTCGAAGGTCAGCGGCCGACGTCCGAACCAATGCTCGACAACGGCGCGGACACGATCACGAAAGATAGTTGGGATAAAGAAGCCGCCGTTGAACAAAATAGCGTCAACACCGTGTTCAGCGGCTGGCGAAGCCCCGAGAAATTCGGCTAGATGACGAGTAATCGCAGGGTCCGAAACATAGGGCAGACCAAGCTCACGAAACACGCTCTGCTTTTCCTGCTGCGGTTTATCGCTCAGCTCGCAAGGCGGAAGAAACCCTGCCAAAGCAAGCTCCAGAATTTCTTCGCGCGTAACGGTTGTCTTCAGTGTTCCTCCGATCAAAGCGGAACCACTACCCACAACAGTGATATCGACAGCTGCAGGACCGTTCTCGGCCAACAACTGTTCTTTTGCCGCGGAGCATTGCCTCCGTAGAGCGCTCCTTTGTCGAAGCGACAGTGTTTTCCCAAGCTTCGATTCCGCCAGCCAGGAGATCGTCAGATCGAGATTATCGCCGCCCAGCAGAAGATGACGACCCACCGTGGTTCGAGTGAACTGAACTCGATCGCCTTCCCGATCAACGCGCACCAGAGTGAAGTCGCTGGTACCGCCGCCGACGTCACAGATCAATACGATCTGCCCGTCGAACAACTCCTTGTTCGATCGCGAAAGATGGTTGGCGATCCAAGCGTAGAAGGCAGCGGCCGGCTCCTCCAACAGCGTCAATTTTTCAATACCGGCATCGCGAGCAGCCTGCACGGTCAACTCGCGAGCTTCTTCGTCGAAACTGGCCGGCACGGTCAGCACAACTTCCTGCTCTTGCAGCGGCGTGCCCTTCCCCTGCTGCCAGGCATTGCGGAGGTGAGCCAAATATTGAGAAGACGCCTCCACCGGAGAGAGCACCCGCCCTTCTTCCTGCGAATCCCAGGGAAGGATTCTTGCGGTTCTGTCCGCTTCCGAGTTAGAGAGCCAGGACTTGGCGGAATGAACGGTCTTGGTTGGTAAGAGGGCGCCTTGCTCTCGGGCGAACGCTCCCGCGATGGGAGGATCGCTCAGATAAAGGAACGAAGGCAACGTTCGAAGTGAACCGGTGCGAGTTGCTTCAATCTGCTGCTCAATCGGCAAAACGTGAATGGGTGGAAAGTCGGCTTCAGCAGCCTCTAAAGGATCGATGTAAGCGACAGCCGAGTTGGTAGTTCCGAGGTCGATTCCGACGTTCATGCGGCGGTGCGTTCCCGGACGTTAAACTCCAGTTTCCAGCGGCGGCCGTCGGAGGCGACACACCACAGCTCCAGCATTCCGGTCTCGGTCACATTGCTTTCCAGCGTCACGGGCACTATGTCTCCTTGCGAGCCTTCGTCGTGTGCAGGAAGAAACACCTCGACCGGATCGAGCTCCTCGATATCGTCTCCGATCTGTTCGATGAGCGCGCCTGGCTGGTCCTCTTTGCGAGAGAGCGAAGAGAGAAAGCGAAATTCGGCGGGCTCTCCGACGACCAGAGCAAAGCGGCGTTGAGGAAGCTGCACCTTGGAGCCTTCTTCCAAGCCAAACGGTACGACCGCGAGCGCTTTCATGGGAGCAGGCATACCGGGAACAGCCGGCAAAGAGCTTTCAATCCCGACGTAGTAGCTGCGTGGTACGCCACCACGAATGCGAACGCCCTTTCCGGTGCGGGCAAGGCCGTAATAGGCAGCGCCTCTCGCCACAGAATGCATCAGGTCAGCCTGCTTGGTTTCAGTAGTCAATTCAGTGACTGCAGCAGCACCGGATTGACCGAGCCAGCCATTGAGCACTTCAAGCAATCGCTGCTCGATGGCGCCGGCCTGCAAAACGCCTCCGTTCAACAGAAGATGAGTCGGTTGTGCCGGCTTGTCTCCGCTGCTCGCTTTCCGCAAGAATTGAGCGAGGTGCTTCGTCACAGCCGGATCGGCGGCGTAGTTCAGACCGACCTCCATCAGCGCTGTGCGTTTGGGCCGTTCAGGGAGAACATCAGCGGGAACGACCGGGAAGAATCCTTCAAGCAATAGATTGCGTACTTCATCGCGTGTGACCTTTCCGCGTATAGTGCCGCCGACAAGGCCGGTTCCGCGCCCTAAAATTGTCAATGACTGTTCGGTTGGCGCGGATTCATCGGCAGAGAGAAGTACTTCTTTAGCCGCCCGACACTGTTGCCATAAAGCGTGAAACTGGATAGAGTCGAGCTTTACGTTTCGTTGAGCGAACTGTTGTTCAGCGTAACGCGCGACCGTCAGATCCATGTTGTCGCCTCCGAGCAGGAGATGTTGTCCAACCGCGACACGTTCCAGCTGGAGTTCACCGTCCTGCTCGGTAACGGCAATGAGAGTGAAGTCAGTGGTTCCGCCGCCGATATCGACAACCAGAATGAGATCTCCCGGCTTTACCTTCTCGCGCCAAGTTGGATTGCGTTCGATCCAGGCGTAGAAGGCGGACTGCGGTTCCTCGATGATCGTGACCTCAGGATAGCCCGCCAACTTGGCTGCCCGTTGGGTGAGTTCTCTTGCGGCGGCATCGAATGAAGCAGGTACCGTGATGAGAACGGTCTGCTCTTCCAGCTTCGCCTCCGGATGTGCGGCGTCCCATGCCGCACGTAGGTGCAGCAGATATTGACACGAGGCGTCAAGAGGAGAGACCTTAGCTACTCCGTCCGGCGCCGTGAGAGGAAGCAAAGGTTCGGTCGGATTGGCGGTTTGATTTGAGAGCCATGACTTGGCGGAGGAGACAAGGCGATTCGAGTTCTCCATGCCGCGAGTGCGTGCAAGCATTCCCGTGATGTAATCCGGATTGTCACTCCAGGGAAGAGCGAGCGCGCCTTCGACGAACTCTCCTGGTCCAGGAATGTATAAGGAAGACGGAAGAAGATCGAGATCAGTCACTTCCCCGGGATTCATGAGCTGAGGAATGCGGAACAACTGGACGGAAGCCGTCTCCGTTGGAGCGTCGTCCGTATTGAGATAGGCAAGGGCGCTATTGGTGGTGCCCAAGTCAATGCCAATGATGTACGGCGGCATGGTTACTCGACTTCGATTTCGGCGGGAGCAAAGATAGACGGATCTTGTTTTCCGAGCGAAGGAAGATTAATGTTAGCGGCCATCCAGCCTCGATGGCGCAGTGTTCCACCTCCTACCTTGCCGCTTGCTGGAACGTTTCCGATCAGCTTGATGCGATTCGGATCCGGCGTCTTCGAGCTATCCAATTTCTGATAAGTTCCCTCCACACCATCGATGACGGGGGAGAGAGTGACATGGCGATTCAAAGTGGCCCGGCAATCGCTGTGCATGGTGCGAACAGCCGCGCCGACTTGATCATCGGCATACGACGAAATGTCTTCCATTACGAAATCGACCAGCCGCGAATCCCTTTGGAGAATCTGAAGCATTTGTAAAGCTCCATCGCTTACCTTTACTTTCGGGACTTCAACGGGGGGAGCGACAGGAGCTGGTTTCACCTTAGTAAAGCCGAATTCCGAAGCGATGTCTTCGGGCAATACAGCGGAAAACAAAATGGCAAAAAAACATCGGAAGGCTGCTGAGATACGGGACAAGAATCGGCCTCTGCCACTCAGGATATCAACGCAGATGGCGTGCTCCGTTGACGGGCCGAGAGCCAACGATTCACAATTTGCTGTACTCTGAGCACGTTTTGCGGCATATTAGAACAAAATAGCCGTATTTTGTTTGAAGGGAGATTATTGAAACACGCAACGAAAAACAAGAGTACAGCCAAGAAGTCGTCTTCCGGATCTGATCCGAAGTCGAAGAGAATCGTCCAAAGCAAGATGCAGAGGACGATGCACGAGTTCAAGCACCACGAGTTGGATCGCGGCCGTGGAGGCAAGGTCACAAATCCCAAGCAAGCCATAGCTATTGGCTTGAGTGAGGCACGCAGATCCGGAGCGGATATTCCGCCTAGTCCAAATCAAAAGGAAGAGAGCAAAAAAACGATGGCTACAAAAACTGCAACGAAGAAAACCACAACCAAAAAGGTTGCCGTGAAGAAAGCAGCACCGAAGAAGGCAGCAGTTAAAAAGGCTGCTCCAGCAAAGAAGACGGTCGCGAAGAAGGCCGTTAAAAAAGCGGTCAAAAAAGCACCAGCCAAGAAGCGCTAGAGCTAATTACCGATGCCGAAAACGATCGGCGAATCAAACGAGGGTGCCCGTCGGTGCGATCCGATGGGCACTCTGAATATCAACCACTACAACTAAAAACCCGCCCGGCAGTAAGCCGAGCGGGTTTCGTTTAAACGAGTTACTGGGGATCGGAATGGATTTAGTAATCCATGTCGGGGCCGCCGTGGCCACCGGGACCGGCAGGAGCAGCCGACTTCTTCTCCGGCACTTCGCAGATCATTGCTTCCGTGGTTAGCATGAGAGCGCTGATCGACGAGGCGTGTTGCAGAGCCGAGCGGGTGACCTTGGTCGGATCGATAACGCCCGACTTGACGAGATCTTCGAATGCGCCGGTTTGGGCGTTGAATCCGAAATTGTTCTCGTTGTTGTCGCGAACCTTCCCGATTACGATCGCACCTTCGTAGCCGGCATTGCCAGAGATCTGGCGCAGCGGCTCTTCGGTCGCGCGGCGAATGATGTCAATACCGATCTGCTCATCGCCTTCCGCCTTGAGAGTGGAGAGGACCTTACCGGCGCGGAGCAGTGCAACACCACCGCCCGGAACGATGCCTTCTTCGACGGCTGCGCGGGTTGCATGCAGAGCGTCTTCGACACGCGCCTTCTTTTCCTTCATCTCAGTTTCGGTAGCAGCACCGACCTTGATGACGGCAACACCGCCGGCGAGTTTGGCCAGGCGTTCCTGCAACTTTTCACGATCGTAGTCCGAAGTGGTCTCTTCGATCTGAGCGCGAAGTTGCTTAATGCGACCTTCGATGGTCTTCTGCGTACCACCACCATCGACGAGAGTGGTGTTGTCCTTGTCCACAGTAACGCGTTTGGCGCGGCCGAGGTCTTCAAGGCGCACACCTTCCAGCTTGATGCCGGTCTCTTCCATGAGAGCCTTACCGCCGGTGAGTACAGCGATGTCTTCGAGCATGGCCTTACGGCGATCGCCGAAGCCGGGAGCCTTCACAGCACAGGCATTGAGGGTTCCACGAAGCTTGTTGACAACCAGTGTGGCCAGAGCTTCGCCTTCAACCTCTTCAGCAATGATCAGAAGCGGCTTGCCGGCACGAGCAATCTGCTCGAGCAAGGGCAGCAGGTCCTTCATGTTGCTGATTTTCTTTTCGTGAATCAGGATGTATGGATCCTCGAGAACAGCTTCCATGCGCTCGGGATCGCTCACGAAGTAAGGCGAGAGATAACCGCGGTCAAACTGCATACCATCGACGGTTTGCAACTCGGTAACCATGGTCTTGGACTCTTCGACCGTGATCACGCCATCCTTGCCAACCTTCTGCATGGATTCGGCAATGATCCGTCCGATTTCGGCGTCGCCGTTGGCGGAAATAGTACCCACCTGAGAGATGGCATCGCCTGAAACCGGCTTCGAGAACGACTTCACTTCGTTCACGACAGCTTCGACGGCCTTTTCAATACCGCGCTTCAACGCCATGGGGTTGGCGCCGGCGGCTACGTGCTTCACGCCTTCACGGAAGATGGCCTGAGCGAGGATGGTCGCAGTGGTGGTGCCGTCGCCGGCAATGTCGGAGGTCTTTGAAGCAACCTCACGAACCATCTGCGCGCCCATGTTTTCCAGAGGGTCTCTTAACTCAATCTCTTTTGCGACCGTCACACCGTCTTTGGTAATGGTGGGGCCGCCAAACTTCTTCTCGAGGACCACGTTCCGGCCCTTAGGACCGAGGGTCACCTTCACAGCGTCGGCGAGCTGGTTGACGCCGCGTAGAATCGCTTGCCGCGAATTCTCGCTATAAACAATCTGTTTTGCTGCCATAATGCTTTCGAATCTCCCTTACTTCTTCGCTGCCGAGGCGCCGTTGCTAAGCACGCCGAGGATCTCGTCCTCACGCATGATCAGGTACTCCGTGCCATCCAGCTTGATATCGTTGCCAGAGTACTTGCCGAACAGGATGCGATCGCCCACCTGAACATCCAGCGGGTTCAATTTTCCATCGTCTGTGCGCTTTCCCTTGCCGACAGCGAAAACTTCACCCTGCTGTGGCTTTTCCTTGGCCGAATCCGGAATATAGAGACCGCCCTGCATGGTCTCGCCTTCTTCGATCCGTTTGACTACAACGCGGTCGTGTAGCGGTCGAATGTCCATACTTAAAACCTCCGATTGGAATTAAAGACGTTAACTCTAGAACCTGATTGAGTTTGGTTAATCAAGTTAACTGCCCACTGGCTAGTTTGGCACACTCAGGAGTCGAGTGACAAGATTTGTTCTTATCTACTTGATTTTACAAGCGATATTGTTTTAGCAGTGGGGGCGTGACAATGCAAGACTCAGGTTTTATGTGCCTGTTTACTTTGATCGGAATTGTGCCACGCTGATATTCTTTAGGACAGATTGGTGTGATGATTCATGCGGCGAATTTCGTTCTTACTTGGCTTCGCCGTGATTGCGCTGGCCGCCTTCGTCGGCTATACGTACAGCTTGCGGTTTCGTAGCACGGGAACGCGCCTGGCGGACGTTGCTCCGCAGATTGAAAAGGGGTACGAAGCCCTTGCGAACGGCGGCTGGACGTACGACAAGTCCGACCCGAATACCAACAAGCGAATCGTGCATGTGACGGCCAAATCATTCCAGGCCACGGCAGATCCTTCCACCTTCGACTTGCATGAGGTCGCGCTACGGCTCTATAAGAATGGCGCCTCCTACACTTTCGTGCGCAGCGGGGCAGCGACATTCGATCAACGAACCGGGGTGATGAAGTCGAATGGCCCGGTGTTCATCGTCATGAACGTTCCGGCTGACAAGAACGCCGAGATCACGGCGCAGATCGCAAAGCTGCTGCAAGTGGAAACAGCAGGCGTGACGTATGAGACGAAGACCGGGAAAGCGGATACGGATCAGCCTGCTACGTTTCACTTCGCCGAGGGCGGCGGCAAAGCAGTGGGGGTTTCGTACGATCCGAATACGGGCGATCTTCATCTGAAGTCGAACATCGCTCTGGACTGGCTCGGTAAAGGCTCCGCAGAAAACAAGATGCATGTGGAAGCCGGCGATGCTGTTTACCAAGAGCGCGAGCAGAAGGTCTACCTATCTCCGTGGTCCCGGCTTAAAAGGCGCACTACAACGATTGATGCGAAGAACTCGCTGGTCACTTTACAGGATGGGTACTTGCATCGGATCGATTCCGATCAGGCGGTGGGCAAGGACATTCGCGATGACAAACAGACGAGCTATGCAGCCGATAAGATGACTGCGATGTTCGATGAGAACGGCGCGCTGGTAAACATTGTCGGACTTGGGAATGCCAAGGTAATTACGGCGGAGCCCTCATCGCGGACGACGATGGCCGGCAGCCGCGCGGATCTACGCTTCGCGGTAGAGACGAAGCAAGTGGATGGCTTGTTGCAGAGCCAAAGCAATCTTCACCTGGTGCTGGCGGATGGACATGCGACAGCGCAGTCGGAACCGCTGCCGCAGCCGGGAGTTCAGCTGGCCGAGACGCGGATCTTACGTAGCGAGCATCTGGAGCTCGAAATGAAGCCCGATGGCAAAGACGTGCAGGAGATCAGGACGCCTTCGCAGGCCCAACTGGAGTTCAAACCGAATCGACCTGATCAGCCATACCGAAGGCTGGACGCCTCGCGGTTGCGGATTCTCTATGGCGAAGGAAGCTACATCGAGAGTTTTGTGGCGTGGAACGCGGCGACCCATACGGATAAGCCGCAGATAGCAGCGAAGGCGGCTGAGGGCAAAGCTGACAAGCCCTCGCCACCGGCCTTGACCTGGAGCGACCAGCTGATGGCCAAGTTTGCGCCTAACTCCAACCAAGTCGACACGATTGAGCAAACCGGCCACTTCCGTTACCAGGAAGGCGCGCGCAAGGCGGACGCGAAGAGAGCGTTTCTGGAACAGGGCATCAATCGAATTACGCTGTTCGATAACGCGCACGTTTCCGATGACACAGGTTCAACGGCCGCGGACAAGATCGTGATGAATCAGACAAACGGCGACATGGACGCGATTGGGCGGGTGATCTCGGCCCATGCGCCCGACAAGAACGAGAAGCCGGGGACGTCCATGCTCGACAAAACCAAGACGATGCAGGCCAAAGCAGATCAGATGCAGACGCGTGACAACAACGGAACGATTTTCTACGAAGGCCGCGCCGTGATGTGGCAAGGGGCGAATCGTATTGCGGCAAACCTGCTGATGATCGATCGCGATGAGCAGACTCTGAAGGCTTATGGACAAGTGGTCAGTGAGTTGGTGGATACTTCATCGGACAGTGACTCGGGATCGGGTGGCGGCGCCGGCCAACCGGTATTTACGGTCGTTTATGCGCCACAGCTCTTCTATCAGGACGACACGCGCGTGGCGAATTATACGGGCGGAGTAAAACTGGAGCGCAACTCCATGACAGTGACAGCCAACAAACTGGAAGCGTTCCTTACGCCTCGGTCCGACAATGGCAAGGACGACTCTTCGCTCGATCACGCGCTTGCCGATGGCGACGTAAAGATCTTTCACCCGTTAGCTTCCGGCAGGACGCGTACCGGAACATCGGACCACTGCGAGTACTACACCAAGGATGACAAGGTGGTTCTCAATGGCGGCGCTCCGCAGATGATTGACAGCTACAAGGGCGTAACTAAAGGACGCCAGCTCACTTATTTCAGCGACGATGATCGGCTGGTTGTCGAGGGCGAAAAGAAGGTTTTAGCCTACACGCAAATGAAGAAACGCTAAACCGGTTCCAAACGCTCCCTTTGTCGCGGCTCTGGCAGAGGTATCCCTACTATTTCTATTTTGTAATAAAAATGGTACCCTCAGGGTTCCCAACATAAGAGAGTGCACCCAACTGCAACTCCGTCTGAATTGCTTCACATCTACCCCGATGTAACGAAGAGACGCCATGTATCCGCGGCACTTCTGTGTGGGCATTCTTCCTGTCGGGCAAGGAGATTTTTAGCGGATGCAACACAAAAAGAATAGCTGGCGACGTTTGAGGTTGGCGGTGGCTGCGGTTTTCGTGTTCGGTTGGTTATCTGGCGGTGTCACGGTTTTTGCGCAGGCGACAAGCGGGGACATATTGGGAACAGCCACCGACAGCAGCGGGGCTAGTGTGGCGGGCGCCCATGTGGTTGTCGAGAATTTGGGCACTCACGAATCACGGTCTGCGCAGACGAGTTCGGGCGGTGACTTTACATTCACCCTGTTGTCGCCGGGTCATTATTCGGTGACCATCGACGCAGCGGGGTTCAAGCGGTTTAGCGTTTCAGATTTAAGTCTGGGATCAGGCGATCGGGCGCGCGTGACTGCCTCCATGCAGATCGGCCAGCAGTCAGAGATCGTTGAGGTCTCGGCCCAGCCTCCGCCGTTGCAGGCCGACAGCTCTACTCTAAGTGACACATTGGCTGAGAAATCGGTGCAGGATCTGCCGGTAAACGGCCGCAATGTGACTCGCCTGGTCCAATTAACGGCCGGCGCAAATGAGGGCCTGCCGGCCGGGCTCGGCAGCGGCACACGGCCGGACGATCGGCGTCAGACGTCCTCGGTTTCCGTGAACGGTCAATCGGACGCGATGAATAACAACGTCGTCGACGGTATGGACAATAATGAACGCATTATCGGCACGGTTGGGGTGAAGCCTTCGATCGATGCAATTTCAGAAGTGCGCGTTCAGACGAACGAGTACACCGCTGAATCCGGCCGCACGGCAGGCGGCGTGATCAACATCATCACCAAATCGGGAACGAACCAGTTTCATGGTTCGGCGTATGACTTCTTTCGCAACGATAAGTTGGATGCGCGAAATTTCTTTGCCACGGTCGGCCCAAAACCGGAGTATCGCCAGAATCAGTTTGGCGGAAGCATTGGGGGTCCGATCAAAAAAGACAAGACTTTCTTTTTTGCCGATTATGAGGGCTTCCGTGCCGTCCAAGGTGTGACCACCGTTACCACGGTTCCAACCGCGGCCGAACATACGGGAGACTTTTCCGCGATTCGCACTCAACTCACTTATCCGAATGGGACGCCGATTCCGGGCAACAAGATTCCGGCGAGTCAGATCAGCCCCATTTCGGCAAACTATATGGCGTTGTATCCGCTCCCGCTCACTTCAGGCACGGCAAATAATTACACCGGCACTTATGGCAGAACCCAGTTCAGCCATACGGCCGACGGACGTGTGGATCACCACTTCAACGACAGCAATCTATTCTTCGCTCGCTACACCATTAACGCCGTTTCCACTTTCACTCCGCCGGTTTTCCCGGCAGTCAATGGCGTTCAAGGCGGCGGCGTCTCTTATGACGGACCGTCTCAGGAATGGGCGCAAAACGCGCAGATGGATTATGTTCATATCTTCAACGCGAAGGCGCTGCTGGAGCTTAAAGCGGGTTATACGCGGGTCAACATTGCCTCCTATCCGATCAACGCCCTCGGTCAGAATCTCGCTGCAAAATTTGGACTGACCGGTGTCAATGTGAGTAACCCGACCTCCGAGTTATCCCCGTTTTATGTGACTGGTTTTGCCACTTTGGGCGACACCATCAATCTGCCGCTTCTATATGTCGACAACACATTTCAGTACAACGGCACGTTCAGCTATAACACCGGCGCCCATAGCATAAAAGTCGGCGCGGCGTTGATTCGGCGGCAAGCGATGGCGTACTCATCGGGCTCACCGGCCGGGCGCTTCACGTTCAACGCAGCGCCAACCGGAAATAGCGTGTCCTCTTTCCTGCTTGGCGTTCCGTTTACGACGCAGCGCGTGGTGGAATTGACTTCTCCCGGCTATCGCACTTGGGAACCGAGCGTTTACTTCCAGGATGACTGGCGCGCGACTCGCTGGCTGACTTTGAACCTGGGCGCTCGCTATGACGTGTTCACGCCGTTTACCGAAATGCATAACCGTCTCTCGAACTTCGATACAAGCACGGGCAAGATCATCGTGGCCAATCAGAACGGCGTTTCCGCGACTGCGGGGGTGAAAACGGATTACAGCAATCTGGCGCCGCGGGTGGGTTTTGCAGCCACGCTGGGCGGCGGAGTGGTTCTTCGCGGTGGCTACGGAATTACTTACTTTCCGGGTAACATCACGTCTGCCGCCTACCTGAACAATCCGCCGTACACGTTTACTTACGGGCCGGTGCAGTATGTTCCGCTGTCTCAGGGTTTGCCTGTGCCGGCGCCGGCCAACACAACGAATCCGACCGGGTCGTTATACGCGGAAGACAGGAACTTCCGTTCCAGCTACCTGCATCAATTCAATCTGGATGTGCAGAAACAGCTCGGCGCAAACGTGTTGAGCGTTGCGTACGTTGGAGAACTGGGGCGTCACATCGCTCAATTGATTCCGAACATCAACTTGCCGCAAGCCTCGCCTCTGCCGAATCCGGCTTCGCGCGCGCCGTTTGTGTCTGTTGCTCCGAACGTGAGTTTGATCGGCTATTTGCAGAGCCAAGGCACCTCCAGCTACAACGCATTGCAGATCTCTTTCCAGCGGCGCTTCACCAAAGGGCTGACGGTGAATTCGAACTACACCTGGGCGCATGGCATCGATGACGTTTCTACATTCAGCAATGGCTATGCTGCCGGCGTGGATTTGAACCCATCAGCCATTGGCACGTATGACCGAGGGAACAGCGATTTGGATATTCGTCATCGCTTTGTGGCGTCGGTCAACTACGAACTTCCTTTCGGTAAGTCGCTGCAAGGGCCGATGAAACAGCTCTTGTATGGCTGGCAAGTGAATTCGATTGGCGTTTGGCAGACTGGTTTGCCGTTCACCATTACAGATTCGAGCCCACAAGCGAACCTGGGCGCTTCTATTTCGAGCGATCGCCCCAACGTGATTGGGTCACCTTCGGTATCGAGTCAAAATATAGCTCATTGGTTCAACACGCAGGCCTTTGCGCCGCAGGCTTTTGGAACGTTGGGAAATGTGGGGCGCAACACCCTTTACGGTCCGCCGCAGAGACGGCTCGATTTGTCGTTGTTCAAGGATTTTCGGCTGATGGAATTCGGAACACTACAGTTCCGCGCCGAAGCTTACAATCTGACGAATACTCCGAGCTTTGGCAATCCAAGTTCAGCGCTTGGCAACCCATCCTTCGGCACGATTTCGAGTACGAATGCAGCGTCAACACCGCGGCAAATCCAGCTTGCCTTGCGATTGCAGTTTTAACCGACATGGAGATGAGAGAAATGAATTCGGAAAAAGAAAAGGGCAACGCCAGCCCTGATAGGCGCCGGTTTATCAAAGGAGCGGGTGGGAGTTTAGCAGCGAGTTTGTTGGCCTCGTCGGCGGCGTCCGGCCAAGGGCCTACTGCGCCCGAGTCAATCACCCATGCCGGTGTTCTGCGTCCTCTGACCGAGAAAGAGAAACTGGATCGCATCGCGTCCAATAGTTGGCCCATCCGTTACATCTTCAAGAGCCATAGTAGTTTTCTCGCTGAGAAAGCAGAATCAGAGCGCATGAAGAAGAAGTATGGCGAAATCACCATGCTCGACTTCCCGGACTTCACTAAGAAGACTTTTCCCGGCGTTTATCACATGGATCTGTTCTCCGGTCTGTTCGGCGATATGGACGACGAGAGTCAGTATGTCAAAAGCGAAGTCGTGGGTAACAACGGCGCTAAACATACAATGACGGAGTTCGATCCGTCGAGCAGCTCCGGCAAGAAGTGGTTGGAGAAGATGGCGAACAAGCAGGTGACCACCGGGACCAGGTGCCATCACATCTCGAATAATGCGCCGCGAGATATCTGCGACATGGATGCGGAGAAGCGGAAGGCGGGAATTGAGGTGGCGAAGAAGTGGCTGGATGGTGCGGCGGTGCTCGGCGCGAAATCGATGCGGGTGAACAGCGGCGGTCCACGGATTGCGCCCACGCCGATAGCTGACCCGAGCTCTTATCCGAAGAATAGCGAGCTGGCGCAGTATTTGACTAATTGCATTGAATCATTCAAGGAGATGGCGGATTACGGCGGAAAGGCGGGCGTGAAAGTTACGCTTGAAAATCACTGGGGACTGACTGCTAATCCGATCAACATCAGAATCATTATTGAGGAAGTGAACAATCCGTTCTGTGAAGCTTCGCCTGATTTCTGTAATTGGGAGCATGAGTATCTTCTTTTTCATGCCTTGCAGGATCTGGCGCCCTATGCGCATACGAATGTTCACGCCAAGTATTGGAATCGCTGGAAGAATCCGGATGTGCAGCGGAATGTCAGAATCATGCTCAACTCCGGCTATACAGGCATCTTCGCGCTGGAATACGAAGAGGGTCCGTGGGATGGAGTAGAGGGTGCGCAGTATCTTTATCGGGAAGTTTTAGCGGCTTTGTAGGGGCGGCGGGGGAATGCCGGCAGGAACTAGTCGACGCGCTGGTGGGATGGTCCCGGATCGTCCGGACCGTCTATAAGGGCGTCCTGCCCATTGTAAGTCTCGCTGCTAGCTTTAGTTAGATCTCGGGCTGGGCTTTAGCTTGGCTACGTTGTGGGCGAAGCGCTTTCGATGTAGTCCAGTTCGGCGGAAGAGATGGATTGCCGGACTTGTACCACTCAGTGCGCCTAGCGGCATGTGTGGATCCAATGAGAGCTTTGCGTGAGATTTAGGTACGGTGTCGCGGCTTTCACCTGTTGTGGTTTGTACCTGACCCAAGCGCCGAGAGGATTCTCGGCGCGGCAGACCTGGGGGTCCGCGCCATAAGCTTTTACTTAAGGCCTGATTTGGTTTCCGAGGGCCTTCACTGTGACGCAATTCGGGATCGTTTGGGCCGTCGGTAAACCCTTCGCGACAAGGGCGGATCTAATACTCGGCAATGTGAGTTGTGTCAGTTGGCCCGACAACGCTCAGGACCACCTAAACGGACCGTGGGCTGGCTGCATCATCGGTCGAGACGAACTCGTAATCGTCGTGCGCGCTCCCGGAACGCGGCTTCGCCGCCCTCAAGGATGTCGCAGACACCCTTACGAATTGCCGCATCTTCGAGACCCCCCGCCGCGTAGCTGATCGGCGGAAGACCGCCCGCTGAATGCTGGCCAGCGTCGGCTACGATGATCTGGTCAGCGTCAGTGTTGATGACGAGGTTGGCATTATGTGTGACGATGATGACCTGGCGCCTCGCCTTGGCCTGGATGAAGAGCGCTACCAACTCGTCAAAGACGGACTTTGGATCGAGGTTCTCTTCAGGCTGGTCGATGATCAGAGGTCGATCGTCTGAATCATCGAGAGCGAGATAAAGCAGAAGCAGCACGATGCCGCGGGTGCCGGGAGATAGCTTCCGGATGTCGACGCCATCATAAGATATCTCGTACCGAACGGCGATGTGGTCGGTGCGGAAAAGCAAATGCGCGAACTTTTTCGACCACGCTCGGAATTCGGACTGCTGCTGCGCATAAGGTGCGTTCGACAGCAGGTCCTTCAGGTATCTTGCCATGAAGATCGACATGGCGGCCTGAACCTCGGTCGCAGAGCCCGTTTCCCACGCAGGCTTTAGTGCGTCCGTCGCGACCGCAACCAGCGAGCCGCGGCCGTAAAAGGGCCCTGCCTTGCGCCTGTCGAGAAGTTGCTCCTCGACACGCGAGCCCCATGCTTGGACGTCGGCGATCCTGCGAATTGAGAAGCTGAGCTTATTGAGCGTGCCCGACGAGGCCGCAAGTCGCTCCGTAAGCCGCGCGTAGAGGCAGGCGAGCGCGTTTTGTTCGTTGATGATCGCCTCGAAGACCCGCCCATAGGCGTTATCGCGCTCTGTCTGAAGGTCTTTCCGGCGCACTGCTGCGCCTTGCGCATCTGTGAACCGTGTTTGAAGAGTCTGAAGCGCGGAATTCTCCTGCGCAATGCGGCCGGTAAGCGCTGCGTATTGATCGCGGATCAGCTTGTCGGCACCGAATAACGCTTCGAGGCGCGTGATATCGGACACGATTGGCGCGAGCGGGAGGGCCGCGATGTCGACATTGTCGGGGATCAGCGCGCCGTTTTGGTCGCCAAGCGGCGGCGAAACGCCATTGAGCTTGAGGACCTGGTCATCCGCCCATGCGATGTAGCCTTTCAAGCTCTTGTCGACCTCGCCCTTATAGATCAGCAGGAATTCGTCCCACTGCTGGGCGCTCATGCCGCTGTTGGAGTGACGCGCCTTGGCTTGGCGCAGCATCTCCGGAGCGCCCGTGACACGCATGCTGCGAACCTCGTCCTGCAGGGCGACGAAAGTGCGGCGCTGATTTACCAAGGCCTGGATCTTGTTCCGAAGCTTCTGAGCAGCCTCGCTGAGCTCGGCATGTCGGGCCACCTGCGCTTCGGTCCCCTTGACGACGAGCTTGGTTCGGTCGGCGGTGTAATCGGCGATCAGTTTTTGCTTTTGGGCGAGCTGCGCTGGCAGCGTGGCGACGAGGCTTTCCTTCTCAAGCTCGACGGCGATGCGGTCAGAGATGTCGGAGATTGCTTTGCCCTCACGCTCACGCGCCTGCTGGAAACGTGCGGTCTGCTGGTCCCGCAGTTCGGCGAAGTCGATTGACCATTGGCGATCATCTTGCGAGTGCGACTCGAAAATCACTCTCTCGATCTCTTCCACAAGGCCATCGGAGACGCCCTTGGCCGAGCAAAGCTCCTCGACGAACTGCTGAGAGAGATAACGGGCGCGCGGAAATGACATATGGCCGCTCGCGTCGCTGCCGTCAAGTGAACGTGTGACCGTCGCGCCGCCGCCCCACGTGAGCGTAGTGGTTGCATCCCCAATCAGGCTATGCGCCCGCGCCAAGAAGGACGGGCTGATATTCTCGTCCGCGTCCCAGCCAGAGGGAGATATCGCATCGCATCCGGCTGCGATGACGTCGGCCAGGGCGGTCTTTCCGGATCCCCGCGCGCCAATGATCGCTACAAGCCCAGGATTGAGCGGGATGTCGGGAGTGGCGGCCCAGTCCGCATTGTCGATCGTGACATTAGAGACGACCTGCGACGGCATTGCTGATGGGAGCGGCTGCTCGCCGACATAGGCGCGCCCCTCGGGGACAATGCAGGCTTGACGGAGTGCATCGAACTCGAGTGCGCCCTTGATCCACGAGAAGCGATTGTCGATGGGTTGACCTGCGGATTTTTGGTCGTGGGAGTCGCTCCCATGAAGGCACGGCTTGCAGCCGCCGTATCGCTCGCGCAGTTCCTCCACGGTGGCGGCCCGCTGACCGAGCCAGAACTCACGCTGCGCAGGGCTGCTCGAGAAGATGATGTGCGCGAACTTCTCGATCTCTTGGCGAATCGTTGCATCGGAGGCCTGCCGGACGCCTCCCGTTCCGTCTCCGGCACCGCCGGCAACAGCGATTAGGATATTCTTCTTCGCCCAGTCGCTCTCGTGAATGACCTTGCGCAGTGAATCGAAATTGACCTTCAACTGCGTCGCACCATTCCGCAGAGCAGTGCGGTCATCTGTAATTGACGGATCGGCACGCTTCCCGAGTTTCATAAGCTCATCTCGCGTGCAATCGAAACGGTCACCGTGGGCACCAAATTCTAGGCGCTTCAAAATGCGCTTTACTTCAGCGAGGTGTTCGGGATCCTCTGGACTGACTAGAAGGTGAATATTTACAAAGCCCGACTTTGCCGCAACATCAAGCCGCAGTTCAATGTTGGGAAAGATCATTTTCACGCCAACCAATCGACCTGTAGCCTGCCTTCTAAGAAGTTCCTCATAGGTGTCGGTGAGGTAGTAGTCGGTAACGCCGATCGCTTCGATTCGTGGTGTCCGGTTCTCGATGGCCGTGAGGTATGCGTCCCATGGGTCGGTTGACCCGAACTGGTCATTGAGGAGAGTGCCCGGTGTGTGAATATGGGGGTCCCACCGATGCCATTCCGAGCCGCGACTAATCGTTTCTGTAATTTTCTGCCGTTTTGGGCTAGCCATCTTCCGAGGAGGCGCTTACGCCCACTGATCGTGCATTCTATCGTGAAAATATCTCAATCAATCTCGATCCGCAGTTGAATTCATAACAGCAGTGTACGCAGGCGGGCAAAAGAATCGTTTAGTAAATGCAACCGATATCGTGGCTCGCCGCCAGGTGTTCGATGGTAATTCGATTTCGGGAGCGAGAGTCTAAGTACCTCCGATCTGGGGAGCCAGTTCCGAGGGATCACGCCTGAGCCGGAAAGTGAGCGGCGACGTCCTTTAGATCCGCCCTTACGACCATGTGTTTATGAAATTGACCCGGACGATCTATGAGCCGGAAAGCCCCAATTCTTAAGTAAACCCTATGGAGGTCCGCGCCACGCTGGCAATTTTAATTAAGCAAAGGCGCCAATACCCGGACATACTTCGGTGTTCTCAGTCCATGCTAGTGGGCTGTCCCGGAGAAATCGCTATCGCTTAGAGATCCTCTTTCGGACATCGGAATATTTCCATTTGAATGGTTTGGCGGTTTTTCGGTAGAGACGGATGTAACGGAGGATTTTACGCTTGAGATCGGCGACGGAGGTGAATATGCCGCGATCGATGACATCTCGTTGGAGTTTGCTGAACCAGCTCTCGACCTGATTCAACCACGAGGAATAGGTCGGCGTGAAATGCAGGTTGAGGTTGGGGTGCTGTAGCAGGAACTGATTTACCAAAGTGGTTTTGTGCGCTGAGAAGTTGTCGAGGATGACGTGCATCTCGCGCTCGGCTGGTTGGGTGCTGACGAGTTCTTTCAGAAATGCGACAAATTCTTCGCTGGTGTGGCGCGGCGCGGTCTGTCCCATCACTTCACCGGTTTGCGGATTCAAGGCCGCATAGAGCGAAAGCGTGCCATGGCGATGGTATTCAAAGCCGTGCTTTTCGGCTCGCCCCGGCGACAGCGGCAAGCGCCGGTCGCTTCGATCGAGGGCTTGTATCGCGCTCTTTTCGTCAACGCAGAACACAGCGGCGTTTTGTGGCGGATCCAGATACAGACCGATGATGGCCGCCGCTTTCTCTTCGAAGAGAGGATCGTTGGACGCCATGTAACGGTCCAACCGATGGGGCTTCAGATCAGCCTCTTGCCAGATGCGCGCGATCAGATTTTTGCTGACCTGCATCGCCGATGCCATTTTTCGCAGCGACCAATGCGTCGAACCGTCAGGTGGCGCCTGGCGCGTGCGCTCGAGCACGCGGGCTCGCAACGCAGCTGTCAACTTGCTCGGCGGCTGGCCCGGGTGAATCGTTTCCAAACCGAGGAGTCCCTCTTCTTGGTAGCGCCGCTTCCAGCGTGAAATCGTCGAAGGCGGAACGCGGAGTTGCTCTCCGATCTCGGCATAACTGCATCCTTCGTCGAGCAGCAGAACAATGCGGATCCGCTGCGCCACCCCGGCAGAAAGATTGCGTTTCCGCAGATGCCCTTGCAACTCGCCACGTTGACCGGGCGTTACCTGCAAACTTGCCGCATTCGCCATACACTATACGATGCAGCCAACTTGCTATCGGTTACTTAAGGACAGCCCACTAGTTAACACCGTTCATGGCGCGGTCAATTCCCATGCATTCGCTTGGCGGAGATCTTACTGCTCGCCATGTATGTCAATCAAGACGACTGCAGAGTTCTCTCGCTCCCGGTCGAAGACAATCTGCTTCCCGTCCGGTGTAATGTCAAACGTCCGCATAGTCGCTCGATCGTTGAGTTCGCTCAGGCGGCGCGTTTCCATATTCGTCAGATCAAGAAGCCAAAAATCCTGCCAGGGTGTGGCCTCGCGCGCCCTCATGTAAACGAGGCGGCGCCCATCCGGCATAAATCGCAGACGCTCCCCATCGCGGTGCGTCCGAATATCCGGGGCCTTTATTTCCGTGCCGTCAGGACGAATAAGCAAGATGGGCTCCAAGGTAAATACATTCGCTCCCGAAAACGCAATCAGCGATCCATCGGGTGACCACACCGGGTTTCGTCCAATCGTTCTGGTCAGTCGAACCGGGAATCCGCCGCCGGTCGGAATTTTGAACAACCCTTTGCCTTTTCCATCATCGCCACCCGTTACAATCCAGCGCCCATCCGGCGACCAATCCGCCGAGCCTTCAACATCCAATTCGGGCGCGATTTCGCTCGAATCTGTTCCGTCTGCCGAAATTAACCGCAGCCGTCGTTTGCCGCCGTGACGGGTGATCACGGCGATTCGAGCACCGTCCGGCGAGATAGCTGCGGGCCCCGATAAGCCGGGAGCGGTCCCCCAAACCTCCGAAGATCGATCTCCTTCCCTTCTCCATAATTTGTCGCCGGCGCCAACCGACGATAAATAGTACAAAGCATCCTTTCGGAAACGAGGCGCTAAGGCGCGTCTTGACTCGGTCGCGAACGGTTTCACATCCGCCTCCGTGACAATTGAGCGGCGGATCGGGATGCTCCAAAGGCGGACCGTGGGGTTAGCTACCGTGACGGCCAAATGCCGGCCATCGCTCGAAGCGGACACCGAAGTATATTGCTCCAATCCAAATGCGATGCGATGGGAAATCTTTCGCGCGAGTTCGTAACACCAAAGCCAGGGCCCCTCGCGGTCGCGCTCTCTCGCTATATAGAACACCACTCCCTGCCGCAGGGGCGTCGGGTCGCTCATTTCGCTGTTTTGCCAAGTCAGACGTTCGGGTTGCCCCCCAGATGCTGAAATCCGCCATAGGTCTGTTTCAAACGTTGCTGGAGTGCCATGCACAAAATAGATCCAGTTGTCATCCACACTCCAGGCAAGATAGTGATTGTGTTGATCGGGAATGTCGCGAAAGATCTGGCGTCTATTCGAGCCATCGCTATCGGCAACGTAGATGGGATCACCCTTCTCGCTGGTGTGATACGCCACCTTCGAGCCATCCGGAGACCAAGTTGGGTTTACGGCTTTATCACCCAGAAACAACCGCGGTTTGCCACCCAGCAGAGGCAACAACCGCAGGTGTCGCATTTCGGTTCCTGCCAGCCATATTTCCGCGCCATCATGTGAGAATCCGATGCTGCGGAGCGGTCCGCGCTCGTCCTCCGGGCCTGGCGTTAGATCGATTGGCGCGCTCGCCCCGATTCGATCGAGCCAAACGTGAGATATTCCGCCGCGATCTGACATAAACGCCACAAACTTTCCATCTGGCGAAATCGAAGCGTCGGTCTCGTTTCCCTCGTAATCGATTAAAGGCGTGAAGGTCGCGTTTGTGAGTGGGTTGTCAGGAGTTGGCCTGCGGGTTCTAAATGTCACAAGCGTAGTCACAAACAGAGCCAATGACGCCGCGAGCGCGATCGCGACCCACGGAGTTACCGACTTTTTGCGATCGACCTTTGCTCGAAAACCATCTTCGAGCGCTATTCGCGCCTCACCGATCGCCTGTAATCGGCGGCGCACATCTTTTGTCAGGCACCGGTTGAGTAGCGGCAGCCACTCCGCCGGAATACCTGATAAATCGGGCTCGCCGCGAACAACAGAAGTGAGAATTTCACTTGTGGTGTTGCCTGAAAACAGGCGCTTGCCAGATATCATCTCGCCAACGATTGCGCCAAACGACCAAATATCGGAACGCCGATCCGCCGCGCCGCCCAGCGCCTGCTCGGGCGACATATAAGAAGGAGTTCCTAGAATGACTCCGAGCTCGGTCGTGTCGCCGCCGAGCCCTCCCTGGCCGTCGTTCATCCCTTTCGCCAAACCAAAGTCGAGGATCTTTACGACTTTGCCTTCGCTCAGTTTGATATTCGCCGGCTTTAAGTCTCGGTGAACAATTCCCTTATCGTGCGCTGCTTCAATCGCCTCAGCCGCTTCAAGCGCAATCCGCCGAGACTCCGACCGTTCAATGGCTCCTCTGCCAATGAGATCGGCTAAGGTTGGACCTTCAATATATTCCAGAACCAGATAGCTTAGGCCAGAGGGGCCGGATCCGATGTCATACAAAGTCGCGATGTTCGGGTGTTTCAGCGTCGCAATCGCCCTGGCCTCACGTTCGAAACGCTCGCTGAACTGCACCGCCGAAATCTTGATCGCCACGCTTCGATCGAGACGAGTATCGGTAGCGCGGAATACCTCTCCCATGCCTCCGCTTCCGATCTGCTGTTCTATTCGGTAAGGTCCCAGTTGTGTGCCGGCGCTCACTGCCGACATCGCTTCAAGCAAGCTCTCATGCATTTCCCAAGCAGGACGATCCAACGAAAAACCGTCGGTCTTGGCATTCGCTTCCTCGGCGAAAATAGAAACAACTGTCGCGCGCAACTCCGGATCGGCGCTCTCCAGTAGTGCGTTGCGTTCTTCTGGAAGAAGGTCTAGCGCAGCCTGATACAGCGCCTCTACTTGCCGCCAGCGTTCCCTCGTCACGGAGGTGATTGTAGCTTAAGAGCGGACGCCACACGAGATGCTTTGTGCCCAGCTGGTGGAAAATTCCCCAAACTCTGGGCGAGGCGCCTCTTCAACTTACCTATTTGACTCTTACCGTTGTTTCAGCTCATTTCTAAATGAGCTTGGCATCGGGATCGATGCCCCAAGTCACCGTGTATTGAGAATTAGGTCCGCAGCCGGATGGGGAGCGGACGCCCGGGTGATTCGTTTGATGGCGAAACGAACCGTTCGAAAGCAATGCGGCCAGATCGCCATAGGAGAAGTGGTCCTGCTCCGCCGCCACCAATCCGTCACAGCTTTTAGGATTGAGAATGCTAATCAACTCGTCATTGAACCAAGGTTGTCCGTCATTGAGTGCGCCGATTAGGTTTGTGGATGCAGGCCCTTTCCCGTTCGCCCAAGCACTGCTAGCAGCTTGAAGTGCCGTCTCAGCTTGGGCGCTGCTCGCCGACCCTGCATTAACAAT
Source organism: Bryobacteraceae bacterium (assembly GCA_965276965.1). Lineage (GTDB taxonomy): Bacteria > Acidobacteriota > Terriglobia > Bryobacterales > Bryobacteraceae > Bog-105. The sequence goes on from OZ255713.1 coordinate 202,617, forward strand.
CAAATAGTTGAGGGTGAGTGAATCATAAATACTGACCTGATAGCCGGCGAACCACAGCCCGGTATTGAAAACGCCGCTGTTGAGGTTGCCCAACGACCGGACCTGAGTCTCCGGGTTTAGTTGGCCTAATTTCAGAGTGAACGCCAGGTAGTCGGTGTCTTCGTGTTTCGAGCGTGTGTTTTTGATCTGGATCGACTGAATAGAAAACCTGAAATATGGCATGGTTTTACTCTCCGGGTTCCGCGCCGGGCGATTAGGCTAGTGCGTATGCTGCTGGTCCTCAACCCGAAAGTGGTTCCGCGCTAACTGATGGGCTACTTGCCTTCCAAGCTCGACACCGTCTTGCAGCGAGTGATTGAAATGAAATCCCGCGAAAATGCGGGCCCAGTAAACCTCATTGAGCCAATCGCCTACATCTTCGAAGGTGTGGGTGTGCGCGCCGTCGGAGAAAACAGTGCTAGTAACGGCCACGTGTACCTTGCGGGTGTGGAAGTAATCCGCCGCCAGATCCGTAACGGCGCCTGTGAGACAACCATGGGCTGCGGGATACTCCGGATGATTTGGTGTGGTCGCGAGGGATTTCCAGGTTGGGTCCGCAACGAGTTCAGCATTGCCTCCACCTGCCGGGATCGCGGCCCAAGGTCGCCAAAAGTGGTATGTGTATTTGCCGTTGTAGCATCCGATGGCCGCATCGGCATAACCTGTCCAGAGCATCGCCATCAGCCGGGCCGACTCCAAGAGATCCAGGTTGTAATACTGAGCCAAGCCATTGAAAAGCTGGCTGTATTGCGCTCCAGTGTGCGCGGTCCAAAACAAGCCGATCTCGGTTTGCGCTGGAGTCCTCAGGTCACTAACGGCGCCGCCAAAGAGTCGGGTTAAATTCCAATCCGCTACCCACTCTTCGCTGCTGAGAGCGGTGGGCCCGTCCGGCAAGAACTGGTCTGCAGTCCGCATGGTGAAGGGACGCATTTGGCCGAGCCACGGCGTAACGGGTGAGGAACCTGGCGGGTTCGGTTCCCATACCCCGGGTCCGCTTAGTTCGTTATAAGTGACATTGGCGTTCAAGCCATCTCCTGTTCGCTTGGAGATCAGTGTTTCGGCTGCCGCTTCGCCCGCTTGGACGCCTTCTATCTTCGCCTGCGTAGTACTTGTAACCGCGCTCAAAGAGGCTTGGAATTGGGCATCAAGCGCGGCTTGCTGAGCGGGAAAATAGTAAACCAACACGCGGTGCGCCGCTGCCAAAGCCGCCGCCTGGTCGGAAGCTTGTGACGCCGCGCTACCGCGATAGTAGAAAGGCTCAAACTCGTACTGGTGAACCGCATTGACCGCGTCGTACACGGCAATGCTCGCGTAAGCAAACCAAACACCGGAAGCCCCTGGTCCAATACCTCCGTTTGTGACGATGGCCGTGGAAGCGATGGTGTTCCAATTAGTAACCATATTCTGCGCATTCCCGTTTAGCGACAGCGATAACAGGGTTGTCGCACCCCAAAATACGATTCGTAAGCGTTTCATGAATTGAACCCTCATTCCTTGCAAATGGCAGTCGGCGGATAGTGCCATTCCGGCCCGCCTAACCTACATGGCGATGTTTCGCGCGCAAAACCGTCATCGCCGCCTAGTTTTTTTCGCGATATTATGCGTTAGTGTCTTGTGAAACCCGAAGCGTCTGAGACCACTCAACTTCTTCTCGATTGGGCCCATGGAAACCCAACCGCGCTGGATGCTCTCACTCCGCGTATTTACCAGGAGCTGCGTCGCATGGCCGCCGGCTTCTCAAAAAGAGAACGCAACGGACATACACTCGATTCCACTGCCCTTGTCCATGAGGTCTATCTCAAATTGATTGATGTTCGACAAGTGGACTGGAAAGGCCGAACGCATTTTTTCGCCGCCTGCGCCCAGATCATGCGTCGAATTCTAGTGGACGCGGCGCGCAAGCGCTCAACCTTCAAACGCGGCGGAGGCCTGGAGCGATTCGATGTTGACGATGTTCTGTCCGTTGGCCGTTCCAAAGACAGCCGCCTTATCGCCCTGGACGACGCGCTCACTGAGTTGCAGGCAGTTGATCCTCGCCGGGCACGCGTCGTGGAATTGCGCTATTTCGGCGGTCTTAGCGTAGAGGAAACGGCCGCCTCACTCGGGATCTCCGAAGAGACTGTAACTCGCGACTGGCGACTGGCACGCGGTTGGCTTTTAACTCAGATATCGGTTGGAAATTAGACATCCGGGGCCTGTTCGATAAATGAGCGATTGGCCGTGCTACGTCCGAGCAAGTCTCTTAGCAAAGCGAGATGGTGGGGAACAACGGGAACGTACCGGCACCGGCTGGAAAATCGCGGCCATCCGCAACATGCTGCCAGCCTCGAATCGTACAACCAATCCTCATTAAGGCGGGTTTTTACCGTTGAAATCCATGTTATTCCCTCTCGTTTTGAGCCCCGAGCCGCCCCCGCTCATCCCTACTTACGTTCCCGCAAAAAAGCTACCGCACCCGAATTCTCTCCCGCCGCAAAAATCGTCCCATCCCATTGCTTACAAAGGAGATTTAAAAATTTAGACAATTGTCACGGCAATCGATAATTTTAGTCGTATGCCGACCCTTTTCTCCCGTCAAAATCCTCTTTTTTTATAAGCGGGAGAAACAGCTGACCCGAGAAGGTCGACCAGGGTCTTCGATCGAGCCAGTTGGTGTCCGGAAGTTTTCATGGCAGCGGGAATTTAGCCAATGCGCTGGTAAATGAGTGTCAATTTCGTTCGGTCTACCAGCTTGTAATGAGCGAGCCAGGGTCGAAGTTCGGGATAGGCTGCCGGCTGCAGCTTGGGATTCAAGAGTCCTAGACCGTCCACGATGAAGGTGGGATTGGAGCGGATCAGCTGTTCACGATTCTTTGCCGCGGGTCCGGAGTAAATGGCGGTTGTGGCAGAGAGGTGACGATCGGCGGGAACTCCGGTTAGCGGTTGGGAATCCCAGAAGAGGCTATCTGGGACAAGACGAGAATAGACATAAATGTCGGGCCGGTAGCCCCAGACAAAGAGTGTGTCCTTTGGATGCGAGCGTGAACGAATCTTGGCGGCGGCTTCCTGACTGTCGAGATCCAGCACGACGTCGGACCATCTTGGCTGGCGTCCGCGTATGTTGTCAACGGCAAGCTCAACATAGCGAGGCGAAAAACGAATGAACGGGACGGCTGCGAGGATTCCAAAGATCACCACGGCTCTTCTTCCGTAAGTGGACCAGGCGAGGACGATACCTCTCGAAGCGATGAGGACGACGGGCGGCAGGAGTTGCAGGAAATAGTGTGGAGCGAAACGAGTTCCCAACGCGACGGCCACAAACGAGAACAACAGCCACACGCCGAACTTCCAACGTTGGGGCAGCGAGAATCGCATCCACGCAAAAACGCTGCCGACTATGAGAGCCGAATGGAAGCCGGCCCAATCCAGAGTGCGTACGAAACCGGTACGGAACGGATCGACAACCGGAGAACCTTTGGCGTACGTGAAGCCCCAACGCCATACTTGTTCGATGTAGCCGGTCCAAGCATCAGTCCAGACCGCCCCTGTGACGCCGATGATGAGCGGCAAAGAGAATCCGGCCAGCAGCAAGACGGCTTGCGGCAGCAGCCAAAGAAAGCACGTGCCGAGGATAAAGACCGCTTTCGGATTGGCAAGAAAGGCGATGCCCACGAAAAGTCCGGCCCAGAGCGGTTTTTTTTGTTGCGCCGCGTAGATCGCGGCCAAATGAGGAACGATCATGACCGCATCCGCCGCGAAGGGGATGATGGCGGACGGCAAGTAAAAGGCTAAGTAGAAGGCGAGCGCTACAGCCGCCACGTATGCTTCAGCAACTCCCCAGCAGGCCAGTGCCAGAAGATAGGCCAAGTAACAGGCCACGACGACGTACGCGCCATCCAGCAAGCGCAGCAGCCATCCCGCCTGACCCCCGATTAACAGGTAGTAGAACGCCGCCAGCGGAGGTTTGTCATACCAGAAATCTCGATAAGGGACTTTGCCGTGCAGGATATTAAAAGCGGCCGCAAGATGATAGTCCTCGTCTGCCCAAAGTAGATGAACATGAGATAAGCGTAAAAGCGCAAAGATGATGACGGTTAGAACTACTACGCGGCGCGTCAACCAGACCCAGCCCGACCCATATATTTTGACCTCACCGCGTATCATAGGACATAAAAGTATTTAGCAGGAATTTAACGTACGTGCCAGGCGCGAATCGGATCCGGACTCTGCAAACTGTCGAGATTTCGAAGTCTTACAACGGTCGCAGGGTGGTGGACAACGTCACCATGCGAGTGGAACAGGGCGAAGTGGTGGGCTTGCTGGGTCCAAATGGAGCCGGCAAGACGACGTCGTTCTACGTCATTGTCGGACTTGTAAGCCCGGACACCGGAGAAGTTCTGCTTGATGGGCAGCCCGTTACACAGCTTCCGATGTACCAGCGCGCGCGGCGCGGGGTCAGTTATCTGCCGCAGGAAGCTTCGGTTTTCCGGAAATTGAGTGTAGAAGACAACCTGATGGCGATTCTTCAGACGCTTCCTCTTAGCGGACACGAGCGCCGGGAACGCATGAAGAACCTGATCAGCGATCTGGGACTCGAGACGGTGCGTCATAGCAAGGGCTATATGCTCTCCGGCGGCGAGCGGCGACGTTGCGAGATCGCCCGATCTCTGGTGCTGCAACCGGATTTCATTCTGCTCGATGAGCCTTTTTCGGGAATCGATCCGATCCAGGTGCTTGAACTGCAGCGGATTATCGCCGATCTAAAAAACAAGGGCATCGGAATCCTAATCACGGATCACAACGTGAGGGAGACGCTGGCGGTAACGGATCGAGCCTACATCATCAGCTCCGGTCGAATCTTCAGAGCGGGGTCGCCGGGATCGCTGGGGAACGATCCGGACGTAAAGCGGATTTACCTGGGTGAGAACTTCTATTTTCCACCTGCTTTGGTCAGCTGATTTTCACCGTAAGCTATTGCCAATCAGCAAATTCTGAGTCTTTTTTGCGGATGGGACGGCAGTTTTGCGGTGTTAAACTGAAGTCCGATGAGTTCGCTTTCGCAACGGCTACATCTCGGCGTTCAGCAAAAGCAGATTCTCACGCCTGGACTGGTCCAGATGGTTACGGTCCTTCAGCTCAATCGCCTGGAGCTGAAAGACATGATCATTAATGAGATTGCAGAGAATCCCGTTCTGGAGGAGGCTGCGGAGGCAGGTGAAGATCTAACACCGGCAGAGGTGCAGTCCTTGCTGGAGCGGGAAAGGCAGCCTGAGCCGGCAGATCAGGCCATTCTCGATAAGGTCGACTCTCAAGAGTCGATTCAAACTTTGGACCGCGGTCAGGATAGCGACGTTTCGTCCGATGACTCAGCGGCAGACCAGGCGGGCGATGCGGCGGGAGTGACGTCGAGCGGCGACGAAGTAGTGAAAGCTGAAACTGATCCGTTCGATGAGATCGATTTTGGCAGCTTCTTCGATGACTATTTGGACCCCGGGTTCAAGAGCCCGGCCGGTGAGTCGTTTGAAAAACCGTCTTTTGAGACGTTTCTATCCTCCCCGGTAACTCTAAATGATTATTTGCAAAGTCAGCTGAGCGTCCTAATCTTGCCTGAACAAGTACGTCAGGCCGCTAACGGCATCATCGGAAATCTGGAAGAAACCGGCTATTTAACGACTCCTCTCGAAGAGATTGCTGTCGCCGAGGGGTTAAGTCTGGAGAACGTTAGGGCTGCGCTTAAAGCCGTCCAGTCCCTGGATCCAACAGGTATTGGGGCCACGAGTCTTCAGGAATGCTTGTTGCTTCAACTGGAGGCGCGAGGGTCGCGATGCAGCGTCGCCTGGAGCATTGTTCACGACCATTTGAAGCTCCTGGAGACAAGACAAATCGCGCAACTTGCCAAGATTCTGGGACGTCCTCCGGAGCACATACAAATTGCTTTGAACGTGATTCGCCATTTGGACCCTGCGCCCGGGCTGCGTTACTCCGGCGCGGGCGCCCGGCAGGTAGAACCAGACGTTTACATCACGAAAGATGGAGATGATTATCTTATTGCTCTGAACGAAGACGATGTGCCGCAGCTGCGTCTGAATGGCGAATACAAGCGGATGATCGATCGTGAGCAGGAACCGAATAAAGACGTAAGAAATTATGTGAAGGAGCGGTACGCGTCGGCGCTGCAGCTGATTAAGAACATTGAGCAGCGTAAACAGACTATTTTGCGAGTGTGCCATTCGGTCGTCAGGCGGCAAACCGATTTTCTGGAGTTGGGAATTGACCAGCTAAAGCCGATGATGATCAAAGAGATAGCGGAGGAGATTGGGGTTCACCCTTCAACCGTCAGCCGGGCAGTGGCGAACAAATATGCTCATACGCCCCAGGGCGTGTTCGAGTTGCGCTACTTCTTTTCGGAAGCTGTTCAGGGACCCTCCGGGAGCGCGACACCGCTGCTGATTGTCAAGCGTCGTGTGAAGAAGATGATTGAAGATGAAAACTCGGCTCATCCTCTGACCGATGACCAGATTACCGCTCGTCTACAGTCGGAAGGAATTCAGGTCACCCGGCGGACGGTCGCCAAGTATCGGGAAGACATGCGAATTCCATCGACACATCAACGAAGAATTCGCGCCTAACCACGTAGCGGGCGCAACGACGTTGGGGTTTACGAACCTCTTCAGAAATTCACAAAGAGGAAACGATGAAGCTCATCTATTCCGGAAAAACAAAAGACTTCACCCCCGAACTCGAGGAGAAGGTCGGAGGCAAGTTGGCTAAATTGGGCAAGCTTATCGAGCAACGCGGAGAACGCGAAGTCCACATCGGGCACCATCTGGAGCGACATCTTCACAAGATAAAGATCAAGGTGCAGTTCTACGATCATGCCCTTCTGGGCGAGGGATCCGACACTGACCTGGAGTCGGCTCTATGTCATGCCGTCGAAAGGCTGGAGGTTCAAGCGGTTGAACTTCGCAATCGATGGCGGGAAACGCATCGAGACGCAAAGGGTACACGCTCGTCGAAGGAGATTTGGGATCAAACGCTGGCTCAGAACGTCGAACCCGAGGCCAAGAATGGCGCCGTTAATGGATCAGCCAGGAAGCCGATGATTTTCCGCGTGAATTACACCGGTCAGAAACCGATGAGCATGGAAGAAGCTCTGATGGAAATGGAAAGCGAATCTGACTATTTCGTATATCGTGACGCTTCGAAAAACTGTCTTTCGGTATTGGTTCGCCGATCGGACGGCAATCTCGATTTGATCGAGTCGTAAAACCGCTGCATCAAAACCGTATTGTTGCGATTTCATTTCGTTCGTGACGACCTCACTTATCTTATGCCTAAAGTGAAAGCCCAACCTCTGATCGATGCTGACAGTGTTCCTGCCGCCGCCTCAGAATCGATTGCGGCAGCTGAGCTAGTGATCATCACGGGCATGAGCGGCTCAGGCAAATTGACCGTTCTGAAGACCTTTGAAGATTTAGGTTTTAATGCGGTGGACAATCTGCCGATTGCTCTAATCTCGAAGTTTGCTGACCTGACTCGGGATTCAAAAACTAAAAGGCGCTCTGCCCTGATCATTGACATTCGGGAAGGCGAGTCTCTAAAGCACTTTCCTAAGATTTACGCCGAGATCAAGAAACGGCTTCGTACTGCCCTACTCTTCGTCGATGCCGACGACGAGGTTCTCCGAAGGCGCTTTAGTGAAACGCGGCGGCCGCATCCTTTGGGTTCTGAGACTACAGTTCTAAGCAGCATTCAGGATGAGCGCGCACAGTTGGCGCCAATTGCAACCTTAGCCGATCTTTACCTGGACACTTCAAAGCTGAATGTGCATGAGCTGCGAAGAATAATATCCGGCAAATTCCAAGATCAGCGCGATGAAAATAAGATTGCCATTTATGTGAACAGCTTTGGATTTCGTCACGGCGTTCCGCCTGACAGCGATCTGGTGTTCGATGTTCGCTTTCTGCCCAACCCGAACTATATCCCTGAGTTCAAGCCTCTTACCGGACGTCATCCGAGTGTCGCCCGATATATCCGCTCGTTTCCGCAAACGCTTGAATTTATCAACAGAATCTCAGAGCTTCTAATTTATCTGCTGCCCCACTACATCCGCGAAGGTAAGAGCTACCTGACCATCTCGTTCGGCTGTACGGGCGGGCAGCACCGATCGGTTCTGATTGCAGACGAAATCTATAAGCGGCTGAAGAAAGCTGGCTTCACAGTGAAAGAGGTTCACCGCGATGCCAACCTTCATTGACTGCTCGTCCGGCGCACATCCGCATCCAGCGAGGTATGGTGGTAATCGGAATAGGTGTCTTCTTCGTGATTTCTCAGACCGTAAAAGCCTAATACGCTGGCGTTAACGGATTGAGAAAAGCTCTTAGGCAGCCATACGTCACCGACCGGTGTTTGAACCAATTCGAACTTAGTTCCTGGTTTGACTTTCGCAAGAAACAAACCAAAATTGACGGGACTGGTAACTTCGGCCTCGACCTTCACCCAGTGATAGTGGATCTTGTCGATGTAGAGCCGCCCTTTCATACCCGCAAGAACCCGAGCCTTCTCGACCGGGGGCTGATAGTTCGGATCGGGTTGAGCATCGAGAACATAACAGTCGTATCCATTTACGCGCTGTTCTCCAACCAGTCTAAATTTGAATGCGTTCACCATCTGGTTCATCAGAAGACGTTCTTCAGACCGATCCTGATGGAACTTAGCCATTCGCGCTTTGCGCTGGGAGACCGATTCTGACTCTCGTGCACGGAGCTCCTGTTTGAGCTTGCGCTCCTCGTCGCGATCCTGCGCGGGACTCAGATGCTTTCCATTTATTGAAACAAGCCGATTATAGGGAGAACCGTCGATCATCGTTACTTCGTAGGTCTTTACTTGGCGAGCGGAAATCTCCTCCTCGGAGTTCAGTTTGTAGGTTGCTATCCGTTCTCGATAGCCAAACTGAGGTTGTGCCTTCCAGTCGGCTGTGTTTGCTGCTACAGATTTAAGGACGATATCACCAACACTTGGCTGAATGGAAAGAGCACCATCGAGCTTGAAACACGAGACGATTCCAGCTGCGATGCAGAACAAGGTTCGCAGCCTCAAACGGGTGAACTTGCGCACAGCACACGCCCTCAGTAGTAATGCGAGCAAGGCTACTACCAATTACTAGTTGTCCAGTATTACGTCCTTATAGCGTGGATGAAGCGTAAAACGGATTTCGGGACCAAGCGCTTTTTACAAAACCTAGCAATTCTTTCCTACCAGACGAGGAAAGGCGTCGATGTCGCGTTCCTCAGGCGGGCGGTCTACGCATTCCAAATCCTTTTCGATTGCGATTCGCAAAGGACCGAGGCGGGCAGGAACTTCAAAATATAGTCCGATCGACTCGCCGTTGGCCCAGTCCTTGATTTCACTCGCAGGGGCGAGCACCCGAATCGTGCCTTCGTGAAAGGAGGCTTCCACGCCGGCTCGCGAAACGGATTGCAATACGTATTCGACTGCTGCTGGTCCAGGGAAATGAACCTGCTCGGTCAGAGTGCCTCCTGCGGCTAGCTCTCGTACTTCGCTCCGATTCAAGCGGAGTCGAATACTGTTCTCTTGCAACCGCAACTTCATCTGCTACGAGTGTAACCGCCAATCGCCGGAGTAGACATTGAAGCGTCGATCGCGAACGAAGCCAATCAGAGTAATTCCGAACTGCCGCGCGGCCTCGATCGAAAGGCTGGAAGGACCGCCGACTGTAGCTACAACAGGAGCGCCGGCCATTGCCGCTTTCTGAATCAGCTCGAAACTGCTACGGCTGCTCAGCAGAAGAATGGAGTTAGTCAGCGGTGTGTTTCCCTGCAGGAAGTGTTCACCGATGAGCTTGTCCAAGGCGTTATGCCGCCCAATATCTTCAAAAACGCTGGTCAAAGCGCCTTGTGCGCTAATCAATGCCGCGGCGTGAAGGCCGCCTGTCTCAGCAAAGCCTTCCTGATGATGACTGAGAAGGTCAGGCAGGCTCTCAATTAATCCCGGATTAATGACCAAACCGCTGTCCAGGAGCGGCTGCACCTGCGAGCCAATGGCGTCCAGGCTCCTCTTGCCACAGATCCCGCAACTCGAACCGAGAAAAGTAGATCTGGCAAATTTCCAGGCGTCCACATCGACTTGTGGTGCGAGTTCGGCAAGCATCTCATTCGATGGCGACGGGCCGATTGGGCGCAGGTCAACCAAATCTTCTCGACGACTTATCAGGCCTTCCGTAAGGAGATAGCCGGCAACGAGCTCCCGATCATGTCCAGGTGTCCGCATGGCCAGAGCGATGCTCGTTGTGGTTTGACTGTCTTTAATCCAGTACTGCAGAAAAATTCCTAATGGTTCCTCAGCAGCCACGGTATCCACTGTGCGCAGGACGGTACCATTCTCAAATCGTTTGATCTCGAAATGACGAACAGCCGACCTGTCGACGGAATTCATCAATTTAGGTCAGAAGCATCTTCGTGTTCTTGTTTAGCAGGGACGCGGCCGTACACGGTTGCAAGTTCACGGAGACGGCTTTGCAGATCCGGTGTAAACTGCCCGGGCAGCAAACGCCAGCGCCAGTTACCACTCGCGACACCCGGCCGGTTCATACGAGCGGCGTTCCCCAAACCTAAAACATCTTGCATCGGCATCACGGCCACTCTGGCAACAGAAGCAAGCATGATGCGAATCATCTTCCAGTTCATCGACTCATCGGCAGAGCCTAAGTACCTGAGCGTAAACTCCTTCTCTAGCCGGATCTCTTCTTCGCTGCGCGTACTGTCGCCACCGGCGCTGTTCCACCAGCCCATAATCGTGTCGTTGTCGTGAGTTCCCGTGTACACCACAACATCCCGTTCCAGATTGTGGGGGCGATAGTTTGCGGCGTTTCCCTCGACGCTAAAGGCAAACTGTAAGATTGCCATGCCGGGGAACTCGAACTTGTGTCGAAGCTCTTCGACCTCGGGTGTAATTACGCCTAAATTTTCTGCGATGATCTCCAGCTGACCAAGTTGAGAGCAAACGGCGCGAAAGAGTTTCTCGCCAGGTGCATTCACCCACTTCCCATTGATGGCGGTGGTTTCACCGGCGGGAACCTCCCAAAAAGCTTCAAAGCCACGGAAGTGGTCGACCCGCAAGGCGTCATACAGGCGAAAGGTTCCGCGAAAGCGTTCGATCCACCACCCGAAGCCAGAACGCTCAATCTCTTGCCAGTTATAAATCGGGTTTCCCCAGAGCTGCCCGGTGTCGCTGAAGTAATCAGGTGGCACTCCGGAGACCGCCTTGGCCTGACGATTCTCGTCGAGCAAGAACTGTTTCGGGTGAGCCCATACATCGGCGCTGTCGAATGCTACATAGATGGGGATATCGCCCAGTATCCGAATCCCGAGAGCTTTGAAATGTTGGCGGAGCGAATCCCATTGCCGGTAAAAAATGAATTGCCAATACTTCTGGCAAGTGATCTCGTCCTGAAGCTCTTTTCGGTAGTCGGCAAGAGCGGCGGGGTCCCGTAGAACCGCTTTCTTTTCCCACGATGTCCAACTCTTATCCGGACCAAACTTATTGCGGAGTGCGACAAACAAAGCGTAATCGTCCAGCCAGGCCGCATGATCGGCACAAAACTGTTCGAAAGCATGCATCTCTTTGTTTGGATTCGAATCGCGGAAGTTTCGATAAGCGTGAGCGAGGAGAGGAAACTTCCAGAAGCGGACTCGGTCATAATCGACGAACTGGTTTGGAAAGTCCGGCGCGGTTTTTAGATCCTGTTCAGACAGCACTCCCTCGTTGACGAGCAGCTCGGGACTGATAAAGAGTGGATCGCCTGCAAAAGCGGAAAAGCTTTGATACGGAGAGTCGCCGTAGCCGGTCGGTCCGAGTGGAAGGACTTGCCACAAGCTCTGGCCTGCAGCAGCCAATTGATCGGCGAAGCGATAAGCCTCCGGACCGAAATCGCCAATGCCGAACTTCGACGGTAATGACGTGGCATGCAGGAGAATGCCAGAGCATCGGGGCAGGTTCACGCCATCACATTAGCAAACCACTTGATTTCTCAAATTAAGAAGGGTTGCTACGCTATGGTCTTTGGCGCGAAGGCCAATGTACACGACGGGTCTGACACATTTCGAAGTGCTTTTGCTGCTGCTTCTCATATTTGTGGCAGGCTTGGCGGTGCTTGCCAAGCGCATCGAGATTCCTTATCCGATTGTTCTGGTGGTGGGCGGATTATTTCTGAGTTTTCTTCCTGGCACTCCCCGGATTGCCTTGGATCCCGAAGTTATTTTTCTGGTTTTTCTGCCGCCATTACTGTTCTCAGCGTCCTTCCATATCTCTTGGAGAGAGTTTCGCGAGAACTCGGTTAGCATCGTCATGCTGGCGTTCGGATTAGTCGCTTTCACGTTATTTGGCGTGGCGGTTGCCACCCGGTATTTTCTTCCGGGGTTCACCTGGAAATTGGGACTAGTTCTTGGCGCCGTCGTCGCCACTACCGACCCGCTCGCCGCTACTTCGACCGCGCGAAGGCTTGGCCTCCCGCGCTCGATCGTAGATTTACTTGAATCGGAGAGCCTGGTCAACGATGGCAGCGGACTTCTGGCTTTGCGATTTACTGCCGCGATCGTTGTCACGGGAGTGACACCCACCTTTCTTCAGGGTATTTCACAGTTGACTTACTTAATTTGTGCCGGGGTTGCTGTTGGCGTTGTAATTGGATGGTTCGTCAGCCTAGTGCAAAGACGAATTTCGGAGGCGCCTATCGAAATCACAATTAGTCTAGTTACTCCATATGTCACTTACTTAGTAGCAGAATCCGCGCACTGTTCGGGCATACTGGCGACTATAGCCTGTGGACTCTACTTGGGCCGGCGAAGCTCCGGATTTTACTCCCTTCATGCTCGCATCGAGTCTTCTGCTTTCTGGCGGACCTTGGATTTCATACTGAACGGGATGGTTTTCTTACTGCTTGGATTGCAATTGCCTGCAATACTGGCAGACATTCACGGTCACAGTACGAAGATGTTGATCTTAGAAGGAACGCTGTTCAGCGGAGTTGTTATTGCGCTCCGTTTGCTTTGGGTTTATCCGGAAGCCTGGATTTCATCGCGGGTTTGGCAACACGTTCTGCGCAAACCAAAGCAGCCCGTATCGAATTCGCTTATTTTTCTTGTGGGCTGGGCGGGCATGCGTGGCGTACTTGCTCTTGCCGCTGCTCTGTCCTTACCGGTGACGCTGAAGAATGGACAACCCTTTCCGCAACGGAGCCTGATAATCTTTTTGACATTCTGCGCTATCTTCGCAACCCTTGTTCTGCAGGGCTTGAGTATGCCGACTCTGATTCGCCGTCTCGGTGTCAGCGGTTTGTCGCTCAGCTTGGAGGAAGAAGATCGCGCCCGGCGCGACATGATTGCGGGTGCACTGGAGGCGATCAACCAGATGCGTCAGAATCCTGAGTCTAGCCAGTCCAGTCTGGATGCGATGGACGCCTTCTATCGCCACGAACTCAGTTTTCTTGAATCTTCTCCTCCGGATACAGATCTACCGGGGCGAGCCGAGGCTGAAGCGCGCAGGCGCTTGGCGCGTGAACTGAGGGATGTGGAGCGCAGAGTGGCCCTAGAGCTTCGGAATCAGGACCAGATTCACGATGAGGTCTTACGAACTCTGCAAAGAGAACTGGACCTGCTGGATGCCCGGTTTGCCAGTCACAATTGAAGAATTTTAGAGGAGAGAGAAGATCAAGGATTTTCGAGCTTGGTTGCGGGGGCAAGATTTGAACTTGCGACCTTTGGGTTATGAGCCCAACGAGCTACCTGACTGCTCCACCCCGCCTCTGCATCGTAACAATCTCAAGCGAATTTATCAACCTTCAGTCTTGTCCAATGCAAGATGAGCCTGAGAGCGGGGTTTGATTCTAATGCAAGATGAGCCTGGAGGGACGAAGAGGGTGGTTCCGCATGCTGAGGATTGAACGTCAGCGTGAGGAATGGAGAGCGATTGAGCCTGGAACAGATTCGGGCCTTTCTGGAAGCAACGGATGAATTCGAATTTAAGGCGGCCAAGCGATCGGAAGTATATGCCTGGATCAGCCAGACGCTTTGTGAGCAGGAGTACTGGAAGCAGAGCAAACAGGTGAGGGGACTCGTGCGGCAGTACCTGCAGAAGAGGAGCGGGCTCAGCCGGGCACAGGTGACACGGTTGATTGCGGCATACGTAGAAACGGGGAGCGTGCAAGAGCGTCCGTATCGTCGGCATCGATTCGCCCGCCAGTACAGCAGAGCCGATGTATCGCTATTGGCGGAGGTGGACGACGCACACGAGACACTGAGCGGGCCAGCGACGCGGCAGATCCTGCAACGCGAGTTTGAGCATTATGGCGACAAGCGTTTCGAGCGGCTGGCCGGGGTCTCGGTGGCGCACCTCTACAACCTACGCAAAAGCCGCAGCTATCGCGAGAAACGGCTGCGCTATGAAAAAACGCGGCCCGTACAGGTGGCCATCGGAGAACGGCGCCAGCCGGATCCGCAAGGAAAGCCTGGCTACTTGCGTGTGGATACGGTGCATCAGGGGGATCTGGACGGCGTGAAAGGGGTGTATCACATCAACGCCGTCGACGAGATCACGCAATGGCAAGTGGTGGGTGCCAGCGCGCAGATCGGCGAACAATGGCTGATTCCGGTGCTGGAAAACATGCTGGCGCAGTTTCCGTTCCGGATCCTGGGCTTTCATTCCGATAACGGCAGTGAGTTCATCAATCACACCGTGGCACGTTTGCTGAATAAGCTGCTGACAGAGCAGACCAAATCGCGGCCGCGCCATTCCAACGATAACGGCCTGGTGGAAACGAAAAATGCGGCGGTGATTCGTAAACACATTGGCTACGGCTACATCGCCGGCAGGCATGCTGCGGCGATCACGGCCTTCTATCGCGAGCACTTGAACCCATACCTGAATTTTCATCGGCCGTGCGGCGTACCAGAGATCATCACCGACAAGACAGGGAAACAACGGCGGGTGTATCGGCGCTATGCCACGCCCTGCGAGCTGCTGCAAAAAGTGCCTCAGTTCACGGAATATCTCAAGCCGGGAGTCAGTCGAACAAAGCTGCAGCAGCACGCCGATCTGCTCAGCGATACCGAAGCCGCGCGCCGGATGCAACAAGCGAAACGCAAGCTCTTCGCGGGATTCGGGCAGAAACGGAGCGCATGAACACGGCCGAGGAAATGACAGCCTGTGGACGCCGAGGAAAACCAACGGCAGGTTTCCCTCCGCGCCCACAGCCTTTGGAAATCGCTGCGCGATTCCCACATTCCCTCAGCCACGACGGGCGATGGGAAAGTGGAAAGCCAACCTCAGGCTTCCCACTTTCCCACCGCTCGGTGATTCATATAGATAGAAAATCTAAAACCAAAACAAGGAGGCCTGAAGCGCGGAGCTACGCTCCCCGCTCTCAGGCTCATTCTTCGATTAGAAAATGCTCCTTCCCAGGTGCAGAAGCTTCCATTTTTTCGTTCTTCCGCGTAATCATAGTTGAGGTAAGATATTGAGCTTCAGACATCTACAGTAATGGGCGGAGTTCTACAGTAGTAAGTAGTAGATGTCTTTCTTATGGCCACTGCAAGACCAATTCGGAGAAAAGTAGTACATATCGCTCAACAGCCGGCCTCCACTCCGCGACTGGATTCTCCAGATTTATATCTGAATCCTCATTTGAGTCTTCTTGCCTTTCAACGTCGAGTCCTCGAAGAGGCGCGCGATCATAAAAATCCGCTTCTTGAAAGAGTCAAGTTTGTTTCCATACTCGGCTCGAACATAGACGAATTTTTCATGGTTCGAGTGGCCGGGCTGTGGCAACAGATCGAAACTCGCACCACCGAAATAAGTATGGACGGTAAATCTCCGGGTGAGCAGCTCGAGCTCATTCGCCACGAAGTTACCGAGATCACCAAGGAGATTTATAAGCTTTGGCAGGAAGACTTGATGCCTGCTCTGAAGGATGCCGGCATTTACATTCTGGAACTCAGGGAGTTGAATGGGCAGCAGAAGGCCGCAATCGACGATTACTTCGGCCGCATTGTTTACCCGGTTCTCACGCCGCTGGCTGTGGATCAGGGCCGACCATTTCCTCACATCTCGAATCTCAGTCTTAATGTTGCGGCGGTGGTGGCTCATGGTGATAGCGGCGAGCGATTTGCGCGCGTAAAGGTTCCCGACTCGTTGCCGCAACTGGTGCCAGTTCCAGCCCGTCCTGGCGAACTGGCTTTTGTGTGGCTGGAGCAGGTGATGGTGGCAAATCTTGGGTGGCTCTTCCCCGAGATGGAAATTGTGAGGACTGACTATTTTCACGTTACGCGCGACGCCGAACTCGCGATCCAGGAACTCGAAACAGACGACATTCTCGAGAGCGTGCAAGAGGCGGTATGGCGCCGCCGGTTCCGCGATGCAGTGCGATTGCAGATCAGCGATGGTATGTCACAGGATCTAGTCGATGTGCTCACCACCAATCTCGAACTGGATCAGAACGATGTGTACAGGATCGATGGACCCATCGATCTCAGCCGGACTCGGGCGCTTCTGAACGTTGATCGCCCCGCGCTAAAGGACAAGCCTTTCCTCGCTTTCACTCCGCCGGCTTTCACCAACACTTCCGGACCTGAAATTTTCGGAGCGATCAAAAGCTCTGACATCCTGATCCATAATCCCTTTGACTCCTTCCAGCCGGTAGTGGATTTCTTGCGCGTAGCATCGGAAGATGCCGATGTACTCGCAATCAAGATGACGCTCTACCGAGTGGGTCGAAATTCACCGATCGTGGAAGCCTTGCTCGATGCGGGACAGAACGGCAAGCAGGTCGCCGTGCTGGTTGAGCTGAAGGCCCGGTTCGACGAAGAGAGCAACATTGAATGGGCACAGAAGCTGGAGCGAGAAGGCGTCCATGTCGTGTATGGCTTACCAGGGCTGAAAGTTCACTCCAAAATGGCGATGGTGGTGCGGCGCGAAGGAGACACCATCCGACGCTATATCCACCTTGGAACCGGCAACTACAATCCGATCACAGCGCGCCTTTACACTGACTTGGGCCTGTTCACCTGTAATGAGGATATCGGCGCCGACGTCAGCGATCTTTTCAATCATCTAACCGGTTATTCCGCCAAGAAAACCTATCGCAAGCTTCTGGTTGCTCCGCAGAGTTTGCGTAGCGGGCTCGAACAGCTGATTCAGAATGAAGTGGAACGCCACCGGAAACATGGTGACGGGTATTTGATTTTCAAGATGAACGCCCTCGAAGATGCAGGTATGATCCGGAGCTTGTATGAGGCGTCTCGTGCAGGCGTGAAAATCGACCTGATCATACGCGGCGTATGTTCGCTTCGACCTGGTCTCCCCGGCATTAGTGAAACGATACAGGTGCGAAGCGTAATTGGCCGCTTCCTTGAACACAGCCGTGTCTACTACGCTCATAACGGAGGAGACGAGAAGGTCTACGTTGGGAGCGCCGACTTAATGCCCCGGAACTTGAACCGCAGGGTTGAAGTGTTGTTTCCAATTGAAGATAAGCGCCTGGTTCGGCGGCTACGCGACCGTATTCTGTCGAAGTATCTCGAAGATGATGCAAATGCACGAATCATGGGAGCTGACGGTACCTACGTTCGGCCCAGGCGAGAGCCGGGTAAACGCGCGCTTAGCAGCCAGTCCTGGTTCCTCAAGCGACACGAAGCCTGATGTTGCCTAAGTCAATCCAGGTAAAGAGACTTCGCAGCGAACGCTGATTCGCGTTCTTTTGAGTGATGATGTGGGTCAAACTTCTTTCGCTCGACTTCTGAGCCGCTGGCTTGCGCTGATGGTCGCCCTGCCGATCAGCTTATTCTGGCTGCGTGGCGATTTCTACCATGGTTCGCTGGTAAGCGTAACGATCAAGCTCGCCGTTATCTTTGCCTTGATTTCTGCTCTTAACATTTTTTTGGAGGAGCGGCAAGCGCGCAAGTGGGCCATTCCGGTGCGGCGACTCGAGAATTTTGTGGCAGCGCTTCCTGATACTGAGGTAGATCTTCCTGACGATGGCCCGAGAGAGATTCAACGGCTCTCGCGCAGCATGCGAGCAATGTCTCTCCGCATCCGCCAGGTAATGGAGCGGGCGAACCAGGAGTCTCCGCGGCGTGAAGCAATTCTTGCAGGCATGGCCGAAGGAGTCCTCGCTGTTGATGAACACTTAAAGGTCATCTTCTGTAATCATGCATTTGCCGAAGCGTTCAGCGCCCGCACGCCGGTGACGGAAGGCAGAACACTCTATGAGGTGGTACGTGAGCCGGCTCTTCGCGAGATCCTGGAGCGCGTTCTTGGAATGGGCGCGCCGGAGACAGGCCGCTTTCAGCTGCCAACTGCGGCCAACAAATGGTTTGAAGTCCGCGCCTTGCCGTTAGGTTCGGATCCAAATCGCGGCGCTGTCGTTGTCCTTCACGACATCACCGACATTCAGAACCAAGAACAGATGCGAAAAGATTTTGTAGCAGACGTATCTCACGAGTTGCGAACGCCGCTGTCGGCTATACGGGGTTATGCGGAAACCCTACTAGATGGTGGACTCGAAGATCAGGAGCACAATCGCAAGTTTGTTGAGATTATCTTGTCTCACTCCATTCGTTTGGCGAACATCGCGTCTGATCTCCTGGTCCTCTCTGAGCTGGATTCCAACTCCCCCCCAGCGACAAACCCCGAGGTCATATCCGTGTTAGACGTTATTCAGTCGGCGGTTCACACCGTCGAAAAAGCAGCAGCGGCCAAAGGAGTAAAAATTGATCGCGAAAAATGCCAGGAGTGCTTTGTAAAGGGTTTCCGTTTTCGCATGGAGCAAGCGGTAGTCAATCTGCTCGACAATGCTGTCAAATTTCATCGCAGCGGCGGCGAAGTTACAATCGAATGCTGTCTCATCGAAGACGGCCGGGTTCAAATTTCGGTTGCCGATAATGGAATGGGCATTCCCAGCGGCGATGTGAAGCGGATTTTCGAGCGCTTTTATCGAGTCGACAAAGCCCGCTCGCGGCCAGCTGGGGGCACCGGACTCGGCTTGCCCATTGTCAAGGAAGTGGTGGAACGAATGGGCGGCGCCATCTCAGTAGAAAGTGTTCTTGGCCAAGGATCGAAATTTACTCTGGTTTTCAACGCCGCTTAGAAGGTTCATCGACTGGCAGGTGCGGTATCCTCGTTTATTTCCATGCGAACTTTAGCGTTGAGCATCCTGCTCGCCTCTACCCTTTACGCTCAGAGCGGTTCCTATGTCCTTAAGTCCGCTCGGCTTTTTGATGGGAAGTCGGATCGTCTCGTCGAACCCGGAGTAATTGTAGTCTCCGATGGAAAGATTCAGTCGGTAGGCGGACCAATACCATCTGGCGCCAGGGTAATCGATCTTGGAGAGGCGACACTGCTGCCCGGATTCATAGATTCTCATACGCACTTGAGTCAAGCGTTCGATGCGGACTACAATGCCGCTCGGCTTAAAGCTTTGAACGCAACCGTTGCTGAGCGGGCGATCGGGGCCACGGTAAACGCACGAAAAACTTTGATGGCGGGATTCACGACGGTGAGAGACGTTGGTTCAAGCGACTTTATAGATGTTGGGCTTCGGAACTCCATTAATGCAGGCGTTGTGCCCGGTCCCCGCATGCTTGTGTCCGTCCATGCAATCGGCGCAACAGCGGGACACTGCGACGGAGGAGACGGCGTCAGGTTCGGTCTTCTGAACCACGAGATGGGCCCGGAGGACGGTGTGATCAATTCGCCGGATCAGGCGCGATTCGCGGTTCGCTTCAACATCAAATACGGTGCAGATATCATCAAGACCTGTGCTACGGGCGGGGTTCTTTCGCCCACCGATGCCGTCGATGCTCCGCAGCTCACTCAGCCGGAACTGGACGCCTTGGTGTCGGCAGCTCATGACCTCGGTCGCAAAACAGCCGCTCACGCGCATGGACCAGAAGGAGCGAAACGCGCGATACGAGCTGGGATCGATTCGATTGAGCATGGTACTTTTCTCGACGACGAGGCCCTTCGGATGATGCGCGAGCGGGGAACTTATCTCGTTCCGACGCTCTCAGTGCGCAGCGGTATAGCCGAGTCAAAATTCCCGCCCCTGGTGCAGCAGAAGGCGGATGTCGCCATGAAGGCGCAAGATAACCTGGTCCGGCGAGCGCTTGCTTTGGGAGTAAAAATCGCATTGGGAACCGACGCCGCAGTCTATCCGCACGGGAACAATGCACTCGAATTTGTATTGATGGCCAACGATGGAATGAGCCCGGCACAATCTCTTCGCGCCGGAACCTCCGTTGCGGCGACTCTCCTGGGTTTGGATTCCCGCATAGGGACTCTGGAACCCGGTAAAGTAGCCGATATCGTGGCCGTGCCTGGAGATCCTATTCACGATATTAAAGTGACGCAGAGTGTCTTCTTCGTTATGAAAGAGGGGACGATCTACCGCAACGATCATTCTGGAGGACAAGCCGGAAGAAATCCTTCGGTTCAATAGCTCGTTTAGTCCCATGACTTCCTGCCCGATCCCCTAAGCAAATTAACACTGTTGAAATGATTTCGTCACGACCTCTTTATGACAGGCTCTCAATACTGGAAAGGCATTTACTATTCGTGCGTTCGGACGGGAGTTATTGGTTTGCGTGATCCCGTTGCGGGCGCCACCATACAGGAAGATCAATGAAACTGCTCGATTCAATTACAGGTTTTCGGGGGAGACTTGTCGCTGCGACTGCTGTCTTACTAACGGCAACGGCCTTCCCAATTCAAGCGCAGGTGCAGATAACCGGCGCAGGAGCAACATTTCCCGCGCCGATCTATCAAAAATGGTTTGGGGAATACCAATCGGTTAATTCTCAAGTTCAAATCAATTATCAGCCGATCGGCTCAGGGGGCGGAATCAAGAATGTAACTGAGGGTGTGGTCGATTTCGGCGCCAGCGATGGGCCGATGACAGACACCCAGATCAAGGCATTTCAAGAAAAGCATGGCTTCGGAATACTTCATTTCCCCACCGTGCTTGGCGCTGCCGTACCCACC
The DNA here is from genome assembly GCA_965276965.1 of Bryobacteraceae bacterium. Classification (GTDB taxonomy): domain Bacteria; phylum Acidobacteriota; class Terriglobia; order Bryobacterales; family Bryobacteraceae; genus Bog-105. The sequence goes on from OZ255713.1 coordinate 223,686, forward strand.
TACAACATTCCGGGCGTTTCCCAGGAACTGAATTTTACTCCCGAAGCTCTAGCTGGAATCTTTCTCGGTACGGTCAAAACCTGGAATGATCCTCAAATTGCCAAAGCTAATCCAGGGGTCAAGCTGCCATCGACCAAAATCATTGTTGCGCATCGCTCCGACGGCAGCGGCACCACTTACTGTTGGACGGATTATCTGTCTAAGGTGAGCCCAGAGTGGTCATCCAAAATCGGAAAGAACACCTCGGTCGATTGGCCAGTTGGCATCGGCGGCAAAGGCAATGACGCCGTTGCGGCAATCGTGAAACAGCAGACTGGCGCCATCGGGTATGTTGAATTAATTTATGCAGTGAAGAATCATCTCGCCTACGGTAAGGTGAAGAACAAGGCCGGCCAGTTTGTGAAGGCCGATCTCAAATCAGTCACGGCCGCCGCGTCCAGCGTTGCTAATTCCATGCCTGCCGATTTCCGCGTCTCGATAACAGATGCTCCTGGTGCAGCGTCTTATCCGATCTCCACCTTCACCTGGCTGTTGGTGCCCGAAAAGATCTCGGATTCGTCCAAACAGAAAGCAATCGTAGGATTTCTGAAGTGGGCGATCACCAGCGGGCAAAACGATGTAGAGTCGCTCGACTACGCCAAACTGCCGGCCCCCGTAGTTGCCAAAGAACAGAAGGCGATTGGCTTAGTCAAGTAATTTAAGCTGAGGACGATAGATCCGAACTGTTTAATGGCAAGTTCCGCATACACGGCTGATGTTTCTCCTCGCAGCGGAGTCCGGATTCTTTACGACCGGCTCCGCGGCGGTGATGAAGTCGCTTACCTCATTACGCTCACCTGCTCGCTCGTTGTGCTCCTTATCGTCCTGCTCCTCGTCACTGAGCTCTGGATCACCTCTCAACCTACTGTGAAAGCGTTTGGCTGGAGCTTTCTCACCAGTTCCAAATGGGATCCGAACGCCGGTAAGTTCGGAGCTCTTCCCTTCATATACGGAACCTGCGTCACCTCTTTTTTGGCCCTCCTGCTGTCGATTCCCTTAGGAGTTGGCTCGGCTATCTTTCTTGCGGAGATGGCTCCTCCGAGGCTCTCGAATATTCTTACCTTTCTTATCGAGTTGCTGGCGGCTGTCCCCAGCGTCATCTATGGCTTGCTGGGGATTTTTATACTGGTGCCGATTATTCGTGCGTATCTGGTCCCGGCGCTTACCGGGTTATTCGGCTATCTTCCATTTTTTCAGGGCGACTTTTACGGGGTGAGCTTTCTCTCGGCGGGTTTAGTTCTGGCCATCATGGTGGTCCCGTTCATCATCTCGGTGTCCCGAGAAGTGCTGCTCGCCGTTCCGACGGATCAGCGCGAAGCAGCTTTGGCTTTGGGCGCCACCAAGTGGGAAACGACCTGGCAGGTGGTGATTCCCAACGCATTTACCGGGATCGTCGGCTCTGTTTTCCTAGCGTTAGCTCGCGCCCTTGGAGAAACCATGGCTGTCACCATGGTGATCGGGAATACGCCGAAAATTACGGCTTCTCTGCTCTCCCCCGGGTATTCGATCGCAGCCGTGATTGCAAACGAATTCGCAGAAGCAAGCGGCGAATTGTATGTTTCCTCATTGATCTTTCTAGGCTTAGTTCTATTTGGCTTGACTATCATCATTAACGCAGTCGCTCGAATTCTCATCCTTACCACTACGAGGGGGAATTCTTAGCCAATGGAAATGTCTATCTCAGCGAAGCGACGGGCGATAAATGCAGTAATGTTGTCCCTTTCAGGCTTGTGCACACTTCTCGTAGTTGGCGTGCTCTTCTTTATTCTTGGGTACCTGCTGTTTCATGGCGCGAAATCGTTGAACCTGAATTTTTTTACTAAGCTCCCGAAGCCTGCGGGTGAAGCGGGCGGCGGTATGGCCAACGCCATCGTCGGCAGCGGAAAGGTGCTGCTGATCGCTACTGGCATCGGCGTCCCCATTGGATTTTTGTCAGGCGTATTTTTAGCTGAGTACAGCGGAAAAGCGTTTGCTTTTCTGGTCCGTTACGTGGTCGATCTCCTGAATGGCGTTCCTTCCATCGTCATCGGTATTTTCGCTTATGCGATGGTGGTTCGGCCGATGAAACACTTCTCCGCTCTGGCCGGCGGCATCGCACTGGGCATTATGATGATTCCAATCGCCGTGCGAACCACCGAAGAATTTTTGCGCGCCATTCCCAATTCCATGCGCGAAGGGGCAATGGCGCTTGGCGCCACTAAAGCGCGTACGATTTTTACCGTCATTATCCCTGCCGCGATCTCCGGATTAACGTCTGGAATGATGCTGAATCTGGCGCGCGTTGCCGGAGAGACTGCGCCTTTACTCTTTACAGCCTTAGGAAACATGTTCTGGAGCCGCGGCTGGTTAGCTCCAATCGCTACTCTGCCGGTAATGATCTACAACTACGCGATCTCCCCAGACGAAGATCTGCATCAGCAAGCGTGGGCGGCAGGTTTCGTATTGCTTACCCTGGTATTAGTGATTAACGTAACGGCCCGGCTAATTATAAGCCGAGGTCCGGCGGCGTCCCGGAGATAAACTTGGCGATTCCCCAACAACAGCAAGCCGAAAAGGCAGCAGCGGCTCAGACGAGTTCCTCGAATCCAGCCGCTCCAACAACCACAAAGCTCGTTTCGAAGGATCTGAACTTCTACTACGGCAGTTTCCAAGCACTTCACAACATCAGCATCACGATCCCATCGTTCAAGGTGACGGCCTTTATTGGACCTTCTGGCTGCGGCAAGTCGACCTTCTTGCGGACGATGAACCGCATGAACGAAATCTTAAGAAATACACGTGTCGAGGGTGAACTGCGACTGGACGAGCAAGATATTCTGGCTATGGACGTCACCGCGCTCCGCCGGCGCGTGGGCATGGTCTTTCAGAAGTCCAACCCATTTCCGAAGAGCATCTTCGATAACGTCGCGTACGGACTTCGTGTGAATGGCGTCCGCAAACGCTCCGTCATTGAAGAAGCCGTCGAAAGAAGCCTGACGCACGCAGCACTGTGGAATGAGGTAAAAGATAAGCTCAACAAACCCGCTACCGCTTTGTCCGGCGGTCAACAGCAGCGTTTGTGTATCGCTCGCGCTCTGGCAGTTGAACCAGAGGTTCTGCTGCTTGATGAACCGTGTTCGGCTCTCGATCCGATTGCAACCTTGAAGATTGAAGAACTGCTTTTCGAGATCAAGAACATTACGACCATCGTGATTGTCACCCACAACATGCAACAAGCCGGGCGCCTTGCTGATTTTACAGGATTTTTCTTCTTGGGTAAGCTCATCGAGTTCGACGATACGCGGGTAATGTTTCAAAACCCGACCAAAAAGGAAACGGAAGATTACATCACCGGCCGATTCGGATGACGAACGGTACAAAAGGAAGTTAATTTCAAGTGCGGCATTTTCAAAACGAGCTCGAGCAACTAAAAGCTAAGTTGCTTGAGATGAGTGCGCTTGTTGAAAGCGCTATTTATCGTAGTGTCCAGGGTGTTGTTGAGAAAAACGAAGAGCTTGCCCGGCAAGTCATCAAGAACGAAGGACGGGTCAATCAGCTTGAGATCGAAATCGATGACATGGCGATCTCCCTATTGGCGCTGCAAGCTCCGATGGCTGCCGACCTCCGCTTGATTACAGCCGCCATAAAGATCAACAACGATCTCGAACGAATGGGCGATCTTTCGGTGAGCATGGCCGAAGGGGCTATCGCACTCATATCGGAACCGGTAATCCGTCCCTTGATCGATATTCCTCACATTGCCGCTTTAGCGCAGGGCATGGTTCGCAAGGCGCTGGATGCATTCGTAAGCCGAGACGCGGAACTGGCTCGTAGCGTACTTGCATCCGATGATGCGGTCGATAATTTACGAACGGCAAACTACCATGAACTCACCAGTTTTATGGAGAACAATCCGAGTCAGATTCCGCAGGCTCTGCGACTTCTCAGCGTCGTCAGAAACCTGGAACGGATCGCCGACCACGCAACGAACATCGCTGAAGATGTTCTGTTTCTTGTCAAGGGAATCGACGTCCGGCATCAAAACGAAGCGCGGACGCCGGTTGCTCGTACGTAGTCTCGATCTGAAAAGTTCAGCCGAGCTTTCGTTTGAGTGTTTCGTTAGCGACGGAAGGGTTAGCTTGTCCCCGGCTGGCCTTCATCACTTGACCGACCAGAAATCCCATTACAGCTGTCTTTCCGCTCTTATATTGCTCAACTTGCTTCGGATTGGCGCTGAGCACTTCATCGACTATCTTTTCGAGCGCTCCGGAATCTGAGATCTGCTTCAGGCCTTCCCGCTCCATGATTACAGAAGCCGAATCGCCGGTCTCGAACATCTTAGGCAAGATCTCCTTGGCAAGCTTGCCGGACAACTCTCCCCGGTTTAGGAGCGCAACCAGCTCACCTAGATTCTGAGCACTTATCGGCGCCTGGACGATCTCTGTTCCTGCCGCTTTCAACAACCCCATCAGATCACCGACTACCCAGTTCGCCGTCGTTCGGCCGTCCCCGGTAATCTTTGCTGCTACCTCAAAGTAGTCTCCCGTCTCGCGCGTGAGAGTCAACACCTGGGCATCGTATTCACGTAGTCCATAATCCTTGATGAACCGTTTTCGGCGGTCCTGCGGCAACTCCGGCAAGCTGGAGCGGACCGCATACAGCCAGTGCTCACTTATTCTCAGAGGCACTAAATCCGGTTCGGGGAAATAGCGGTAGTCATGAGCATGCTCTTTGCTCCGCATGCTAACAGTGCGACCGCTGTCCACATCGTATAACCGCGTTTCCTGCTCGATCTTTTGACCGGCTTCCAGCAATTCGCCTTGGCGTTCAATCTCGTAGTCCAGAGCCATCTTGACGTAGCGGAAAGAATTTAAGTTCTTTATTTCGGCCTTCGTGCCGAACTTTTCCGTACCGCGCCGGCGTAGGGAGACATTTGCATCACAGCGCAATTGCCCCTTCTCCATGTCACAATCGGAGACTCCAACATATTGAAGTGTCTGTTTTACTTCGGTCAGATAAGCGTAGGCCTCCTCGGACGAGCGCATATCCGGTTCGCTGACAATCTCGATCAGAGGCGTCCCGGATCGATTGAGATCGACGTAGGTAAAGCGGTCAGAGTCTTTGAAGCCGTCGTGAATGCTCTTCCCGGCATCGTCTTCCATATGGATACGCGTGACGCCAAGCCGCTTCTCGCCCTTGGCGGTCACAATGTCAACGTAGCCGTGCTCCGCGAGCGGCTGATCATACTGGGAAATTTGATAGCCCTTGGGCAGGTCGGGATAAAAATAGTTCTTTCTGGCGAACCGGGAGAAAGGGTTCACCTTGCAGTGAAGAGCGATAGCCGCTCCAATTGCCAGCTCGACAGCCTTGCGGCTCAGGACGGGCAAAGCGCCTGGTAATCCGAGGCAAACCGGGCAGACATTGGTATTCGGAGGCGCTCCGAACTCGAGTGGGCAGCTACAGAAAATTTTGGTCTTTGTACCCAGCTGGACGTGAACTTCGAGACCGATCACGGGCTCGTATTTAGTCAGAATTTCCTCGGCGGCAGCACTCGCGGACATAATCTGATTGTAGCCACGGCTGTTGGAGAGTCGTCGAATGCTGCTTTTGACCCGTCCTATGTTCCCGGAGAGCTGTGTTCATGGTGTTTCCGAGTGGGTCTGCTGCACAAAACATCAAAAAACCTCGGAGTTTAGCCGTTTTTGCTTTACAATGAGGGCGCACTCCCCGTATCATCAGGATGACCGAGGAGTTCAAACATTCTTGCGTCGTTCTGTTCTACGCAGTAAGTTGACAGGGCTAGTGTGGATGCGGAATTCTCGACACAACGAATAACGTAGGAGGCTCAATGGCCGAAATCAAAAAGATGACCCAGACCGCGATTATAAGAGAACTTGCGGAAACTACTGGCGTCAACAACAAAGTTGCGAAGCAATTCGTGGAATCGCTCGCACAACTCGCCGTTCGCGAGACGAAGAAAAATGGCGTTTTTGTGCTGCCGGGCATCGGACGGCTTGTGCGTGCGGAGCGTAAAGCTCGCACGGGCCGAAATCCGGCAACCGGTGAGGCCATTAAAATTCCAGCTAAAAAAGTGGTTAAGTTTCGCCTCGCCAAATCGGTGAAGGATGCCATCGTACCACCTAAGAAAACAGCTGCCAAATAAAAACGGCGTCATCGTTGCGGAGCCCTGTGTCTGTTGCAGGGTTCCGCTCACTAGTTCCAACTATACCTGTCTTTATTCTTTCGGCTTTTCCTGTTTGTCCTGTACTGATTTCTTGAAGTTACGAATTCCCTGACCTAATCCCTTCGCCAATTCCGGAAGTTTTCTTCCCCCAAATAATAGAAAGAAGACGATCGCGATGATAAGTAATTCCGGGCCGCCAAGACTCTTCACAACGTTCTTCTGGAGCGAGTTGCTTATATTGTAGAACGAACATCGATTTGCAGAGAACTTTTGGACCGGCTCGCAACAGTTAACCTGAAGTAGTATCAACTGTGAATCGAATTCTACTCATCTGTTTCTCTGCATTCTTAGTCGCGAGCTGTGGCCGAAAGTCCACGGACAGCAAAACTGGTCGGAAATATCAGCTTACCGGGCGCGTGACAGCTTTAGATACGAAAAGTCATGTCGCGACAGTAGACGCTGCGGCCATTCCGAATTTTATGGATGCCATGGCGATGGATTATCCCGTGCAATCAGAGGCCGAATTCAAGCAGCTTCAAGTAGGAGAACAAATCAAAGCTACACTAACAGTCCATCAGGACAGTAGCTACGACCTCACGCATATCAGCAGGCAGGATAAGCCGAAGTGAGTTCTTTCAACGACGGCAGCTCTATCGCATCGACAGAGCCTCTTTCGCCGTCTCCGCTGCCCGGATGTGGCGAGCGTCGTGATGCTTTTGAAAGTGATCCTTTCCTTCGAGCCGCTTCGCGGCAGTCTCTCTGGGCAAACGTTTGGCCTTCGCTTTGCTTCTTAGCTCAAACCGAAGTGCATGTCTATTCGTTTGCAGTCGCAGCGAACGTCTTGCTTTCGTTTTTTCCATTTCTGGTGGCAATGATCATCCTTTCGCAGTCCGTGTTTCATTGGCACGCTGCAACCCAGATGATCATACAAGTCGTAAACGACTATTTCCCGCCGGGCTTTGGTGTCGACTTCCAAAGCTATTTGATGCAGACCGCCATCCAGCACAAATTCAGCTGGCTCTCGGTGTTTCTTCTCCTCTTCACGGCTAACGGAATCTTCGTTCCTCTCGAGGTCGCCTTCAATCGCATCTGGCGCGTAAAACAGAACCGCAGCTTTCTTCAAAATCAGGTTATTAGTCTAGGTCTGATCTTTGCGTGCGGCGCTCTTGTCCTGACCTCCGTGAGCGTGACTACACTGAATGTTCACTACGTCGTTCAGCGGTTTGGGTCCAGTCACACCGGCGCTGTGATCCGGATCATCGTCTTCAAGCTCACTGCCGTGCTCATCAGCATGCTGATGATCTTCCTTGTGTATTGGGCGCTTCCCAATACGCGAATCCAGGTGAAGCGCTTGATCCCTCCATCCATTGCGGTCGGTGCGTTGCTCGAGCTATCGAAATACGTCAACATTCTCACCTGGCCTTGGCTAAGAGCGAAACTCCGCAGCGAAGTTCCACCCTTTGTTCAGTCGACCAGCATTATTCTCTGGGCATTCGTCGCGACGCTAATTATCCTGGCAGGCGCAGAATGGAGCGCACGCGTGACGGAAAATCGTAAAGCGGTCGCAATGCGGTCCTCAGTTTAGTTTTCGTTTAGAAGTTTCCGAACCCGACAGGGTATGCTGGCTATGTTAGACGGAGACTTCGCGTCGATTAGTACTCGAGCGCAGCACCCAAAGCATTGCTCATCAACATGTGGCGATCTTGCCGAAGGCTTTTCTTGCTCGGTAAGTTGCCTCACAGTGCTTGCTATTGCACACTCCATCATCGGCGTTGGCAAGTTCTTCCTGTCTTTGATTTGAACGAGAAGAGGTGATGAGCGCCTCATTTCAAAGACGTACCCGTGCCTTGTTTTTGCTGGTCCTGACTGTTCCATTGTTGGTGGGATCCACAAGCTTCCTGGTCGCGGCTCGACACCGGATCACGATTTCGGACGTTTCTCACACCAAAGATGTTCTGGTTCAAATTGAGGACATCCTCGACGCCATGGTGAGAGCGGAGAGTAATCAGCGCGGATTTCTATTAACCGCAAAGCGCAATTACGCAGTGAACTACCTCCGAATAAAAGAGAGAATCCATCGACAACTTGCCGAGCTTCGTACCGCAACCGCCGATAATCCAGCGCAGAGGAAAAACATCGTTCAACTATCTGCGCTGATCGACAAAAGATTAGACGAAATCCAGAACGCCATTCTGCTTCCACCATCCCGGTCCATCGTTACGGACCAGGCTGTGTTCAGAATGGAGCAAGGATCGAAGATGATGCGCGACATTCGGGCACAGATTCGCATCATGCATGGGGAAGAAAATCGATTACTCCTGCAGCGGATTAATGCCGAGAAAGGCAATCAGAGTCAGGTTTTCATCTGCTCAGCCGCCGGTGTCCTGCTGAATATCGTTCTCCTGTATTGGGCCTATCGCTCCACCATTCAATATGGCTTGAGTCGGGATTTAGCAGAATTCGAAATACGGCAGCTCAACGTAAAACTCGAGAAGCGCGTTCAGGAGCGTACCGCAGAGCTGGAGTCCGCCAATGAGCAACTGAGGCGATCGAACGAAGATCTCAGCCGATTCGCGCATGTCGCCAGCCACGACCTGCAAGAGCCGCTGCGCACGGTCGGCAGTTATGCCGGTCTACTTGGACGTCGTTATGAGGGAAAACTTGACGAGCAAGCTGACAAGTACATTCGCTTCGTTGTAGACGGTGCAAAGCGCATGCAGATTCTGGTGCAGGATCTGCTCGAATACTCTCGTGCCGGAACCCAGGCTTTGAGTCTCGCCCGAGTGGATCTGAATGTCATCGTGCAACAGGCAAAAGACAATCTCCGGCTGGCGATCGCTGAACGGCATGCCCAGATCGTCAGTGGGCCGCTCCCCACTATAGACGCGGACGCTGGGAAACTTGTTCTCGTCTTCCAAAACCTGATCGGGAACTCTCTGAAATTCAGCAAGCCGAACCAGCTTCCCGAGATCACCATCGAAGCGCGGCGAGAGAAGGACAACTGGGTGATCTCCATAAGCGACAATGGAATCGGCTTCGAACCGGAATATACGGCAAAGATTTTCATCATTTTTCAGAGGCTTCATCAGGTTGGAGCTTATCCGGGAACTGGAATTGGATTAGCTATTTGCAAACGAATCGTCGAAGGGCACGGAGGTCATATTTCAGCTGTTTCAAGGCCCGGGGAGGGATCTACTTTCTCGTTTACGGTCCCGATAATCCGGAGAAATTTTGTGCTCAGTGCGGCAGAAAGCCAAGCAATTAGTTGGGCAGGAGGAAGCGTAGCACGTGAACAGTCCGGTCAGAATACTGTTGGTTGAGGACAATCCCGCAGATGCTGGTTTAGTGGAAGAAGCATTCCGAGACGGCCGTTTCGTTTACAAGCTTGACTTGGCGGAAGATGGAGTGTTGGCGCTCAATTTTCTAAGAAGGCAGGGCCAGTACGCCCAGGCCCCAAGGCCGGATTTGATTTTATTAGATCTAAATCTACCGAAGAAAGACGGACGCGAAGTTCTCGCTGACATCAAAGATGATCCGGACCTCCGGCAGATTCCTGTAATCGTCCTCACCACTTCCGATGACGATGCTGACGTTCACAGGGCCTACGGATTACACGCCAATTGCTACATGACAAAACCGGTAGACATTGACGATTTTCTTCGCAAGGTTCGTTCGATCGAGGATTTTTGGCTTACCTTCGTGCGCCTTCCCGATGCGCCGCGTAAAGCCTGGAATGCCTGACCCGCAGAGCTCCCGAATTTGTGGGATACTCAAACCACAATATTGGGGATTTATGAACGTTTTCCGAATCAGTCAGCATCTTGCAACGATCCCAATCGCCGTCTTGCTGCTGAATACAAGTTTCAGCTTTGCTCAAAAGACGACCGGGGCAGCAAGTTCTTCCTCTGGCAACATCGGGTCTTCCAACCGAGGCACTGTTTCACCCAGCAATCCGTCGAACCCCAACTTCGGTAACTCGACCGACCGCAACGGCATTCAACAATCGAATCCCATCTTCCTTTCGGGCCAAGTACTCTTCTCAGACGGTACACCGCCCAATATGAATATTAGAATTGAGCGGGTCTGCGCCTCCGGAGGCACGCACTTCCTTGCACACACCGATTCAAAAGGCTTCTTCTACTTCCAGCTTGGACAGAACGAGGGCATTGATCCCGACGCTTCCGATCAGAATTCAGGTCTGCGATCCTTCGGCTCTAACACTTCATTGAGTGGAAATCGGATGAGCGCCTTAGCCAACTGAGACATCCGTGCGTCGTACCCCGGTTATCGATCTAACAGCCTAAGTCTTGGGTATGATCGCTTGATCAGCGGCGGCGTCTCGGACAAGATCAGCATTACTCTGCATCCCCTGGCCAACGTAAAGGGATCTACTATTAGCGTGACCACAGCAATGGCGCCTAAGCATGCCCAAAAGGAGTATGCAAAGGGAATTGAACTGGCAGGGAAGGGCAAATTCGACGATGCCGAGAAGTACTTGAGCGAAGCGACAGACAACTATCCGAAGTATGCAATCGCATGGTACGCACTGGGCCAAATTCAACAGCAAAAAGGAAATGCACAGGACGCTCGTAAGTCTTTCGAGTCGGCGATCTCGGCTGATAATCGATATGTCAGTCCTTATGATCGGCTGGCTTTATTATCTGCTCAAGGATTGAAGTGGGAAGAGGCCGCCGGCTTTAGCAAGCACGCCATTGATTTGAATCCCGTAGAGTTCCCGAGTGCCTTCTGGTACAACGCTCTTGCAAATTACAACCTGAAAAGGCTGGACGAAGCGGAGAAAAGCGCCAAACAGTTGCTGCAATTGGATGCCGGACACAAATACGCACAAGCCGATACGCTCTTGGCCCGGATCTCTCTTGAGAAGGGAGATCTGTCACAGGCCGCTGTGCATATGCGCGCCTATTTAGCCGCAGCGCCGAACGCACAGGACGCCGCAAGTATTCGTGAGGCTTTAGCCAAGATCGATCAAAAGACCGCTCAAACAGCCAAGTAGCGGATTGGTCTCTAAATCGCTGCCGCGCTAATCTGAAGTTTGATGGAGTTACCCCAAACTGCTTCCAATGGGGCACGTCAGCGATTAAAAGACCTGAGAGATTCAGTCCTTGTTCTGCATAAGGCTTTGCTCGATTCGGAACGCACCGCTTACGAGCTCACTCATGGTTCGGTCACCTCTCCTGGCGCGTTCCTGCAACTATTGATCAACGACGCCTGGTTCGCCTGGCTGCAACCAGTCACTAAGTTAATCGTGCAGATTGACGAATCGTTGGCCGCCAAGAAACCACCCGCCTCAGACCGGCAATTAGAACAGTTGATAGGCGATACGCGCGCCCTGCTTTCTCCTTCCAGAGAGGCGAGCGAATTCTGGGGTCGCTACGACGGTGCGCTGCGACGAGATCCGGCCGTTGCCGTTCTTCATGATGAGGTTCAACAGCAGCTGAATCTGTCCGTGAACTAGCATTCCACTCCGAACGAGAAGTTTTTTCTTCGCCGGGAACTTATCTCTCGGCGAATGTTCTCCTCGGTTCCCCATGTCCGCCTTGCTCTTGTGATGGCAGCGTCACTTGCCATCGCCGTGCCGGCTTATACTTTTGAACCGGATTTAGGTGAAATCGAACTCGCAAAAGCATTCCAAGCGTCCACGCAAAAGGACTATGACTCCGCAATCGTGGAGTTCCGAATAACGCTGGCTAAAAATCCGAACAACGCGAGCGCCCATAAAAACTTGGCCTACACGCTCCTGAAGACGGGGGACAACGTTGAGGCTCGGGACGAATTTGAAGCCGCTCTGAAGCTCAATTCACACGACGAAACGGCAGCCCTGGAGTTTGCCTTTCTCGCTTTTGAAACGAAGAAGCCGGTCGAAGCTCGCCGGATGTTTGAGCGACTTCGCAGGAACGGCACAGCAGCCACCCGCGCTACAGCCGAAAAAGCGTTTCAAAACATCGACCAGCCGCTTGCCACGGGAATAGCTCGCTGGCAGCAGGCATTAGCCCGTTCCGCAAGTCCCAACGACATCTCAATGTTCAGCGCGCACTGGGAACTCGCGCATTTAGCCGAACTCCGCGATGAACTGCCCCTTGCCGCCGAACAGTATGCCATCTGCCGCCAGTTGAAGCCTCAGCTCAGCGAGCTTTTGTTAATTGAAGCGAGGGTCTGGCAACAGCTCAATCGCGTAGATGAAGCACGCGCGGCTATCCTCGCCGCCTCCCGAGAACGGAATTCTCGAACCGCGGAGCAGGGCCTGGAACTATGGGGCTCTCGCTATCCCTACCCCTACGAATTCGTCAAGGCTCTGGAAATCGATCCGCGGAATATCGACTTACGCCGCGAGCTGGCGTTTCTCTATCTCGCAATAGACAAGCGATCCGACGCGGTTGAGCAGTTTGAAAAAATACTGGCGCTCGATCCGAATGACAGGCTCTCGCGCGATCAATTGGATGCGCTGCACGGCGTAAAGAAAGTGGCTGTGGCGGCACCCCGCGTGACCGGAGCTTCTCCTCAAGCGGGAGCCAAGCAGCTGGGCGAAAAAAGCTTAGCGCTGGGCTTCGCCCGGGATGCAATTAAATACCTTCGCCAGGCTCACGATGAGGATCCCGACGATGCCGAAGTCATGCTCAAGCTGGGCTGGGCGTACAACTACGCCAAGGACGATGCCGATGCGATTCAGTGGTTCGACCGGGTGCGCCATTGCAACGATCCAGTGATCGCAGCGCAAGCCGCCAAAGCCTTTCACAACCTCAACGGAGACACTCCGGCGCAAACCACTGTTTGGACGCTGCTGATGTACTCTTCCCGCTGGCACGACATGTTTTCTTACGACCAAGTCAAACGCACATTCCCGCTCCCCTGGAAAGACATGAACAAATGGTTCTCGGTGTACTTGTCCGCTCGCCTCACCGGCGATCTCACCAGTTCTCTGCCGCTGGACAGCACCAAGCCGCGAGACCTGTGGGATAACGTGGCCATCTTCGGCGTGGGCGTCTCATCGAAAACCTGGCATCATTTCACGGGCTGGGCCGAAGCCGGCGAAGGCGTGCGGGATATGCCCGTCCGTGCGGGCTTCGGGACTGCCATTCCGGACTACCGCGGCGGTCTAAACTTTGAAAAGGGATTCGGTCATCTCCTCGGCGGCAACTCCCCCGGGCTCTTCTTTGAAACCACCGGAGATGCCGTCTATATCAGCCGCTATGACAAGGACTGGATCTTTCAGTCCAAGAACCGGGCCGGCTGGACCTTCGCGCCGTGGAACAAACTTTCGGCTGAGGTTCTGCTCAACGCAAACTACTTGCACGATCTGAAGAATCAGTATTGGGCGGAGGCCGGCGAAATCGGGCCGGGCATCAGAGTGCATATGCCATGGATGCGTCCCGGAGCTTACATTTCGAGCGATTTCGTCCGGGGCGCTTACACGAACAATGTGGGCAATCCAAGACGCCCTAATTACAACGACTTCCGTGTTGGTTTGTGGTACGCCTTTACGAAATGAAATCAGAGCCGCACATTCGGTTTATTCTAGGATTCGCTCTGGGCTGTTTCTCGCTCGCTGCCGGCACGTTGTCTTTCCAATCTAACGGGTCGGGCGCAAATTCTTGGACAACCATCTTCGGCGCAGTCGGCATCACCGCCGGAGACGCGAATGCTTCTATCCAAATCTTCTCAGCCGATTCCACAGCAAACATCCTGAACGCCTCCGCTGACCGCATCGTGATCGTTCAGGGCTTTGGTTCCGCCGCTGCGAGTCTCGGGTTCAAGTCCAAGCCTGAGAAAATCTCGATTCGGCAGATTTCCGATGTCCACGCACCGAAAGCTTCGGTCATATGGGAACAGCCGGTCACAGTTCCGGCGATTGAACTTCCCGATGGCTTTCAAGTTTTTGCCTCCGAACGATGGAAGAACAGTCCCGTTTTGGCCGGCAAGCGAACCGCTCACGGAGCGATCCTCTGGTTGGCCACCGATCCTGGCCCGAGCGGTTTTGAGCGCTATCCTTACCTCCTGCAGGCGCTCTCCGATCTCGGTTTGTCTCTGCCGTTGCGCAGCACAAGTCTTTGGGCTTTCTTCGACTCCTCATACCGTCTTCGCGCGGACGTAGACTACCTGGCTCATCGCTGGCGCCAGGCCGGTATCGGTTCCTTGCACGTGGCGGCGTGGCACAACATGGAGCCGGACCCGGCTCAAGACGAATATCTAAGAAAGCTGATTGAGGCATGTCATCGAAACTCCATCTTGGTCTATGCCTGGCTGGAGTTGCCGCACGTCAGCGAGAGATTCTGGGCGGATCATCCGAGATGGCGTGAAAAAACGGCGTTGGGCCAGGATGCGCAACTCGACTGGCGCAAGCTGATGAACCTACAGAACGCGGACTGTCAAAAGGAAATCGCTCGTCTGCTTACCGATGTTTTAAATAAGTTCGACTGGGATGGAGTGAATCTGGCCGAGTTGTACTTCGAGTCGCTGGAAGGCGCATCGAACCCAGCTCGATTTACTCCGATGAACGACGACATCCGCGCTGAATTCAAAACCATAGCGGGATTCGATCCCGAACTACTGTTTGACCCGACCTCTTCCTACTCCCAAACAACAAATCCGGCCGCCCTCCGTAAGTTTTTGGATTTTCGGGCAGTCCTTGCCTCCCGCCTGCAGTCCGAATGGCTGAAACAGATGGAAGAGATTCGTAAGACCAAGCCATACCTCAATGTCGTCCTGACGCAAATCGATGACCGCTTCGATTCCGGTATCCGCGATAAGCTTGGAGCCGACACCGCCCGTAGTCTCTCCGCCGCAACTCAGCACAAGAGCGCCCTTCTGGTGGAAGATCCGGCAACACTCTGGAATTTGGGCCCGGAGCGCTACACCAAGTTGGCTGAAAAATATGACGAGCTCAAACCCGAAACAGGCAAACTGGCGATTGACATCAACGTGGTGGAGCGTTACCAGGATGTCTACCCTACAAAGAAACAAACCGGTGTCGAGTTGTTTGAATTAGTGCATCAAGCAGCGGAATCGTTTTCACACGTGGCGCTCTATTTCGAGAACTCTTTAGAGAAGGTGGACTTGTCTATTCTTCCAGCCGCCGCCACTACGGCAAAAGTCTCAGAGCACGGTCCCGATGAGTTGGATCTTCAAGCTCGCGAGCAAACTCGGGTCGCCTGGCAGGGACCGGTCGAAGTCGACGGAAAACTATGGCCCGTCCAAAACAGCGATTCCCTGCTTGCTCCCGCGGGTCAGCACCGCTTAAGCCCTGGCGTAGAATCGCCCGGCGTTGTAATCGCCGACTTCAACGGCGAGATTCGATCAGCGATTGCCTCGAAAGATCGTACCGAGTTAGCCTATCGAAGTGAGATGCGCGCTCTTGCAACTCTTGCTTCGCGAGTCTCCTCCATCGAAGTGGACGGCGTGCCATTCTGGAAGGCGGCTGCTGGAGCGCTTGAACCAATCATTGTGTTGCCGGCGGGCCAGCACGTAGTTACGTTTAACCGCTAACAATCGACGAGGTTGTCGTCAGCGAACCTCCACGCGACACAAATTCGCTCAAAAATTCCCGTGCCTTCTGCTCGTCGAATGCTTTCACTGCGTCACTGACTAACTCGATTTTCGCTACGGTTTGAAGTAGTCCAGCTACGGCATACTGAACGCAAACCTCGGAGACCACTCCATAAACCACAAAACGATCCGCCTGTATTAAATCGAGCAACAGACGGAGATTCGGATTCGAAAAAGGATCCAAATTCTGCTTCTCAACGATAACCTGGCCGCCCATTCCGGCCTGGTCGGCCACCAAATCGAACGAGTCTTCGGCCATACTGATCAGCATTGGCTTGGCCAGAAGCGTCGCAGCGACTTTCTGTTGACCGGCCGTTTCAATTACGCAATGGGGCTTCCAGACTTTAAACTCCGGATCGTCCTCCGTGTGAGCATCCGCTGTCGAAACAATTTGAATCTGTTTTGCGGCTGCAAAGCGGGTGAGTGCGGCCAGATTGGGCAGGATTGCTCCGGCGCCGGGAACAGCGAGCGCGCCGGCCGGGAAGAGAAAGTCGATCTGCGTATCAACATCAAAGAAAATCGTCTTCACTAACGAGCCGCCTGATGTTCCTCACGTACGGTTTCTGCCAGATCCAGCAAATTCTGGCTCACGTTTGTCTCGTAAGGCACGGCTTCGCTCAGTGAGTGCAGGGAAGATGGTAGTGCCGCAATCCGACTCTTAGTGTTTGCCTGGATCTTCTGCATGGAAGGCAGCGGCTCCAGCAACTCGCCATTGAGTATGAAGGGGTGGAGAAGTGGCTCACCCTCCAACTTCGGATTGCATTCGTTGTAAAGCGAAATCGTGTCGGCGTTTTCACCGCGGTAGACCTGTTTTGCCGCTGGAAGAGTGCTCTTTTCCCCGCTGAACTTTGCCGTGTAGTGAAGCATGCCATCTACCTCTAGCGCAACCATTTTGTAGATTGCTGAAAGCACTGGCGCGTCTGCCGATGTCGCCAGCTGAGTTCCCACGCCGAACACATCGATGGGAGCCCCTGCTCGAACCAGGTGCTCTAAACGATGCTCGTCGAGATCATTGGTCGCCATAATCTTCGCGTCATGTAAGCCGGCTTGGTCGAGGATCTGACGCACCTGGCGTGAAAGGCTTTCGATGTCGCCACTGTCCAGACGCACGCCCCACAGCGGCTTGCCAAGCTGAGCAACGAGATGAGTCGCCGCGATCGTGTCATATGTGTCGACCAGAAAAACAGTGGACTCTCCCATCAAGCGCTGGAGCACGCGGAACGATTCTTCTTCCTCTTGAAAAGCCATCGTCCAGGAATGCGCCGCCGTCCCGAAAACAGGAATCCCGAAACGCATGCCTGTCTCCGTATTGCTCGTGCCAGTACAGCCGCCGATAAACGATGCCCTACCAGCTAGCGGACCAGCATCAGGAGAATGAGCCCGGCGACTACCGAATTCTACGATCGTGCGATCCGGAGCCGCCAGAACACAGCGTGCCGCTTTCGACGCGATGGTCGTCTGAAATGCGAACGTCGATAACAGATACGTCTCGACCAACTGCGCCTCAATTAGAGGCGCTCGAATGATCGCCATAGGTTCACCGGCAAATGCGGGCGTACCCTCTGGCATCGCATAGAGATCCCCTGTGAAACGTAAGTCTCGTAGGAAATCGAAATACTCCGGAGGAGCATTCTTTAACTGCGGGAGCGAACGAAGAAATTCGATTTCTTCAGGAGCAAACTGCAAGCTCTGAAGATATTCAATTGCCTGCTGCAGTCCAGCCGTTACGAGGAAATTGCGGTTCGGCGGAAGACGCCTCACCAGCAATTCAAAAGTTGCAATCTCCTTCGTTTTTCCCGCGGCGAAGTAACCCGCGCCCATTGTGAGCTGATATAGATCTGTATTTAGAGCCGACATATCCGGCACCCTGCCCAGTCTATTTCTTGCCACCGGGAGCTGCGGGTTTAATCCCCTTACCAGCCTCCAGAATATCGCTTACCGCTTTGTTATCGAGTTGGTAAAGGGTGGGCTCGTTCCCACGACGAGCGATGTAACCATCATTAGCTTTCGCAAACTCCGCTTTTTCCGAGCGTTTGCCGTCATTCGACGTAATTGCGACCGTCAACATCGGAGTCGTGAAGCCGCTCGTAACGAATTTTGTTGCCGCCACATCGCGAAGCTTATCGATCAGAGCTTGCACAGAACCGGCGTCCATGGTCTGTCCGTTCGCCTTCCAATCGGTGCCGCTTCGCACATAGGTCTTCTCCGAATTCCCTTGCTGGAAACCAAGCTTGGTTGGATCGCTGAACCCGAAATCGAATACTTTTTTATTTCGAAAATCGTCAGGCGACTTGCCGACTTCCTGACCCAAGTCCGTCGAAATTTTATAATCGCCTTTGACGACGCTGCTTTTGGCGTAGTAGTCGTCTTTGCTCTTCCGGACCTCCAAGCTCTGCGTACCCGCCGCATCAGTCAATTTAGCCATACCGACAGGTTGAGCTCCAGCAAAAGCAGCATCGATTTTCTTTTGGTTATCAGCGTTCGTCGAAAGGTCCATCTTCGCATCGGCCAGCTTGCGCAGAAGCTCTTCCACTTGAAAGCTGTCGGCGCGCGCAGGCTGCGGTTTCGCTATCTGCCAATCGCCTTGATTATTTTTGGCGAACTCTAGATCGCCTTTCGAGGAAACTAAATCGACTGACGTGACCTTGTTCGAGTCAAAAGTGAGTAGCCGTTTATCCCGCAGGTCGTTCACGCTCTTATCGAATGACGATTTAACGGAATTCGCGACCGCATAGACGGTCGGTTTCGCGCCAGTCCGCAGGTAAGTAAGCGATCCAGCGGGCACATCGCTCCCCACTAGAAATTGATCGCTCTTCCCATTCGTCTCACGAACCGTGACGCTTAGCTGCGGATCGCTTAGCCCGAACTGAGCAACATCCTTAGGATGATCGTCCACAACGGTATCTGCATTGAGTGGACTTAGCGCAGACAAAAACGTGGTGACTGCATCCTGATCTGCTGGATACTGTTCGGGCGAAGTGATGCTCCACCGCCCATTGTGCGCTTGAAGCGTCAGCGTCGGACTGCCCTTCTTAGATAGGTTGATTTGCTGGACTTTAGCCTGCGGGATATCGGCAATCTTCTGAGCCGGGGGTGTAGCAGCAGTATTGCTGGCGCTTGGATGCTTCTTCGCCCACCAAACGCCGCCGCTCAAAGCAGCCAGAACGATTGCCGCTACAACCAGATTACGTGGTTTCATAGATTGCCTATCTCCGCTTCAAGAAGATAGTGACTCCCGCGGCAATAATGAAGAGCGGAAGCGCAATCAGAACCGTATAGGCAAAGATATTCATCTGTCTCTGCGTCATGGTCAGGCGCCGGTCTTCGGGCCCCTTAGGTCGAATCGAGATAAGGTCCTCATCTGACGTCAGCCAGTTGACAGCGTTAAGAGCGAGATCCGGATTCGCCTGGAAATGCAGCATGCCGTTATTAATAAACCCGGAGGTGCCAACCACCACAAAGCGGCCGGCATCATTCGGCTTCCCGTTGTTATAAGTTCCTGCAGCACCAAGCGCAAATGGTCCCTTTTTATTGCTCGGGTCTGCCGGATTCACTTCGTTCGATTTCAGCTTGTTCGTTGCGATGGCGCTATCGCTAGTCGAGAACAATTTTTGAACGGTAGTCTTATCGCCATTTTTAACTTGGAGCGAGCGGGTAACTGGAAAGCCCGTGTAGTGATTTTTCAGATCGTTCACAATCGGTTGTGAATCGTAGGCCGAAACCAAGGGCACCTCTGGTCCGACACCGACAATCTGACCCACTGGATTCTGCTCCAGCACCAAGTCTTTGTTGAGCGTGACACCCCAATTGCTGAGCAACGTTGAAAGACCGGCATTTTCGGCGATGTGCTCACGTTGAAAATCAAGCGGCGGATCCAGAAGAATCATCGCGCGCCCTCCGTTTTCCACGTAGCTTTTGACAGCGGCTACTTCGTTTGGCGTGTAATCATCTTTCGGACCTGCGACGACTACCGCGGTACAGTCACTTGGAACCTGAGTCTTGTCGATCAGAGAAACAGCCTGGGCCTGATAGTTGTCGCGTTCCAGAAGCGTCTTGAACTGAGAGAGCCCCGTGCCTTGCGTGTCCTCGAGTTGGTGCTCACCGCTTCCCTGCACGAAACAAACTTTTCGTACGCCCTTCAAGTCCTTCACGAAAGCGCCCGTTATTCCCTCTTCCGTGATCGCCTTCGCTTCTTCCCGTCTCTGACCTATGCTCACAAACGCTGTTCCGGGAAAACGAACACCGAATGAACTTGCCATCGTCGGGTTACGAACAATGTCTACATACTGTACGTGGACTTTGGGCGATAGATTAGCGTACCGGTCGAGCGTCGCTTTGGCTTGCTCAAAACCGCTTGGCCGATCAAGGTATGTGATGGTCGCGTCACTCTTGAGGCTGTCAATAACCTTCTTCGTCTCCTGAGACAACGTGAACCGTTTGTTACTGGTCGTATCAAAGGTTTTGTTATAGCGATTGCCAAGCCAGTTGACCAGAATTAGGGCGGCAATCACAACGATGGTGTAGAGCGAAGCCGTCGCGCCATAGCGCGCCTGACGAGCCGAAACTGAATCATTCGTTCGATTCGCCATTACGCCCTCCACCTCAGCGACTCAAGGGAGCGAGCCGTCAGAAACAAACCGAGAAAGATCATAGAGCAGTAATAAAGCACATCTTTGGTGTCGATAACTCCACGCGTGAAACTATCCAGATGACTAACAATTGAGAGGTAATTTAGGAACTGCACTGTATCCGAGTTACCGAACGAAGTTGTCCAGTTCATAATCCAAAGAAGTAAAGCTAATGCGAATCCCACCGCGCCTGCCACAATCTGATTCTTAGTTAGCGTGGAAATGAAAGTGCCCAGAGCCAGCAAACAGCCACCCTGCAGCAGGATGCCGAGAAATCCCGTTGCTACCGGCTTCCAGTCCGGATTGCCGTAGAAAAACAGGAACGAGTAGTCAATCACCAGCACGGCCAGCAAAGCGGCATACATCAACACCGCGGATAGCCACTTCCCGACGATAATTTCCAGTTCATGTATCGGTGAGGTGATCAGCAACTCGATGGTGCCTTGCCGTTTTTCTTCTGCGAACAGCCGCATGCTGATGAGCGGAATCAGAAAAAGACCAATCACCGCAATGTTGGAAAAAAGCGGTGCAATTACTTGCTCATTGACATTCATCGGGAAAGACTGACCGCTCATCTGGCTTTCGAAGCCGGCTCGAACAAAGCTCTGGCTGATCAGAAACGTAAACGTGCCACTAAGAAGGGCAAAGATCGCGAGTAAAACCCACGCAATGGGGGACACAAAGTAGGAGTAAAGCTCACGGCGACAGATCGTCCAGATATTCCTCATTGCACCTCCTCCGCAGCAGGAACAACCATCGCCGCCTCCGGAGCCAGTTCTGGAACCGTCCCAGTAAGTTCGAGGAAGACTTCTTCCAGACTGTAGGTCAGCGATTTCAATTCAAGTAAATTCCAGCCGGATTGAACCACTGCTCGCGCTACATCTGCCCGCGCATTTCGTCCCGGCAGGGTATCCACTTCAAATATCAACTTATCCGGAGCCACATTCTTATCTAGCACCTTACTGACACCCGAAACCTGTTCCAACCGTTGATGAACCGCTACCGCGTCGGCTGCCCCATCGGTGTCAATCTGGACTTGAATAGATCCTCCACCTGTCCGGTTTCTCAATCTCTCGACCGAGTCCGTTGCCACAACTCGCCCCTTGTTGATAATGATGACCTTCTTGCAGATCGCTTCAACTTCGGGCAGAATGTGCGTACTGAGAATAATCGTGTGTTCGCCGGCCAAATTGTGGATCAACTCACGTGTCTCGATGATCTGCTTGGGATCAAGCCCCGATGTGGGCTCGTCCAGGATCAGCACCTCGGGGTTGTGAATAATCGCCTGCGCCAGACCGACCCGTTGCCGATAGCCCTTCGATAATTTCGAGATCAGCTTATCTTTGACATCGGCAACCGAACATTTCTCCATCACCTCTTCCGTACGGCGTTTGACATCTGCACTTGGAACGTTCTTGATGTTCGCAACAAACGCCAGATACTCCCGTACACTCATCTCCGGGTACACGGGCGGAGCCTCTGGTAGATAGCCAATCCGCTTCTTAACTTCAAAGGGCTGCTCGAACACGTCAAAGCCACTCACGGTTGCTTTACCCTCCGTAGGCGGCATAAAGCAGGTCAAGATGCGCATCGTCGTCGTCTTGCCCGCACCATTAGGACCTAAGAAGCCAACAATGTCACCTTTGTCGACCGAGAAGGAAATATTATTCACCGCGACATGACGCGCGTATCTCTTCGAAAGACCTTCTACCTGAATCATATTGGTTTTAGAGAAACAAGAAATAGCTCATTTGCTTTTAGTTGAGCCGTTTGGGTGCGCTGCGGCGCTTGAAACACTCAGAATAATGAAGTTGCAAAATCCCTGTCAATGGAGACGGACAGATGATTGAAACGTTAGGTGAGATTTGCTCGGTCACTGTGCTGTCATGCCGATAATCTGAAATCCGGCATCAACGAATAGTACATTACCCGTAACTCCTCTTCCCAGATCGCTTGCCAGAAACACTGCCGCATCCGCTACTTCCGCCGGGTCTGTATTTCTGCGAAGAGGAGCTGCTGTCGCTGCTTCAAGGACCTTGGAAAAGCCCTTAATCGCCCGAGCTGACGCAGTTTTGATGGCGCCCGCGGAGATTGCGTTCACTCGGATACCGGAGGGGCCAAGATCGTTCGCCAGATAGCGCATAGAAGCCTCCAGCGCAGCCTTAGCAACACCCATCACGTTGTAGTTTTGTACAACCCGCGTCGAGCCAAGGTAAGTAAGTGTCGTAAGTGAACCGCCCTCCGTCATCAAAGGACTTAGCGCTCGAGCCACTCCAACCAGAGAATACGAACTCACTTCCTGGGCCAAGAGATATCCATCTCTACTCGTCTCGAGAAAAGGTTTATTCAGGTCTTCGGTATTGGCGAATGCAATACTATGCACCACTGCATGCAATACCGGCGACACCTGCTTTAAATCCGCTACAAGTCCGTCCAGATCGCTCTGCTTAGTGACGTCGCAGTTCACAACTTTCGTCGCCTTCAATTCCGCGCCAAGTTCCTCCACTGTCTTACGTTGCCTGTCTCCTTGATAAGAAAGAACAAGGGAGGCGCCCTCGCGAACAAAGGCAGAAGCAATCGCGTAAGCGATACTCCACTTATTAGCAACACCCAGTACGAGCGCTGTCTTCCCGGACAATAGCTCTGACATCAAAGGGACATTGTAGCGTGCGGGACCGATTCGCCTGTAGCAATTCGTTCTTGTTCGGCTGATCTACGTAGAAAGGAATGATCCGCGTGTCTAAATGCGGGTCAGGTGCCAGAACAATCCGCTCATCGGTTGGTCGGGCCGCCGGGATTTGAACCCGGGACCTCTTGCACCCCAAGCAAGCGCGCTAGCCAGGCTGCGCCACGGCCCGAAGGAACCAGTCTAGCGCAACACATTACTCTGCCTATTGTTTCTGACGGCGATCGGCGACGATTGTCACTTCCATGTCGTGCGCCAGTCCGACGATTCTTCCCACAAAGGATTTCCCAAGTAGGCGGTCCATTCCCTTGCCGATAATTCGAGGCAAAAAGATCTGTCGAGCGCTATGGGCGCGCGCGAAATCAACGATCTCTTTGGCATGGTCGCTCCCTGTCAGCACAGACGTGTCAATGTGCAGATTGCGGGCAAAGTTCATATGCCGTTCCACCGCCTCGCGCTTAGGAGGTGGGAACTTGCTCAGTCCTCCGTTCTCAGCAACCACTACGGCAAAACATTTGGCGTGAAGCACGTCAGCCACTCGACGCCCTCGGCGGATGAGCATCGCAGTCGAGGGATCGTCGCTGATGTAGATGACCACTGCCTCATCGATTCGGGCCCCACTGGAATCCGTATTCTGATAGTTCAAGGAGGCGACATCCTGCCCGTCGTGCTGCTCCATCCTCTCCTCGACTTCATGGGCCGTCTGCCGCAGGGCTAGTTCGCGAAGCGCCACCAGGCTGGACTCTTTAAAGAAGTTTTCCAAAGCACGCTTTGCCTTATCGGGAGGATAGACAACGCCGCGCTCCAGCCGATTTAGAAGTGCTCGCGGTGTGACGTCCACCATAATCACCTCTTCTGCCTGCTTTACAACCCAATCCGGGATGGTCTCCCTAACTTTTATGCCGGTGATCTGCGCCATTTGATCGTAAAGGCTTTCCAGATGCTGCACGTTCATCGTGGTGATGACGTCAATCCCGGAATCCAGGATGAACAACACGTCCTCCCAGCGTTTGGTTCGGGCAGAACCGGGAACGTTTGTATGTGGAAACTCATCAACGATAGCGACTTTCGGCTGTCGCGCGACGATTGCGTCGGTGTCCATCTCTTCGAAAATGGAGCCTCGATACGTGACTTTGGTTCGCGGGATCATCTCGATCCCTTCCGTCTTGGCAATTGTGTCTTTGCGGCCGTGCGGCTCAAAATAGCCGATCACAACATCAACGCCGCTTACCTTCAGGCTCTGCGCCTCTTCCAACATCTGATACGTCTTGCCAACGCCTGCCGCGTAACCAAGGAAAATCTTTAGCTTGCCGCGAGTGCTCATTGGGGAGTTGTTGACGTTGTCATTTTAACTCTGCTCTCCAGGTGAGTAACTCACCACTACACTGAGACATATGTTCCACAAGGTCTTGGTCGTGTTTCTCGGAACGCTGATCTCTTTGGGTTTGCCCGCGCAAAACCTCCATCTGTCAGGTGAAAAGATGCGCGCTCACGTGAAGTATCTTGCCGGCGACGAACTGGAGGGACGCGGTGTGGGAACTCGCGGTGAAAAGCTGGCGACTGACTACATCGCAACTCAGCTTCGACTGCAAGGTGTGAAGCCTAATGGAGACAACGGAACTTACTTCCAGCGAGTTCCCTTGGTCGGCGCCGCTACTTTGCCGGAAGCGACGATGAAGATAACGGGAAAAGGCCAGGACACGTCGCTTTCTTTCGTCAAAGACTATGTCGGGACCGCCTTGTCTCAACAAGCCTCGAACGACTTCTCTGCCGAGGCTGTGTTTGTTGGCCACGGTATTTCTGCGCCGGAATTTGGATGGGATGACTATAAAGGCCCAGACGTAAAAGGAAAAGTCCTGATCTTTTTCACTAACGAGCCGCCGTCAGCTGACCCAAACTTCTTTGGCGGCCCAGCACTGACTTATTACGGACGATGGACCTACAAGTT
Organism: Bryobacteraceae bacterium; assembly: GCA_965276965.1. Lineage (GTDB taxonomy): Bacteria > Acidobacteriota > Terriglobia > Bryobacterales > Bryobacteraceae > Bog-105. The sequence goes on from OZ255713.1 coordinate 248,711, forward strand.
TGAAGAAGCTGCTCGCCGAGGGGCAGCGGCTGCTCTCATTGTTCATACGACGCCTACTGCAGGTTACGGCTGGGGTGTCGTGAGTGGATCCTGGAGCCAGGAGAATTCTCAGCTCAAGTTGAAGCCGGGTGAACACGGCCTTGATTTTGCTGGCTGGCTCTCTCAGGATGTCGGCTCAAAACTATTGGCTTCGTCTGGCAAAACTCTGGATGAGCTTCTTGCCATGTCGAATGAAAAGTCATTCCGGCCCATTCCTCTAGGAGTGACAATCACAGGCCACATTCCTGTAAAGCTTCGTGAAATCGACAGTCGGAACGTAGTGGGACGCGTGGAGGGCGCCGACGGTCAGTTGAAATCGCAAGCCGTCCTCTTCACTGCTCACTGGGATCACCTGGGCGTGGGCGTCCCCGTCAAAGGAGACAGCATTTACAACGGCGCTGTTGATAACGCGAGCGGCTGCGCCACGGTTTTAGAAATCTCCCGAGTATGGGCCGCCTTACCGGTCAAACCGAAACGGAGCGCCCTGTTCGTCTTTGTCACGGCTGAAGAGCAGGGCTTACTCGGCTCCGAATACTATGGAGAGCATCCCGAAATACCGGCAGCGAAAACTGAAGCCGATATCAACTTCGATGCCCTCTATCCATTTGGAAAGACGCGGGACGTGCATGTCACGGGTGCTGAACGCACCACACTTTGGCCTATCGTTCAGAGTGATGCCGGCCGGCTTGCATTGGAGATTAAGCCCGACGCCGAACCAGGCCAAGGCCACTACTATCGCTCCGATCACTTTTCACTGGCGCGTGTTGGCATCCCGTCGTTCTCAATCGGCGCCGGCACGGACTACCTCGGCAAACCGGCAGACTTCGGCAAGAAGATATTTGAAGAATATAACGCACAGCACTACCATCAGCCGTCAGACGAATACCACGACGATTGGAACTTTGCCGGTATGGAACAGATGGCCGACTTCGGACTAACACTCGGAATAGATTTCGCGAATACGCCCCAATTAGCGACTTGGGAGCCGGGAGACGAATTCTTGGCAGCCCGTCAGAAGAGTGGCGTACTCTAGGCTCGCCTAGGCTTTTTCTGCTGCCTGGGCGGCGTTGACGGCTGCTCCTATGATCGCGACCGTTTCTCCACCCTTCACCACTTCAACCGAATAACCCTGCAGGGGACTGAGTTTTACCATCTCGTGAAGATACTCTAGGAGTAGAGTTGTGTTGAGAAAGCGGGCATTCGAGCCGGTAACGAAAAACTTCCCCGGACCGTCCAGGTGAATACTCGTTGCCGTGCCCGCAGCTAAAGCCCGGTGCCAGAGCTTCACGAATTCCACACACCTTGCTTCGCCTTCCGCCGCTTGCTGGAATACCTCTTCGGGCTCCAGATCCATGAAACGAAGCCGCATCGCGCGATGCCCCATGATGCCTTCGAGGTGGCCCTTCCCGCCACAACCACAGAAGGTTTCTTTCGGATCCAGCGTGACAATAGAATGACCCGCTTCCCATACGCCCTGCGCATGCGGATAGCGGCCATAGCCGATGCCTGTTCCTAAAGTCCAGACTCGGATAAGCCGGTCCAGGTGCCCTTGCTTGGCTGCCAGGCCGGCTGCCATGACATCGGCGTCGTTAAACACTGCCACGGGAATTCGGCCAAATAACCGTTCGAAGCCATCCGACACCATTGCTTGCATGTTCGCGCCCTTGAACTGCAGCAGATTAGGCGATTCTTCCACCACGCCGTTTCGCACGATTCCCGGAAGACCCATTCCGATGTAGGAAGGCTTCTCCGGCAGTTGGAGCTCCGATGCAACCTCCGTGATCCATTGCGTTATCGTTTCGGGAGGGACGCCCCGCAAAGTGTCCGTCGCATCATCTCCGTTTTTCGGATACGTAAGCACATTCCCGGCAATTGAGTTGTCGGAGACGACACCTACCGAGATTTGTTCCGTGATCAGAATACCGATTCCGAGTGCCATATATGCCTCACTCAATCAACGCTACGAAGCTTATTCAATCCGTTAAAGGCCGCAGCTTTGTAGCACTCGGCTAGCGTCGGGTAATTGAATACTGTATCGATGAAATAGTTGACCTTACCCTTCAAAATGAGAACCGCTTGTCCAATGTGAAGCAGTTCGGACGCGCCCTCTCCGATAATGTGCACCCCCAACAAATCAAGGGTTTCCCGGTGGAAGATCAACTTCAGCCTTCCGGTAGTGTCGCCACGAATTTGACCACGGGCCATCTCGCGATAATACGCGACCCCAACCTCGTATGCCACATCTTCGTCCGTCAGCTGTTCTTCCGTCTTCCCAATGAAGGAGATCTCCGGGATCGTGTAGATGCCGAAAGGGAAGTAACTCGGGTTAGAGGGGATAGGCCGGTCAAAGGCGTGAGCGACCGCCAGGCGCCCCTGCTCCATCGACACGGAAGCAAGACTGGGGAATCCAATCACGTCCCCACAGGCATAAATATTCGGCTGCTCAGTCTGATAATTCTCGTTTACTTTGATTCGCCCACGGTCGTCGGCTGTCAAACCCGCAGCAGAAAGATTCAAATCGTCCACATTTCCCTGGCGCCCCACAGCAAACAGTAGAGCTTCCCCTGTTACTTTCTTATTGCTCTCCAGGTTTGCGACCACGCTCGCACCGCCTCCCGATTCTTCGACGCTGTGAACTTCCTCATTCAGGCGCATCGTCACTCGGTGATCGCGTAAATGATAGGAGAGCGCCTCCACAATCTCTGCATCAGCGAACTCGAGCAGGCGTGGACGTTTCTCAATCAATGTGACCCTCACCCCCAGTGTGGCGAACATGCAGGTGTACTCAACACCGATAACGCCTCCGCCTACCACGATCAAAGTCCTCGGGATTGAAGGCATATCCAGGATCTGATCGCTATTGATAATGGTTCTTGCATTGATCGGGACTTTTGGAGAAGAGGCCGGCTTTGTCCCAGGCGCCAATACGATCACGTCCCCTGTAAGCTCTGAGGCTCCACGAGAGTTCGTGATCTGAAGACTGGTGGGACTCGTAAAACTGGCGCTCCCGGTGATCACCTCAATCCCATTCCGGGCAAGTTGCGCTTGCGTGACGTCGATCTCCGTCTTGATGACGTGTTGCACCCGAAACGCCAGATCCGCCATCGTGATCTTTTCTTTTACTCGATAGCTGACTCCATATATGTTTTGGTAGTTGTAGCCGGAAAGGTGAAGCACTGCCTCACGCATCGTCTTGCTTGGAATGGTCCCCGTGTTTATACAGTTCCCGCCCAAGACTTCCCGCCGCTCGATAAGAGCTACCCGCTTTCCACTCTTTGAACCTTGAATGGCCGCGCGCTGTCCTGCTGGACCGGAACCAATCACAAGCAAATCATATTGAGCCATGTAAGATCAGCGATCCCCTTGTGCTGGTTGGCCCTTCGATGCATAAGTTCTCCGAGGGCGCATCTGTATCCCTTTCCGGGCGAACAAGGGCTTGTGAACCGAACGGCTCGTTACTTGGTGCTCGTAGTGCTCGTATCAGTCTTGTCTGCGACCTTATCTGCGCCGTTCTTGGTGGCTTTCGCTGTCTTGTGAGCACCCTTCTTTACGCCGTTCTTGGTGGCCTTAGCCGCTTTCGTCGTGCCGTCTTTAGTCTTTTCGGCGCCGGTTTTTGCCGCATCGCCAACGTCTTTCCCGGCGTTCTTGATGTCACTTCCAACCTGAGCGGGAACAACTACGGATCCGGCAGTTAACAGGAGCAAGGAGAGTAGTGCTGTTTTCATTACCCTATTGCATCATATAGCCGAAAAAATTGCGAAACCCCGCTCCTGATAAAATGGGCTCCCCGGACAAACTCATGATAGATATTACTGGTCTTGGAAAGGAATCGAAACATGGCAGGAGAACCGAAGAAGTACTCACCAGTGAGCGTTTATCTAATGGTAAACGATGGAAACGCAGCGCTCGACTTTTACGCCCGTGCCTTCGCCGCGAAGGTTATCGAGACCTACCCTTACGAAGGCAAGCTGGGGCACGCGACTTTGAACATCAACGGCGGAGATATCATGCTGTCGGACGAGTTTCCGGAAGAAATAACCGGGGTGCGTTCTGCAAAAGCTTTAGGCGGTACAACTTGCACCGTATCTCTTTCGGTCGATGACGCCGATGAGTGGTTTGACAGGGCGCGCACTGCGGGCGCCGAAGTAGTCCGCGCTTTGAATAACGAGTTCTATGGGCGGGCGGGGAAATTACGCGACCCTTTCGGTCATACCTGGGGAATTGTAGCGCCTATAAAAGGACAAGATTGAGTAGGTTCGTGCTCAAACAGCATTAAACTCAACATAATGGATCTGGTCGTCAACGGAAGCAAAAAGCAGATCAACGCCGATCCCGAAAGGCTCTTGCTTTTTGTTCTGCGGAATGATCTGGATCTCACCGGTACAAAATACGGCTGTGGAGAAGGACAGTGCGGCGCCTGTACTGTTCTGGTAGACGCCGTTCCCGTTCGCTCTTGCCAAATCGAAGTCGGCCTCGTTGCGGGAAAAGAAATTACCACCATCGAAGGCTTGGCTAAAGGAAGCGAGTTGCATCCCGTTCAGCAAAGCTTTCTCGACTGCGACGCCATGCAATGTGCTTACTGCACATCCGGAATGATTGTCTCGAGCGTCGCTTTGCTGCGAAAAAATCCGACCCCCTCCACTGTGCAAATTAAGAACGCTCTGCAGGGGAACGTCTGCCGCTGCGGTACTTATAACCGAATCGTTACTGCGGTGCATCAGGCCGCCAAACGGATGGCTCCCCGCACAATCGGCTTGGCGGAGCCGCGACCGAAAGGAAGCGGTTTATGATGATTTTGCGACGAAAACTAACCAGGCGTGGTCTTCTAAAAACCGCAGGCGGAGGTTTCTTTGTTCTTCTCGCTTTGGACAGGCCGGCATTTGAACAGGAGTCCGGAGGCCCGAAACCTCACCGCGAACGCAACCAAGACCTTCCCACAAATGTAGCCGCCTGGATTCACATCGATGAAAAAGGTAAGGTGACTGTTTTTACCGGTAAAACCGAAGTCGGGCAGAACATTCGAACGTCTTTGACGCAGGCCGTTGCAGACGAATTGAGAATAGAGCCCGATTCTATTCGGCTTGTGATGGGCGACACGGCTCTGACGCCCTATGATTTCGGCACTGTCGGGAGTCGCACCACGCCAAGCATGGCTCCCCAGCTTCGTAAAATGGCGGCGACGGCGCGCGAACAACTGATCACCACAGCAGCTCTAAATTGGAAAACGAGCCGCGATAATGTCGTTCTCTCCAATGGTTTTGTCACGGACAAGACCTCGGCACGCAGAGAAAGCTTCGGAACAATTGCGGCTTCGGTCGGTTGGGTTCACGTAATAGGAAGCGATGACTGTCTCACGCCGCGCGATCAATGGCAGTCGAGCGGCAAAAACTTGACGAAGGTCAATGGGACGGAACTCGTCACCGGAAAACATCGATACACCTCTGACTTAAAGCGCCCGGGAATGCTTTACGGTCGCATTCTTCGTCCGCCGGCACTCAACGCAACTTTACAAACCTTGGATAGTTCCGAGGCATCGCGCATGAGCGGAGTCACGGTCCTGCGCGACGGCAATTTTATCGGCGTGGCCGCACTAGACGAATTCGTCGCCGGCAAAGCCATGGCGGCATTAAAGCCGACCTGGCAGACACAAAAACAGATTTCTTCTTCCGAACTGTTCGAGTATCTGAAAGCAAATCCGGCCGAAACGGACCCCAGTCGAAAAGTGCACCCTGTCGACGCAGGGAAAGATGCAACCATTACGGGAGATAAGCGGCTTCAAAGTACTTATACAGTCGCTTATATCGCCCACGTTCCGCTAGAACCGAGAGCCGCCGTAGCCGAATGGAACGGCTCCAATCTGACGGTCTGGGCTGGTACACAAAGGCCCTTCGGAGTTCGGAGTGAACTTTCTGAGGCTCTGAAAATATCCGAAAGGGACGTTCGTGTGATTGTTCCCGATACCGGCTCAGCCTACGGAGGCAAGCACACCGGCGAACACGCCCTGGAAGCGGCCAAGCTCGCCAAAGCCGCCGGGAGGCCCGTCAAATTGGTGTGGACTCGCGAGGAAGAATTTATGTGGGCCTATTTCCGGCCGGCGGGAGTCATTGATATACAAAGCGCCGCGGCAAAGGACGGCAGCATCACCTCCTGGGATTTCGTGAATTACAATTCGGGACCCTCAGGTCTTCAGAGCCCCTACAACTCTGCTCACTCGAATATTCGCTTTCAGCCCACGAAGTATCCGTTGCGGCAGGGTTCCTATCGAGGGCTGGCCGGAACAGCCAACCATTTCGCCAGAGAGTCGCACATAGATGAGTTGGCTGCGACCGTTGGAATGGATCCGCTTGCCTTCCGCCTCAAAAATCTGAAAGACGAACGTGTACGGGCCGTTCTTACCGCGGCGGCCGCTCAATTCGGCTGGGAAAACACAAGCCGCATTGCGGGCCGAGGCTATGGCCTGGCCTGCGGTCTGGAAAAAGGTAGCTATTTCGCCTGTTGTGCCGAGATCTCAATAAATCCCGCCAAGCAAATTAAAGTTGAACGTGTAACAGAAGCCTTCGAATGCGGAACGGTCATCAATCCTGAACACTTGAAGAATCAAGTGGAGGGGGCCATCGTGATGGGGATGGGAGGCGCGCTGTTTGAAGCCATAGACTTCGCCGACGGACATATCTCCAACGGCCGTTTGGCAAAATACCGCGTTCCCAGATTCGGTGATGTTCCCGCGATCGATGTCGTTTTGGTGGAACGAAAAGATCTGCCGCCGGCGGGCGCCGGTGAGACGCCCATCATGGGAATAGCCGCGGCGATTGGGAACGCCGTCTTTCAAGCGAGCGGCGTGCGTGTTCGTTCTATGCCCATCGGCCCGGCCTTCAAGGCCGCCTCTGTATAATCGCAAAACACCTAAACTCTTGTTCAACTTTGTCGTTGTAGCAAATTCGTTGCGGTACACGAAAGGAAACAAGTCTTGCCATTGAATCGATTCGCCTTGGGCGCTTTGTCTTTGACGCTTACGGCCGCTCTCTTACCGGCCCAACAAACGCCTCGCCAGCCTGAGAGCAGCAACACAGTTCCGGAGGCGCAGCGTCCGCCGCAACGGCAGCAGCAGCAACGTGCTGTTCTACCAATGGAACAGCAGCCCCAGACCTCCCAGGTGACCCCCGAGACGCCGCCGCCCGGTCGAGGCGGCGCAAACGAACGACGCACAGCTCCGCCCGAAGAAAAGACTGTCGTGACACACCACAGCGCCCGAATCGGCGGCCAGCAGATCCAGTACACCGCGACGGCCGGCACTTATGTGATTAAAGCCGATGACGGCACTCCCAAGGCAACGTTCTTCTATGTGGCGTACACGAAGGATGGAGTGAGCGACTTAGCAAAACGGCCCCTCTCTTTTGTCTACAACGGCGGCCCCGGATCGGCCTCTTGCTTCACGCACATGGGAATGGGGCCGCGGAGCGTCATGCTCACACCGGACGGACACGGTCTGCCGGCGCCGTACATCATCGAAGACAATCGCGACTCCTATCTGGACGCGACCGACATGGTATTCATCGATGCGGTCTCAACCGGCTACAGCCGCCCCGTTACAGGACAAAATGCCGCTCAATTTCACGGCATCATTGAAGACGCCAACTACTTTGCGGATTTCATTTATCAATACATGACGCGCACGACGCGCTGGACTTCGCCCAAATTCCTGATCGGAGAAAGCTATGGAACAACACGGTCAGCCGAATTGTCCGGCGTACTGCAGGAACGCCATCAAATCTATCTGAACGGAATCGTGCTGTTTTCTACCGTCGCCTTTGCCAACTGGGGCGGTGACGACCGCTCAATCTTTTTTCTGCCTACATTTATCACGACAGCCTGGTTCCATCACCTTCTCCCGCCGGAACTCCAAAGCAAAAGTATCGAGGAGATAGCGCAGATGGCGCGCGACTTCGCCCATGGTGAATATGCGCAAGCGCTCGAGAAAGGCGACAAGCTATCCACGGCCGACTACCAGAAAGTGGTCGCGGACACGGCCCGCATGACAGGGTTGTCCCCGGACTATATCGAGCAGACCAATCTGCGCATTAGTCCGTTCCGCTGGTTCAAGGAACTGGAACGCAAGAAACGGCGCACAATTGGTCGTCTCGACTCCCGCTTCGAGGGAATGGAGGCAGATGCGGCTGGCGAACGGATTGAGTACGATGCGAGCGAAGCCTCCTATGAGGGCGCCTATGTTGCCGCTTTCCAGGACTATGTTCGGCGCGAGCTGAAATGGGACAGCGACATGTACTACACGGTGACCGCCAATGTGCGGCCCTGGGATCAGACCGGCGACATCCAAGTGGCGCAAGTCCTGCGTGCCGCCATGACGCAGCAGAGCTATCTCAAGGTGCTGGTGGTTTGCGGCTACTATGACGTAGCTACACCGTTCAATGGCATCGAAGAAACCGTATCGCACATGGGTCTGGAGCCGCCCATTCGAAAGAACATCAGCTTCTCCTACTACGAATCGGGCCATATGGTTTATATTGATCAAAAGTGTGACAACAAGCTCCACAGAGACATCGACGGTTTCATCGATAGCAACTACAAACATTAAACGGGCACGCGATTGGATATAAGATGACGTGGTGAGATCGCCGCATGGTACGTTCAGTGCACCTTCGACGTTACTGTTTGGGGGAGGTGCGCGGCTGCAACTTGCCGGCGAGCTCGAAAAGCTGGGCGTCAAGAGCGCCCTGGTTGTCACCGACTCCTATCTCAGAAGCACTGGCGTGATCGCCGAGTTCCAGGAACTCCTGAAAGCAAATCGCATTGAAGCGGCACTCTTCTCAGAAGTCCAGCCCGATCCAACCGACACAAACGTCGCGGCTGGCTTAGAGCACCTTCGCGATAGCCACGCCGAGGCTATCGTAGCGATCGGAGGCGGCAGCGTGATCGACGCCGCCAAGATCATCGGAGTCGCGGCAACCAATCCGCAACCTGTTCGTGAATTCCAGGGCTACGAGAAAATCACGCACCCTGGCTTGCCGCTGATCGTCGTGCCGACCACCGCGGGCACCGGCAGTGAAGCGACGAAAGTCGCAGTCATCACGGACACGGCAAGAGAAGTGAAGATGATGATCCTCGATCGAAAGCTCATGCCGGCCGTCTCGATCGTCGACTACGAGCTCAGCCTCACCATGCCGGCGAAGCTTACCGCGTATGTAGGTGTCGACACTCTTGTACATGGAGTTGAGGCATTTGTCTCGCGAAAAGCGAATAGCATGACGGATCCTCTCGCACTCTCCTGCATTCGCCTGACCGCTCGTCATCTGCCGGTCGTTCACCAACAGCCGGACAACCAAGTTTCCAGAGAAGCGATGGCCATCGCCGCCTGCCAGGGTGGAATGGCCTTCACGAACAGCGGTCTGTGCCTGGTGCATGGCATGAGCCGTCCCCTGGGCGCCGTTTTCCACCTGCCGCATGGGCTGTCGAACGCGGTTCTGTTTCCCACCGTCACCCGCTTCTCCATTCGCGGAGCTCCGGACCGTTACGCCAACGTGGCGCGCGAGATGGGTCTCTGTGAAACAGCCTCCAACAACGACTACGCTTGTCAGGCACTTGTAGAAGGTTTGGAAAAGCTGAATGCGCAACTCGGCATTCCAAGACTGCGCGATTGCATCGAAGAGAGCCACAGCACATTCGAGTCCCGCTTGAGCAAAATGGCCGAGGATGCACTCGCCTCAGGAAGTCCCCAAAATAATCCCGTTGTCCCCTCCGCCGCCGAGATTATCGATCTCTATCGAGAGGCCTGGTAAACGCCGGCCGCAACCGCATTCTCAAGAAAGACGATGGACATAAACTAGAAGTAGATGTCCTCCGTCGCCGCGACTCTAACCAGTTCTCATCTGATTGATAGAATTGGCAAAACTCCACTGCTCGAAATCCCGCTGGCGGCGCGGGGCGATGTAAAGGTATTCGCTAAGGCCGAGTTTCTCAACCCCGGCGGATCGGTGAAAGACCGGCCGGCCTTGAACATGATTTTGCGGGGAGAAACAAGCGGCCAGCTCACCCCCGGCAAGATTTTGCTCGATTCTACGAGCGGCAACACCGGCATTGCATACGCCATGATCTGCGCCGCCAAAGGCTACCGCGTCAAGCTCTGCCTTCCGGCCAATGCATCGCCGGAAAGAAAGCAGATTCTGAAAGCGTTCGGCGCAGAGCTAATCCTCACCGACCCCGGAGAGGGATCCGACGGAGCCATTCGGGTGTGCAAACGCATCTACGAAGAGGATAAGGAAACCTATTTCTACCCCGACCAATACAGCAACGATGCGAACTGGGAAGCGCATTTCGCAACCACAGGACCCGAAATCATCGAACAGACCGGCGGCTCGATAACCCACTTTGTCGCGATCCTCGGTACCAGCGGAACATTCATGGGCGTTTCACGGCGTCTCAAACGCGACCTTCCCCATGTCGAGTGCATCTCTGTTCAGCCCAGTTCGCCGCTGCACGGTTTAGAAGGCACAAAACACATGCCGACAGCTCTCCAGCCGCGCATTTACGATCCCGAACTGGCGGATGACAATCTTTGGATCGAGACCGAAGACGCCTACGCAATGGCCCGCCGATTGGCGCGCGAGGAGGGTCTCTTGATCGGAATATCGGCGGCCGCAAACGTCGTCGCCGCCTCCCGGCTGGCTGAGTCCATCGCAAACCAAGGCGAAGCGGCCAGCATAGTAACGATCCTGTGCGATGGCGGCCAAAAGTATCTGAGTGAGTCGTTTTGGAATGATTGAAATCGAAAGCGAGGCCTGGAAATCCATGCTGTCCCATGCCGAACATATTTACCCGAATGAATGCTGTGGCGCGATGCTCGGCCGTATGCGCGGCGAGGCGAAGACCGTTACGGAAGCCGTGCCGCTGGACAATGCTTTCGCCGGCGAACAGGCAGAGCGCTACGAACTGCGCCCGGAAGATCTTTTAGCGGCCGACAAGACAGCGCGAGACCGAGGAGTGGACTTGATCGGCATTTTCCATTCTCATCCGGATTGCGACGCCTACTTCTCAGACACAGACTTGAAGAACTCCTGTCCCTGGTATTCGTTCGTCGTGCTGTCCATCAAAAACGGCAAGTTCGATCATGCCAACAGCTTCCTGCCCGATATCGAACAAACCCATGCAGAACGTGAGGAATTGAAATGGCAAAAATCCTGATACCCACTGCCCTGCGGCAGTTCACCGATGACAACGACTCGGTTGACATTAAGGGCGGCACCGTCTCGGAAGCGCTCTCGCAGTTGACCGAACGATATCCCAATTTAAAGAAGAACTTATTCAACGACCAAGGCAAGCTCCGCAGCTTCGTAAACATCTACGTGAATGACGAAGATATTCGTTATCTGGACAAAACCGAGACCAAGCTCGAAGGCAACGAAACACTTTCCATCGTGCCCAGCATCGCGGGGGGCGCAGTAAGCGTTGCGGAACCTGAAACCGCAACCCTAAACAACGAAGAGATCGCGCGCTATAGCAGGCATCTGATCTTGCCGGAAGTCGGCATGCAGGGCCAAGCAAAATTGAAGCAGGCCAAAGTCGTTATGATCGGCGCCGGGGGCCTGGGAGCGCCAGTAGGTTTGTATCTCGCCGCTGCTGGCATAGGACGGGTCGGTATCGTTGATTTCGACGTCGTCGATGCGTCCAATCTGCAGCGACAGGTGATTCACGGAACGAAAGATCTGGGCCGCAAAAAGCTCGATTCAGCTGCCGACCGCATGCTTGACATCAATCCCAATATCAAGATCGATAAATTCGACGCCGGATTGACCAGTGAAAATGCACTCGAGATTCTTCGTGACTATGACATCGTGATCGATGGAACAGACAATTTTCCCACGCGCTACCTGGTGAACGACGCCTGTGTCATTTTGAAGAAACCGAACGTCTACGGTTCCATCTTTCGCTTCGAAGGACAGGCAACCGTTTTCGCCTACGAAGACGGCCCTTGCTACCGATGCCTGTACCCTGAACCGCCGCCGCCGGGGCTCGTTCCCAGTTGCGCGGAAGGCGGCGTCCTTGGCATCTTGCCGGGATTGATTGGCGTCGTGCAAGCAACCGAAGCCGTAAAAATGGTTCTCGGCGTCGGCGAGACTCTCAAAAACCGTCTTTTGCTCTACGATGCCCTAAGTATGCGCTTTCGTGAGCTAAAGCTCCGCAAAGATCGCGATTGCCCAGTTTGCGGAGACCATCCGACCGTGACGAAGTTGATTGACTACCAGGAATTTTGTGGAGTGAGGCCAGCCCCAGTGCAAACCGAATCGCCGGAAGGCGTGATTGACCCAGTAGAAGTGAGACAGAAACTTGATCGAGGCGAAGATTTTACGCTGATCGATGTCCGCGAACCGCACGAGTATCAAATTGCTCGCATACCCGGAGCAAAGCTGATTCCGCTCGGAGAGCTGCCGAAGCATCTCAGCGAACTGGATTCGAACGCCGATATCGTCGCCCACTGCAAAACCGGCGGTCGAAGTCAGAAAGCAGTAGACCTGCTCAAACAGAATGGATTCCGCCACGTTCGCAACATGACCGGCGGCATCACAGCCTGGAGCGACAAAGTCGACCCGTCGGTGCCTAAATACTAATGGTGTTTCAACTCCGGGACCGGTGCAAAGTAGTTGACAGGCCCGTTCCCCGCTCCTAATCCGGGCGCCGTCTCGATTGCGGATTGAATGAACTTTCTCGCTATTGAGACGGTGTCCCGCAGATTGTTCCCGAGCGCCAGACAAGCTGTGATCGCCGCCGAATACACGCACCCAGTGCCATGGGTATGCAGGGTGTCTATCCTTTTCTCGGGAAAGCTGGTAAATCCCTCGGAGTCGAAAAGAAAGTCAACCGGCTCACCCGAACTGTGACCGCCCTTAATTAGAACGGCAGTGCATCCCATGCCGAGCAACTTTCGCCCTGCTTCGCGGATGTCATCTTCCGTTCGGATCTGCACTTTAGTCAAAAGCTCTGCCTCCGGAATGTTGGGCGTGACGACGCTTGCCAACGGCAATAGCTTTGCTTTGAAAACTTCTTCCGCATCGACCGACAAGAGGCGCGCACCGTGAGTGCTTACCATCACCGGGTCGATCACCAAGGGGAAGAGAAATGAACTGGCAAGATCAGCCACCTCTTCGACGATCTCTGCACTCCCGAGCGCACCAGTCTTTCCGGCCGCCGGAGGCATGTCACTAATCACCGCCTTAAGCTGCTGCATCACGAAGTCCGCCGGAACTGTCTCCACCCGAAACACACGCTGCGTGTTTTGCACGGTCAGCAGAGTGATGACCGATTCACCATAAACGCCAAACTGGTGGAACGTAGTTAAATCTGCTTGGATCCCAGCCCCACCACTAGGGTCGGAGCCGGCGACAGTAAGCGCGACCGCTTGCACTCTCCAACGGTACCGCAGCCCACTATGACGGCCCTTATTGAAAGGTTTGCGTGGTACTGCTGCTTCCCGAGGAATTACTCATGGCCACACTGACCGATCCAACTTGCGTCACATCGCCCGTCACAGGGAATGTCGCCTGCATGGAGAATGCACCCCCCGCCTGGTTATTTGTGAAGAAATAAGCGGAGAAAGCCGAAGTCGCGTCTACGGAAATGGCGCTGGGAGTGATCTGCTTGCCGCTGGTATCGAAGAACGTGAATGAAAGCTTGCCCGCGCTGTAGGTGTTATCAAAGCCAGTCAGCGTGACTACCAGATTAGGATTCTGCCGCACCGCCGTTGCGCTCGTGAGCTGGACCTGCTGTGGAGCGATAGTGTAAGACTTTGTGACCGGCGCTCCGTTTGGAAATGTAAGGCTGAGCGTAAGAGTTCCTGCCGTAGTTCCGGTCTGAAAGGTAATCGCCGATTGTCCGTTATAAGTCGCGGTCTGCGCGCCCGCGGCCACGTTGACCTGTAACTGCCGCCCGCTCGTCGCCAAAAAGACAGTCGCAGGGTCATCGGAGACGTTCGCTATCGACGGCGCGAAGGTCATAGTCAGTTGGCCGATACCACTGACGGCAGCGGCGCTGGCAAGCTGAATCGTGAGCGTCACCTGTTGCTTACTGGATAAGGGCTCTTGGCTGAGCTGAAAAGATGGCTGCGGTACGGCCGACGTAGTGCTCAGTCCGGTCAAGGAAAATTGGCGAGTTCCTATGACCAAGGTCCCGGTATAGGTGCCTTGCCCCACCGGCGAAAATGCCACTCCGAATGTGATCGACGCGCCCGGAGCAATGCTGAGCGGGGCGGTCGGCGCTCCGGTGAGCGCAAAGCTGGCGCCCGACACCGAAAGCGTAGAGAGCGTCACGGCATTGAAGGAAGTGCTCGGATTAGCGACGGTGAACGTCAGTGTCGAAGAGCTAGCCGTTCCGCTCACTACCTGGCCGAAGCTAATCGGTGTCGCCGCTTGCGGCAGAGTCCGGACTCCGGTACTGTCCACCGCAGAGATCTGAAGAGCATCGATATCGGCTACTACAACGCCGTTTCCGGTAATCGGGAACGTCAATGTTCCGATCGCGAGCGTGGCATTGGCCTGCTGAGTCTGGCCTGGAGCAAACGTAATGGTAAATGAACCGGACGCGCTGGCGGCTATCGTCGAGGGCAGGCTCGCAGTATTTAGAGTGAAAGCAGTGCTGCCGAAGACCGTCGTTCGAAGTGCGACGTTCGGTGTGGTGATCGCGGAAGCCGATTGATTTGTCAGACTGAACGTGAGAGTAGACGTGACGCTGGTCGACACATTCCCGAAACTGATGGGTGTCGCGCTATTCGCCTGTGGGATCACAGAACCGCTCGCCCCGGCATAAGAAAGCACCAGCTGTGCAGCCGATCCGATACCGCTTAGAGTCGAAACCGCAGCGGTATTACTCGGACACTGACTGCTGGGCGTTTGGCTCGTGAAATCGCACCCGTTTTCCTGAATCTGGTAAGTGGCTTGCAGGTATCCTGCGTTGGACCCCGTCACTTGCGGCGTGAAGCTCAATGTGATGTCTTCAAAATTCGCCGATCCCGTAGCCAGTGTTTTATCGATTGCGGCCCCGGTAATGCTGAAGTTTGGGGTGGAATTAGAAGTGCCTGATGAAGCGCCTACATAAATGGCCGCAACCTGAATGGGGTGACTCGAAATATTCGTAAATCTGAGAACTATTTGGGTCGCTGCCCCAACCGGGGTGGCGGCAAACTGGTAGGCCGAGGAAAAAGGAGTATCGGCAGTGGCCCCGCTCGGATCATGAATGCTGACCGCGAGATCCTGCGAGTACAACGAAGCGCAGAATAGCAACGCAGCAAAAAGGACTCTCATTTCCCGCCTTCCGTCGCGCCGGCTGCAGGAAGTTCAGAAAAGTCCAGAGACTTCTCCGTAACGTGAAGCGCCCAGTGTTGGCCGCTGGCCGCCGACACGAGATGCAGCCAGTTCGGCGCCATCCGCTCGATCACCAGATCGGTAGCGTTGAGCGAAACCGTCCGCCGGATGCCATTGGCTCCCTCCACTTCCAAACCGTCAGCATCGTGGAAAAGGACAAAGCTTTCCTGCTGGAAGGCCGGAGTTTCAATACCCGGCAGCGGCAAAGCCGAGACAATATCGCCAGAACTTAGCGAAACGGTCAGATCGGAGGCAGCTTTGTCATCGAAAACGATAAGACGGGCATTATCGCCGTCCACCCGAATCGACGTCACCTTCCCATGGATCTGATCCGGAACGTTAGTTCTGAGAAAGAGCGTGCCATCCCAGCGAAGAATCGACTGCGAGTCCGGAAGCCACGCCACAGCGCTCATTGGCGAACCTTCGATGCTCACCAGCGCCGCCTCGTTTAATTCGAATTCGCTCACCAGCGAACCTCTCGAACTGAAAAGCTGAATGCGGCCCTTCGCCGACACAATACCGCCTCCACCCGAAAAACTGGCGGAATCCGCCTGCTGTAAAGCAGGTTTTCCGAAAACAAAGGCGGACGGAACCCCGTAAACCGGACGGACCGCGCCATCTGCGCAGCGGACCATGCCGAGTTGAGGTGTCTGTACCTGTGCTTGGGCCAGAGCGCTCAGTCCAATCACGCAAAACAGGCAGCGAATCATTGCAAACTTCATATCGGTCCCTTCGAACAAGATTTCCGTTCGTTAGGGATGTCCAACACTGACCGTCGGACTTCCGATGGAAAGCGACGACGATGAACTAGTAGAAGCCGAGCTGCTCTTGCCTTTGCCAGCCATCGCGATGCCGGCCCCTGCGCCTGCTGCGATAACCACCGCGATGATAATCCACTTTTTATGACTGCCGCTGTGAACTTGTTGCTGGGCAGGACCATTGGTCACTGAAACTGCCGGTTCCAGAAAGAAAGGCGATGCCGAAGCAGGAACAGGCCCGCGGCTGGATCGGTCAACGGCGCCGGCCTGCCGGACCGTAACCGACGGCTGCGCTTCTGCAACTGGCGCAGCTGGCGGCGCCTGGATTTTCGCCGCTACTGGCGTCGCCTTACTGGCCGTAGGATCTGGCGGAGGGAGCTTGGGCTGAATACTGGTTGCAGGTACACTTGTCGGACTAGCAGCGCCGGAGCTTACAACCGAAGCGGCCGTCAGGGTTTTCTCGATGAGCATCCCGGCGTGGACCGTCCCTTTGGTCGCGGTCAACTTCATGGAAACCACGCCTGCCGTTGCACTCCACTGGATATCGCGAAGATAAGCCCTGCCCGATGCATCCGTGTAGGCGATCGCTGCGTGGCTGCCGTCGGAGAACTTGCCCGTCGCTCCCTCATCGGGAAGCCGAAGAACGACCGCCGCATCGGGCGCCGCGATACCTGAGGCATCCGTCACCTGCACGGTGAGGCCCTTCGCGGAGTGGCTGCCAGCCACAGCGGTTGAGCCGTCTTCACTCTCGACGAGGTGAAGCTGAAGATCGAGGGAGCCTGGCGAACCAGGAGCCTGAGCAGGCAACTGCTCGATCAAAAGAAGCGAAGCGAGAAGAACAGAGGCGATTCGATTGCAAAGTTTCATGCGGCAGCTAAGCCGCAATCCTTCAGACGACCCGGATCAGGACAACAGTGATGTTGTCTGGACCGCCGTTCACTTTTGCAGCTTCGACAAGATAGTGGGCCTTATCCCTCAGAGATTTCTCAGAAATCAGCGCTGACCTTAGGATTTTTTCATCGATGACGCCGTGGAGACCGTCGGAACACAGCATAATCTGATCTCCGCGCATAAGAGAGATTACATCCGTGTGAATCCGAAGCTCCTCAGCGCAACCGACAGCCATGGTCAGAACGTGTCGCATAGGGTGCTGCTTCAGGGACTCCTCCGTCATTCCCAGCCTCGCTCCCACTTCGGCAATCCAGGTTTGGTCCTGTGTCACACAGGCAAGACGGCCCGCTGAAAACAAGTAAGCCCGGCTGTCTCCCACACTCGCAATTTCGGCTTGACTGTTCCGGTGGGTTCGAACGGCAAGAAGTGTTGTGCCCATCCCCTCACAGGCAGGATGATCCTTGGCGTAATCCCGGACGGCTTGGTTCGCCTCTTCAAATCCCCGCTCCAGCGATCTCTCTCCTACGGAACCGTTCGACGAAAGCAAATACTTATAGAGATTTTCGGCCCCAATTCGAGAGGCCTGTTCCCCAGCCTGGGCGCCGCCCATGCCATCTGCCAGGATGAAGAGACCTGAGGCCGCGTCGCTGACAAAATAGTCTTCGTTGTTGGGACGAACACACCCAGGATCCGAAAGACCGAACGCTTCGAGCATAAAAATTGAACCCAGTTTATCTAGCCCCTGCTGCTTTTCTGTTTCGAATAGGCGATCAGGCGGTGCGAACCGCGCGTATCTGCTGCTGAAATCTCTGCAACAAATCGTCTTCAAACGAAAAATCCGCAGGTGGGTAAGCTCGATCCTTCAAATAGAAACGGTGCGTCTCTTTAAGTCCAACTGAAAAGTCCAGCGGCTTGAAGGCAAGCATACGCTGGGCTTTCGTAATAATCTGCGTAATCGCAGGTACGTCGTAATGCTGGCCAAAGTAAAGTCGCTCATTCCCTACTACCTGGCCGCCGGCGCGACGAATCAATTCTCGGGGAACTGAAACTAGCTGTGGATCTTTTACGCCCGCAATCCTACCGAGTTCGAGCAGCAACTCGTGTTGCGTAACCGCTCGCGGATTAGCCGTGTTGAAGGCATGACCAACGGCATTCTTCTGCTCCACCACCTTCACCGCGAGATCCACCAGATCTTTAACATGAATGAACTGCATCAGCCGGTGTCCTTCACTCGGCAAGATGACCGGACGGTTCGCGCGGAAGCGATCCCAAAAGAATGCCTCCCGATAGTAAGGATTGCCCGGGCCATATACGAAAGGCGGCCGTAACGTGACAACCGGGAAGCCCGAGCGTTGGTGCATACGAAACAACGCCCGCTCACTCATTGCCTTATGTCGGGTATACGGGCTGGGGTGGTCGTCAGGAGCTAGCGCATCACCCTCATGGTGGTTCAGTCCGTCTCCATAAGCAGCCACGCTCGACATGAAAACATAACGGGCCGTGCGGCCTTCGAAGATTTGGGCAGTAGCCTCTACCTGGCCGGCGGTTGTGCCTCGTTCCCAATCGTAAACCAGATCGTAAACGGCATCGAAGCGAACTGCACTGACTGCCTGACTGATGCTGGAACCTTCATTTCGATCGGCTACCAGGTTATGAACTCGCCGCCCGAAGGGATGCTCCGGCTTCCTGTGAAGGATGTATACGTCGTGCCCCAACCGAGCGAGCTCGCTGACCAGGAGGCGCCCAATAAACAAAGTTCCGCCAATAACGAGAATTCGTTTGGGCTCGGCTTGCTCACGAGTTCCGGAGGAACCCTTCACTTTCACACTTGAGGCGGAGGCTACTGACGGCATCAGTTCTCTACCCTATTGGACGCCCCAGGTTCGAATTCGATCTCTAATCGTAGTATTCGAGACCCAGGTGGGTGATCAGCTCCTCTCCCTGCATCCAGCGGAGAGTGTTTTTCAGCTTCATCAACTGGATAAAGATGTCGTGCTCCGGGTACAACCCGGGAGCGGTCATTGGACCTTTGAAATAAAACGACAGCCATTCTTGGATACCCTTCATGCCCGCTCTCTGAGCCAGATCCAAGAACAGCACCAGATCCAAAACAAGCGGAGCAGCCAAAATCGAATCTCTACATAGAAAGTCGATTTTGATCTGCATGGGGTAACCAAGCCAACCGAAAATGTCGATATTGTCCCACCCTTCTTTCGAGTCACCCCGCGGAGGATAGTAATTTATGCGTACAGCATGATAGAGATCTTTATATAACTGAGGATAAAGGTCCGGCTGCAAAATCTGCTCGAGCACAGACAGCTTCGTCTCCTCTTTCGTCTTGAAAGAACCTGGATCTTCTAGTACTTCTCCGTCCCGATTCCCAAGAATATTCGTGGAAAACCAACCGTTCACGCCCAACATCCTGGCTTTGAAACCCGGAGCCAGTAATGTCTTCATATAAGTCTGGCCGGTTTTAAAGTCTTTGCCGCAGATCGGAACGTTCTTTTCGCGCGTCAATTCAAGCAACGCCGGAACGTCGGTTGTTAGATTCGGCGCACCATTGGCATACGGTACGCCCAGCTTTAATGCCGCGTAAGCATATATCTGGCTCGGGGCAATATCAGGATCGTTGTTTCGAAGTCCGGCCTCGAATGTTTCGAGGGTTTGATGCACCGCGGCGGGCTTGTGGAAGACTTCCGTAGAGCCACACCAGATCATCACTAATCGATTGCAATTATTTTGCTTCTTGAAATCCTGGATATCAGCCATCAGCGCTTCGGCCGATTCCATCTTGCTCGCTGAAGACTTCTTATTTGGACCGTCGATACGTCTGACGTACTCGTGATCGAAGACCGCTTTCATCGGCTTGATGGCCGCAAGAGGTTCCTTCAGTTGCTCTAATAAAGGCGCCTCGAGGACGCGTGCTCGAGCGGCGGCCTCGTACCCATTGTCTTCGTAGATATCCCAAGTTCCGAAGCACAAGCTCTCCAGAGGCGCTAGCGGTACGAAGTCTTTAATTCTTGGTGTACGCCCATCCGTCCGTTTTCCGAGGCGGACAGTGCCTAATTGGGTGAGCGAGCCGATCGGCTGACCGAGTCCCTTCTTGATCGCTTCCACCCCGGCGATAAATGTCGATGTCACAGCGCCCATCCCAGGGATGAGAATACCCAGTTTCCCATCTGCTGGCGCAACAGTGACGTTTCCCTGCTTTGACAATGCAAGTCTCCTAAATTTCAACCTGCAGCGGAGCGACTTTCGAGTTTGAAAGCGGCGAAAGCTTCCGCGCTTTCGTGCTGCGGGTCTGAAAACCGAGCCTCCGGTGCAGTCCTACGATATACTAACATTCGATGTCACAGCGCGTTACGGGCGTCCTCTCGACACTCGTTGTGGACGACGAACAGCTTGCCCGCGAAGAACTTACATTTCTGCTGAAAGATTTTGCGGAAATTGAAGTTCTGGAGACTGCCACGAACGGGGTCGAAGCCCTTAAGCTGATCAACGATCTCGAACCGGACCTGGTCTTTTTAGACGTGCAGATGCCTGGACTGGATGGCCTGGCGGTTATCCGCAAAGTGCGTGAGCGCGGCGGAGACATGCCCCACTTTGTCCTCACAACCGCATTCGACCAATACGCAGTCGAGGCCTTCCGCCTGGAAGCCTTAGATTACGTTCTCAAGCCCATCGAAAAGCACCGGCTAGGCGAATCCATTGAACGCGCCAAGCGCTCCTTTGAAGAAAAACAGCAGCAGGGAGAAGAAGAGCGCTTGATCGAAGGTTCGGCGCCCAAGGGCTCTGTTCAGCGCAACAAAATCCTCGTCAAAGCCAATAATCGGAACCTGATCATCGATGCTCAAGACATGATCTACGCGACGATCGACGATGGCTTGATCACTGTGGTGACGGCCCAGTTCGAGGGTCAATCTAACTATCGAACCATCGAGGAACTACAGTCGAATCTCGATCCCAATCTGTTCTGGCGTGTACATCGGTCATTCCTGGTCAACATCAATAAGATCCGGGAAGTGATCCCGTGGTTTAAATCGAGTTTCCAGCTCAAGATGGATGACAAGAAACAAACCGAGATCCCGGTCAGCCGAATTCAGACCAAACGCCTGCGAACACTTTTAAAAATTTAATAGCAAATTCTCTCCGGCAACTCCGTTTATCAGAGCCGCGCACGCAATAAGCGTTTTCTCGGGGAGCAACGAAAACTAGCAACAGCGGGTTATTAGCAGGTTACTGATTGCTTCTAGATCCTGAACCTTGTCGCTTCGCGAGCCGCACCCGAGCGCTATCCAACTTCTTCTGAACCTTCGCGACATCTTCAGGCTCCTGATCTGCAGGAGAACTCGAAGTCGAAGCTTTCAGTGAAGATTGCCACTGATCGATCGCTTCTTTCAGCTTGCCTTCCTTGAAGTAAACGTCGCCCAAGTGATCATGAATTGTCGGGTCCGTTGACATGATGTCGACCGAGTGTTTCAGTTGCTGCTCGGCGTCGTCGAGTCGGTTCTGGTGGAAGTAAACCCATCCCAGACTGTCAAGGAAAGCGTAGTTATTGGGATCTAGCGTGACGGCCTTCTTGATAAGGTCTTGCGCCTCCGGCAGACGTACTCCTTGATCCGCGAGCATATATCCCAGGTAATTCAGGGCTGAAGCGTTGGTCGGATCCGAATCAATAACCTGGCGGAACTCTTTCTCCGCCAGCGCATATTTCTTCTCACGCTCATACATGGCGCCTCGCATAAAGGAAATCTGAACACGGTCATCCTTTTCGGGAGCGAGCTTTTCTGCCTGGTCCAGAGCCTTGCTCATTTCCGTGAAGTTCTTCCCCTGCTGATAACTCTCTGCAATGGCCAAATACACATGGAGGTCATCTTTCCCATCCAGAAGCTTGCGAAGTTCCGCCACCGCCTGATCCGTCTTTCCCTGATCGGACAGGACCTCGGCATGTGCTTGCGTGATCAAGCGATCGTTCGGAAGCTTCTTCGCTGCTGACTCGCTTTCCTGCTGAGCCTTCGCAATGTCTTTGGAGGCTCGATAGGTCTCGATAATTTGAACCTCCGCTCGTGAAGTGAGATCCGGATTGATGGTCATCTCCTGGCGGAATGCATCCACCGCCTGATCGAACTGCTGATTCATGCGGGAAAGAGAACCCAGCTTATCGAGCATCTCAGCGCGAGGTCCCCTATCCGCTCCGGTGTAGTTTTTCTTTGCAGTGGAGTCAACCAGGGTCTTCATAGCTGCAACGGCGTCGCTTAATTTGCCTTCTTCCTGCAGTAACAACACGTCGTTGTAGCGGACATCGACGCTATCCGGATCGATATCTTTCGCCTTCGTAATCGCCTTCCGAGCTTGATCAAGCTTTTTCTCCTGGCGATAGACCTGCGCCATGCCCAAATAAGGTTCGGCATCTTGCGGGTTCGCGTCCGCCACCTCTTGATACGTTTTGATGGCATCATCGTAACGTCCAGCCAACGCTTGATCCTGAGCCATCGCTGCTTTCAGTTCTGCGCGACTCGAATCTAGATCCAGAGCCTTCCTGTACGTGTCGGCAGCTAAGCCGTACTGCCGCATCTGCTCGTATTCACCGGCAAGCGCAACCAGGGACCGAGGAGAGGGGCTTTTCTTGGCAAGCCGTTCCAGTAGTTCTGAGGCAGACTTGGGATCGCCGCGGTCCGAGTAAACCCCGGCCAGACCGGTGATCGCATCCTCGTTATCAGGATCGACGGCAATTACCTTCTTAAATGCTTGCTCGGCGTCTACCGAACTGCCAACCAGCTTGTCCAGCCGTGCCAGCATAACAAGGCTTTCTGTATCGGAAGAATCCTTGTCCGTGATGAACTTATACTGCTCGATTGCTCGCCGTGCCATCCCTTCGTCCACGTGATTCGTTTGCGCGTCGCCAATTTGCTGAGTATAAATGCGAGCCAGGACTCGCCGGGCATTCAAGTCATCCGGATTGGCCTTGAGCGCCGTCTGCGCTTCCTCGACAGCCTCGCGAATCCGGCCCGACATCCGGTACAGCTCCGCTATGTCTTCCACCAGGAAAGAGGCTTTCGGGTCGTCTTTCATGGCCAGACGATAATTATCAATGGCCTTATTTACGTAGTCGTTTCGGTTGCCCGCGGCGCCCGCCAGCTCTTCATACAAATGCCCAAGCGAAAAGTGATAGTACGCCTCGCCTTGAAGAGAACTGGTTTGCCTCGTAGCACTAGGCAAAGCAGGCGTCCCTTTCCCTGGCTTCTCTGACGGCGTTTGAGCAGAAACGGTCGAGGCAACAGGAAAAACAAGCGCAACACTGAACGCAACGGACAGCAGAAGCTGAGGGCTTTTGAGGTTAAAGTAGAGGTAAGACATTCGGCCGTTAGTGCTTGTGGATTGTTAACCCGGGGTGGGTTGCTCACACTAAGTATAGCTCCGAAAAACCAAGTCGGTTCCTTTGAATGCGCAATCAACACCACTCGTTGCCATCGTCGGCCCAACCGGCTCCGGCAAAAGCGAACTTGCCATTTTGCTGGCGAGTGCCTGTGGTGGCGAAATTGTCAACTATGATTCCGTCCAACTCTATCGCGGGTTGGATATCGGCTCGGCCAAAACTCCACTGGCAGAACGCCGATCGATTCCTCACCATCTTCTGGATGTCGCCGACCCTAGAGAGGATTTCACGGCTGGCGACTTTGCGAGTCTGGCCCGCGAAACTTTAGCTCAACTCGCTGTACGAAGAAGGTTGCCTGTCTTGGTCGGCGGTACCGGTTTCTATTTAAGGTCGCTTCTGCTGGGCCTATCGCCTGCTCCTCGCCGAAATCCTGATCTCCGGGAACGGCTGGCTGCCATCGAAGCGAGACGCCCCGCAGTTCTTCACCGCTTTCTAAGCCAGCGAGATCCGGAAGCTTCTCAACGGATCCACCCTAACGACCATCAAAAACTGATTCGCGCGGTGGAACTCATCGCTGTGGCAGGACGGCCGGCCAGAA
The DNA here is from genome assembly GCA_965276965.1 of Bryobacteraceae bacterium. GTDB lineage: Bacteria > Acidobacteriota > Terriglobia > Bryobacterales > Bryobacteraceae > Bog-105. Next base: position 272,738 of record OZ255713.1, read on the forward strand.
ACGGACTGATAGGGTATTCGGCTCTGAAGATCGGACTCTGCCCGGATCGCAAGGACCTCCACTCACGACTGAACGAACGGTCTCGGCTAATGTTTGAACACGGCCTTCTGGAAGAAACACGCGCTCTTCTCGACTCAGGAGTTCCGCCCGAAGCCAAGGCGCTACTCTCCCTCGGATATCGCCAGGCAGTAAAGGTATTAGCTGGCTCCCTCAACTTAGAAGAAGCTTTTCAAGCTTGCCAGATCCGGACCCGCCAATACGCTAAGCGCCAGATGACCTGGTTTCGCGCCGAACCCGACGTGCATTGGCTCTATGGATTCGGAAGTGATCGAACGATACAGGACCAGGCGCGAAAGCTGGTTCAAAATACATTTGGACCCATAAGAGTCTGTTCCCATAAGCACTAAATTAAGAGCCGGCGGCGCGGACACTCGTGTCCAATGCCATTCACTTAAGGAACAGAAGAGTGGTTGGCGGGAAAATCATGTTTGGGTTTGGGCCAAACGTCCAGGCGACGCCAAATACGCCAAAGTTGCGATCCTCGAGGACCACCGCCTGAGGCGGCAGATGCGCCATCGCCTCTCGACCCAGCGCTTGTTCGCTGACCGTCTCCGGACCCCAATAGGGTCGCAGAGCCAAGCCGGTTTCCAGATCCTGGAGGACTATTAGACGCAGCGGGGGCCAGTGCAGTGCGAAGTTCCCTTCTGATTGCGGTGCGGTGGGAACGCCTTCACCAACTCCGGTGCATGCGGCAGCGGGACGGTGCTTACGTCCAGCACAAAAAATGGCCCGGTCGGCCAAGAGCGGGCGGCGTGGCAGCCAGTCGCGCAGGTAATCAATGATCTGCTCCAACACTTGATTCGCTATCAGTGTGGGCAGTTTTTGACGCGCTCGGCCATAGCCGCTTTACCATCATGAGCTGAACCACCACATTCAACGTGTAGATGCGGCTTCGGGAAAACGCCGGACCCAGCGGTGGTAATCCCTTCAGCCACAGGTTCTCCAACGTCAGTTGCTGAAGCAGCTCGAATGCTTTCCAGGGGTCGGGGGAGGCGTTGCTCTTCATAACAACATTCCCTCATGGAAATGTTCTTAAGTAAAGGCATTAGACACTTACCGGCCGAGCGGTTGCATTGTTAGGATGACAACAGCCCTCAGTAGGACGTTCATTTTTAACAGGCTAGTTACTTTCCGGCGCAAAATTCCTGAGGTAAGTTCCGTGTTTTCGAGAACCGTCGATTGAGCTGCGTGCTGGGTCGAACATCAATCGGTTTGTGCTGCCAGCCAGGTAGCATGCGCGGACCTTGCGGCCTCCGATCGTTCCCAAACATATTTTTGAGAAATGTTGTACGTCCAGCGAAGGCTGGCGTGTTCAGTGGGGAACGAAACCCACCGGGTAAGAGTCAGAAGCCCCGTAGCTTGATTAATAGAGAGGTGAGAGATCTAATCTCTAGAGTTCAATGACCAAGCCGTCCTAGGGGCGGTGAGCGAGTCGCCGGGCCGTAATGAAAATGAACGCACGGGTGGCCTCGAAAAGTATTCCAGAGGCTGAGCCTTCAACATTTGGGCGAAAGCAGCATGGAGTGGCGCAAGCTGACCGAAGCGACACAACACTCTGGCGGGGTGATAGCGGCAGCACGGTGGCAAGGACGCGCTAAGCAACTGGAGAAACCCTCCTCGCCCGTCGAGAAAAACGGCGGAAAAGGTACTTCGTATAACTGGCAAACCAGGAAGTCGGAGGAAAGCGAGAGGGTGGCGGAGGGGTTCGGAGTAGCGAAGAAGCGGAGTAATGTCCGTGGAGCGAAGGGACCCTGCTGTGTGAGATGGCTCTAACAAAAAGGAAGGCAAGGGTGCGTGAGAAAAACACCTATCGGTTTGCAAGACCTGAGGCGGAGCCTATACGTCAAGGCGAAGGCGGAACCAACTTGGCGTTTCTGGGGACTATACGTCCACATCTGCAAGATGGAAACTTTACGCGAAGCTTACCAGATGGCGAAAACGAACGAGGGCGCACCGGGAATTGACGGGGTCTCCTTCGACGACATCGAGGGAAGCGGAAGGGAAGAGTTTCTGAGGCAGATTCAGGAGGAACTCGTACATCGAACGTACCGGCCCATGCGGGTTCGGAAGAAGGAGATACCGAAGGATGGGGGCAAAGTTCGCATCCTGTCCATTCCTTGTATCCGGGACCGCGTGGTTCAGGGGGCCAGCAAGCTCATTCTGGAACCGGTGTTCGAAGCGGATTTTCAACCGGGATCGTATGGATACCGGCCCAAACGGACAGCGCCTCAGGCGGTACACCGAGTCGCAGAAGCGATCGCGAAAGCAAAGACACGTGTCATTGATATTGATCTCCGAGCCTACTTCGATAACGTCAAACATTATTTGCTGTTAGAGAAGATGGCTCGCCGGATACAAGACGGAGACGTGCTGCAATTGCTCAAGATGATTCTGAAAGCGGCAGGCAAGCAAGGCGTTCCCCAAGGCGGCGTGATCTCGCCCCTGATCAGTAACGTCTACCTCACTGAGGTAGATCGGATGCTGGAAAAGGCCATCGAGGTCACTCGCTACGGGAGGAAGAAGCAATACACAGTGGTCCAATATGCACGTTTTGCGGATGATCTGGTGATATTGATCCACGCTCATCGCTGGAATGATTGGGTTGTGAGGGCAGTAGAAAAACGATTGCGGGAGGAATTCGGCAAAGTGCAGGTGGAGATCAACGAAGAGAAAAGCCGGACAGTCGATGGATCCGAGGGAGAGGACTTTTCCTTTCTGGGGTTCGAGTACCGTCGCGTTCTGGGAAGTAATGGAGTGTGGCGGCCGCTGCTCACGCCCAAGCTGAAGAAGCGAAAGGCGCTGACCCAGAAGCTGAAGGAAATCTTTCGAAGGTATATTGGCGCACCCGTGGGGAGGGTGATCGAACAGATCAACCCGATCCTGCGAGGGTGGGTGAACTACTTCGCGGTAGGGAACTCAAGCCGGTGCTTTTCGTGGGTAAGGACTTGGGTCGAAAAGAAGATCCGGCGCCATCTGATGCGAGCTCAGAAACGTAAAGGGTTCGGTTGGAAGAGGTGGAGTAGCGCATACCTCTATGAGCAACTCGGGCTATTCAATGATTACCGGGTGCGACATAGTGAGGCATTGCCGAAAGCACTTCCAGCACGATAGGCCACATAAACCTTGCTGCGAAACGCACAGGAAAGCCCAGTGCCGGAAATCGGCCCGCTGGGTTTGAGGAGGCGGGGACTGGAAACGGACTTACGGTTCGACTAGTGAGGCACTCCCAGAGGAAACGGGGAGCAACAGATAGGTCGCACCTACGGAGCACCGCGCCAGTTCTCGACCCTACCAAACATTGTCTTGCTTTTAGCGGCCGATAAATGTATCATCAGCTAGGATGACACGCAAACAGGGAGCCCTTACCCGCGCCAAGCTCCTGGCTCGGCTGACGGATCTGGGCACAGTGCTGCGCGGCTCCCTGTTTGAGCGAACGACTTATCATTCCAGCGGCTGTCCGAGATGTGCGCGCGGCGAAGGTCACCCGCAGTGGGTTCTCAACGTCGGCTATCCGGGCGGAAAGACGCGCCAACTCAGTCTCCGCCCCGAGCAGGTGCCGCAAGTGCGGCAGGCACTCGATCGGTACCGACAGGTCAAGGAGACTCTGGAGGCGATCAGCGAAGTCAACCAGCAGTTACTGCGTCTGGAGCGTGATGAGGCCCGCAACCAGGAGCCCGGACAGTGATTGCTACGCGCCGTCTTCAGCAGAGTTTCGGCGATGGACTCATCGCCGAAGCGGTGGGCGATCTGTGGGAGCCCTGGATGCGCCATGCCGACCAGGCATTGCAAGACGAAGCGCTGCTGCTGATTATTCAACAGGAACTGGCCAAACGGTGTAAGAAGAGCAAGACGCGCGGGCGTCCCGCCACCACCTCGGAAGTCCTTCTGCGCCTGCTCCTGCTGAAGCATCTGCGCGACTGGAGCTTTGCCGACCTGACGCGCGAAGTGCGCGCCAACCTGGTGTATCGCGAGTTCACCCGCATTGGCGGCGGCAAGGTGCCAGATGACAAAACGGTGAGCCGTCTGGCACGCCAACTCGGACCCGATGTGGTCGAAAAGCTGCATGAACGGGTGGTGAAGATCGCACTCGAAAAGAAGGTCGCCAGCGGTCGCAAACTGCGCGTCGATACCACGGTCGTGGAGACCGACATTCACTATCCCACCGACAGCAGTCTGTTGGGCGATGGAGTGCGGGTGCTCACGCGCGTCATGAAAAGAGTGGGCGAGATCGCCGGCCAGGCGGGCACGCAGTTGCGAGATCGCACGCGCCTGATAAAGCGCAAGGTGTTGGCCATTGCCCGCGCCAGTCGCAACCAAACCGAGAGCGGCAAACAAAAGCTGCAGCAGGCTTATGTCGGACTGCTGGATGCCGCTAGCCGGGTCGCCGGACAGGCCAGCAAGTTTTCTCAGGAGATCGGCAACGGCATCAAGCGCGGCTCTCGAAAACTACTCAGCCAAGCCAAACGCCAACTGGATGAGATGCTACCGCGTGTCCGGCAAGTTCTTTTCCAGACCCGCCAGCGTGTGTTGCACGGCAACACGCGTACGGAAGGAAAGCTGGTCAGCGTCTTCGAGCCCGAGACCGAGGTCATTCGCAAAGGCAAGGCGAACAAGCCCAACGAGTTTGGCAAGCTGGTCAAGATTCAGGAAGCCGAGAATCAACTCATCACCAGCTATAAGGTTTTGGAGCAGCGGCCCGCCGATTCCACCTTACTGATTCCCTCGTTAGAGCGGCATGTACAGCTGTTCGGCCGTGCGCCGGAGGCGCTGGCCGCCGATCCGGGATTCTTCTCCGCTGCCAACGAAGCGGGTGCGGAAAAGATGGGCGTGAAACGAGTTGCCATCCCTTCCGCCGGTTCTCCCGGTCAAAAGCGCCGGGAGAAACAAAAGACACGCTGGTTCAAAAAACTTCAAAAATGGCGCACCGGCTGCGAAGGCCGTATCAGTGTGCTCAAACGCCGCCACGGCTTGCGGCGATCCAGATATAAAGGCTTGGCCGGGATGAAACGCTGGGTCGGCTTAGGAGTCATTGCCGACAACATCGTCCATATCAGCGACCATATGGCCGCCGTCCACACCGAAGCCTGATCGCTTCTTCCTCCCTCCTCTTCCCCAAACAGCGCCGCAGCTACTCCAATCTCTGCCAATCATCATTGAACTCCAAATTCGCGCGCACTCGTCAGCTAGAATTTTGCGCCGGAAAGTAGCTAGTGTGTCTCCGGGCTGCCTGAAGGGCCTTTCGCGGTCAATTACGCCAATGCCGGACGGATCTCGCTAGCGATTTTGCCGATCAAGGGCTCGCCGCTAGTGCTAGTCTTCGCCAACATGCTCTCCGGTTCCGGTGCTTGGTATGCAGCGGACCGATATATTTGGTGGGATGCCGGGAGCCGCGGAATCACGCTGTCGGCCCTGTCATCGAGCGCCGCCGGAGAAGATCGAGGATCGTGTCGAGTCGTGAAAGTCGAGTGAGGATACAAAAGCGGTCTCCCCATATCAACCAACACCTATCAACGAACGTTTATCAATGAAAATCGACCGGAAGACCAAAGCAGAGGATGTTCGAACCGGCAGCAATCGCGACGTACTGTTGACTTTCGAGCGCAAATGTCATGGGTGAAGCTTTCATGGCGATGTTGGTGGCGAAGTGCCACAGTGCTTTGCCGTTTTTCGCGTCGGCTGCTACGAAAGAGCCGTCAGGATCTGAATAAAAGACCAGTCCGCCGGCTGTGCCCAGAACTCCGGGCCAGGTTTTTAGCAGGACATGGCCCAGCTGCGGATTTTCCCATACAACTTTGCCGGTATCGATGTTGAGGGCGCGCATGTACTTTTGCCCGGTTTCATCTAAGTGCGCCGAAGTACGCAGGCTGCCGCTTAGCGCGTCGGATTGGCACTGTTCGAGCGACTCGAAGTAGTAGAGACGGGTTTGTGGGTTGAAGGCTGTGGAACTCCAGTTGGCGGCATCATCCGGGCAGCCCGTTCGCCGATTGTGCGATGCCTTGAAAGCGGGGGACAGCACCGGGCGCCCGTCGGCATCAATGCCGGTGGACCAGTTCATCACGCGCACAAACTGAGAATGGAACAGGAGCTTGCCGTCCGTACGGTCGAGCACGTAGAAGTAGCCGTTGCGGTCGGCATGGAGAAGAAGCTTGCGTCGCTGGCCCTGGTATTCGGTATCGACGAGCGCGGGCGGTTCTTCCGCATCGCGGTCGTTGGTGTCATGCGGAGTGAATTGAAAATACCATTTCAGCGCGCCTGTGGAAGGGTTCAGAGCGAGTATGCAGTTGGTGAAGAGATTGTCGCCGGGACGCTCGCGATCGTCGGAATCGGGCCACGGATTCCCAGTGGGCCAGAACAGAGTGTTGGTCTCCGGATCGAAAGAACCGGTGAGCCACGTGGAGCCGCCGCCCAGCAGAAGATCTTTGCCCTTCCAGGTTTCAGAACCAGGTTCGCCTCGATTCGGTATGGCCCAGTGCCGCCACAGCTTTTCGCCGGTATCGGCCTGATAGCAGACGATAAAGCCGCGAATGCCCCAGTCGCCGCCGGAGACACCTGCAATCACCGTGTTGTTCACAATGAGCGGCGAGACCGTGGAGCCGTACTTCATGGGCTCTTCCGGCATCACGTTCTCCCAGACAAGCGCGCCAGTGATCCGGTTCAAGGCGAGCAGATGCGCGTTGTCCGTCACCATGAACACTTTATCTTTGAGAATGGCCATGCCGCGATTGGTTCCGAGCGAGGCATCGCCGACCAGGCCCTGGGTCCTGGGACGAGCATATTTCCAGATGAGGCGGCCGGAAAGTGCGTCCAGCGCATACGCCTGGTTCGGACCCGTTACGTACATCACTCCGTCGGCAACAATGGGGGTCGATTCCAGGCCGAAATGCTCGATGGGAAAGACCCACTTCAATCCGAGCTTGTCAACGTTGCCGGTGTTGATCTGCGTGAGGCCGCTATATCGGTTTGACTGCAGGTTGCCGTTGTAAGTGAGCCAGTCGCCAGGCCGGGGATTTTTGAGACGCTCAAAGTCGATGGTGGATTTTTGCGAGGGAGAGGCATCAGCGGCTGCATTTGTGTCCGTCGGAGTCACGCCGGTGAGATGACTCAGGTAAGCAATCAAGTCTTGCAGCTGCGCGGGAGTGCCGCTCCATGGCTTCATGAGCGAACGATTTTCCTTTTGAACGGAGGTGACTTCCGGCGAGTGAAACAGATGGAACTGGCCTTTGGCGTCCTGCAGTTGGATGTCAAAGTTGGTCTGTCCTCGGGCGAAGCCCTGCACCATACTTCCGTTCCGCAGATGGACTGTCACAAGATCGTAGCCGGGCGTAATGTGAGCCTCCGGATGGAGCAGCACCCCTTCGATCTCCTCGATCGTCATTTCGCGGCCAACTGTGGAAAGGTCCGGGCCTGTATCAGATCCACGGCCGTTCACCATATGACACGTGCTGCACAGCTGGGAGCTTGCAAAGAAAATTTGCTTGCCCGCTTCCGCGTTGCCGGGGACCGGAGTTTCGTAGGCAGCCGAGTTGAGCGAATGAACGAAGGCGACAATCGAATCGATCTGCGGCGAGGGGAAGCTGAATGCGGGCATGCCCGCCGCCGGTATGCCGTGCAGTACGACGTTCCGAAGCTGATCCACCGTGCGGGCGCGAACGCGGCGATTGCCGGACAATCCGGGAGCTCGATCCGTACCGTAGGTGTCGGCTCCGTGGCATCCAGCGCAGGATTGCGCAAAGATCTTTCGCCCTTCGACGACTTGCATGGCGGTTGCTTGCGGAGCAGTTTGGCTGAATAACGCCGCGGGCGCCAGGAGAATAGCAAGCGGGAAGAAGCGGCAGTGCAAGCTTAGGCTAGCCCCGCTTGCGAAAGATAAGTGCGCAGTTGCTTCAAGTCTTGCGCCATTACGCTATAGACTTCCTTCGGATTGCTGACGGTTTTCATTCCCTCATCAGCGCCTTGCAGCGGATACTCAAAATGAAGCTGCAGCGGTCCCGAGAAATGAGATGCGGCTACCATTTGAAAGAACTTCGAAAAATTCACCATGCCCTGACCGAGGGGCTTCCACTCGGGACGCCACTCGCCGTGCGCGCTCTTCGCCCAAAGAAAGTCTTTGACCGCAATTCCCCGAACGTACGCGCCCGTAACACGGAAGCTGTCGATCCAACCGCCGAACCCGCCTTCTACCGTAGCGTGCCCGATGTCATAATTTACTCCCACAGCCGCAGGATCGAATCCGGTGAGCAGTTCATGCAGATCCCAGATCGGAGCGCCTACCAGATTGATACCGGAGTGCGTGTGGTACATCGCGCCTACGTTATACCGCGTGTTCAGAGTCGCTAATTTCGCCACGCGAGGCTTAAGACTATCCAGTTGTGCGGGAATGGAGGCGTCATCGGTGTACTTGAATCCACCCCATCGATAATGACGGATGTTCAGCTCCGACATGCACTGCAGGATGCTTTCCGCGTAAGGAGTTGTGGAGTCGGCGATGTCGGTGGTGATCATCGGCACTTGCAGGCCGTGTTGGCGAATCAGCGCGACGAGCCCTGGAAGATCCTGTTTCACGCGGGACGGCTCCACGTGGCCGCCTTTGCGAACCGCAAGATCGATCCCATCGAAACCCATATCGGCCGCGGCCTGCGCGAGAGCGGCGCCCTGCAGAAAGAGAAGATGTTTGGAGAAGATTGCGACTTTCAATTTAGCGGCTTCCGGAGCTGCGGTAGTTTGAGCGGACTGCAATACACTGCTGCCGAGCAGTGCAACCGCGCCCGACTGCAGGATAGTCCGGCGGGAAGTAGGCTTTGCAAGCGCCTCCATCTCGTGGCGTTGGCTTTCCATCAGACCTCTACTTTCTGAGCGCCGGCATTCCAGCTCACCTGACGGCCATGCCTGATCGATAAGTTTGCCATCTGCACCACGAGCGTGGATTGAAAGCCGAGCGCAATGGGCGCAGTCGTTTTTTTGCGGCTACGAATGCAATCGACAAAATTCGTGACATGCAGGTCCGTCGCATAAGAGAAGCCCCGTTCCGACTTATAAGTGCTGACGGGCTTGTCTTCCGATCCATGCTGATAAACGCTCAAATCTTCACGCCCCACGTCCAGCCGGGCGTTGTCTCCATCGAACTGATTCAGCTGATCGCGCTGCGGCTTGTATTTCATAGCTGCATAGTTGATGGTGAAGACCGCGATGTAGTCTTCGGGATAACGCGCAGCGACAGTGACAGACTCCGGGGTATCGAACCCGGTCCGATGCGCTTTGCCCGCCGACGCAGTGACCGAGACTGGCGCGCCGGAGCCCATCAGCATGTGAATACCGTCGAAGACATGCGCGCCCTGATCGGCAACAATGCCGCCTGCGTAATCGCTGTAGAAGCGCCAGTTGCGAAAACGATCGGGATCGAAGGGTCTCCGCGGGGCCGGACCTTGCCACTGGTCCCAGTCCAACTTTCCGTCGAGCTTTGTGACGCGTTCGCCGCCGAGATAGTTATTCAGCCACCAGGACCGGACCATGCGCACTTTTCCGATTGTGCTTCCGTCGTCCATGATTTTCTTCGCATCCAGAAAGAGATCGTAGCTGCGGCGCTGCATGCCGCATTGAACGATTTGTTTTGAGGCCTGCTCGGCGGCGACCAACTCGGCGCCTTGCTCCGGCGTGTGGCAGAGCGGCTTCTCGACGTAGATATCTTTGCCTGCGGCGAGCGCATCCAAAACCATGCGGTGATGCCAGTGCTCCGGGGTCGCGATAAGAACCGCATCGACGTCCTTATCGTTCAGGAGATCCGAATAATGCCTGTAGGCTCGCGGTTTTTGCGGACCACTCGGCGAAGCGGCTGAAATTCCATGTTCCAGATTAGGCTCGTAGACGTCACAGACGGCTACAATCTTGATCGCGGGATTGCGTCCGAAAGCAGCCATGACGAAGGCGCCTCGGCCACCCGCGCCGATGACTCCAAGCCGTACCGTGTCGCTTGGCGCCGCATTCAGAACGTAAAGCCCGGCACTGGAGGCGAGAAACGTTCTTCGGTTCAGCATGCTTCGAGTAACTCCCTACAAGATATAGCGCAATTAAAAGATGAATTTTGCCCCAAGCTGAATGATGCGAGCGGCGTTCAAAGTGGTGGCGACTTGACCGCCCGACGTACTGTTAATGGCGGTAGTCGGAGCAGCAAAAGTTGGGTGATTCAGAATGTTGAAAACCTCTGCCCGGAGCTGAAACACTCTTACTTCATCGATCGGGATTGTCTTGAGTATGCTGAAGTCAAATTGCTTAAGGCCGTTCGCTCGCAATATGTTTCTGCCGCCGTCGCCATAGGTGTATGTGCCGGGCGTCGCGAACGCGCTGACCCCGGTTGGATCCAAAGCCGTACAGGCTGAATTCGCAGCTACGTAAAACCAGCAAGTCGGCTGCCCTACATAGGTCGGGCTGCCGACAACTTGCGGGCGCTGGCCGGTCACACCGGTGTTGGCAACGTCCCCGTTGATGGTAGGCGTGAAGGGAATGCCGGATCGCAGCGTCACGATTCCTGTCGCTTCCCAACCGCCCGCCACAGCGTTGATCAACCGGCTGGCACTGCTTAGAAAGTGTTTGCCTTGCCCAAACGGCAGGGCGTAATCGAAGCTAGCCGTGAAAGTTTGCGGCAGGTCGTAATCGCACGGCCCGCGATTGGAACTTAAGAGAAGAAGCGTAGTGCCGCCTTGCAGACTGCCCGAATCGAGGCATTTGGACCAGGCGTAAGAGACCAGGGTATTCAACCCGTGCCAGTTTCGCGATTCATATTTGATCTGGAGAGCGTTATAGTTGGCGTTCTCCGAGAACACCGGATACGTGATGGGGCCCCATTGCGCATAGGGGCGACGCGGCTGGATTTGGCCAGGACCAGGAATGGGATCGTTGATGTTCAAGTTTTGGTTTAGATGCGTCGTCTTATTCCCTACGTAAGCGACGTCAATTGACGTCGATGCGGTGAGTTGCCGTTGGACCGCAAAGTTCCATTCACTGACGGATTGACTGCGCAAAGAGATGCTGCTGGACTGTACACTCGGAGTTGCGCAGGAAAGCGCGACATAGCTGAAGGGACACACCGCGCCGCTCGTGTTGGCTGAAACATTCGGCTGACCAAGAAAGTAATCGCCCCAGGTGCGGGTGGGCGCCAGAGGAGGCCGATCGTTGGTTACTGTTGCCGCCGCAATAAACGGGACGGTAGCGACCGTATTGTTGATGGTGTTGCTATCCGGGAAAGCGTAGAAGATTCCAAAGCCGCTGCGAACGACGAACTTTGTTCCGCCAAACGGTGTCCAGGCAAAACCGATCCGAGGCGCCCAATTCTTCTGTACCGGCTGGATCGAATCCGGCAGACCAAGATTTTTCGTAAAAGTTAGCCGGTCACTGAAAAGATTCAGCAGCGTCGGTGTCAACGGCTGCACGTTCGGATCAATCGAGGAGGGAATGATCAGTTTTCCGGTAGTCAGATTGAACGCGCTCTTCTGCCCGCGGATGCCGCTGTAAAAACCGTTTAGATCCAGCCGCACGCCTAGATCAAGCGTAAAGTTTGGAGTGAGCCGAAAGTTGTCTTGCACATAAAAGCTCCAGAAACTCTGGTAATCGCCATTTAGCTGCTTGAAGTAATCGCGCGTCACGTTATCCGGGTAGCCGAGGAGGAAATCGCCGAATGCGTCGCCCGTGTACGTTCCAACAAAGTTAAAGTTGCCGACCGAGTTCGACCCGTTAATGAAAGCAGCTGTCTGGTGGAGTAATTCGGCGCCGATTTTGATGCTGTGGCGGCCGACGGTGTAGCTGACGTTGTCGGCGTATTGCCAATTGCGAATACGGTTCTGCTTGGGCCGTTGATCCGAAGGCGAGCCCGTAAACGTCGAATAACCCGTTAACACGATCTGGGGAAAGCTGAAGACGTTGGTTGTGTCGTTGAAACCTTGCACTCCGGCGAGTTGATTGAAATTCGTCCCCTGTAACGTGCCACCGAAATAAAAATAACTTCGATAGTAAGACACTCGCGTTTCGTTCAGCAATTGAGGACTAAAGATGTGAGTCAGCGATATGGTTGCATTTTGGGCGCGGCTATTCAGCGGAAAAGAACCCAGCGTCAAATAAGGGTTGGGGTCATTCTCCTGGTTATCGTTAATGGAGTAGCGTCCGGTTAATTGAGTTGAAGCGGAAATCTGATGGTCGATGCGCACATCCCCGCGATTTTCGTGCTGCAGTAAGTTGTTGGTCTGCGCCGAGTAACTGGTAGAACCTTGCGAGGTGTTCGGAGTAGGCAAGTATTGCAGGAAATACAGGGCCTGAGGAGAAAAGGACGTGGCCGGAATGATATTGCCCGCGAAGGGTTTATACCCGCCCGTCGGATTGAGGAGCTTTTTCGTGATCTGGCTGAAGTTCCCTCCTCGTTCCGCTAAAGTCGGCACAACGTTGTTGGCATCGACGCCCTGCAGAAGTCCCGTTTTCTCAAAGTCGGCGAAAAAGAATGTCTTGTCGCGACGAATCGGCCCACCCACGGCGAAGCCATACTGGTTGCGCCGCAACGGCTCAATGCTTTGCTTAGAACCGGTAGGAGGCACATAGAAAAAGTTTTTGGCATCGAAGGCGGAGTTGCGCAGAAACTCGAATGCCGTGCCGTGAAATCCATTCGTCCCGCTTTTCAGACTGACGTTGACAACATTCGGCGTGTGTCCATATTCCGCCGACATATTGGAGCTTTCCACCTTAAACTCCTGCAAGGCATCGACGTTGGGCTGGATGAGCGTGCCACCCGTCTGCATCTCTGTGATGAACGCTCCGTCGAGAAACCATCCTGTCTGGTTCGGCGCCAAGCCGTTGATGGTGACGTTTACGGAGGAGGAGCGGATTGAACTGCCGCCGGTTCGTGTGCCTTGCCCGCCGGGAGTGTAGGTTGCGCCCGGCGTCAGGTCCGTGAGTTGCCAGAAACTGCGGCCATTCAAGGGCATGTGCTCCACGGTTATGGGATTCACCACCTGGCCTACCGAAGACTGCGATGTTTCGACGATGGGCGTGGTCGCCCCGACCGTTATCTCTTGCTCAACTCCGCCCACCTGCAAGCTTGCATTAACGGTGGCTCGTTGCGCCACTTGAAGCTCAACGTCTGAGATCGTATAGGTTTTAAAGCCGGTTGCGGTCACCGTCAGGGAATAATGGGCAACAGGCAAGTTGGGAATGGTGTATTCGCCGCTGCTGCCCGTCGTGACCGAGCGGGTCACCTGGGTACCCAGGTTCTTGGCGGCAATGGCGGCCCCGGCAACGACGCCGCCCGACGCGTCAGTTACGGTTCCCTCCATCGTGGCACTTGAAATCTGCGCGCGACCTACGGAGGCGCACACGCACAGAAGTAAGAAGACAGAGCAGAAAGACAACCTGGTCACAAAGACCTCCAAACGGGAGTTCGTAAACGTTTCCAACATAAGACTATATCCAAGTTCCTGTCAAGGGCACTAAACAGTTGGTTGAATCCGGTGCTGATATAAGTGAACGGTAGGGAAGAGCAACGGCCACAGCGCGAATGCGGGCATTGGAAGCGCTTTCCAGAAAGGTACGTCAGTATGAGCCAAATCGCGAGAACCCGGCGGCAGGTTTTGCAGTCGATGGCAGGCGCTATGGCGGCGTTTCCGGCCATCTGCGCAGGGCCGACGCTCACGGACGTTCAAATCGTCGAAGTGGAGCCTTCGTATGAGGATTACCAATATCGCGCCCCCATGAAATTCGGTGGAGCGGTTGTTACTCGCGTCACCCTTCAAAACATTCGCTGCAAGGTGCGTGGCCGCAGCGGCAAGGTCGCGGAAGGCTTCGGGTCGATGCCAATGGGCAACGTGTGGTCCTTCCCGTCGAAGAAATTGACCTACGACCAAACGCTTGACGCCATGAAAAAGCTGTCGGCGCGTATCGCGAAGCTCACTGGCGAAGAGCGCGCCTGGGGACACCCGATCGATTTGAACCGCTCGCTCGAGCCCCAGTATCTAGCCGCAGCGGCTGCCATTTCCCGAGGTCTCCCGCAGCCCGTTCCAAAACTCTGCACGCTTGTTACTGCGAGTCCCTTCGATGCCGCGGTTCACGACGCTTATGGCAAATTGCACGGCAAGAACAGCTATCAGACTCTCGGGCCCGAGTACTTACATCACGATCTGAGCTACTACCTGGGTCCGGAGTTTCGCGGTGAAACCCTGGACCGTTACATACTGCCGCACTCGAAACCGGAACTGCCGCTCTATCACCTGGTCAGCGCCGTGGATCCCATCACCTCGGCGGACGTGCAACAGCGCATCGACGATGGTCTTCCCGAGACTCTGCCTGAATGGATTCGTTACAACGGCATCACGCACATCAAGATCAAGCTGGATGGCGACGATCACAACTGGGACCTGAACCGCGTGATTCGCGTAAATGAAGCAACGGCGCAAACCGAACATCAGCGGCACGTCGCAGATTACGTTTACTCGCTCGACTTTAATGAAAAATGCCCGAATGTGGGCTATCTAGTCGATTTTCTTCGTGAACTGAAAACGAAATCGCCGGAAGCGTTCGGACGCATTCAATACGTGGAGCAGCCGACAGCGCGCGACTTAAAAGCCAACCCGCAAAATGACATGCATGCGGCATCGAAGCTTGTTCCGGTTGTCATCGACGAGTCGCTTACCGGCCAAGATGCCTTTCTGCAAGCCCTGGAAATGGGGTATTCAGGCGCGGCTCTGAAGGCCTGCAAAGGCCAGAGCCAGGCGCTACTCATGGCCGCTCTGGGTCAAAAGAAAAAAGTATTTTTGTGCGTGCAGGATTTGACCTGCCCGGGAGCGTCTCTTTTGCAATCGGTTTCCATTGCGGCGCACGTGCCTACTGTAAAAGCAATCGAGGCGAACGCGCGCCAATACGTGCCGGCCGCGAACAAGGGTTGGAGCGATCGCTTCCCGGGCGTCTTCAAAGTGCGAGACGGGCTGGTTCACACCGCCGGGCTGGACGGCCTGGGGCTCGGCGCGGTTCCCATCAAGAACGGCTAGACTCGCGCTGTTCTTCAATCCGGAAACAATAGGAATATTTGCAGGGACGCTTCGATTCGTCCTGCAAATTCTCTGGAATCTCGATGATCAATCCGCGATCGGCATCGTTGCGCCACTTGAACGTGTCTGCCGCGCCGAGCATTTTGATCCGTGAACCACTTTTAGCCTTCACGGTTTTCAAGGCAAGGGAAGAGCCAGGCCATTTTTGTGAGAAGGCGTAGACATAGCGCCGATCCTTTGGGCGGCTGAAGCGGACATCGCTGCCTTCCGACCACAGCGAACCCTCGCGCGGACGAGTCCCGTAAATTCCTTCACCGTTCACCTTCAGCCAACGTCCTGTCTCCTTCAGCTGCTCTATGGCAGAGGGATGGAATTTGCCGGTTGCATCCGGGCCGACGCCGACTTGAAAACTGCCGCCTTTCGCCACTGTGTCAACCAGATTGCTCACGATCCAACCCGTGCCTTTGTAGTGAGCCGGGTCAGGATCATAGGCGAATCCCTGCGCCAGAGGGTAGATCACCATCCATGGCGTATTCGTGTTCTCTTTGCTTCCGGGAACGAAGCCTTCCGGTGTATAGTAATCGCCGTAATTTCCGATCCCACGCGCCCGCAGCATCACGTCGGGCTGAATCTTACGCAGATCCAGAATGGTTTGACGAAGCTGGGGCCAAACCGACGGACCAAGCCACATGTCCAGCGAAAGCATGTCGATGCGCCCATAGTTCGTCAGTAACTCCTCGAGCTGAGTACGGTGCCGCTTGAGCATGCGATTCACTTCGGCCGGCGTTGGATCCGGGACGACAACCAGGCGGTCCCCGAGCCGTGCTTTCGTGCCTTTGTAATCGATATCAAGAGTTGGCGACGAGAGGACCTGGAGCGGATGATACACATAAGGACGAAAGTCGGCGTCGTACCAGTCGGGATGCGAGAAGTAAAGGGCGATCTTCAAATTGCGTTTATGTGCCGCGTCGCAGAGTTCTTTGACAATGTCTCGTTTGAAGGGCGTCTCCATGATGCTGTATGCCAGATCGCAGGCTTCCATCTTGGGACCTCCCGGAGCCGCCCAATTGGCGCGTGAACGCACGCGAGTCTTGGTATCGAACATCGAAAATCCTTCGTGATGCTTGCTCGTGAAGGCGAACATCTTAAGGCCGCTTTCCGAAAACAAGTTCATCCATTCCGCCGCGTCGAAAGCGCTTGGATTCCAGGTTTTATAGATCTGGTTGTACTGCTGCCGCTCGGCAAAGGACTTCGACAAAAACGGCCAGGACTCTTTTTGATAACCGGCCACTGAATAAACTCCCCAATGAATCCGGACGCCGAATTTCATGTCGCGAAAGGCTTCATAGGCTTGCGTCGAGGCCCAGCGATATTGAGGAACGGGCGTATCTTCGATGTACGACTTCACCCGCTGGTAATGCCGATCCGTTTCCGGAAGGTGATGGTCAAGCGTGTTGGCGCCGCGAAGGCGAAGTTGGGCGGCGGAGAGCGCCGCGCCGGCAATGAGAAAGTTGCGTCTATTCATTTAAGTCTCGGGGATGAAAATACTCTAGAGATAGGACGGGAGAATTTGCATTTCGGGGACGACCGCCCGCGCCGGCAGTTTAGCCATGGCGAGAATCGCTTCGGCGATATCTTCGGGTTGTAACGCATGTTTCAAAACTTCCGCTGAGGGCCGAACGCGGCGCTTCTCAAGCATCTCAGTCTCCACAAGTCCCGGACAGATCACGCAGGTTCGGATACCGTTCTCCTTCTCCTCCATCCGGGTGGCATGTGCAAGACCGAGCAAGCCCCTCTTTGCAGCTTGGTACGATGCGCCGGACATGTCGGGCAATAGACCGGCAATCGACGAGATATAAATCAGGTGTCCATCCTGTGCTTGTCGCATGGAGGGCAGAACCGCTTGCGTGACGTAGTAGGCGCCATTGAGATTGACGTTCATCATCATGTCCCAGGTCTCAACGGTCAGACGGCTCATCTCTTGATCGACCGTGTTCGTTCCCGCCGCGAATAATAAGATTTCCACCCGGCCAAATTTATTCTCAGTTTGTTCTATAAGCCGTTCCATCTCGGCTGGTTTCGTGACGTCAGCAGCATAAATCTCAATGGACTGGCCTTTGGCCTTCAATCGGTCTTGCAAGCCCCGCAAGCGATCTTCACGCCGTGCGGCGGCCATCACTTTGGCTCCTCCTCGGCAAAGAGTGAGGCAGCGGCAAAACCGATTCCACTCGAAGCGC
Source organism: Bryobacteraceae bacterium (assembly GCA_965276965.1). Taxonomy (GTDB): domain Bacteria; phylum Acidobacteriota; class Terriglobia; order Bryobacterales; family Bryobacteraceae; genus Bog-105. Next base: position 290,052 of record OZ255713.1, read on the forward strand.
CAATTATAAGGACGACTTTGTCCTTGAGAGGCACAGGCATGTTTAATGAAGGGGGCCTCATCCTTTCCGATTGAAGTTCCAGACCGAATCGCGCTCAACCAGCTCCACACCTAGTATGCGGTTCTCGGGAGACTTATCTTTTCCTTTTGCAAGCCTGAGCAGAACGTCCACAGCGGACTGACCGATCTCGTATTTAGATTGCTGAATAGTAGTTAGCGGAGGATGTACGATCGCTGCAAAGTCGACGTTATCGAACCCGATCAAAGAGATATCTTCCGGAACCCTTACGCGAGATTCAATAGCCGCTTTTAAGACGCCAAATGCTACTGCATCGTTGGCAGCGAAAATGGCACTGATGTTCTGCTTTTCGCGAAAAAGCTTGAGGGCCATTGCGTGGCCGCCGGCAAGCGTGTGTTCTCCATGCAGAACGGACAAAGAAGCGGAAGAGTTCCCCTCACGGATGGCCTGCGAGAAACCCTTGGCCCGGAGACTCAGATTTCCATGTTGGCGAGGGCCAGTGAGGTGCGCGAAACGCCGGTGACCCAAACGCATGAAATATTCGGCTGCTAATCGTCCGCCTTTTTCGTTGTCGGCGGAAACAGTGGAGAACTGCAAGTGAGCGGCGCATCGATTCAGAAGCACTACCGGCACTCTGCTCTCCGCCAGACGATCCTGTTCAGCTTCAGATAGCGCCGTCACGGAATTCATGATAATTCCGTCAACCCTTTTGGCCATCAGGGAAGCTATGTAGTGGTTTTGCTTTTGGGAATTCAGGTCACTATTGCAGAGAACCACATCACAGCCCGCCGCATAGGCCGCATCCTCAACACCGCGCGCTAATTCCGAAAAGAAAGGGTTTCGTATGTCGCTGATAATCAGGCCTAAGATCTGCGAATGACCGGTGACGAGACCACGGGCCAGGCGATTAGGCCGGTAACGAAGGCGCGAGGCGACTTCAAGTACACGCTCCCGAGTGCTCGGACGGACGCCATAGTTCCCGTTCAAAGAACGGGAGGCGGTGGCAATAGTCACACCGGCAGCATCTGCGATATCCCGTAACTTCACAGGCTGCGGTTCAGGAGGCACTCCTTTGCTTTGCAATCGTTTCCGATTATGCCCAGATTGGCATTAAGTGTCAACGGTAGAAAGTTCCCGCTGCCGTTGAGTAAAGCCGGCTGCACACAATTTCGATGACAAAACCGAAACGAAACTTTCGCCGAATGTTCATCTAAAACTTTAACTAAAGCTTAGATTCGCATGGTGCACTACCGAGTATGGAATCCTGTCACCTTGTCGAGCGCAGCTGCATTGTTACGAACGTGTTGTGTTTATTGTTTCTGCTCGCAGGAACACTAGCTGCACAGACCGACCGGGCGACGTTAACGGGAACGGTCTCGGACGTGTCCAAGACAAACGTCGCCGGCGCCAAGGTGACGCTGAAAGCGTTGGCAACCGGTATTGAGCGGGTGACGATTAGCAATACAGCCGGGATTTACAATTTTACTTCTTTGTCGGTCGGTCAATACACGGCTGCAATTGCTTCCCCAGGTTTTCAGACGCTCGAGTTGGAACCGTTTTCTCTCGAGGTAGGCGAAACCCGTACGTTGAACGCAAATTTAAACCTAAGTACGGTAGGCATCAATGTGCAAGTAACAGAGGCCGGGACCGACTTAAATCAAGCATCGGCTGAAATCGGCGGCGTAATTCAAGGAGCGCAGATCCAGGAACTTCCAATGAACGGTCGAAGTTTTGAGAGGTTGATGTCGCTGGTTCCAGGCGCCATTGACGATGCCGGCAGTACGCAAGACCAGATCCGTTTCGCCGGTCTCTCACAGGAAGACAACAATTTCCATATCGACGGAGTGGATGCGAGCGGGATCAACCATCAATTTGAGAAGTTGGACCTGCGTCTTCAGATTCCTGTCGAGGCGATATCGGAGTTCCGAGGAAGCAGCGCGGTTTACAATGCCGATCAAGGCGGCAGCGCGGGTGGACAAATTGAGATCGTTACGAAATCCGGGACTAACACTTTCCATGGCTCAGCGTGGGAGTTCATTCGGAACAGCCTGTTCGATGCGCGGCAATGGAATTCTCCCCGATTGTCCCAACTTCAGTTGAACAACTTCGGAGCGAACTTTGGCGGCCCTGCCATTAAGAACAAGTTATTCTTTTTTGCCAATTGGGAGGCGTACCGTCAGGTTCTGGCTCAACAGGTCACCGGATTAGTGCCGACGGCAGCATACCGCGCATCGGTGATTGCAAAATCTCCCGCACTCGCGCCGATCATTAATTCCTACGTCAGCGGCGGCAGTCCGACCAAGGATCCGAATGCTCTTTCTTTCAGTGGAGCCGGTAGAAACCCCGTGCAGGAAGATGCCGGAATGGCTCGCATCGACTACACGATCAACAGCAAGACGAATCTATTTGGACGTTTCAGTACCGACCACTTCGCAACGACTTCTCCGAATGGGACGCAGGTGAATTCCGCCGGCCAGCTCAACAGCGCCTTTAACCAACTCATCGCGCCGAATGCGGTGATCGATCTTCAGCACACGTTTTCTCCATCCCTATTCACCGATGCTCGAGTTGGATACAACCGCGACGAGTATCACGAAGGCGGCAACGAAGTTTTGCCGTTTACCGTAACGATTCAAGGTTTAAGCAGTCTTTCGCTTCCGGCGACCGACGACCGTTACGATACGGCCTACAGCGTCGTGGATGACACGACGTTTGTGTGGGGCCGACATACATTCAAGACCGGCTTTCTGGCGCGCCGTGTTCAAGAGAACAAGAACACGCCAAAAATTCCGGTTGTTTCGCTTTCTTATCTCAACGAGCAAAATTTCATGAATAACATCATGGATTCTTACTCGTTCCAGGGGTCGTCTGCCATGACCGGTCAACGACAGACAGAATACGGGGCCTACTTCATGGATGAGATCAAAGTTCGGCCGAACATAACCATCAACGCCGGCCTCCGTTATGACTATTGGAGTGTAGATCACGATGTGTTCGGTCGTGGAATCGTAGTGGATCCCCACACTTGCGGAGGCTTGGTCTGCCCGCCTGGATCGGCTTGGTACAACCCGGATCCAACGAACTTCGCGCCGCGATTAAGCGTCGCCTGGTCTCCAACTGCGCTTCACGGAAAGACGGTGATCCGTGCTGGAGCCGGCATTTTTTATGGACAAGGGCAGTTCGGTCATCTTGGCGCGCCGATCGGCAATCTGACCAGCCAGTTCACGTTGAATCAAAAGCAAGTTCCCGGACTTAGCTATCCGCTAACACCTTACCTGGGGGCTGCCGTTTACAACGTCAGCTATACAGCGCAAGATAGAAATCGAAAAAATCTGGCAGTATCTGAGTGGAGCTTTACGATTCAGCAAGAACTAGCAAAGGACACTACACTTCAGGTGTCTTATCAGGGAAGCGAAGGGGCCCATCTTTGGACTAACTCAATCCTGAATGGCATTAATCCTCTGACAGGCGTCCGGCCGATAGCAGGTTATAACACGATCACTTACAACAGAACAGATGGCGTGAGTAACTACAACGCGCTTGAGGTCGGTCTACACCGCAATCTCTCGACCGGTCTCCTGGTGTCGGCAAATTACCAATGGTCCCACGCGATCGATGATGGCGCAGTTGGCGGCGCGGAAGCGATCGTGCCTGAGAACGTCAGCTGCCGCAGCTGTGAGCGTGCCTCCAGCCAATTCGATATGCGCTCTTACTTTACGTCGAGTGCGATCTGGAGAATTCCGGTGGGAAGAGGTTATCGGCTCCTCGGCAACGCTCCTCCGTTGGTGAATGCGCTGTTGGGCGGATGGCAGTTGGCCGGCGTAGGAACCGCTCGTAGCGGACTCCCGCTCAACGTGACGATTACACGCGCGGCTACCGCCTTACCGGATCAGATTAACAGCAATCAGCGTCCCAACACCGTGCTTGGCCAATCTATTTATCCGGAAGGCCAAAGCGTTTCAAACTGGCTGAATCCCAATGCTTTTGTCATGCCCGCTGCCGGCGCCTGGGGTAACGCCGGGCGAAATCTAATCCGGGCTCCTGGTCACTGGCAGATCGATACCGCACTGGAAAAGCGTGTCCAAGCATGGGAACGTCTTGCCGTTACGTTCCGTGCCGAGGCGTTCAACGTCTTCAACGTAGCTCAATATGGCAACCCAGTCGTCAATGTTTCGAATGCTACATACGGACTGATTAACGGCGCTTTCAGCACTTCACCCACGGGAAGTGGAACCCCACGTGAGATTGAGCTGAGCCTGCGTCTGGATTTCTGATCTCGCTTGAGCGCTCTTATCCAGATGCAATTCGGCAGAATTTCAACAAACGATTTTAAGCCCTGGAGAGAATTCGTGTATCGATGCTTTCGTCGTCCGTTTCTGATGTTAGTCGCTGCTGTAAGTGGCACGTCAATCCTAGGGGCTCAATCCGGATTTACGTTTGTACAGGCTCCGTACGCGGAGACACTGCTTGTCAACACTAAGGCCGCCCACAAAGAACTGCAGAAGCTTGGTTTGCATGCGATTCCACCCAACCAGGGGGATTACGTCATCATCGCTAATATCTTTCCGGAGAAAGTTGGGAAGAAGTCGTCGAAGGGAGACTTGGCGGTTATTCAGAGCGGGAAGGCAGTCGTTAAGAAAAACGATAAGGATGAATTCTTCGATTTAAAATTACCGATCGCCGACGCCGATGGAAAACCAGTTGGCTTGAACGTCATGGAAATTCCATTTAAGTTTGCCAGAGATTCCGATGACGCACTGGTCCAGGCAACGAAGATCCGTGACGAGATTCAGGCGGAGATTCCCAGTCATGCAGCTCTCTTCAAAGAAGCCGACGCTCTCAAATCAGCTCAAACGATAGCGCTTCCCGCAGGTAAGACAAAGTTCGATCACTTCGGCGTCGACCTGGCCCATCATCGTCTCTTTGTGACGCCCGAAGATCAACACAGGCTTCTTGTGCTGGATCTGAATAGTGGCCGTATGTTGAAAGAAATTCCCAATATCGGGACGCCTCACGCTGTGCTCTATCGCTCCGACCTGAACCGGATTTATGTAACAGACGGAGCCGCTGGCGCAGTAAAGGTTTTTGACGGTGAAAGCTACAAGCTTTTGGCGAGCATTGCCTTGGCCAGTGACGCCGATTCCATCGGTTATGAAGCGGCGCGAAACCTGCTCTATGTTGCGAATGGCGGGAAAGATGCCGGCCAGAACTACTCGCTTCTCAGCGTGGTTGATACTTCGCAAAACCGAAAAGTGAAGGAGATGCACATCGACGGCGACACCCTTGAAGCCATGGCGATTGAGGTCTGGAGACCGCGTGGGTATATCAACAATAAAGCCCACAACTCAATTGAAGTTCTTGATCTCTGGAAGAATGTCGTCGTTGCGACCTGGCCAGTGACAATGGGCAAGGGAAACGTGGCGATGGCGGTTGACGAACAACATCAACGGCTATTTGTGGGCTGCCGTAGCGGGCAGATTGTTGTATTCGATAGCAATACAGGGAAGGAGCTGCATTCCCTACCCATTGCTACCGGAATCGATGATTTACAGTTCGATGCGGCGACGAAGCGTCTTTACGCTGTCGGCGGCGGCGCCGTATCCGTGTTCGAAGAGAACGACGCCGATCACTTCAATCCGCTTTCACCCGTAACGATCTCCGGCAAGGCTGCTACCGGCTTACTCGTATCGGAGGTCAATCGGTTCTTTGTAGCCGTACCGTCCGGCTCCGCTGCATCCACAGTTCAGAGCTTCGAGCCGATCAACACTTTGCCTTCGACCTCGGTAGAAGAGCCGGAAAAGCTGACTGTTCATGCGCCGAAAGCTCTTGATTTGGACTTTGCAACGATGGCTGCCCATCCGGAACTGCGCAAGATGGGGCTACACGCTGCGCCTCCCGGAAGCCAGGACAGCGTAATCATCGCGAACGTGAATACAACCCGCGTTGGCATCAAATCTACGGATGGAGATATTTCGGCTACGAAAGACGGCAAGACCTCCTGTTCGAAGCGGGATGACGGCGCCTTTTACGGGGTGAAGCAACCACTCGAAGACGCATCGGGACGTCGTATCGGAATTCTCGTGATGGAGATTCCATTTACGGCCGCCGCGGACGAGGCAGCTGCCATCAGTAAAGGGGTAGCCATTCGCCACGAATTGGCCCAACAGATTCCGAGCTATGACAGCCTTTTTCAGTAACAAGGCCGTTTGAATAAGGCCGATCGACTTCGAAAGAAAACAACGAACCGTAAACTCTCATGCACATCAACATTCCCCAAAGCGTAAAATCGCGTGCTCTGCTTCCGTGTCTGGTTGCTGCTTCGCTTCTCGGCCAAGCTCCCGCGGGAAAGGTGAAACAGCCGGTCTTCCTCGCTCCCGAAATGACTGACGTTTCCTCGATCCTCACTCCGCCGCCGGCGCTTGAATCGCGTCGCATGGCTAAGGATCTGGCGGAGCTTTTCGTCATCCAGAGGACGCGTACTCCCCAGGAAATCCAACATGCCAAAGATGACGACGCGCACGAGGACATCTTCGCGTTCCACACCGTGCTGGGAGATAAGTTCAACCCTGAGAGTCTTCCAGCCACGGAAGCTTTCTGGAAAGACCTGAGCAACGACTTAGGTATCGTTGTCACGGCTGCCAAGCGGCACTTCCAGCAGCCGCGGCCGTACGATGTGGACGGCAATATCAAGCCTGTCTGCAAAGGTACGCCCGGCGGACCCAGGAACTCTTACCCGAGCGGTCATGCGACCACAGGGTATCTCAGCGCAATGATTCTCAGCATGATAGTTCCAGAAAAGCAGCAAGAGCTAATCGCGCGCGCCGACGATTACGGCCACAGTCGAATGGTCTGCGGCGTTCATTATGCCGCAGACCTAAGGGCAAGCAAAGATGCGGCAGAGATGATTATCGGAGGCATGATGGGGAATCCTCGCTTCCAAAAGGAACTCGCCGCCGCGAAAGCAGAAATCCGCAGTGCGCTTGGACTGAGCTGACCAGACTATCGGACATTACGCTCAGGGCAGCAGCTTTGCACCCGCCTGCATTCTTGCGCCGATTACTAAGAGTTTACAAAGCCATTAATTTCGAGGCCTCTTGCTCAATCTTCAGATTCTTTTCAGGGTCAGGTGACTAAGCTAGCTCAGTTCTCACTTGTGTCATCCGAATTCGACACACAATCTGTTTGAAAGGACAGGATATGAAGAAGCTAATCACCATCGCCGGGTTTGCCTTCGCTGCTGTTGCCACAGCAAAAATCGGCAGCACACTAAGTGCGCCCGCATCACGCACTCAGGTTCTGGCGCACAACGCCTATCCGGACCACGGCAAGTACGAGGACCGGCTCGACCGCGTGATTGCCAGCGGCCTGCCGTTCGCTGTTGAGGAAGACCTGGCCTGGGTCGACGGAAAGTCGCTGATCATTCACGGCTCCAAGAACGTCGGCGGGGATGATCCGACGCTCGACACTTATTTTTTCCCCAAAGTGAAAGCTACCATCGAGAAAGCCGTACGGGAAGGGAAGAAAAACGAGTGGCCCGTCGTCACGCTTTATCTTGACATTAAGAATGATCCGCCGGAGCATTTGGAGGCGATCAATAAAGTATTGGACAAATACGGCGAGTGGCTGACCACGGCCACAAAGACCTCGGATATGAGCAAACAATCGCCTCTTGCGGTAAAGCCGATGATGGTGCTGGTGGAAGACAAGCAGGATAACTTCAAGCAGAAAGCCTTCTACGACGACGTTCCAACCGGAGGAAAAATTCGTGTATTCGGTTCCGTGCCAAAGCCAGACGCCAATCCGGGACGCAAGCTTTCCAAAGAAGAAGCAATTGACCGGATGGCATCGGTTGACCCTGAGCAGATTACGTCCAGCCATGCTGATAATTATCATCGCTGGTGGGGCGCCGACTGGGCTTACATCGAGAAAGGCGGAGAAACGCGCGCCGGCGAGTGGACCCCGGCAGAGAACGAGCGCTTACAAAAGTGGATGAAATATGGCCACCGGCTCGGTTATCTGATGAGTGTTTACTGCTTGGATGGATACACTAGCGCCGAGAACGAAGGCTGGGACAAGGACTACAACTTCGGCTCGCGGGAAGCTGTGATGTTGCGCTGGCAGGCAGCCGTGAAAGCGAAAGCTGATTTTATTTCGACTGACCAGTACAAAGAAGTGGCCCAGGTTATCAGGGCTGGACGATAGGCGTTTAATGAAGGGCGGCTGCCCTGGCAGCAAAACTGTGATATTCAATCGAAGGCAGTTTCTTGCCGCACGCGCCGCCGCGTTCTCCATAGATAATCATCGCTTCGGGAGGAGCAGATCCGGTCGAGATGTGTGCTAAGTTCCGAGCCTGTTTGGCTTGTGTGCATTTGAAAGACTTCAAACCCGGATCATTGCCGGACAAAGCGGGAAACGCTTCGCTCGGCGCGGGAACGGTCGATTTCGCCGCAGTGATCCAGGCGCTCGACAACACAGGTTTCAAAGGCTACGTCATGGCCGAGGGCGGCGGCTCCGATCCGGAAATGCGCGATTACATGCTTAAGCGTCTCGGGCTTGAGATCTAAATGGATCCTTCGCTACGCGTACCTGGAGTTAGATCATTGAGACTCGCCTGTTCGCTGTCGTTATCTCTTCTCCTTGCCGTCGATATCGCGCGTTGCGAATGGTCCACGTTCGGAGGCGATGCGCAGCGCACAGGGTGGGCGCGCGGCGAAACAATTCTGAATAAAGATAACGTCCGAACTCTGGAACTGAAGTGGAAAATCCAGCTGGACAATGTGCCGCGAGGACTGACCTCGCTCACAGCGCCAGTTGTTGGGGACCAGATCAAAACGGCCCGTGGTCTCAAGGAATACGTGATCGTGGGAGGCAGTTCGGATAGTTTGTACGCGATTGATGCGGACTCAGGTAAGCTTGCGTGGCAGAAAAAATTCTCCGCTGCCGGTACACCTAATCGCCCACCGGATCCCTATTGTCCCTTTGCGTTGAACGCAACGCCTGCTATTCAGGGTCGACGGCCTAAGACTGTGTACGCAGTATCCAGCGATGGTAATCTGCACATTTTAAGCGCCGTGGATGGCGAGGATCGTGTTGCGCCCAAGCCTTTTGTCCCGGCATTCTCAAAGAATTGGAGCCTGAATATTAGTGACGGAGTGCTGTATACCGCCGTTTCTCAGCGCTGTAACGGGGTTCTCTCTGGTGTTTATTCGATCGATCTGAATCATCCCGATGAGCCTGTGCGGAGCTTTCAGGCAGGCAGGCCCGGAATTTGGGGTCGCGCCGGGGTCGCCGTTTCTTCGAAGTCGGGTACAGTCTTTGCCGAAACCGGCGACGGCGTATTCAACCCCGAAGCTGGTTCATGGGCGGATTCCTTTCTTGCTCTCTCAGCAAAAGAACTCCGGTTATCGAATTACTACACGCCATTAAACCGCGAGTGGCTTACTCGGAAAGATCTCGATATGGGGAATGTCACTCCCGTGGTGTTCGATTTCAATGGCAAAGATTATGTAGCTGGTGGCGGGAAAGAAGGACGCATCTATCTACTCGACGCCGCCTCGCCGGGCGGTGATACGCATCGCAAGCCTCTGTATCGAAGCGATCGGTTCACAAATGGAGAAAGCACGTTTGCCGGTCAGGGTTTCTGGGGTTCGTTCGCCACCTGGGAAGACGCGAATAAAATCCGCTGGCTGTTTGCACCGGCATGGGGGCCGCCAGTCGTCCCTCCTTCCGGTTCATTATTCCAGGTCTCAAATGGCGAAGCTCTGCACGGCAGTATCATGGCTTTCCGCATCGAAGCAAAAGACGGATCACCATTGCTTTCGCCGGCTTGGATCTCACGCGACCTGAACGTGCCCGAGCCGCCTATTATCGCCAACGGTGTCCTATTCGCTCTAGCGACCGGTGAAGACGTAAGACAAGCCGACGTCAAAGGCAACACGTTGGGATCGACCGAGAGAATTCAGGGTTCACACAGCGCTGTGTTGTACGCATTGGACGCGGAGACAGGAAAGGAATTATTCTCCAGCGGCGACACGATTTCGTCTTTCACGCATTTCAGCGGCATCGCGATCTCTAATGGCCGGGTTTTTGTCACCGCTTGGAATGGAACCGTTTACGCATTCGGGATCAAAGACGAGGAGCGGTAATGCGAGTCGAAAAGACAGCAGTAGCTATGAGATTTGCGTTTGCTTTGCTGTTGCTGCTCTGCGTCGTTCTGGGCGGTTGGGCGGCGTCTCGTCCGGCGGAAATTCCTTTCGAGAGACACATGATTGATCCGGGTGCATACGAGACCTGCGCGATTGGAGATATTAACCGCGACGGACATCCGGATATCGTCTCGGGTGAAGACTGGTACGAAGGACCGAACTGGACGAAACATAACTTCCGTTCCATAGAATATTTCCGGAATGCCACCGAAGACTTGAGCGATTTGCTCCTCGATGTAAACGGCGACGGTTATCCGGATGTGATTAGTTCCGCTTCACACGCCAACAAACTTTGGTGGAATGAGAATCCGGGAGCGCAAGGGGGCGCCTGGAAGGAGCACGCGATTGAAAGCGGCCATAGCATCGAATTCACTTTTCTGATTGACCTCGATAACGACGGTCGATCTCGGGAAGTGCTGCCGCAATGGGGCGGCCATCAGATGAAGGATCCGCTCGCCTGGTTCGAATTGGTGGGAGGCGCGTTTGTAAAACACGTCATCAGCTCTCGCAGTTACGGGCACGGTATCGGAGTAGGGGATATCAACGGGGATGGCCGGAATGATATCGTGACTCCTCTCGGCTGGCTAGAGGCGCCGCAAGACCCGCGAGCTTCGGATTGGAAATTCCACCCTGAGTTCGATCTGGTGAGTGTCGGGTACATCTACGTACTCGATGTCAATCGAGACGGCCGGAACGACCTGGTCACATCAATGGGACACGACTATGGAGTGTTTTGGATGGAGAACCTGGGTGACGGCAAATGGCAGAAACACATCATTGACGACACGTGGTCCCAGCCGCATGCAATGACAATGTTCGATCTAAACGGCGACGGCAAGCCGGACTTCATCACGGGCAAGCGCTACATGGCTCACAACGGATCCGATCCTGGTGAACGAGAGCCGCTGGGGATCTATTGGTATGAATACCGTCCCAGGACGGACGTGCCAATCGAATACATGAACCGCACGCGCGGTTCAATCGAATGGATCAAGCACGTGATCGACTACGGTGGACGGGCCGGCGCGGGAATGCAGATCGGCGTCGCGGATTTGGATGGCGACGGTGATATGGATCTCGCAATGGGCGGGAAAACGGGCCTGTTCCTCTTTGAAAATTTGACTAAAACGCGCGTCAAGCGGGAATTCTAGTGGCAGATCGATCATTTCAGATCGCTCTGCTGTTGGTATTTTCCGTAAGCGTCGGAGGAGCTGAAGCGCCGGTGTTTGAGACGCGATGCTCGGCCTGCCACGGCGGCGACGCCAATGGCTCCGACCGTGCGCCCTCGGTTCTTCCCTTCATCCGGTATCACACCGACTCGGAACTTTCATCTTTAATCCGGAACGGCAGACCGGAACGAGGGATGCCGGCGTTCTCGCTTTCCGACAACCAACTTGGGGACGTGATGGCTCATTTGCGAAGCCTTACCGGCACCAACCAGAGCATGGCGACGGGTGGGCTTTCCGGACGAAATCGGAAGCTTCCGTCGCGTGGAATTGCCGGGAACGGTCCGTTTGAAGGCAAACTACCGCTAGCCGATGGCCGGCTTCTACAAGGCATTGTCATGAGTCAGACTGACCTCGCCGCAGACTTGTTGATCGGGGAGGGCAAGCTTCATCTACTCGCGCGCGAAGGCGACGTCTATCGCGAGAAAGCAATCGAGCCAAAGAGCAACTGGCTGAACTATCACGGCAACATTTCCGGAAATCGATTCAGCAATCTCGATCGAATCAGCGTCGAGAACGTGCGAAATTTGGCCCTTTCGTGGCTTTTTCCAATCCCGACCTCTCCTCGTATTGAAGCCACTCCCACCGTGGTGGACGGCGTTATGTACGTGACCGGCTGGAATGAAGTATATGCCCTTGACGCCACGAATGGGCAACAGATTTGGATGTATCGTCAGCCTCGTACTGAGGGACTGCTCAGCGAAGCTGGCCGAGGCGCAAACCGCGGCGTGGCTATAGCGGGCCGCAGACTGTTCGTCGCGACCGACAACGCTCACCTGCTCACTCTGGACCGCATGACGGGCGCAAAGCTTTGGGATGTGGAAATGGGTTCGATGAAAGATGGATACAGCGCAACCGGCGCGCCTCTGGTTGCCGGCGATCTTGTCATCTCGGGCGCATCGGGTGGCGAAGAAGGCGCCCGCGGCTTTATCGACGCATATCGAATATCGGACGGGAAGCACGCATGGAGGTTCTACACGATTCCGAAACGCGGCGAAAAAGGATCTGAAACCTGGACCGGCAATGCAATCGAACACGGCTGCGGCGCCACTTGGCTCACGGGCTCGTGGGACCCGGCGCTCGACTTAGTTTACTGGCAAACCGGCAATCCTTGCCCCGACTTCAACGGCGATGAACGTAGAGGCGACAACCTCTACACCGCGAGTGTTGTCGCGCTCTCCCGGACTACTGGCGAACTTCTATGGCACTTCCAGTTCACTCCTCACGACGTCCATGACTGGGACGCCGCAGAGCCATTGCTCCTGGTTGATCAGCCATGGCATGGCGAGCCTCGCAAGCTTCTTCTCCACGGCGATCGCAACGGCTTTTTCTTTGTTCTTGACCGCACCGGAGGGCAGCTTTTGTTAGCCGAACCTTTCGTTAAGGTGAACTGGGCAACCGGATACGGTAAAGATGGACGCCCGATTCTAACGAAAAACTTTGACACATCCTTTGAAGGCACTCTGACCTGTCCCGCATCAAGCGGCGGCACGAATTGGCCGGCAAGTTCCTGGAGCCCTGTAACGAAGTTGTTTTATGTTCGGGCCACGGATTGGTGCGCAATCTATCGGAAACAAGAGGATCCTCTGGTGGACAACCGCTGGATGGGTGGGAGCGCGCCGAATCAACCCGGCAGTGAGAATTTCATCCGTGCACTGGATATCAACACTGGAAAAAAGATCTGGCAGTACCCGTTTGCCGGCAAAGGCCGAGGGGGGCTAATTTCAACGGCGGGGAACCTGGTGTTGTTCGGCGCGGCGGAGGGGTCACTTGTCGCGCTCGACGCAGTTTCAGGCCACCTCCTCTGGCACATCGAACTCGGTCAGAACTGGCAGGCTTCTCCCATGACTTACATGGTTGGAGGCAAGCAGTACGTTGCCATTTCGGGGCCGGCAGGAGTGTTTGCATTCGCTTTGTCACATTGAGTTCCACTTGACAAGCGCCTGCTCTGAGCGCCTTCGATGAATTACTAGTGACATCGCAATTTCTTTAGGTTGTTTTCAGAGTCGACTGTTTTAATGCAGCCATGCGGTTGATATCTAAACCAAATCGTGTAATTGAACGCGCCTCTTGTCTGCTGCTTATGGTGGGTTTGATGTCCCCCTGTTTTGGTCAATTCGACAGCGCGGCGGTACTTGGAACAATCAGCGATCCGAATGCCTTCTTGGTATCGAACGCTCATGTTGAGCTCCAGAACGTCGACACCGGTGTGATTCAGAAGACCGTCACGGACTCGAACGGCACCTATCAATTTTTAGAAGTGCACGTGGGCAGATATCAAGTCACGGCTGAGGGTACGGGATTCCAGAAAACACAGGCAGCAGTATTTCAAGTAGACGCCGGCGTACGGCAACGGGTCGACCTCGCTCTGCAGGTAGGAAACACGACCCAGGTAGTAGATGTGGCTTCGGCAGCATCGCCTTTGCAGACCGAGTCGAGCGATAGAGGCGAGGTTATCGGCCGCGAAGAGATCGTGGAGCTCCCTCTAAATGGCCGGTCGACTGCTTCCCTGGCGCTCCTTGCGCCCGGAGTGAGACTAGCCTATGGGCTTCCCAAGCGCGAATCCTCCTTCAATGTGAACGGGCTTCGCAGTCAGTTCAACAACTTCATCCTCGATGGACTCGACAACAATGCCTACGGAACTTCCAACCAGGGCCTTTCTAATCAGGTGATTCAAGTCTCGCCAGATGCACTTCAGGAGTTCAAGGTCATCACGGATAATTTCAGTGCTGAGTACGGCCGTGTAGGGGGCGCTGTGATCAACGCCGCTTTGCGAAGTGGAACTAATCAATTCCATGCTACGATTTGGGACTTTCTGCGCAACACGAATCTGAACGCTGTCGGCTTCTTTCAACCGATCGGCGGCCAAAAACCAGTCTACATTCAAAACCAGTTCGGCGCGGCGGTGGGCGGCCCCATCAAGAAAGACAAGATTTTTCTGTTCGGAGACTATGAAGGCTGGCGTCGCCTGCAAAAGGCGCTCACATTCGGTAACGTTCCCACTCTCAACCAACGCAACGGCGTTTTTGGGATGCCGGTCAAAAATCCGTACACGGGACAGGTCTACAGTAACGGCGCCATTCCGCAATCCCAATTAACCCCTTTTGGCGTTACGGTGTTCGGAGCGCTTCCTGCTCCTAATCTCCCAGGGAACGCAAGAAACTATGAGGCCTTACTTCCGTCTACCGATAACGACAACAAGGGCAATATCCGTTATGACCACTACTTGTCCAGCAAGGTCACGCTTTTTCAGCGCTACAGCTACAACACTTATGATCAGCTCGCCGCTCCGAACAATAGCATTCCGGGACCGTCCGGACAAGGAGCAGGAATCGTCTCGTACGTGACCAACTGGCAGACTGCTACCGGCGTCAGCTGGGTGATCAGCCCAAACTCCTTGGCCGAGTTTCGCTTCGGTGCTTCCAAGACAAATGCAGGAAAGACACCCGCCACTCTTGACGGCGGACCAAGCATGCTGGAACTCTATGGAATTCCAGGTCTGCCTACGAACAAAGCCCTCACGGGCGGCCTGAACACCCAGAACGTAACTGGTTATGCATCGTATGGCAGAGACTACACAAGTCCGCAGTGGCAGGACCCGCTTGTCTTCGATCCAAAAGTGAATTATTCGCGAATAGTCGGACGACACACCCTGAAGATCGGCTACGAATACCAGACCATACACACCTACTTGAACGACTTTAATCCGGCGTACGGTCAAGACATCTATGGCGGGCAGTTCAGCAATCCAACACCGACGAAAAGCAACACGATTTATAATTTGGCGGATTTCCTACTCGGCGCCCGATCAACTTACCAGCTGACAAACTTTACAACCGCGAATCTTCGTCAATGGATGGATTTTGCTTACCTCCAAGATGATTTCAAAGTCTCACCAAGACTTACGCTGAACCTCGGGGTGCGGTATGAGTTCGCAACGCCCCAATATGAGCGGGACAATCACATGGCGAACTACGACCCCAGTACGAACACACTTTTAGCTGCCAAAAATGGTTCTATTGAGAGTCGTTCGCTGGTCAATCCTTCCTACAAAAACTGGGCGCCCCGGCTAGGGCTTGCTTACAGCTTGGATTCTAAGACTGTGATTCGTGCCGGTTATGGGATCAGCTATGTGCTGTTCGAGCGGCAGGGTGGCGACAGCTATCTTGCGTACAACGGACCGTTTGTCGTTAATTCTCAAATTACCCAATCGACTTCCGAACCGCTTTGCCAGCCGGGCGCCGCGCTTACCGCCTGCTTTCGGCCGACAGCGTTGGGTTATCCAGATGGATTTACCTCACCGTCAAACTTCTCAACGGTTACCACGAAAACGGTCTACATTCAAAAAGACATTCGGACGCCGTATGTTCAAAACTGGCATTTCACAATTCAACGAGAAGTGGCGAAAGACCTTCTTCTCGATGTAGCGTATGTGGGTAATCACACTGTCGGCCTCTGGGTCACCGGAGATCTGAATCAGGCTTTGCCCAATGCGGCCGGGCGGAACCTCCCGGTCAAAACTCGCCGGCCTAATGCGCAGTTTGACTACATCGATTCAAATTTCAGCGCCGGCTTTGCGAACTACAACGCATTACAGGCGAAACTGGAAAAGCGCTACTCGAACGGACTCACACTTCTGAATTCGTTTACCTGGTCAAAAGCAATTGACAACGCTTCCGGCGCCTTGGAAATGGGCAACGGGGATCAACAGTCAATCAATATCTTCGCCCCTGCTTCCTCTAAGGGCGTTTCAGGCTACGATCAGCCTTTCAATAACACTACTTCGATGGTCTACGACGTGCCATTCGGTCGAGGTCGCCGCTTCGGTTCCAACCTTCCGGCCGCCGCGGATGCGCTGATCGGAGGCTGGGGCTTGACGGGAATTAACACCGTAACTAGCGGCCAACCAATCAACCTGACGTACGACCCGAGTGCCGCTTTCGTCGCAACGGACGGTAGCAAGAATTCGGCGATCTACAGGCCTAACATTGCCGGCAATCCAATGGAGCCAAGCGGCCAGCAGACAGTGAATCAATATTTCAATCCGAACACGGTTCTGGCGCCCACCGATGTCACTCATCCTTATGGCAACGCAGGGCGTAATATCGGTCGAAGCAACGCCTATTTCAATCTCGACGTGGGCGTACAGAAGCAGTTCCCGATCTGGCAAGAAGGTCATTATCTGCAATTTCGAACGGAGTTCTTCAACGCCTTGAACAAGACAAATTTTTCAGCGGCGAATGGAGATCGTTCCAGCTCATCTTTCGGCGCCATCAGCAGTACTTTTCCTGCCAGGCAAATTCAATTTGCGCTCAAGTTGATTTTCTAGATTTCCATGACTCGCCGAGACGTTCTGACAGCCTCCGGAGCAATCACGTTGACTGCCGCTTCGCAATCCCGCATTCCAGGTGCGAACGATCGCATCTCCGTCGGCCTGATCGGCTGTGGGGCACGATCCCGTGAACTTCAGCCTCCTTTTCAGAAACTGAACGGGCCATTGACGGCTGTCTGCGACGTCTGGCAAACACGCGCGCAGAAAGCGCAGGCACTGGCGCCCCTGGGATCCGCTGCGGTTTTTCAACTTCCGTAATTACATGGATCTCTCCGGCGGCATCATGACGGACAAGTTCGTTCACTGGGTGGATGTCGTGCACATGTTCATGGAGGAAGACGCTCCGGTAAGTGCTGACGCCGCCGGTGGTATTTACCTCGCCAAGGACGGGCGAACAGTTCCCGACACCCTGCACCGTGAACTGGTGCTTCCCTCCTAATCTACTCAAATCCAATGCATCGCACACTTGCACTTACTTTGTTTCTCTGTTCGATGCTGTTTGCTCAGGCTCATGAGCCGGTCAAAGAAGCTCGGAAAATTCAGGTACTGATCATTACGGGCCAAGACAAGCATCCGTGGCGAGAGGCCAGTCCGTACCTGCGCGATCTCCTGAATCAGATCAGTAAATTCGAGGTGCGGGTGACGGAGGAATTCCACGGTGCCGGCCCTGAAACATTGGCGCCGTACGACGTAGCCGTCTTGGTGTATTCGGACGAGAAGCTCAACGTGCCACCCTGGAGCAAGGCCACCCGAGACGCTCTGCTGGCGTTTGTTAGATCCGGCAAGGGTCTGGTGATTTATCATCACTCCGCCGCCTCATTTCAGGATTGGCCGGAGTATGAGGGATTAGCAGGCTGTGTGTGGCGGACCGGCGTGAGTCATCATTCTCCGGTACACGACTACAAGGTGGACATTCGAGATGCTGACCACCCGATAACGCGGGGCATGGCATCTTCCTTCATGGCTAAAACGGATGAACTTTATGCGGGACTCGAGTGTCAACCTTCAGATAAGATCCACGTTTTAGCGACCGGATGGGATGACCATTCACTTTACCGAGGCAAACCTCATGAGCCGAAGCCCACGAGTCCCTCGAATGACGAACCGCTGCTCTGGACACTTTCCTATGGAACAGGTCGCGTGTTTGCGACCATGCTGGGGAACGACATGCGGGCAGTGCATACGCCTGGATTTATTTCCACCTTCGTAAGAGGAACAGAGTGGGCGGCGTTCGGGAATGTGACCATCCCGCTCGCTCCGGAACTGCTGAAATGAAGAAGTTCGCTCGGCTTCAAGGCTACGGGGCGGAGAGGTAGTTTTTCCCGTTTATAAAAAATAGGATTTCGAGGGGAAAAAAGCCGCAGCTTACGATGCAGATTATTCATTTACGGTGACAAGGGTTTGAATTTTGCGATCTCCTTTGCCGGCAATAAGATGAGACGGTTTTTCGGGCGGGCTGGAATCAGGGTGAGCTAGCCTTTTTGCGAGAACGCAGCTATGGGTAAGCGGGGCGGCTCGGGGCTCGAAACGAGGGGGAATAATATGGATTTCGACGGTAAAAACCCGGTGTTAGTGGCAAATTAGCACCGCCCGAAAACGCGTTTGCCGGCTTTCACGCGTTCAATCCCGCTCTGGGCTTCCGCCATCTCGAGCATGTTTTCGACATCCTGGATGGAGCCTCGTGGATGAAATGCCGAGTGCAGTTGATTCCTCGGCGTTAGTGAGCCGCAGGCCGGTGATAACGTCCCGCGTGCGGCTTAGATACCGGCGAGGACCAATGGTGGTAGAGTGCAACCCAGCAAAGACGTCTCGACACGATTGTCGAGACGGCAGACATGAATGTCAAGACAAAGTGTCCGCGCCACGAATCCCAAATCGTGTGATATGCGGTGCAAATTGCAGGCCTATGGAAACTCCCCTCGGTCGCAACTTTGCCAAAGACGATTGCATTATTTGCGACGGAAAGTAGACTAGCTGTTCGTCAGGATGCGGCTGATGTCGTTATAGATCACGAAGACGACTACCATCATCAGGAATACGAAGCCGAGTTTGAAGACGGTTTCTTTCACTTTCATGCTGACTTCACGCTGGATGAGCATTTCGATGATCAGCATCAAGAGAGTTCCACCATCGAGGATGGGGATTGGCAAGAGATTGAAGATCGCCAGATTTAAGCTGACCATCGACATGAGTGCGAAGAAGCTGATGGGGCCTTCGTGGGCGGCTTCGCTGGATAAGACAGCGATGCCGATGGGACCCGATAAGGTCTTGGGCGAAACGCGGCGCTCGACGATACTGCGGAGGCCTTCGAAGATCATAGTGGCATAACGCTCGTTGGTGCGAATGGACTCGACCAGAGCGGGACCGAAGGCCAGTTTCACAATTTCTCCACGAGGCTTGAGGCCGACTCCGATGTGCCAGGGGAGTTTGCTTTCGCCGGTGGAAGTGGGCGTGACGGACAGCTTTTGAATGTGCCCGTTGCGTGACAGGATGACTTCGACGGGTTTGCCATTGGAACCGACGACTTGCTGGGTGACGATTTCCATGGAAGAAACCGGATGTCCGTTCACGCTGATGAGCAGGTCGCCCGGACGCAAGCCGGCGGCTTGCGCGGGGGAATCCTTCAATACTTCGCCGAGCTCGACATCAGGATCGCCGTTCCATCCCACGACGCCAATACCCTGTTTCTGGTCGAGGTCCGGGGTCACGACGATGTTCAAAGACTTTCCCTGGCGTTCCACTATGACGGGGACGGGATGGTTCGGATTCAGCGCTTCCTGGGTGAGAACTTCCTGCCAGTTGGGATTGGGATGACTGCCGATCTGGACGATGCGGTCTCCCGGTTCAATGCCGGCTCGGCCAGCAGCTGAGTTCGCAGCGACCGTGGTGATCACCGGATTGGTGGAATCCACCTGCTTCTCATAAGCATGCATGTAGAGTCCGGTGACGATGGCGATCGCCAGCAGAATATTCATGAGGGGGCCGGCTGCGACTACGATGGCTCGCTGCCAGCGAGCTTTGGCCTGGAAAGATCGCGGATCGTTGACGGTCTCGTCCCCAGGAAGCTCTCCCAGCATGCGGACATAGCCGCCAAAGAGGATAGCGGAGACTCGAAAATCGGTCTCACCCTTGCGAAACCCGAAGAGGCGGGGACCGAAGCCGATGCTAAACGTATCGACTTTCACGCCGACCGAAACGGCGGCCCAATAATGACCCAGTTCGTGAATCAGGATCATGATTCCCAAAAGGACCACGACCCAGAACACAGGTTGTATCCATCCCACGGTTCAGTTCACCTCGTCTTCAGACCGAAATGCCGACGACTTCATTTTGACGCAGCCGTGAGCATACGGTTTTCCTTTCTGAATAGCGGCTCGTATGATGATTACCGCCTGCCTTTTCCGGTACCGGCCCAGTTTGACTCTGCCACGATGTGCCGGGCCAGTTCCCGTGATTCGCCATCGATCAAAATCACATCTTCTATTGTCGCCGGTTCCCGAGTTCCTTGCCTCATCAGAGTTTCCTCTACTGTCTCGGCGATAGCGGGGAAGGGGATGCGTCCGTCCAGGAAGGCTTCGACCGCTACCTCGTCGGCGGCGTTTACGGTACAGGTTGCCGAGCCGCCTTGCTTTTGCGCCTGATAGGCCAACTTTAGCAGGCGAAATTTTTCCATATCGGGCGGGGAGAAGTTCCAGTTCCGGGGCTGCGTCCAATCGAGCCGGGGGACTGGCGCCTGTTCCCGTTGGGGATAGGTGAGGGCGTACTGGATGGGCATGCGCATGTCGGTGGCTGAGATTTGGGCAATGACGCTTCCGTCGTTGAATTCGACCATGGCATGGATGGAGGACTGAGGATGAACGACGACGTCTACCTGGGAGGGCGGAAGGTTGAACAGCCAACAGGCTTCCATGACCTCGAACCCTTTGTTCATCAAGGTGGCCGAGTCTATGGTGATACGCCGACCCATCTTCCAGGTTGGATGATTGAGGGCTTGCTCGGGAGTCACATTCCAGAGGGCGTCGGAGGGGATATCGCGGAAGGGTCCTCCGGAGGCGGTGAGAATTAGCCGGGTGACCTCGGTCGAGGCGCCTGCCCGGAAGCACTGGTGGGCTCCGTTGTGTTCACTATCGACCGGAATCAATTCCGCTCCGGATTGGCGGACGGCGCGCATGACCAGGCTGCCACTAGCCACCAGGACCTCTTTGTTGGCGAGTCCAATTCTCTTTTTTGCTTGGATAGCGTGATAGGTGGCCTCTAGACCCGCGACGCCTACGATGGCTGACATCACAAAACCGACTTCAGGGGCGGTTGCCGCTTCGATGCGGGCTTGCCGACCGGCTGCCAGTTGGGGCCGGTTGCGAAGAGGAAGCGCCATCTCACTCAGGCGTTCGTGGAGCAAATCTAGTGTTTTGGTATCAGCTACAACTACCAGGGTAGGGCGGAACTCCAGAATTTGGGAGCACAGGACGTCCAGGTTCTTTCCGGCTACCAAAGCATGGATCGGAAAGCGGTCGCCGTGCTGACGTACCACATCCAAGGTGTTTACGCCGATTGAACCTGTTGATCCTAATACGGTTATCTTCATTTCATTGAGAACTCATTAAGAAGAGGGCAGGCTCAATCTACAGCCGCAGAATCAGCTTAATTCACAAATTTTGAAATTTGTAGAAAAAAAGCTTGCACTCCATAAATTCATATCCTAATATTGGAAGTAAGCCAGGGAGGCAACTCCCACCAAAGCGAGACTAACCTCATAGAAAGACCCCTGAAGCAACACCTCCCTGGCGCCCGCAAGGGCTTTTCTCGCCGCTTCAGATCAAAACCCCGTATTGTTATATTAGCTTTCGTCCCAAGATGATGGTAGCCGCTCGGTTGGAAAATCGCTTACTGCGTGCGCGGCTTTAATGGCGTACATCGTATAGCAGATCTACTTAAACAGGATCCGCCAGACGACGATTGTTAGTGCATGGGTGACCATGGACGACCGTATGCTTCGCGTCTGGACATAGCAAACTCCGCAAGCAACTCCCAAGACGGTCACGACCACCGCTCGGCGCCAATTTGGGAACTGATGGAACCAAAGATGGACGGTTCCGTACAGGATGGAAGAGGCTGCTACGGCAAGTGGAGTGGACCAGCGGCTGTTCAGTAATGCTCGTTCGATGAATCCTCGGAAGAAGAGTTCTTCGGCCAGCGACACCACCCATAAAAATCCGAAGAAGTAGCCAATCGCCAAAGCGCCGACGCGCCACCAGGGACCGGGCTGAGGTTCATATCTGACGTCGTGGAGCGCCAGTGCCGTGAGGACGAGGGGAATGATCGCCACGCCGAACCATAGCAGCCCGGTCCGCCACTCGCGGGTGGTGGGCCAGAAGCCGACCGGACCCGGATCCCATTCGCGGAAGACCAGTAAGGCTATGAGGCCCAGGCGGATCCACATCAAGTGGCCCAGGATGTCCACCCGCAGATGCTGGTCGGGTGTTCGGTAGATGCGTTCGAAGATTTTGGTGAGGAAGGGGGCGGCGGCCAGGACCAGAAAGCCTATGTCATAGGCGATGCGCCTAGGCAGAACCACATACCAAAACGCCAGGAGCGCGGTCAGCAGCGCGAGAAGATAGAAGGCGTTGCGCTGAAAAACTCCAGCCGCCAGGGTGAAGATGAGGAACGGGACGAGGGCGCTCAACCAGAGCAACAGGGCTTTCAAGGAACTCGCGCACAACGGACCGCGTCCCCGGCATTCGGAAACGCCAGTTCCTTTGTCATACGGTGCCGTGGCACGCGGCCTGTGCGCTTTTAAGAAGATTCGCGGAAGGCGTCCAAACCAGGATCGTGTACTTTCAAGTACAGATCCAAGGTAGAAAGCGATCTCCAGGGAGAAGGCCGGGAGCGCGGCTGACCAGATCCAATGAAAGGACGGATGTTGCTTTGAGTAGAACGCTGCCACTATGAACAAAGCGAGCCAAGAGCAAACAACTGCAATGAGATACGGGCGCTTTGTCCGGAACATCGCCCTCATCGTAGCATCGGGGTGGGCGGCGGCGAGTCAAATTTCGGCGGCGGAAGTTCCTGCCGACCTGCTTCGCAAAATTGCGGCGAAGGCAACGGAGAATGCGACTGCCCGGGAGAATTATACCTACCGGCAAGCGGTGACGGTTCAGGAATTCGATCATCGGGACTTGGTTGACGGCCAGTACAAAGAGGTGCGGGACGTCACTTTTTCGCCGAATGGCGGCCGTTATGAACAGGTGGTGGAAACGCCCAAGAGCACTTTGACCCAGATCAAGCTGACACCGCAGGATTTCGCGGACATTCGTACGATCCAGCCGTTTTTTATCACGAATGACAGCGTGGCTTTGTATCGGGGCAAATATAAGGGCGAAGAGACCAAGGATGGCGTGCAGTGTTTTGTGGAGTATGTGGAACCGAAGCAGATTCTGGCGGAACAACGCTTTTTTCAGGGATTACTTTGGGTGCGGGAGACCGATTTTGCGGTGGTGCGCAGCGAGGGGCAGGCTGTTCCGCAGATCGATACTTTGAAGCAGCAGAATTTGTTTCCGCACTTCACGACGGTCTGGCGGGAAGTGGACAAGAAGTGGATGTTTCCGGTTCAGACTTTTGCGGACGATACGCTTTTTTTTCGGAATTGGCCGCAGCGGATTCGGATTGAGATTCAATATTTGAGCTACAAGCGCTTTGGGGCGGAATCGACGGTTACGTTTGGGGGGCAGGGGCAGGCTCCGGCTTCCCCTGCGCCTGCCGCTCCGAAAGTGCCTCCTAAATGAACGACGTTTTTTCGGAGACTACGCTCCGAAAAAATGGCTCCTGTGGGCAGCTTGAAGCGTGGATTACGGTGACGAAACGCTGGAAAACCGGCCGCAAGCGCTCCGTCAGGGCATGTGCGATCTCTTCACCGACCTCGGTATCGCCGCCTAAGCATCGACAATTTATTTTTCATCTTTTGCTCTAAGCAACTAAGCGGTGAGGACGTTCTGTTCCAAAGAAGGAGCGATCGATACCGATCTTCCGGCGGCATAGCGTAATTGCCCGTCCACCCATACGTGAGAGACAAAGGCATGACGATCCCGCGGCTCAAAAACGACTAGATCTGCTCTCTTACCTACCTCGATACTGCCCGTCTCCTTATCTACGCCAAGATGACGGGCCGGATTCAGACTGATCATGTTGATGGCTCGCGATGGCTTCATCCCGCGCTCGATCACCTGCGGCAGTTTCAAATACCGGGTTCCAGCGCACATGGATATGTATCAGGCACCAGATAGACGAGATCCGGGTCAGTCATTTTCAGCACCGCGTTCATCTCGCGCTCATTTTGGATCGCCGACCAGATATGCGGGTGAACCCGAGCTTCAGCCCCATTTTTTTGGTGCGTTTGCCCAAGCTATTGAGCCCGTCTGCTATTGTCCTGAGCTGATCCTGACTTGTGCCGGCAGCAGGCCGAGGCCCGTCCGGCTCAACATTAATTTTGAGATGCTTGCAACCGAAAGGCTTAATGAAGTTGCGCACGAGGTCGACGTTATACGAAATCGTCTGGGGCAACTTAGCGGATAGCGTAACAGCTTATCATCACTGATTGACCTGGCTGGGCGTGGTGGTCCGCCAGCCAGGTACGCTGATCCGATCCGTCTTTCTCACGATAATACGTATACGAATTAATCGGTCACACACCAGCCAGTCACCTGGACGTAATTCTTCCCTCGTACACTCCGAACTTATCCACGCCAAGGGGGGAGTTTCCATGCGCCTCAAAACGCCAGTGAAATCTACATGCGCGAGCACACGAAATAGATTGGGAGTTCGGCTAATCATTGCGGCAGCACTTCTGTGGTGCATCTTTCACCCACAAAGACTGTTCGGACAGATGAATCACGGACAGATTGCCGGGACAGTAACCGATCCGGCACAAGCGCCGGTTCCCGGTGTTGAGATCGCGGCGAAGGATATTCAAACAGGCCAGACTATTTCTGTTACTAGTCAGGCAAATGGAAGTTACGTCTTAGTAAATCTCAGCCTGGGGACCTATGTTTTAACCTTCCAAGCTAAGGGCTTTCAACAACACGTCGTTGAACATGTACTGGTCGATGCAGATCTCCGCACGACCTTAGACGTACGTCTCAAGCTCGGTTCAGTCAACGAAGCAGTTACGGTGGTGGACGAAACGCCTCCGCTACAAGACGAAACTGCAGCACTGGGTCGCACGGTGGAATCCAAGCAGATCTCTGATCTTGCCCTTAATGGACGGAACCCGATTAATTTGACGCAACTGAAGGCGGGCGTGGTGAGCGCAAACGCCTTCAATAGCTTCAATCCGGTTGATCTGTCTGCCAACTTGAGCATCAATGGCGGACAGCAATACGGGAACAACATCACCGTGGATGGCGTCCCGATCGTGCGCAGTCGAGGAGACGGACAATCCGCCCCGACCCTGGTCGGAATCTTCAACGTTGACGCTCTTCAGGAAGTTCAGATTCTCACGGCGACTTACCCCGCCGAATATGGACGCGGCATGGACGGGCAAGTTCACTTCGTTACCAAGAGCGGAACCAGTCAGTATCACGGATCCGCGTGGGAGTTCTTCCGCAACTCTGCCCTTGATGCGAACACATGGGTGCGGAACAACAGTCGTACTGTGGATGCCAACAGCGCCTCGCCGCTGCGTTATAACCAGCCCGGATATACGATCGGTGGTCCGGTTTACATCCCGAAGCACTTCAACACGGATCGGAGTAAGCTGTTCTTTTTCCTGTCGCAGGAGTGGATCTTCTATCACCAGAATGTTGAAACTACCCAAACAGTGCCGACCCAATTGATGCGGCAGGGGAATTTCAGTGAACTATTGAACCCGAGTAACATCTTCTTCAAGAAGGCTACTGCGCTTCAAGGACCCGGAATTAGTGGCAATATTATTCCAGTCAGTAAGTTGAGTCCGAACGGATTAGGACTGCTGAGGGCCTTTCCGTTGCCGACGCCTGGCTTTCAGCAGGGCTCGACCAATTACTACAGCTCTCAGCCCCAGCCGAACGAATCCCTTAAAACTTTAGTCCACCTGGATTACTT
The DNA here is from genome assembly GCA_965276965.1 of Bryobacteraceae bacterium. GTDB lineage: Bacteria > Acidobacteriota > Terriglobia > Bryobacterales > Bryobacteraceae > Bog-105. Next base: position 315,908 of record OZ255713.1, read on the forward strand.
AGCGGGTGCGAATGACTTTGGTCTCAGCGCCTCCTATTTAAGCTTCCACGAAGACGATCCGTTCCGAACTGGATTCGATGTGGCGGATACTCGTTGGAATCGGCCAAATGTAAGTGCCGCATTTAATTGGAGCACCACCTTCTCTCCGACGCTTGTCAACGAGTTCACGGCAACAATTGCAGACGACGTGGTGCGAATGACTCTTTATCCAATCGACGGTGTGAACCGCTATGAGCGTAGCCTCTATGGAATCAACTTCCCTTATGCAATTCCGGGCCCTAAGCGAATAGAAGATCGCATTCCGACCATCAACATTACGGGGTTTTCCACGCTCGATGGTTCGTCCAAGCCCGGAAACAGTTCGGGTCCTATGGAGTCTTTGCAGGACAACGTTACTGCGGTCCTGAGTCATGGCCACACTTTGAAGTTCGGCGGCTACTGGGAACTGGCAAAACAGGTGAATGCGGATCAGGTTGGGACCAACCAGAACGGTGTCTTCACTTTTGCCAATACTGGAAATCCGCTTTCCACCGGTGTTGCAATTGCTAACACTGCAATCGGCAATTACAATACTTACTCCGAAATAGGGCCTGCCGCTGACACCACCGTGGTCAGTAATGGCGTTGAGCTTTATCTCCAGGACACGTGGAAGGTCACGCCGCGTATCTCCCTCGAATACGGCGTGCGCTGGTCCTATTTCCAGCCCTGGTACGCCATCTGGAATGACATTGCCAACTTCGACGCCAAGTTTTACAATCCCGCGACGAAGGGAGTCGTAGATCCTAAAACCGGCGCGATCGTTTCCGGTGATCCATACGACGGGATTGTCTTACCAGGCAACGGTTATCCGGCCTCAGCGGCTGGCCGTGCACAGGGCGTCTTTGTTCCCAATGTCCAGCGTCTATTCCACAATCTTCCCCGCGGTTTTGTCGACAGCTACTTCGGAAACTTCGCTCCGCGCCTCGGCGTCGCCTGGCGAGCAACGGACAAAACGGTCATCCGCGTGGGCGGAGGCATATTCAAAGATCGGGAGTTTCTGCTGAACAGCTCCCTCTTCCGAAACGCGCCGAATCAAGCCGCCGTAAATGCGAGTAACGGTCAAGTGGACAATCCAGCCGGTGCAGCAGCACAGCTTCCATTCACCATCGGCGCTTTAGCAGACGAATACCGTTATCCGGCTGCTTACAACTACAGCTTCACCATCCAGCGGGAGCTGCCGCTCGGAGTCATCGGCGAGATAGCCTACGTCGGGAAGATAGGAACAAACCTGCTCCGCACCCACAACATCAACCAGCTTTCTCTGAATTCGATCTATCAATTCCCCAGCATCAACGCAAACGCTTTGCGGCCGGTTGGAGGACTCGGACCGCTCAACTACAGCGAGCAGAGCGGCCGATCCGACTACAACTCACTTCAGCTAAGCTTCGACCGCCGATTTAGATCGGGCTTAGGATTTGGGGTCGCGTACACTTTCTCAAAGAATTTGGATAACACTCAGACTCCTTACAATGGATATCAATTTGTATGGGCGCCGTCTCTCAATGACCGGACGCACGTGCTGACCATCAACTACATCTATGAATTGCCCTTCTTTCGGCGAGGCAGAACTCTTTGGGCGAACCTTCTCGGGAACTGGCAGATCTCTGGCGTTGCAACCTTCCGCTCCGGTGATCCGCTCTCGGTTGTCGACAGCACGGACAATGCCGGCGTCGGCTCCGGCAGTGCCTCTCAACCCTGGAATCTCGTCGGAAATATCGCCGCTACCGGACCTAGCGGAGTCGGTCTCCCGTGGTTCAATCCCGCTGCCTTTGCTAAGCCGCCCCTTGGCACGTTCGGCAATGCCGGATTGGACATCCTGCGCGGCCCCTGGTTCTGGAATTGGGATACGGCATTATTCAAAAACTTCACCATTGCAGAACGCGTCAGTTCGGAACTGCGTTTTGAAGCGTTCGACGTCCTCAATCATCCGGTGCTCTCAGATCCCATCGTTACTCCCACCTCCGGAAGCTTCGGCTCGATCACGCAAAAGACCGACAATCGAAATCTTCAACTGGCTTTGAAGCTGCGTTTCTGAGGAGAGCAGCATTGAAACGAAAACCAATTCTCATTAGCTTTGCACTGCTGGCAATTACTGTTCTGACACGGGGCCTGGCCGACGATGGCCCACATCCGCCGTTTGTCTCATCGCCTCGCCGAATTCTTACCGCCCCGGAGTTACTCGACGCCCCGGATGAGTGGATTGACCGCTCCTTGAAATGGGTCAACTATATCCTCCAAACTTACAAGCCGGACCTGATAGAGTTCCCAGAGCGCCGCGCTGCGCTGATTCGTCTTGACGACATACTGCACATCGAATCTGCTCCTGCTAAGCCGCTTGTCCAGGAATTTTATAAGATGCGCCTCGAGCAATCGATCGAAGAGATAGAGCGCACCAAGGTGACTGACGGCATGCGGATCTGGAAGCTTTACAATCACGGCTTCCTGGTCCGAACTGCAACGGTATCCTTCACTTTCGATATCGTGCCCGGCACTAGAACACCTGGATTTGAACTTCCGGCGGAGTGGCTGCGTCGGCTTGTCGCTCAAAGTGACGCCACCTTCATCAGTCACTTACACGGCGATCATGCCAATCGTGAAGTAGCCAAGCTGTTCCTGGCGCAACACAAACCCGTCATAGCTCCCGAAGGGCTTTGGAAAGAGGACGCCGACCTCTCCCGGCAACTCACTTACCCGACTCGCAGCACTACCGAGATACACGAAATTCCCATTCGCGCGGGTTCTCGTGTTCTGAAAGTCGTGACGTATCCGGGCCACCAGGGAAAGCCAGTTCTAGTAAATGTAAATTTGGTCACCACGCCCGAAGACTTCACGGTTATCCAAACCGGCGATCAGTCCGGTGACGAAGGGCCAGGAAGCGATTTTGACTGGCTGACACAGATCGGTCGCGATCATCATGTGGATGTCCTGATGCCCAACTGCTGGGCGAACGGACTGCATCGCATTGTTCGCGGGGTGAATCCGGAATTGATCATCACCGGCCATGAAAACGAAATGGCACACACGGTAGATCATCGCGAAGATTACACGCAAACCTATGAACGTCTGTTTGGCCTTCACTACCCATACATTGTGATGACCTGGGGTGAAAGCTATCTGTATCACAAGCCAGTCACAGCAACCGTTCCGGTAACAACAAATTGAGTAAGTAAGGAGCTAACTATAGCTAAGCTAGCGGCGCCCTGGCTGGAGCATTCCGTTTATCGGGACAACTCACGGGGCCGGCTTTTTTGTAATTCAGCAAGTTGGGCTTGCAACTCCTGAATCTTCTTTTCCGCCTCAAGAGTCATACTGCTTCGCATCGCGCTTTCCACGACCAAGAAACAACTGGACCATGTGCCTGTATGGACTGGAAGGTTGGGTAACACCGAAGGTTCAATACATGGGTGACGACGGATCTTCTGAGGAGAATGGCGTCGATGCCCTGGAAAGAATCCACCACGTCCGATGGACGTGTGAAGTTTATTGCCCAACTGTTAGCAGGCGACACGACGATGACCGATTTATGCCACCGATTTGGCGTGTCACGAAAGACCGGGTACAAGTGGAAGAAACGCTACGATGCAGGTGGGCCAATGGCGTTACTCGATCTCAGCCGCCGTCCTCACCGTCATCCGAGTGCTGTAGCTCAATCCGCTCGGGACGCCATTCTTGAGATGCGCCACGAGCATCCGACCTGGGGTGGCCGAAAGATTCGAGCACGGCTGGAACGTCTTCACCCCGACGAATGTTGGCCTGCACCGAGCACTATTCATCGCCTGATCGAATCAGCTGGTCTCGTCAGGCTGAAGCAAAGGCGAAAAACGGTCCGTTACGCGGAACCGCTCGGTGCCGCTTCACGTCCGAACGAGATTTGGTGCATGGACTTCAAGGGAAGCTTCGAATGCGGTAACGGGGAGCGGTGTGACACCTTCACCGTCACGGATGCGTTTAGCCGGTTCGCCCTCCATTGCCAGGCAATCAAGATCCTCAATCATCAGGAGGTCGACCGGATCTGCGACGAGCTGATGACGAAGTACGGCGTCCCAGAGCGGATTCGTACCGATAATGGAACACCCTTCAGTTCCATAAGCGGATTGGGCATTAGCAAGCTGTCGGTGAAGTGGATGCGGCTCGGCATTGTGCATGAGCGAATTGAACCAGGCAAGCCAACTCAGAACGGCAGGCACGAAAGGTTGCATCGAACACTGAAAGAGGACACAGCTTCGCCCCCCGCGGAAAGCCTAGCGGCGCAGCGCGAACGGTTTGTGGCGTTCCAGCATTGTTTCAATGAGGACCGTCCACACCAGGCGCTCCTGATGCAAACGCCTGCTTCCGATTACCGCCCTAGTCCGAGAGCCCTCCCCGACTCGCTCGACGAGATTAGCTACGACGGCCGCCATATTACCCGCCCAGTTCGCAAAAATGGGACGATTCGCTGGAAGAGCAAAGAGATCTTCGTGACCGAGGTCTTGCGGCGCGAACGCATCGGCCTGCTTCCGACTCAAGCCGGAACGTTCGAAGTCTATTTCGGGAAACTCCGCCTCGGAGTTCTGGACAGCGGCACAGGAACCTTCAACCCGAACAGTGCATGTATGTCGATAGGGGAGCCCGCGTATTCCGATATGTAAACCCTTCCGGACTACCCTCGATTAACCCGATCTGGCTATCATTACGTACATGGATTCTCATCGCACAGCAAGGAGCCGGGCTATCACGTGGCTTTTGTGTGCGCTGTTCGTCTGTATAGCGATCCACCCACCGCTCTGTGACCTCTGCGATGGAGTGAATCTTCAATTGTCTTCTCACCACGTACATGTCCACCATGCGACGCCCGTTAAGCCGGACGATTGTAACGGGATCTGTTCTTGCTGCGGTTTTCAAGGAATTCCAGAAGTAAATCCTGTTCTAAATCCAGCGAGCACGCCAAGCCCCGGTATTTGCCTCGTGCTGTCTTCACCGATTCTGGCGCCACAATCCTCAGTTTTTAGACCACCTCGCAAAGTTATTTTCTCCTAGCCCGTCCCCAGCTTCGGGGTTCAAGAATTTATTCCGACTTTGGAGAGATACATGCTTCGAGCTGTGCTCAAATTCGCTAGAGCCTGCATGTCTGTTCATCTTTTGTGTTTGCCTGTGTACGGGCAGACTTCGAGGCAGCCTCACGCCCAATCTGGGGAGGATCAAGAACCAATAGTAATCTTTGAACTTGGTGCGGCCTCAAATTGGAACTTCAGCGGAGGTGCCGCTAACTTTGCACCGAATGTCGCAGCTGAAAGCACGCTGAAGGAGAACTGGCTGGAGATTGAAGCAGGTGTTTCGCCCTTCTACACTCACAACACTCAGGAGTGGGATAGCGATTTGCTGTTTAAAAAACCGTGGACTTTCTCACGAAAGGTGGAATTTATGCTCGGCGTTGGTCCCGAGTGGGTTCACGCCAAACAGAATGGAAAGTGGAGCGATTCGATCGCCGGAGAAATTGCAGGAGACTTCATGTTTTGGCCGACGGGCAGACATCGTTTTGGCTGGTACCTTGAACCCGCTTACGACTACAGTTTTGCAGGTGGGCATCAGAAGTCAATCGGAATAAGTGGCGGCCTGCTCATCGGCTTTCGTTGAAGCCAAAAGGATGATCTCATGACAACGATTTCTGTTCATCGCAGCCCGGTGGAGAATCGAATCCTGTTGTTGCAATTGGCAACGCTGATCTGGATGCTGGTAGAGTGCTCGGTTGCTTTGACAGCTGCCTGGAGGGCCAAGAGCGTGTCGCTCTTAGCGTTCGGCTCTGATAGTTTGGTGGAACTCATCTCGGCCGTGTTGGTTCTACTTCAATTCACACCGCTCTTCCGGATCTCTCAGGCCAAAGCCGCCCAGTTCAGCGGGACTCTTCTCTTCTTTCTTGCCGCCCTGGTGTCGTTAGCGGCACTTGCCGGAATGTTTAATCATTTGGAAGCGGATACGAGTCTTCTGGGTATGGCGATTACTGGAGGAGCCTTACTACTCATGCCGATCCTGGCTCGCATGAAGCAGAACACCGCGGAAAGAACGGGAAACAGAGCTCTGCGCGCCGATGCGATCCAGTCCGCCACCTGCGCTTACTTGGCAGCACTGACCTTAGGCGGCCTACTTTTGCGGTTAGCGTTCAATATCCATTGGCTCGATCAGGTGGCGGCTCTTGTTGCCGTTCCGATTTTGATTATCGAAGCCAAGCGTGCACGAAAAGGCCAAACCTGTACTTGCTGTTAACCTATATCTACAAACAATGCTTCTTTCTTCTTCAGTTTCGGCCGTAAGATCACGACAGTGGGCCGATAGGCTGGGAATTTGGACGTCGGCCCTGTGCGTCGTTCACTGTGTGCTCACGCCCGTCCTGCTTTCATTCTCGGCGGTTGCGGCGCATTTCTTACCTGGGGAGGAGAGGGTTCATCGGAGCCTTGCACTCTTGGTCGGCCTCTTCGGTGCTGTCGCCCTGATAGCAGGTTTCCGGAAACACCGCCGCAAAACCATTCTCTTTCTGATGCTCGGCGGCTTATGCTGCATTGCGGCAGCAGCCTGGTTCGGATCCAAGCTTCCCTCGCATGGATTCGAAGTAGCAATCACATTTGCCGGAAGTGGGCTCATGATCGCCGCTCATCGGTTGAATCATACCTTCTGCAGATCCTGCGAATGCTCAGCAATCCGTTAAGACCTCTCTGTCGTTTATTCCTGATCGGTGACATCCTGACTAAAAGACTAAAATCGCTTATTAGAATCTGCGAGCCGGCGAGAGCCGAGCTATAGCCGGCTAGATCCGCCCTAACGGCGCAGTGTTTACTGAGTGTGATTGAAAGGAAGCAGTGTCGCTCCGCGTTCGGCTCCGCGACACCGCTTCCGCGATAATCGAAGAGAAAATTGCTACTGATGTCCTAGGACCAAAGTGTTACCCATGTCCCGGGCCGTACAATCCTTCCTACCTTCCAGACGCACAGCCCGCGTCTTTCTCGCCCATCCTCAGCGGGTTCGTTCCTTCCCGGCAACGCCTCCTCTTACATTCCTGCCGTAGCGCTCGCGCAGCGATCGATTGACCCCGGCAAGGGTGTTCACGCTTCGGCGACCGCTTTTGCTTTCGGGTGCATCGCGCAGCCAGCTCACCGAGGCAACAACTTATTTTTACTTTTTTGTGGGCATGATTCTGCCGACACTCGCGCTACGCTACGGACGATTCGAGCCTTATGCCTGACGGCCTCTGCCAAACAATCAAAATTAACGCCAAAAGGGCAGCTATCGATCCCGAAATAAGGAACGGGATTGTGCCGTTTCCGCCCCAAGCCAGTCCCGCCCAGACACCCGCAACGAGTGATCCGATACCGAGAATTCCTTGAAAATAGCCTAGCGCGGCACCCACATTCTCGACAGGAACGGTCCCGGCGATCCAGGCTTTGCCGACTCCATCCGTCAACGCCGTATAAGCTCCGTAGATTAACAGAAGCGGCCAGATCCATTCGGGCTTTCGAATGAACCCAAACCCGAGATAGGCAACTCCAAAAAAAATGAGGCCAACCGCAAACACGAATCCCTTAGGAATGCGGTCGGAAACGACACCCGCCGGATAACTGAGCGCGGCATAACTGACGTTGTACAGGGCGTAGGCAAGCATGACGGCTACAAACCCAAACCCCAATTGCTTCATTCTCAAAATAATGAGTGCGTCCGAGAAGTTAATTAATCCAAACAGACCGAGAAAAACAATGACTCGCCAAAACGATTTCGGCAGAGGACCTGGTGACTGCCGTTGTCGTCTTCGATCTCCTTGAGGCTGACGTTTTTCCCGGACGAAGCCTATCAGCGCCGTGCTCACCAACGCCGGTATAACGGCCAGAAGAAAAAGCAAACGCAATCGATGATGCAGCACTTTGTAAAGCCCGAGCCCAAGCAGAGGCCCGACAACCGCGCCCGCCGTGTCGAAGGCGCGATGAAATCCGAATGCCCGCCCACGCATTTCGGGTGCGGTTTCCGAGGCAATTAGAGCGTCCCGTGGCGAAGTCCGGATACCCTTCCCAAGGCGATCGAGCGACCGGCAAAAAAGAACAAAGGGCCAACCCGCCGCAATCGCGATCAATCCTTTCGAGAGAGAGGACAAGCCGTACCCCAGCGCCACGAGCGGCCTTCTGGCCATGCGATCCGCAAGCCGCCCCGAGACACCTTTCAGGATCGATGAGAGTGCTTCGGCTACTCCCTCAATCAAGCCTACGGCCGCCGGGGATGCCCCGAGCACGCCGGTGAGGAACAGCGGCAACACTGGGTAAAGCATCTCTGAAGCCGCGTCTTGAAAGAAACTGACCCAGGAGAGGACAACAACGTTGCGACTGAAAGGCCGGCTGGAACTTACCGGGGTTGCCACTCTCGCAGTTTACTAACGGCGATGATGTCTCCGAATCCTGTTTGCGATGATCGTGCGATGCAGACAGCAGCGAAGATTTCACGGGGTAACAGGTTGCCGTGACCTTTTTCGAGAGCCTTCTGGTGCTGTTATTAGCAGCCGTCGTTCTATCGCAGATTTCGCGCCGACTCCTGCTTCCTTATCCAGCCATGCTGGCCGCCGCTGGAGTGATTGTGGCCCTTATTCCCGGTTCACCCGGCATTGCGCTTGCCCCCGATTCCGCTCTGGCGCTTTTCATTGCGCCTGTTCTGGTGGATGCCGCCTTCGACTTTCCACTGGGCGCTGCCCGGCGATTCTGGGCGCCGTTGGTTGCTCTTGTCGTTATCGCGGTTTTACTGACCACAGCAGTGATCGCATGGGTGGGGTGGGCCTACATCGGTCTGCCGATTGCCGCCGCGGTTGCCTTGGGCGCGATTGTATCTCCACCCGACGCTGCAGCGGCTACAGCCGTACTCACGGCAGTATCCATTCCTCGAAACACGGAGGCGGTGCTCAAAGGGGAGAGCCTGTTCAATGACGCCACGGCGCTCCTGCTCTTCAGTGCTGCCATTGCCATACAATCGAGCGCCGGCGTGACCCCCAGGGTTGCTCTGCACCTGGCTCTTGCTGTTCCCGGCGGCCTGCTATTGGGAATTGGCTGCGCCCTCATTGTCCGTCGGGTGAATCGCTTAGTCATCGATACGCTCGGCGGAAACCTGCTTCAATTTGTTATTTCGTACCTGATCTGGATTATGGCGGCACGCTTGCAGTTGTCCGCGATTCTTTGTGTTATCGCTTTCGCGATGACGCTGGCGCGCGACGCGGGGCTGAACAATTCGCCGCGCATGCGTGTGCAGTCCTATGCCGTGTGGAGTGCGGTTGTTTTCACCTTGAATGTTTTTGCGTTTCTGCTGATGGGAATGCAAGCCCGAACGATCGCGGCCCGAATGGGGACCAGCCGACTGAAGGAAGCGTTCGTGACCGCCGCGGTCGTGGTTGCAGCGATAGTGATCACCCGGATGGTTGTGGTCATGGGATTCAATCGAGTCGTTGCGTGGTGGCGAGCGCGGAAAGGGATACCCGAACCGGCTACGATGCGACAGGCGCTTCTGGTGGGCTGGTGCGGCATGCGCGGCTTTGTAACGCTGGCAACAGCATTCGCGCTGCCTTCCTCTTTTCCTCACCGCGATCTGGTGGTCTTGATCGCCTTTTCGGTTGTGCTGGCTACCCTTGTGGTGCAGGGTTTGACCTTGGCCCCGCTCATCCGTCTGTTGAAATTAGATAGCAGCGACAGCCAAAGACAGGAGCTTACCGATGCACGGGTCAGTTTGGCCGGCGCGGGGCTAGCCGAATTACACGACGAGACCGGTCTTGAGGCGGAGAGCCTTCGGTACGATTACTCCGTTCAGCGCGATGCGCCCAAGGACGCGTCCAAGTTTCAATCGCTGGAGCGGCGTCGCGCACTTGGTCTGGCCGCAATTAAGGCAGAGCGCAGGGAGTTGGAGAGGCTGCGGGCAGATGACCGAGTCGGGATCGACATGTTCCTTCTCCTGCAAGAGGAGCTCGACTGGAGCGAACTCACGCTGCTCTCCGAGGACGATCGCCGTATCGTAGAGAGTTGATTTGGCTCGCTAACTAGTTTCCGTCGCAAAATGATAAGAAAACGCTCCCTCCCGGTTGCGGCTCAGATACAGGGCTCGAACATGTGCAATGACTTACCGGTCAAAGGAAGGTCTTTTTGCTCTAAGCAACTAAGCGGTGAGGACGTTCTGTTCCAAAGAAGGAGCGATCGATACCGATCTTCCGGCGGCATAACGTAATTGCCCGTCCACCCATACGTGAGAGACAAAGGCGTGACGATCTCGCGGCTCAAAAACCACTAGATCTGCTCTCTTGCCTACCTCGATACTGCCCGTTTCCTTATCCACGCCAAGATGACGGGCCGGATTCAGACTGATCATGTTGATGGCTTGCGAGGGACTCATCCCGCGCTCAATCATCAAAGACGCGCTGACCAGCAGAGACGGAAAGTGATAGTCACTGCACAGGATGTCTACCAGATCTTCTTCCAGCGCGTCCAGGCAGGAAAGATTGCCGCAATGGGAACCGCCGCGGTAGTAATTAGGCGCTCCCATGCAAATCATCATCCCCAGTTCTCTCGCCTTGCGCGCTGCCTCAATGCTGCACGGCATCTCCGCCAGACTTGAGCCGTAATGATGGGCCTCCAACACATGTTCCACCGTTGTGTCGTCGTGACTCCCAAGTGGAGCAACCCCGTCGAAGGCGGCTTGCACTTCACCACGATTGTTAGTCTTCTTGGCCTGAAAACGGCGCCGTTCCAGTTGCTCGGCTGCTTCCGCAACTGAGACCTGCGTGCGGGCGGCGTACGCGCGGATCAACGAATCCATATCCCGAAACTGCCGCTCTCCGGGCGTCCAATCGTTATAGACCAGGTTTCCGAGATACCGCATCTTTCGAAGTTGCTGCAATAACTCTGCGGCAGGTTCAAATACCGGGTTCCAGCGCACATGGATATAGTGTTTGGCAAGCGCATTCCGGCGCAGGTCCCCAAAAGCATCTGCCAGCGCCAGGCCGAACGGCTTCTCATCGTTCTCTTCCGCTTTCGGAGAGAATCGGGCCGCTGACAGAACAGTAGTGATTCCGCTGCTGATCGCTCGCAGATCCATAAAGTGGAAAGCCAGGGGCAACGGAAATTCCGCTGAGGGTCGCGGATGAATTTCGCGTTCAATGTAATCGGAATGGATATCGATGATGCCGGGAATCAGAAGACTTCCATCCAGATGCAAGCCGTCCGGATACGAACGGCCCTCAATAATATCGGCAATCAGGCCGTCCTCCACCACGACCGAACCCACAACCTTTCGGTCCGGAAGAATCAATTCGGCGTTGCTCAGAATCTGCCGTGTGCTTGTTTCCATAAAGGTCAGTTGTCGCGTCTCAGTCACTGCATCTCGGTTGCCAGAATCCTCCGCCGTACGGCATCCGAAACGCGCTCCATACAGGTGATCAGAACGATGATGAAGCAGGCATAGGCGAGCATGTCGCGGTAGTGCAGAACGTGACTCGCCAACGTCAGTTGAAATCCGATTCCGCCACCCCCGAAGACTCCTAGCGCGATAGCAGTTCGAAGGTTTACGTCGAAGGCATAGAAGACTGTGGCCGTGAAGGCCGGCGTTACCTGCGGCAAAATTCCGTAACGGATCACCTGCAGCCGGTTTGCGCCGATCACGCTGAGCGCCTCCGTGATCGATTGATTAATCTGTTCAATGGTGTCCGCAAAAAGCTTGCCGAAGATTCCGATCGATTCCACCAGAATCGACAACATAGCCGCGAAAGGTCCGATCCCGACCGCCACCAGAAAGAAAAGCACCACCACGAAAGCGGGCGTCGATCGAAGCAGAGCCAAGATAGTCCGAGTGATTAAGCGAATCGCTTCGTGCGGCGTTGTATTGCGCGCGGCCAGCAGTGCGAATAAGACAGCCACGGCACACCCGCTCAAAGTTCCCAAAAATGCCATCGACAGCGTCTCACCAAGTGAACTGTATAGTCCGCGGTCTTTCCAAAGAACTTGAAGATTAGGCGGAATCATCTGACCAAGCAGGCTGCCTACACTCTGACTGCCCGAAAAGAGTGAGGACCAATCGATATGCGAGAACACCAGCAGGGGAATGAAGAGCAGTGTGGCGACCGATAGCCACAGCATTCGCCCCCGAAACTGGTTCGACGGTCGTAACTCGGAAGGTAATGCGACCGCACTCATTGCAGACCCACCGACAACAAACGGCGTCGCAAATGATCCGCCGTGCGCTCAGCGGCAAATGAGATCCCGATCAGCAACAGGATGGCGACACTGGAACGCCGGTAATCCAAGCCGGCCATCGAAGAGAATAATTCGTACCCAATTCCTCCGGCACCCGCTGCTCCCAGCAAAATAGAAGCTCGCACATTGAACTCGAATCGGAATATTGTGTTAGCCACGAATGAGGGAAGAATCTCCGGCACGATGCCATAGCGGATGACGTTCCACTTGGAAGCTCCCGTGCACGCAATCGCGTCCATAGCGGTGGCCGGCACTTCTTCAGCTGAGTCGGCGATAAATTTTGCCAGCATTCCGATGCTTGCGACACCCAGAGCAAGTACCGCAGGCAGCGGTCCGAGTCCAAAGAGGACCACTAAGAAAAGCAAAACCACAATCTCGGGCAGACCGCGCTCCACGCCAATCAGAAAGCGTGAGAGCAAACTCAGCCATCTAGGCGAAATATTGCGCGCTGCCGCCAGCCCTAGCGGAAGCGAAAGAAGAGCGCCGATCGGAGTTGCGATCAGCGCCAGGATGACCGTGCTTAGGCAAGGCCAAAAAAGACTGGGCAGAGTATTCCAGGAAGGTGGAAAAAAATAACTGATGAGCTCGCTTCCCTTGGCCAGCCCGTGCAGTAGATCAGACAGGTTGATCTCGCACTCTCTCGCGGCAAAATAGATCGTCGCCAGAGCAACAATCGCCCAAAGAACTCTGGTCCCAATAGCCTTTTTCCTCAAGACAGCGGCCGTCATGTTCCCGCCCCAGCCATGATGTGCGGAAGCGTGGGCGGGTTTACCGGCGCTGCGATGCCGGACGATTCTCCCGCCCCGAAGCTCGAAAACAACTGCTCGGCGTCTTGGCCATAGATATCGCGCAAGGTGCTCGTCTTCAGGTCCGGAGAGCCATCATAAACAATTTCACCGCTTCGAATTCCAATCAGCCGCGTGCAGAACAGGCGCGCCATTTCCGGTTGGTGTAAAGAACACAGCACAGGGTTTTCATGGCTCAACGTCCGCAAGAGCCGCATGATCCGTTCCGCTGTTTTCGGATCCAAGCTCGAAATCGGCTCGTCGGCTAGAAATAGGCAAGGCTGTTGAAACATCGCCCTGGCAATCGCCACTCGCTGCAGTTCTCCGCCACTCAAACTGGAAGCTCGCCGGGCTGCCAGATCGCTCATACCAAGACGATCCAAAACCTCCAGGGCGCCCTGTGCTTCACTATCTTTAAAGCCGTAGACCCAGCAGCGGAGAGGATGCATGCGGCCCAGCCGCCCAATCATCACGTTCTCCAGTACCGTCAGGCGCTGTACTAAGTTGAGACCCTGAAAAATTACCCCGATGTCACGTCGAGCCAGCCTCAATTCGCCGCCCGCCACCTTACTCATCGTGTAGCTCTTCTGAGTGGTATGCAGAACAACTTGGCCGGCATCCGGCTTAATCAGCCCAAGTATGCAGCGTATTGTCAGCGATTTGCCGGCGCCGCTTGGGCCCAGAAACCCCACGCACTCTCCCTGCCGGACCGAAAAGGAAATATTCTTCAGGAGCATCTTCCCGTTCGGAAGAGATTTGCTGACGCCGTGCGCTTCGAGAACGATTTTCATACAACAGACCGTTTACTTCTGTAGGAGATGGAGATCTGGTACGTTCCGCGCCATCTCACGAAGCGGATCGAACAGCTTATCGGAGACCAACACATACCGATCGCCGCTGCTCATATTGGCTACATTCATTAGCTTCACCAGCTGTGGGTCGGCCGTCGCCATGTTGGCAAAGGAATCCCGCAACTTTGCTTTCAGCTCAGCAGGCAGACCTTTCCGAACCACTATCGGCTCCGATGGAATTGGACTGGATGTCCACAACACTCGCAATTCACCCGGCTTCAATTTGCCTTGCGATTTCAGATAGACGAGGATCTTGTCCATCATGGCGGCGGCATCCACCTTTCCGGACTTGACCATTAGAGCGGTTTGCAGATGAGCCATCTGCCCCATACCGAACATGACCTTCTTGAAATCTTTTTCTGGGTCGATGCCCATTGAAACTAAACCTGCTCGCGGCACTAAGTGTCCTGATGTCGACGCCGGATCGGTAAATGCAAACGTCAGATCGTGAGAATGCGCCTTGAATTCCTCGACCGTCTTGATTGGTGAGGTTCCGCTGACCGCAATCACCGAGCGATACGAAGTGGGATTGCCCGAATCATCCCCCCGCGTGGCGATCACTTCTCCGCAACCCTTCGATGAAGCAATGACGTACTCAAAGGGCCCCATACTCGCGACATCAACCTTGTTGGCGCACATCGCTTCAATCATGGGTTCATAGCCCACCACACTGATCATGTCCACCGGAAGACCAGTTGCTTTTTGAAGAAACGGCTTAAGCGCAGCCATTCTTTTCTCCACGTCTCCGGCTGTTTCTACCGTGACCGAGTGACCATAAGTAAGCTTTCTGAGCTTGCCCGATTGATTGACGCCGCCACAACTTGATAAGGCCGCCGTAGTTAGCAATAAACTAGTAAGGGCCAAGAAAAGTTGTTTGCGCATGATAGTCGAATTAGGCAGCCGCTGAATCAAGAACCCGTCCGTTCTCCAGAACCAGCCGCCGGTCGGCCAACCGGAGCAGCGTTTGCTCGTCGTGCGTGATCAAGACGACTGAAGTTCCGGTCTTTTTCAGATCGCGGATCATTTGAATGACAACATCCTTACTTGCTGCGTCAAGCGAAGCGGTCGGCTCATCCACCAGCAGTAACTTTGATTCGGCGATCAGTGCGCGCGCCATATTCACGCGTTGCTGTTCGCCTCCGGAGAAGGTGACCGGATAGGCATCCCACAACTCGGATGGCAGTCGAAGATCGGCCAGCAGGCGCTTCGCTTCTACTTCTGCGCGGACCCTCGCTGTCCCTTGACGCACCAGGCTATCCGCTACCACCTCAATCGCCGATACGCGGGGGATTACCTGCAGAAACTGAGAGCAATAACGAATGCTGGTTTTTCGAAGCTGTAGAACCTGGTGTTCATCCGCTGCCGCCAAATCAACGAACCTGTCGCCATTAGCACGAAACCAGATGCGACCTGACGACGAAAGATAAGTGCGATACAAGCACTTCATCAGCGACGACTTGCCGGCACCCGAAGCCCCAACCAGTCCCAGAATCTCACCCTCTTCTAACGAAAACGAAACACTCTCCAGCGCCGGAATCCGCTTGCCGTTCAAGTGATGTAGCACAAACGCTTTCGAAAGCGATTCGACTTTCAATACCGGTTGCATCCTGATCTCCTTCGCTAAAGCAACGAACTAACCAGCAGCTGAGTGTACGGATGCTGTGGGTCCTGTAAGATTTGATCTGTCAGCCCTTGCTCCACAACGCGCCCGTGTTTCAGTACGATCGTGCGATCCGTCAGCGTCCTGATGACTCCCAGGTCATGCGAGACCACGATCATAGAGATTCCCAATTCGGCTTGTAGTTGCCGGATCATATCGAGTACTCTCGCTTGCACGGAAACATCCAGCCCACTCGTCACTTCATCCAGAAACACCAACGGCGGATTGTTCGCAAGCGCCTTCGAGATCTGCACGCGCTGCTGCATTCCACCGCTGAACGCGGAAGGCCGTTCGTCCATCCGGCTAGTAGGAATCTCCGTCTTCTCGAGCAGCGAACTCGCCCGGGCGCGAATTCTTCCGACATGCAGATGGCCAGCCATAATCAGCTTCTCTCCGATATTTCCGCCCGCCGAGTACTTGAAATTCAGACCGTCCCGCGGATTCTGGTAAACCATCCCCAACAGGTGATTGCGAATGTGGCGCTTTCTCTGATTGGAGACCTGCAACATGTCCGTCTCTCCGTTATCGACTTCCCGAAAAAACGCTTCGCCTGAAGTGCTGGGGAGATCGTAGTACAGCATCTGCACTAATGTGCTTTTGCCGGATCCGCTTTCGCCTACCAGCCCCAGCACTTCGCCCGAGTAAAGATCGAAGCGGACCCTGCCTAACGCCACAATTGCACCGGTCTCCGAACAGATGTTCGTTCCGAACTCCGGTCCCGTTCGGTCGATCGAGCCCGCGTCGTAATCGCCATACACTTTACTCAGTCCGGAAACACGCAACAGCCAATCGCCGCTTATGCCTGACCGGCTTTCGAGATCCGACTCGGATGGAGAAACTATGGTCTCTGTCATTGCGAGACGGGCTCCGGATTCTGAAACAAACGCCGTTCAGGCGCCTGACCCGCTTTCAATTTGTCGAGGTAATTGCTGTCGTTGATGATGTAAGTCTTTTTGCCTTCGGAATCGTACAGCTCGTCCAGGAATGCGTTCTTCATCCCGGTGGCGGAACAGGGGATCGAAAACTCCTCGGTTCGAAACCTCACATCCTCGAATTCCAGCGGTTCCACCAGCGTATGCGGCGGTATCGCGTGGATTCGCTTCTCGCGCCCCGCGCCGAACAAATACAAGCCGCGATCATAACTGAGACGGGGAACATCCCAGCGAGGAATCGGTGAGGGCGTCATCAGATAGCGGGAGTGGGCGCGCACCGGATACCCGGCGCCCTGCATCAACGAGCCGAATTTGACGTACGCCTCATACAGCGAGACCCACATCTTCGCGTAGTCTCCTTCCGCATGCATCTGCCGCGTCTTGGCCTCTAATCGCTCTACGCTCCGCAACACCTCCGGCTGCGGCACCTGCAGCACCAAAATCTGCTGCTCGGTCAACACCTCTTCCGGAATGCGATGCCGCGTCTGGATCAACGTCGCTTCCGCGGTGTCAAACGTCGTCCGGCAGTTTGTCGTGAGTTGAATAAACTTGCGCAGATTGCAGGCGTTGACGCTTGCATCGCTGCCTTGATCGATCACCTTCACGATGTCGTTCGGTCCGATCAGAGAAAGCGTCAGATGAAGGCCGCCAGTTCCCCATCCGCGAGCGATCGGAAGCTCCGGTGAAGAATAAGGCACCTGATGACCGGGCAGACAAACCGCCTTCAGCGTCTTGCGCCTGATCTCCTTTTTCGTTGCTTCGTCCAGAAAGGCGAAGTTGTAATCCGCTCGTAGTTTTTCGTCCGCGATCATGCTTCCACTTCTCGCTCCGCCTCTTCTTCCAAGCCCGTGCCCGAACTTGCCGGCATCTCCGCTTCGCTCCGCTCCACGGCCTCTCGTACATTCTGCAGGCCTGACTGGAACGTCACGTAATGCGGCAGCTTGAGGTGGTTTGTGAAGCCATACGATTCCACGACTTCGGTGTGATAAAGAACAAACTCCTGACTATTCGCCGGAAGATCAGGGTTTTCACTCCGGAGCGAGTTGTCCAGCATCGACATGCAAATGGCCTTGGTCTCGTTCTGCCCAAAACAGAGCCCATACCCGAAAGAGAGTGTTGGTCGATGGGTCTTCTTCTGAACAGTCACATGCGCCAGCATTTCGCACTCGGTCAGCCTCACCTTGCCTGCATAACGGGTCCTTCCGCGCCGGTCCTTCAAATACACCCGTGAAAATCCAACCCGCAGCTCGCCGATTGTTCCATGCCCGCCGGCGGCGTAACCGCGCATCGTGCTATACCCCAAGCACATCAACCCGCCTGTTTCTGCTCGCGCCAGCATCTGCAGCACGGCAGACCGCGGCGCCGGAAACCGAATCGCCTCCCGCGTCACATCCGCCACTCGACGATCTTTCTCTTCAGCTTGCCCTTGGGCGAGCACGCCCTCTCTCGTCAGAATGTCGATCACTTTGCTGAAAGTTCGTACATCGCTGTTTTTGCCCTCTACGCGGCCCAGAACTTCAGCTAAGAATTGGCTCACCGCTTCCTTGGATTCTTCTGCCCTTTTGGGATCGAGCAAGCGCAGCGAATAGTCGCGCGTGGGCCCCAGGATTTGCCCGCCCGGAATGTCGCGGAACGAAGATGAAATCCGCCGCTCCACGAACATCGATCGGCTGTCCAGAATCTCCGAGTAGTAACGCCTCTCGAGCGTCGCGCGGAAGGCGCGCATCATAAACGCTGCTTCGAATACGTCCCCCTCGCACTGTTGCAGCGCCATCGCCGTCTGCTCCGGTGCGTAGAGCGAGGCTTCGCCCATCACTTTGTCGATCAGAAATCGCAATTGACTCTTGATCTGATCGCTGCAAAGTGGAATCTTGGCGTTTTTCCAGCGAAAGAATTCCGCCAGCTCCAGTGCGTTCTCAATCGCTTCTTGACCACCCTTAACCGCGACGTATCCCATGCTGGCCTCTTCCTACGCCTCGCAAACCACGCTTGTCGTGCGCGGCAGACAAACAATCCGCGAATCGGTTCCCTCGGATTCGGAGGTGAAAACAAGATCCACGCCCAACGGGTACTCGGCGTTCCGCTTTACCCGGTCCGCGAAGAGTTCGCGCGCCACGCCCTTCACAAAAATGACCGTCTCACTCTCAATACCTGGGCCCCGCAGCCGCAGTTTCAGTTTCAGGCTCTCGGCCCTCGGTTCCTGCCACAAACCGTCCAGTGAGCAGATCAACGTAGCCGAACTTTCCGGGTCCAACAGCGTTCCCAACTTCGCTACCCGAAACGCCAGCGTCGCCATATCGCCCGGCGCAAACAGAAAGTCGGCCTTCTCGGGCTCTACTTCTTTAGCGCCTGTCTGGCTGCGCAAGTACTTTCCGGCATCCGGCTCAAAACCGATCAGGCCAAACGACACGTTCCCGTCAAGCAGCGTGTGAGCGATATAAGCGCTGCCGGGAGGAAGCTTGCCCGGCAACTGCAGCGGCACGGCCGGCAAAAGATTGATCTTTCCGGGACGCGCCATGGCGTCCAGTAATTCCCGGTAATGGGCTTGCGCGTGGAACGTCTCGTCGTATGTCGTAGCGCCCACGCTATACCTCTTCCATCAACTTGAAGTCCACTTGTGTGCGCTGGATCAGTCCGAATTCCTGCTGCTCGCGCTCGGTGATTAGCTTTCGCTCCTCTTCTACGAATGCATCGAGTAAAGGATTGGCCGATTCTCGTAGAGCATCCAGCACCGCAAGGCAATAACACCGTTGTGCTTCATCGCCAAGACATAGACCATAGCCAGGCAACGAATCAACTTTCACCTCACACTCTGTGGTCAGCGCTTCGCCGAGGAAAAACTCCTGTTTCTCGAGCGAATCCTCAGCCCGCAGCATGGTCAAGCAGGGGCTCGGTTTGCGCACTATTTCAATTGAGTAGCTCTTCTCCAGTTGTTCTACTAAGGCTCGAAGACGAGGGAGATCGGCTTCACAAATCACGTAATCGAAGTCTCTGTCTTGCTCGTGTTCGGCTGCCGGCATCGTGCGGAAATTTGAGTGTAGGCCCGAACCTGTTTCAACCGGATGACGATCTGCAAACAAGTACGTATACGCACTAATTTCCCTTGAAGATCGTGACTCTAAAGCTTACACTGCGATTTGTGCTTAGCGGAGACAGCCAGTCGCGATGGGCCATTTATTACCTTCCCGAGCCCGGATCAGTCCTTCACCTAATGGGAAGAGATTGGCTTGGCTATGACCTGGACAAGAGTCTTACGCTTTGTCCGGAGTTGCCTCCGACTATCCCGCGCGAACGCTGGATCGAGGTGACCTCCGCGCCCCGCCGCTACGGTTTTCACGCCACCCTCAAGCCCCCTTTCCGATTGGCCGAACACCAGACGCCGGACCGTCTCATGCAATCGCTCCACACCTTTGCCTCTCGCCACCGCGCCTTCAATTGCCCGTCCTTGGTTCTCGCCCAGCTGGGAGGCTTTCTCGCTTTCGTGCTGTCGGAACCATGCCCTGGCTTAGAAGAACTCAGCGCGGATTGCGTTCGCGATTTCGATTCCTTCCGTCAACCCATCACGGCCGCCGAACTATCCTCCCGGCGAAACGAATCGATGACCGATCGCGAACTCATCAATCTTGAGCAGTGGGGCTATCCCTACGTGCTTGACACCTGGAAGTTTCACATGACCCTCACCTGCTCGCTCTCCGCGGAACAGCGCCACGTCTTCTACACGCATCTAACCGAACGCTGCGCGGCCGTCTGTGAAGCTCCTCTGTCGGTCTCCTCCATTTGTCTTCTGCAGGAGCCTCGCGCCGGTTCACAATTCCAACTTGTCAAAAGGTTTCCGTTAGCCGCATGAGTTCCGCTTTGTCTTCGTTCGCTTCCAGCCCTTGGAAGCCCTGCGATTTGAGAGGACCCTTTCCCGAGCAAATTTCACCAGCGCTTTTCGAAAGTGTTGGGCAGGCCCTAGGCGCTACGCTTCCCACGTCATCTCGCGTGTTGCTGGCGGGAGATTTTCGCCTCAGCACAGTGCAACTCAAAGAGGCTCTCGCCGGAGGCTTGGTTGCTTCCGGCGTCACGGTGCTTGATGCCGGCCAACTGCCCACGCCGATCGCCTATTTCAGTGGGCGATTCTTGGAAGCAGACGCCGTGCTCATCGTCACCGCCTCCCATAATCCGGCCTCCGATAACGGGTTGAAGCTGATGATTGGCCAAACTCCGCCGACGCCGAAACAACTGCGCGAGCTTCGTTCGCTAACCATGGCCGGAACACTAAGACAATCGCGTGGGCGCCTCGAAACGGTCACTTGTGTCGCCCAATATGGGGAATTCATCTGCAATCGCTGGGCGCATCTTTCTACCGCTCGTCGCCCCAAACTCATCCTCGATCCCGGCAACGGCGCCTGGTCCACATTCGCTCCTGAACTGATGCGAAAGTTAGGTTTCGATTTCGAATGTCTGGCCTGCGTCGCAGATGGAAATTTCCCCAGCCGCTCCCCGGATTGTTCTCGCACCGCGAACTTAACTGCGCTCCAAGCCGCTGTCCTCGCTTCCCCAGATTCTCTCGGCATTGCCTGGGACGGCGATGGTGACCGGGTCGCATTTGTTGACGAAACCGGAGTCCACGTCTCAACCGATGAGATTTCCATCCTGCTTGCTCGCCATCTGCTCACCAAAGACAGTGTGCCGGAAACGGTCGTGGTCGACATCAAACTCTCCGATCTGGTCCGGCGTGAAATCATCACGGCTGGGGGTCATCCGGTTTTGGAGCGAAGCGGTCACTCCTTTATGCGCACACGTCTGCTCTCGGAAAACGCGATCCTTGGCCTGGACGCTTGTGGACACTATTTTTTTCGAGAGATCGGTCACGGCGATGACGGTTTATTTTCCGCGCTGTTTTTATTGGGGATCCTCGCCGAACAGCGCTCCAGGCTGAGCCAGCTCCGCGGCACTCTTCCCAGGATGTTTACTACGCCCGAACTCCGCATTCCAATGCGTGTCATCTCCTATGCGACGGTAGTTCGCCGGCTGCAGCAGATTTTTCCCGACTCCTCGGTCATGAACGTGGATGGTACACGCCTGGTGCAGGACTCCGGTGTGGTGCTCGCTCGCGAATCCAGCACTGAACCGGTTGTCTCACTCCGCATAGAAGGGGTCGATCCGGCCAGTTATAAAATGCTGCTCGCCAAAACAATCGATGTTCTGCCCGAAGCCGCACCACTGTTCCGGCAGCAGGGCCTTAATGATATTTATGAACCACTTAGCTGAACAACTTGAGGAGCAAACTCCCCCGCCCAATCCGAAGCGCGTTCTGGGCCTGGAGCCGCAAATCGATCCCACCGCGCGCGTTCACAAATCGACTCTCGGCATCTACACCGCAGTCGGTCCGCGCACCACCATCGGCGAATCCACTCTCGGCGACTACTCGTACGTCGTGAACGACAGCAGCATCATGTATGCCGAGATCGGCAAGTTCTGTTCCATCGCCTCGCAGACGCGGATTAACCCAGGCAACCATCCGCTCTGGCGTCCCGCGCTCCACCACTTCACCTACCGCAGCAAATCCTACGGATTCTCACTCGAAGACGACGATGAATTCTTTGAATGGCGTCGAGACCACAAAGTCACTCTCGGCCACGACGTGTGGATCGGTCACGGCGCCATCATTTTGCCCAACGTGACAATCGGTACAGGCGCAGCCGTGGGAGCCGGAGCGGTCGTTGCAAAAAACGTCCCGCCCTTCGCCGTAGTTGTTGGCGTACCCGCCAAGGTCATCCGCTTCCGCTTTGACGAATCGACGCAAGAACAGTTGCTCAGCCTGGCCTGGTGGAACTGGAATCGCGAAAAACTGGAAGCTGCCCTCCCCGACTTTCGCGCTCTCAATACGGAGGAGTTCCTCGCCAAGTACACACAACCGTAACGTCTCGAAAATCCGGACCGATCCGAGCGCTAAGCCTTTCGCCGCGATCGCCACATCCACAAAATCGGCAAACCTAGCCCCAGCAGCGTATATGTTCCAGGCTCCGGAACCACCGGGTCTACCCTGGCGAACAGCCCATCGGCTTCTCCATTCAGCCCGGCCGTGACATACAGCGAATTCGCGCTTCCCCCTGCGCCGCCATTGCCGAACGTAAGCGCCCAAAGCCCATCGTCCGTCAACGGAGTGCCGTCCGCCCCGTTCAACAGGCCGGCAAAGCTCCCGCTTGCTGTATAGGCGCCGATCTCCCCGTTCCCGAAGTTTCCGACAAGTAAGTCGCCGCCGAACGATCCCCAATTGGCCGGCGCAACGGCCAATCCCCAGGGTGCGTTGAGCGTTCCATTCGAAGCAATTCGCTTAACGAAATTGCCGTTCGTATCGAACACGCTCACGAAGCCGTTGCCTGCCCCGTCAATCTCGTCCGTTCCCGATCCTTGCTTTGCATAAGTGACAAAGACTTGACCATTGATGTCCTGCACGTTAAAGGGCGCATAGCCTGCCGGCAGCGCCGGATCGATGAACTTACCCGCTAACGCACTGGCACCGCTGCTCGGAAATACATCGACGTTGTTGCTGTGAAGATTAGCCGCCAGAACATAACTCCCCTGTGCATTGGTCACCAGTGCTACGCCCTTGTAAACAGCGCCGTTAGCGGAATTGTCATAGAGCGTCTCCGCCGTCGTCCCCAACGCGCCGCGCCATCCGGCAATGGTTCCGTTCTCGGTTGCGAACAGAAAGCTATCGCCGTTAAATTGAACCGTGCTGTTGAACACCTGGCCGGTTGGAGCTGACGTTGCACCTCCCGGACCTGGAATGCTGACGACCAGCGATTGTGCTTGACCCGCTCCGTTATACAAGGTACTCAGTCCCGGACCGTTGTCTGAGACCCAGAATGGGCCGGCCGGACTTTCGGATACTCCCCACGGATTCACCAGATTGGGATCCGTGTTGGCAGCCAAACCCGGGATGTTGGAGACCAGATTCACTTGCGAATAGACCGCATCCCCCCAAGCCTGCATGGCGCAGCAGATTCCTGCTACCCCCATCAATAAAGAACGAACTGACATGTGAGCTCCTACCGAAACGTATTCGTCAGCTACAGGGTAAGCGGGATCTTTAGCGACATGACTTTGAATTTGTAAAAGTTCTGTAAAATGCAGATCCGCGTCGCGCTCACTCGCCCCGGATCAGATCGCCCGCGCCATCGAACACCGGCACAAACGGATCCCCAACCGCTTCCACAGTTCCATCCGCTGCCCCGCCAGGTGTCCCAGCCGTCAGCAGATTTTCGCTCACAATAATCTGCTCGAGTTCCAGAGTATTCCGTATCCAGACCACAGTTGCCTCGCACGCCGACGACCGCCCCACAGTCGACAACAGCAGGCTCAGCGCTTCCCTGTCGTTCCGCGCCCGCACAGGTGTCCGAACCGCCGTCAGGTTGGAAGCCGCCCGTGCATTCACCAGCGTCGCCGCCCAGTCAATCTTCTCGTACAGCCGCTCTGAGATCGCATCCGCCATGCCAATCCCAACTGCGTTGCCATAAGACCGCGAACTCAGGTCCCGCAAATAGATCCTTGTCACCCGCGGCGCCCAAGGCCATGGATTCGTCGCCCCGTAGGGATGACGATTGACAATCTTGCTGTCCATTCCCGTGCCGCTGAACTGCTTGCCGACCTCGTCCACGATCAAAACATCTATCTCCCGAAACGGCAGGCGCGCCATCCACGATCGAGCCAACGACAGCAGTTCCATATCGAGCGCCTCGATCCCGTCCGCCCGTTCCGCGGCGATCTTAGCCAGCCCGTGGTGGGCGTCTTCCACCAGTCCCAACCCGCCGATCACCTTGCCCGACGCCAGAACATGCCTGCCGACCGAGCGAACCACGTCGCCGAGTCCCATCCGGATCGCAGTCATGTGATACCGTGTCGCTCCCTCCACTTTGCCCAATCCGATGGCCGACATTTTGACTACGCCGCTCTCGATGGGCGCCTCAAATGTCGTGTGCCACTTTACGCGATTGACGAGAAAAATTCCATCGCTCTCGAAGGCGCACCGGTCTAGGAAGGTGTCGATCCCTTCCGCGGTCTTCCCCAATCCGACAGTCTCGATAGAACTGACCACCGGACAGCCCACCTCGCCTTCGGTGATTCCCAGCTGAGCCAGCAACTTGCGCTGACCCTCAGCGGTTCCGCCCCCATGACTTCCCATCGCCGGAATGATGAACGGCCTCGCCCCAATAGCTTGAAAATGCGCCACCGTCGCCCCAATCACGTCCGGCAACCGAGCGATTCCCCTGCTTCCCGCTCCAATCGCGACCCTCGCACCCGGTGGCAATTCGCTCCCTATCTGTTTGGCCGCCAGTTCCCGGCGAATCTCGCCCGCCGGATCCGCGAGCGCTCGATGCGCAAAGCTTTGCCTCGCCCGCACCAACCTCGGCAGGGCCGACGCCCCCGCTTCCCTGCTGCCCTCTCCATTCATAAACACACTCCCGTGTTCGTCCCGCCCCAAACCCGCCGCAACTAGCCGGACCATTCCGCGGAACCAAGCGCACATCATACAGCAGCCCTGCGAAGTTGTCGGGAATCGCCGGCCTGCCAAGCTGCGGCTTGCCGTCAGCGCGGCATTCCACGCGCAATCCAGTCAAATTCACAAAATCACCCTGTCGTTAACAAGTCAAGATGTCCGGTTTTATTCACACACGATCTGTCCGGTTTTCCTTGAGTAAAAATGACTTGCTTCCTTACCGGCCGAAGCCGCCACTAGCGGCTTTGGTTTTGGGCCGGCGCTTTCACCCGCCCGAGCGCGAGCGAGTGGCGGTGTGCCCCCGGTTTGCTCCCAGCGGGGGAAACGGAAAAGGGAGAGAATCGAATTCCTTGCTGCCGCAGGCCGATTCCGTCGTTCTTTCAAGCGGCCCTCCGGGTTGAGATTGCTTGGCCGAGTCTGTCGAACTGCGCCACCACGTGCGGGCCGTAACGGATTGAGATGCGTCCGTCCAGATGCTCGTGTATGGTAACCGTAGATCCGGCCATCGGGCGACCCTCGTCCCTATCTGCTTTCTGGTGGAGCGGCGGGAGGCCCACTTGGTTCAGATACGCGCAAGCGGCTGATGGCGGTGGGCAAACTGAAACCGTTGGCGGCGAAACGCCCGTTCAACCCGTGAACGAAGTCTCACGCAAAGTCAAGGGCGCAGACTGCGAGTCCATGCAGAGTGAGACTCCGGGTCCAAGAGGTCAGCGGAAGATGTCGACCAGCAGGAGGTTTGAGGTGTTTTGTTCGACTTGTGAATAGTAGAGGAAATGTCCATCGGGCGAAAGTGCGGGACCGAAGCGGAGAGGGTGGTCGAGCTTGAGCAGGCAACGGGATTTGCCCGAGCGGTTGTCATAGTAGAGCAGATTCTCCGGTCCGGTTGATTTGCCGTTGAAGTAGTAAATGCCTTCGCGAGCGGGGGCGAAGGCCCGGTTGAGGATTGCGGGAAGCACGGGCTTTTCTTCCCCAGTAGAAAAATCCAATTCCCAGAGAGGGCTTACCGCACCTTGCTGCTTGTTGTAGTAGAGGCGTTTGCCATCAGGCGAGCAGGCCGCGGAGAAGCCGCCCTTTTTCGTCACCCGCGTTACTTGTTTGCCGTCAGCGGTCATTTTCCAGATCTCCAAAGTTCCTGAGATTTCCGAAGCGAAGAAGATGAAGCGTCCATCGGGCGACCACCTCGGGATCACTTTGCCGAAGGAATCGTGAGTCAGCCGGACCGAGCGGCCGCTTCCGTCGGCTGGAACGACGTAGATCTCCGGCGTGCCTTCCACTCGTGAATCAAAGGCGATCTGTTTTCCATCGGGCGACCAGCTCGGCGACCCGGTGCCTGGACTTCGTAAAGAAGTAAGTGGTTTTGGATCAGAGCCGGCAGCGGTGCTGGTCCAAATTTCAGTGAAGCCGGTTCGGTCTGAGACAAAGGCGAGAGTTTTACCGTCGGGCGAGATCTGGGGACTGTCTTCAAGGCGGGTGGAAGCAGTTACTTGCGCGGGCGCGGCCGAGCGGCCTTCGGAGAGCGCTTTGACGTCTAGTCTCCAGATGTTGATACGGAGAGTGACGTGTTCGTAGGCAATCTGCCCGTGAGCCGAGATCGCGGGGTTCGAGACATAGTTTCCCAAGGCAGCCAGCATTCGAGCTTTATCTGGCCTGTGTAGGGTTACGGACCAGAGCCGGTTGAGTCCGCCACGATTGGAGGTGAAGATGATCTCACGGTTATCCGGAGTCCAAACAGGAAGACTGCAGCTGAGGTTAGCGAATCCGGTTGTTTCGACGGGCAGAAGGGTTGGCGAGGAAGCTGACATGTGGGAATCGAGCGCGGTGATGTAATTAGCGCTTACCCCGCGGCCCACGTCGCGCGTAAAAGCGAGTTGCCGGCCGCGGAAGGAGAATGAGGGATCGACGTCGTTCTGTCCCGGGCCGGGGAAAGTCACTTGTTTAATTTCGCCAGTTCCGACCTGAATGACATGGATTCCGCTGGGGAGAGGGTGAGCGGAATGCAGTTGTTCCGCCGTAGCCAGCCACTTACTATCGGGCGACCAGGTGAGAGAGCGGGCGGACGGGACAGCGAATGTGTCGAGGTCCAGCAGTTTTCGTTCAGGGCCTCCGTTCGGAGAGATGAGCCAGATCGCTCCTCCCCTGGATTGGCGCCCACGACAGAAGGCAACCCACTTTCCATCAGGCGACCAAGCGGGACTGAAATCGAGATCGGCGCTCGTCGTCAATCGCCGGAAGGACTGAGAATCGACTGGCTTCACATAGATGTTGAAGTTGTCACGAAATGGGCCGTTCCAAACGAAGGCGACTTGGCGTCCGTCGGAGGAGAACGTTGGGCTGTACTGTTCACCGAGATAGCTTGTCAGTGGAACGGGAGCGATGTCATTGTCGTTCCATTCATTCGAGGCTGGGTGCCGGAAAAAGAAGAGAGCGGCCAGACCCGCAATAACGAAGATGGAAGCAGCAAAGAAATTCTTCGTGTTCCGCGAGCGGGCGCTAGTTAGAGGCTTTAACTGATTGGGCAGCGGCGTGGGCTGAGTGGAGAGTGCGGTGGTTTGAGGAAAATACGAATCGATTTCCGGCGGAGCACTTGCCGAGGCCGATGAAGTGGAGGTGGACTGAACGGTTCGGCGGGACATCTGCCACTCAAGCAACTCACTCTTGAACGCGTACACCGAGGAGACCTTCGCATGAAGGTGCCGGTGGACGGGTAAACGCTCCAGCTTCTCCCAGCGCTGAACTGTGCGCACATCGCGCCCCAGAAACAAGGCGATTTCTTTCCAGGAATCCAGGCGATGTTCAATCTCGGAAGGCATTTCCCTGTCAGGCCACCCCGGGATAACAGCTGATAGCGGGATGTCTTATGGCGATTCATTATATCCAGATTGCGGCGGTACTCAAGGTGCGACATTTCGCGACACGAGCGGCTAAGTCCTTGAAAACCTGGTGCTCTAATCA
This sequence comes from Bryobacteraceae bacterium, assembly GCA_965276965.1. Classification (GTDB taxonomy): domain Bacteria; phylum Acidobacteriota; class Terriglobia; order Bryobacterales; family Bryobacteraceae; genus Bog-105. The sequence continues at coordinate 343,848 of OZ255713.1, forward strand.
GATCCGACCCAACCCAGAGAAGTAGTGTTAACACCTTGGGTCTCAGACGGTGGTAAGAAACGACATTGCCAAGGCAAAAGACGACAAACGATTGGAGTCGCGGATTAAGACGGATTTGCTCCTTGCGCGGCGGAGGGTTTTGCTGCGATCCTGCGTTCCGGTATGAAAACACGAATGGCAATCTTTCCGATTCTTTTTATTGGTTGGACGGCTGTCTCCTGGGCGCAGACAGATCCGAATGGCAACGGTTCACCGCCACTGCGTGCCTTGGTGCACGGACCGATACGAAGCACGATTTACGACAACTTGAAAAGCAATCTTGACACCACCAGTGACGACGGTACTCTGGATGCAACAAGCTACGAGTTGCTGGTATATGACGGCAAGCTGGTGGAGAGTGGGCGGGACGAGCGAACGCTCGAAAAACAGATCAGCGACGCGCTGAATAACGGCCGGTGGGTGCTGGCCTTTGACTTGACTTACAAGCAGAAGATGAAGCATTTTGGCGCAGTCATTAACTTTGCGAGTAAGTCTAGTAGCAGCAGTTATCTAGTACGGGCCGTCACGGAACCAGACGGGACTCGATCCTGGCGAATTATCGCTTCAGACCTGCAGGAGACGAGCTCTTCCGGCGCACCGGGGGCTCTGGAGAGTGCAACGATCAATGGCGCGGGTCTGGCTACTACAATAAGCGGGTATTTGCAAAATCCAAACGCGAGCATGGCGCCGACGTTACCGGCGGATTCCTCCACCTTGTTAGGAACGCCACCTTCCCCGGATAACCCCATTCCGTCCGGATTAATTCATTCCTCGTTTTACTTCACCAATGATTCAGGGGCGGTGACGGGTTTGCCACAGCCTCAAAAGCGCACAGATGCTGCAAAGCAAAGCTATCAACGTGTGGTGAACTACACTGTGACGATATTCCTGAATAATTTGAACAATGCGTCGGGCGATTTCCAGTATGTGCTGATTCAAACGGACGCCTCGGTAAATCCCTCGGCGGGAACGGGCTATTTTGCGAACAGGCGTCAGGATGAGCAGGCCTGGTTTCTGGCGCACGCTGTGTTCACTTTGAATCCGCAAAACTCGGGTGACTTCAATTGGGTATCTAACGATCCGGTTAATGCGAACGCTGTGAGCACTTATACGGCGAGCTCCGCGTTCAACGTCGGATTTACAGCGAATTGCGCAACCGGAACGTCGGGTTGTGGAGCGGGAATTTCCTCCTCTTACACGTGGGGGACCTCTTCGAGCTTCCAACTGCAAGACTGGGGTGTCACATCAAACGGATCAGGGACTAGCATGAACTGGGATTTCCGGTCCACCAATCCGGATGCGGATAAAGGACTGACCGACTGCAGCACTAGCCGGACATGGTTTGACGTTTGCCATGCGATAAATATCGATAACAGTCAGTGGCCGAACACGCCGAATAGCTTGTCGCTGAACCAGTCCGTTTATCACACTTCAGTGGCTTATAAGACATCGTCGGTACTGAGCAGTTGGGAAAACTTCAACGCGGGCGGGCACCTGGAGTGGTGGGACACTTACTGCGACCGGGACACGGGTCTGATTTGTGCTTATCTGATTGACCCGAAGTACCCAGATTTGAACAAGACGTTCCAGACGCCTATCGGGCAGGTGCTGACCATCAATATGGCGGCCGTTAAGCCGGTTCCGAGTCAAAATATCACTTTCAATCAGGACCCGGCGGTTGCCGGCAACACGGTGACCGGGCAGATCTTTCTCAATGCTCCGGCGGCAATTGACACTCCGATCTACTTATACTCGAATAACACGAGCGCCTCCGTGCTGCCGACGGTGACAGTAAAGGCGGGACAGAGCAGCACGCAATTTCAAGTTTTAACGAGCTCGAATAACGGCGGCTCGGGAGCGATCAATACCGCGACGATTACGGCGTTCAACACACAGGGATTTCAGGAACAGTTGTTACTGAAAAATTATGCGAGCGGGGATCTTCTACCTCCGAGCGGATTCCCGACGACATCAAACGATGCATGGGCGCAAAAAGTACCGTTTGGCAGGTGGGTTAGCGGATACCAAGTAAGATACGCGCTGAGTTACATCGATACAAACGGGAAGGAGACGGACCGGGGCCCGTGGACAGCATGGTTTAGCAATCCAGGGTATGCACTGCCTCATCTGTATAACATCTCCATTGCTTCCGACAGCCGTGTTACTGGCAGGAAAATTTACCGGCAGTTTTACTCCGATGTGCAGAACGGCAATCTCAGTGCCGGGGTCGAGTTGATTGGAACTTTAAGCGATAACAAAACGACAGATTTCCAGGACGAATCTCCGCAGTAAGGGCGGCGACCAACGATCTTTCCACTCTGGCGACGGTGTAGCTGGTAGCATATCGGCTACACCAATGCTCACACCCGACACATCGCTCTCCGCCCAAACCGGGCGACATCCTTGCGCCGCGCCATGTTGGCGTTAGCTGTTTTGCCGGTAGCCGCGTTGCTGCTGGTCACCGGAGTATTCGCCTAAACAGGAGGCGAAGCCACCAACCCTCTGGCGGAGCTGCGCTGGCGCTTTATCGGACCGATGGGAAATCGCGCGGTGGCCGTTGCCGGCGAACCCAGCAACCCGATGGTCAACTATCTGGGCGCGGCCTCGGGCGTGTGGAAGACGGAGAACGGCGGAGTGGACTGGAAGCCGGTCTTCGATGAGCAGAAGAATGTGTCGGCGGTTGGCGCGCTTGCTGTTTCTTCCTCGCAACCGAATGTGGTTTGGGCGGGTACAGGCGGGACGTTTATCATCCGTCCGTTTTATCCAATGGGTGACGGCGTTTACAAATGGACCGACAACGGCCATAGCTGGCAGCATATGGGGCTCGAGGCCACATTGGCCGCGTCGTGATTGATCCGCATGACTCGCAGCGCGTTTACGTGTGCGCGCTTGGGCAGTTATTCAAGCCAAACTCGGAGCGGGGCGTTTATCGCACGACGGATGGCGGCAAGAGCTGGCAGCAGGTGCTGGCGGTCGATGAGAAAACGGGGTGCTCCGATCTCGCTGGCGATCCGCAGGATCCGATGGCCGCGCTGCGCGAAAGTTATGCCTATCTTCATGGCTTGCGGGCGTAGAGGCCAAGTGAAAGCGTGGCACACGCACTCTTGCGTGCCGCGTCGAGACTCGTCTCGACGTTTGCGCCGCTCAAGCTCCGGGCGCGTCTGAAGAACCGCACTATAACAGCAACTTGCGCTGATCCTCAACACCTCTACCCGTCACACACTAGCCCTGCGAAAGTCGTGGGGAATTGTGAGCGATCCCGACTTTTTGCCATGCTGAAATCTCGTCAGGCAGCGATCTTGCCAAACCGACACTGGCGATAGTGTCGGCAAAACCTGACCCGTTGCGGCCTCGATTCCTATGAGCTTGGAAATGTCCCGACGCTTCCGCAGATTGATCGTCGCTCAGCTTCTGCTGCTCTGCTCGACAGGATTAGCCAACAGCAGTCTCCAAACCACCGCCGCAAGCCAAACGCCTTCCACATCGCACCAAGCTGCTTCTTCCGAAAAAGAAACTCTTCGAACCGCTGCCGGCGTCGATTATTCGAAAGAAGGCGTGGTCATCCAGTCTCTATCCAGGCGGGTCAGCTTCAATGAAAACGGAAGCTGGCAGTCGGTTGAAACGGCCTCCGTTCGAATTCAATCCGATGCCGGCGTTCAACAATTGGGGGTTCTCGCGTTCAGCTACGACCGCGACGAGCAACAGTTTGAACTCACTTACTTGCGAGTGAGAAAGCCGGATGGAAAAATCGTCGAGACGCCCCAGGACAACATGCAGGATATTTCTTCGGAGGTATCCAAAGCCGCTCCTACTTATTCCGATCTTCGTGAAAAACAGGTTCCCGTGAAGTCTCTCGGGGTGGGCGATGTCATCGAATACCAGTTCAAGCGTACTCAAACCAAACCTGAAGTGCCAGGCCAGTTTTGGTACGTGCAGAACTTCACCACCGACTCCGTCATCCTCGAAGAAACGCTCGCCATCGAAGTCCCTTCCAATAAATACGTCAAGGTGGTCAGCCCCAAGCTGAAACCTGAAATAACGGAAGCATCCGGCCGCAAAACGTACTCGTGGAAAACGGCGCAACTTGAGCCTACCTCCCAAAAGACAGACAAAACGAACAGCAAATCCTCATCGGATTCGCCCTTTCCGTCCGTCCAACTCACCACCTTCAAGACTTGGGATGAGGTAGGCCGTTGGTATGCCGGCCTGCAAAGCCCGCAGGTTGCCGTCAGCGCGGCAATCCAGGCGAAAGCCGACGAGCTCACTAAAGGTCTATCCGGCGAAGAGGAGAAAACGCGTGCTCTTTACAATTACGTCAGCACGAAATTCCGTTACGTCTCTCTCTCCTTCGGAGTCGGTCGCTATCGACCGCATGCTGCCGAAGAGGTGCTTGCGAACCAGTATGGCGATTGTAAAGATAAACACACACTGTATGCTGCGTTGCTGAAAGCCGCCGGGATACAAGCCTGGCCTGCTCTTATCGGTTACGGCGTTAAAGTCGACCCGGATGTCCCCTCCCCCGCGCAATTCAATCACGTCATTACGGTCATCGCCGGTCGGCACGGTAAATCGTGGGTCGATACCACCCCGGAGATTGCGCCGTACGGTCTTCTTGTTCCCGCTTTACGGGATCAGAAAGCCCTACTGGTTTCCACCGACGCTCCACCGGCCCTCGTGACCACGCCCGCCGCACCGCCCTTTCCTGCTTCCGAAATCCTTGACGTCCAGGCAACGCTCAACTCCGAAGGAGTCCTCACCGGTCATTTCGACCTCACCCTGCGAGGGGACGATGAGCTGGTCCTGAGAAGTGCGTTTCACCAGCTGCCGCCGGCTCGTTGGCTCGAGCTGGTTCAGCAGATCGTTCGCGCCAATGGCTTCGCTGGAACCGTCTCGAACTTGGACGCGGAGAGCCCTGAGTTGCTCACCAAGCCATTTCACTATTCATTCGACTACACGCGGCCGGATTATTCGGATTGGCAGAATCGTCGCGTTGTTCCGCCGCTGCTGCCTCTGTTACTGTTAACCCCGGACGCAGCCGCCGGCCATGCCGAACCCTTCTTTTTGGGCGCTCCCGGCGAGTTCCGCTATCGCGCCCGGCTGAATCTCCCGAAGAATTACTCTGCCGATATCCCCGTCGGTGAAAACCTCCATACGGATTTCGCCGATTTTGAGAGTTCCTACCTCTTGAACGACAATGAGCTCACTGCCTCAAGACGGCTGACGATCAAGCAGCAGAAGATCCCGTTCGCTGCTTGGGACGCCTATCGGAAATTCGCTGAAGACCTTGCGGAAGATCACAATCAGTTCATTCAGCTAAAGCTTCTAAGCACCTCCGCGACGGCGCCCGATCAGGCCGGCGACAATCCCGAAGCCGCTGCCCTGCTGGCCGAGGCATTTCGAGCTGGGCAGCGCCGCGATTTCCATGCCGTGCAAGAATATTTGGCGCGAGCCGAGCGAGTCAATCCTAAGCAGACCGGCCTCTCGGCTGCCTATGGGGCGTTCTATTTGTCGACGAATGAACCGCAAAAGGGGATCGAGGCATTGCAGAAAGAAATCCACGATCACCCTTCTTACCTCTTCGCCTATCTCATTCTTGCGAAAACCCAATCTCACCTTGGAAACCCCACTAAAGCCATCGAAACGCTGAGAGATGGGCTAAAGATAACCCCGACTAACATGGAAATGGCTGCTTACCTAGCGGAGCTCCTCATGAAGGAGAAGCGCTACGCGGAAGTCCCCGCGGTTCTGCAGCCTGTGCTCGAAAAAAGCGCGAGCCAGACGCTGCAGGGCGTCTTGGCTGACGCGCTTCTTCGATCCGGAGATCGTAAGGCAGGCTTGGCTGCCTTGGATAAATACACACAAGGCGATGATCCCCTCGTGCTGAATAATGCTGCTTTCTCTTTGGCCGATACCAAGACTGATCTTCCCCTCGCCAAAGAATATGCCGCAAAGGCTGTATCGAAGCTGGAAGGAGCGAGCGATAAGTTGACGCTACCATCCCCCCAGGAAGCTGACTTCCACTTGATGCAAACTTTGTCCGCGGCCTGGGACACCCTCGGTTGGCTTTACTTTCAAACCGGCAACTTGAACGAATCGGAACAGTATATTGCCGCATCGTGGGACCTGTCCCAGCGAGGTGACGTGGGCGATCACCTGGGCCAGGTCTATTTTGCCGAAGGCAAAAAGAAACAGGCCATTCACACCTGGCAGCTTGCCCTGGCAGCCGACAATTCCCTCACCGCAACCAAAGAACACTTGCGATCGGCCAGAGCTCCGACAACTCCCGAACAATTGACCGTCAGTCACAGTGCCAAAACTTTCGTCTCGCCGGCTGAGGAATTAGGCAAACTCCGGACGCTGAACGTGCCGAATCTTTCTACGCGGGAAGGAAGCGCTGAATTCTTCCTCCTGTTTTCGTCCGGAAAACTCGAAGCGGTTCAATTTATCAAGGGAAGCGATTCTTTGAAGGAAGCTGGAATCGCCCTGAAGACCGCCGACCTCCGTATCCGTCCACCGGACACAAACAGCCAAAAAATTCTGCGGCGTGGAATTCTCTTCTGTTCACGCTACACAACTCCAAGCTGTCACTTCGTGATGCTTCTGCCCGCGACATCCACGGCTGCCGTTTCGGATGGGCAGCAGAAAACCGATAAGAGTGCGCACACGGATGCTGCTATCCGGCAACCGACAGTCCTGACAAACCCGGAACCAAAGTATTCTCAAGCCGCTCTCCAGGCGAAAGTGGAAGGCCGGGTCTTACTTAGCATCATGGTCGACGAAAACGGCATCCCGCAAGACACCACCGTTATAACTCCCCTCGGCTTCGGTCTCGATGAAGAAGCCAAAGACTGCGTGGCCAAATGGCGTTTCAAACCGGGCGCGAAAAATGGAATCGCCGTCAAGACACAAGCCAGCGTCGAGGTGAATTTTAGGTTGGCCCACGACCCTCAGTAGCCGACAGTCTTGCGTCCGCCTCCAACCGGAATAGCTGCTCATCTGATTACCAAGCCCAGCAAACGGGCAAGTTCCATCGCTTGGGGCGGGCTCACGATCGCACCCGCTACATCCGATGCGTTTAGAACGACCCCGTCAATGACAGCTCCCCGCAAATCCGCGCCTGTGAGCTTCGCACCGCTAAGATCCGCTCGTGACAAATTTGAGCCAACCCAGCGTGTATTCTCCAGACTCGTCGTACGGAAATCGGCTTCCTGCAACTGCGTGTCTGTAAAGTCCGAAAATTGCAACAAGCCGTTATTGAACTGCGCATACCGCGAGTCGCATCGATCGAGTAACAGATCTTCCACGCGACACTCGATCGCCTTCAGTCCGAGTAAGCGGCACTCCACAAACTCGACTCGGCTAGCCTCCAAACCAAGCATCACAGCATTCGAAAGATCACATCGGACAAACCGTACATCCCGGAACCGGACCGATAAGAGGCGCGCATTCGCAAATGAAACCGCCTCGACGAAAGACCGCCGAATTACGATCTGGCGAAGAGTGTTCTCCGAGAAATCCTGGTTTGCAATTCGCACGTCTTCCGACGGCTCACCATCCACGATCCTGCCGGAATCCAACTCATCAAGATCGTCGCTAAGATCCGAAACCGTTCGCCGCCTCTCAGCATTTTTAATCATCGTCTTCCATCGTACGGCGAGAAGCCGAGCGGAGGAGATTCTCCCGCTCCGTTGTTACGCTTCATAGCGCACGTTCATCGTCAAATGGTTTCGACCTCGCAGGCCTGAAGGCCCGTCGCACTAAGAGTTGGCGCAAATGGCCAAAACAATGAATGCGATTGGCGAACGGCTTTCTACCGTCGGCATGAAATTCGCTCCGCACCCCCACTTGTGGAGTACTCTACTCACACGCGCGGAGATCGGCCAAATCATGGAAACAACCAATCCCACGGCTCTCGATAGCGCGATTGTAAGCAAGAGGTGCATGCAGCACCAATTACATCTCACACTTTGGGTAGACTAGTCCGAGGAGAAGGAAGTCAGGTCAACACTTTGCCATAATCAATCCGGGCCGCAGCGCTGGAGTAAGTGGCGCTTGTTGCGGAGTCACGGTTAGTCTTCCGCAGTCCTTAAATGTAACAGGGGGATATTTCTTTGTCGAAATGGTTAACGTTTTTGTCAGTAGTTTGTGTAACCTGCGTCCCGGTGTGCGCGCAGGTTGCTTCTGCCCAATTAAACGGCACGATTCTTGATTCCGTAGGCGCTGTTGTAGTCGGCGCAAAGATAACGGCAACAAACACGGCAACCAATGTTTCTCACGATTCAGTGAGCGATAGCGGTGGAAACTATATCATTCCACTGCTGCCGCCCGGCGACTATTCGTTAACAGTCGAAGCGCCTGGTTTTAACAAACTGGTTCAAAGCGGTATTAGTCTTCAGATCAATCAGCAGGCGAAAGTCGATCTCACACTGAAGTTAGGGCAGGTGTCCGAAACGATCGAGGTGAATTCACAGGCGCCGCTGCTGGAAAGCGAGTCCTCCTCGGTCGGTACGGTTGTGAATCAACAACTCGTCAACGAATTGCCTTTGAATGGACGCAACTTCGTCCAATTGGCAACTCTGAGCCCGGGCGTGAATGGAGTTGGCTTCTCTGCCTCTGGAACCATTATGAGCGGTTCGCGGCCAGACGACCGGCGTCCTGGAAGCGAACTCTTCTCAAACGGTAACCGGGAAGGCTCCAACGATTTTCTCTACGACGGGATAGATGACAACGAACGGCTCACGCTATCTATCGTGCTGCGTCCTCCCGTGGAGGCGGTCCGGGAATTCAAGATTCAGACAAATTTGTACAGTGCCGATATCGGCCGTAACTCGGGAGCTGTGGTCGATGTAATTACTAAGTCGGGCACCAATCAATTTCACGGAAGTTTGTTCGAATTCCTGCGAAATTCCGCCATGGATGCGCGGAACTTTTTCAATCCCGTGGGTACGCCCTTTCCCACATTTCGACTCAATCAATTCGGTGGGTCATTCGGGGGACCGGTTATTCTTCCGAAAATTTATAACGGCAAAGACAAGCTCTTCTTTTTCGCCGACTATGAAGGGTACCGGCGCAACTCGCAGGCGCTGCTGCTCGGCAACATTCCTACTGTTCAAATGCGCAGCGGTAATTTCAGTCAAACCGCGGCACTCTACGATCCGGCGACCACCCGCCTGAATCCGAATGGCTCGGGTTACATACGCAATCCGTTCCCCAATAACCAGATCCCTGCTAATCGTTTTGATCCCATCTCGGTGAAGATGATTAATGCTTATCCGACCCCCACCAGTTCCGGGCGCTTCAACAACTACCTGTCGAATCAGGTGCAAAATCAAACATGGAATCAGGGTGACATCCGGGTCGATGACCAGATCACGTCAAAAGACAGCTTCTTTGCGCGCTATTCGATCCAGAACACCGACACATTAATTCCAAGCACCTATCCGGCAACCACCATCCCTGGCCTCTCCCGGCCGGTCACCCTTTCAGACGAGGCCTCCTTCGCCGGCACCTCGTCCCAGCCCACTCAGCAGGCGGTTGCCAGCTACGCCAGAGTCATCAGTCCAACTCTGGTGAACGAATTTCGGGTCGGTTTTAGTCGTTATCGGCTGGATTATGTAACGGATCAGTTCCAGCCTAACGGACAGCTTGGAAACCAGCTTGGCGTGCCCAACGCAAACGTACTGACGGATCTCCAGGCACTCCCGATTTTCTCGTCGTCAAGTTATCTAGGAATCGGGTCGAGTCGTTCTTTGCCCATTTTCCGGCGTGAAAACATGTTCCAGTACATCGATAACGTGTCTCTCACGCACGGTTCCCATACGTTTAAGTTTGGCGCAGATTTCAGACGGCGGCAGCTTACTATTTATCATGCCGGCAACGGGAATGGTCGATTCAATTTTTCTCCTGCGCTGACTGATTCTCGGCAGCCGGCCGGGTCTGGCGGCGACGCCATGGCGAGTTTTCTGCTGGGTTACCCAACCCTGATTGCACACGATTACCCCAACGTTTGGCCTGGCATGCGCATGAGCGAGCTCGGCCTTTATTTTGCCGACGACTGGCATGTTACCAAGAACCTGACGCTCAACTATGGAATACGCTGGGATTATTACAGCCCTCCTTCAGAGGTGTCGAATCGCTGGGCCAATTTCAACATTACAACGGGTAAAGTGGATATCGCCGGCCAGAACGGGGTCAACCAGTATGCAGGGGTCCAACCGTATCACAAAAACATCGGACCGCGCTTTGGTTTTGCTTATCAGCTCCAATCGCACACGGTGATTCGTGGCGGATTCGGGTTGTTTTACAATCCTACGGGCACCGAAAGCTCCGTCATCGGACTTTCCTCGATACTGCCGTTTGGATACAGCCTCAGTGTCTCTCCGGGCGACATCTTCGTGGGCCAGAGCGTGAGAGATGGTTTTCCGACGCTGCAACCGATTAATCTCAGCCAGGCTAACAATCCTTTTGGCTCCATAGCTTCGGTCGATCCGAATTTCCGACCTTCGTACGCCGAACAATTTAACTTCACTGTTGAGCATGAAATCGCACCGGCTTCACTGGTCGTTAAAGCCGCGGTAATCGGCAATCTTGGCCGGCATCTCTATAACACTTACAACGCCAATCAAGCCATTCCCGGCGCGTCTGCGCTAAATACTCGCCGACCGCTATATTCGATTGCTCCTAATGTTACTGATGTTAGTTACTTCACCACTAACGGTTTAAGTGAATACTATGCGTTTCAGCTAACTGCCGATAAGCGGTTCAGTAAGGGAGTGAGCGTGCTGCTCGGATATACCTGGTCGCACGCGATCGATGACGTGCCGCTCGAATTTTCAGGTGGCTCAGCTGGGGTTCAGCCACAAGATCCTCGCAACCTTTTCGCAGAACGCGGAAACTCCATCATTGATATGCGGCATCGCCTCACAGTGAGTTATCTATGGGAGCTGCCTTTCGGAAAGGGCAAGACACTGTTGAACCGCAGCGGAGCGGTGGACTGGATTTTAGGAGGATGGCAGCTGAACGGAATTTTGACTGTCCAAACGGGCTTGCCGTTCTCGCCGGTTCTACAAACATCGACCACGAACACAGGCACAGGTAGCCGCGCCAACGTATCCGGAACTGCGTCATACCCGGACACATTGCAGCAATGGTTTAATCCGAGCGCCTTTTCAACTCCGGCGCCTTACACTTATGGAAATGCCGGACGAGACATCCTGTTTGGACCGGGCCGCGTCAACTGGGACATGTCGCTCTTCAAGAATTTTGTGATTCACGAGCAGACCAGATTTGAACTCCGCGCCGAAGCCTACAATATTTTTAATCATCCTCAGTTCGGACAGCCGAATCCAAATATCGGCAATCCCCAGGCAGGGCAGATTACAAGCACAGTTGGCAATCCGCGACAGTTACAGATGTCACTCCGCTTCCAGTTCTAGCCAGCCGTGGCAAGAGCCGCCGAGGAAAGCCGCACGGCAACGGCGGCAGGGCACTTTGGGGTAGAGTTCTAAGCGGGACGACAGGGTGACGCCGGAAAACGAAAGCAGCCAGACGCAGAAGCCGGGCGTCTGAGGGCACTGCCAGGTCGCTGGTCGAACTTATTGCGCGTAAAGAATCCAGCACGCCGGCGGGGCGGGGCAATGGATCGGTTAGAGCGCCGAACGCAAGACAAGCCCTAACTCTGGACGTAGTGGTTCCGGCGAAAAGACTTCTACGGCATCGCCCCACCCTAAAGATCTAGCGGCGGATTTCGAAAGGGCCGACCCGCACGGAAGGCAAATTGAACTCCGCTGCCCGGAATGTCCGTGATTCCCTGGCTGGGCGCCAGATGCGCTCTCGCACGCAAGGCGCAAACGGGAGATTCTGTTCCGGCGAGACGAACTCCGATACGCGGCAATGGATACGCCGCTTCGACGAAATAAGTCGCTTGGGCGCTGCCGATCCCGGTAAATCGAACCTCCTTGCGACGAGGTGAATCGTCGATTGTTACGAAGCGGCCCGCCTCGCCGCCGGACAAGAAGAATCCATCGGCACGGGATAACGGAACTGCTGTCTTAATCCCGCGCACCCAAACGGAATCGAATGCCCAGGTCCCGTTTAGTTTGGTGAAGCGATATTTTACGTCGCCGATTTTCTATGGTGACCGCCGATTGGCCGGTTGCAATCCGATTGAATCCGCCACTCGTCCCTGCAGCACGGGATCAGTGCGCAGCCGAGAAAGCCCATCGTCAAGAATCCTGAAACTTGCCCGGTCCGCTCGCCGATGCCTTCGGCCGGGACACATTCAGGAAGTACCCGCACTGGACGAGTTTCAAACCCGGATTATCGAAGAGGCTGTCGCGCTTCTTCGAGCCAAGGGCGTGGCGCCGGGAGAACACGATCCTGTGGCTGCCATCAAAGAATACTGCGCGCACAAATTTCACTGCCCACCGATGATGCAGCAGCTGGAGCGCGGCCAGCGCACTGAAATCGATGCCTTGAATGGATACGTAGCGCGGGAGAGCGTCCGGCTGGGGCTGCGCGCGCCTTACAACGACGCGCTTACCAGCCTGATCAAGGGCCGGGAACAACGCGCGCACAAGAGTGAGCCCGACGAGGACGCTCAGTGAGCCTGGCTGGACGGACTGCCATTGTCACCGGCGCCGGACGGGGGATTGGTTTCGCTATCGCGCGCTTGCTGTGCGAAGGCGGGATGCATGTGGCCCTGAACGATCTCGATCCGCAAAGCGCCGAAAGGGCGGCCCGGCAATTGATCGACGGCGGACATCGCGCCATCGCCTGCCCAGGAGATGTAACGAAGCGCGGAGACGTAGCGGCGTTTTTCGATCGCACCGAATCGGAATCGAAGCCGGCGTCCGTTTGATTCTGCCATCCGCGGATAACCGATCCAGTGTACCGAGAGACAATCGCGCAAGCGGTCAGAATCATCCGAGCATTTCTTAGGAAACAATCGCATGGGCGCCGGAATAGTTCGATTTCAGGAGGCCGGATCGGCACGAATGTGGACGCCCGTCAAACGCTAATCCGTGAATCACCTGAACACCAACGGCTATTTACAAAAACACTCCCGCCGTACAGCATAATTACTTCAAACTAGTTAAGTCCAAATAACAAATTGATTGACTTCAACTTCAGAGTAGGTATAGTTATGTCACAAGTCAGTAATAACCCGGAGTTCATCCGGGAAAATAGGGTGGCACCGTGTACCCTTTAATCCGTCAAAAGCCGTCAAAGGCCGAAGCGGGAGTTGTAACGGAGTGCTTTAGGAGGCTTTTTCATGCAGCGTGTGCATTTGGTTAGTCGTATTCTCTACTTCTTAACTTGTTTTGCCTTCGCAAATATTGCGGGGGCGCAAACCACAACCGGAACCGTCAGCGGAACAGTGGTTGACGCAGGAGGCGCTTCCGTACCCGGCGCCACCGTAACCATAACCGACCAAGCCAATCAAGCGTCAAGAACCGCAGTGACGAACGAATCCGGCAGTTTCAGTTTCCCGTCGCTGCAGGCCGGCACATACACCACGCGCGTGGAAAAGACCGGGTTTCAGGCGTTTGAAAGACAGGGTGACGCGCTTATCGCCAACCAGGAGCTTTCTTTGGGGACGATTCACCTAACAGTGGGCGCCATGAACCAGACCATTGAAGTCCAGGCACAAACCGCTCAGGTGGAAACGACCACTTATACAAACTCTGCAACGCTGACCGGCACAGAATTGTCGCTGATCGCCGAGCGGGGCCGCGATGTTGTCGACATGCTGCGTCTTCTGCCGGGTGTTAGCCAAACCGGTCAGACAGAAGCCCTGGGGGGCGCCGGCGGCCCTCCTGGAGTCACAGCTCCCAATATCTCGGGGGCGCGCAACGGGGCCATAGATTTCACAGTAGATGGAGTAGCCGGAAACGACAACGGCACTGCTTCCTCGTTGTCCAGTTCGATCAACATGGACGCCATTTCCGAAGTCAATGTCCTGCTGAACAATTACACCGCTGAATACGGCAGGAACGGAGGCGCCATTCTCTCTATCGTCACCAAGGGAGGCAGCAGTGATTTTCACGGTACGGCGTATTGGTACATCAGGAACCAGATATTCAATGCCAACGATTTCCTGCTGAACCGGGCGGGCCTTCCGAAACCGACGTATCAGTTCAATACATTTGGCGGGACAATCGGCGGCCCGGTTGTCTTGCCGAAACTTCCGAGTCTTAAGAATAAGCTCTTTTTCTTTTACTCCGTCGACTATACCCATGCCAAGTTCCCAGCGCCTTTCGTGTATTACACGATGCCGACCGCGCTGGAACGGCAAGGAAACTTTTCGCAATCGGCCACCAAGCCGATTGATCCGACAACCGGCGCAGCCTTCCCCGGAGGCATCATTCCGGCAAACCGCATAAACCCGAGCACCCAGGCATTGGCAAATGTCTTTCCGCTTCCGAACCAGCTCAATCGGGCGGTTACCAACGGAGCATATAACTACGTTTTCCAGGGAGATTACGACATACCGAAGCTCAGCAATGTGTTTCGAATCGACTCGCCAATCAGCAACAAGGATTCAATCTTTGTCAGAGGAGTCTCCTACCATTCGAATACGCAGGCGTGGAACACCGGCGCAGTCGGCGCTCCCAGTTGGCCCTGGTTTTACGGAGAGTATCAATTTACAGACGATTCTATTTCAGCGCATGAGACTCACATCTTCAGCCCGAACGTTGTGAATGAGGTTCTGGGCGCAATTCGCCACAGCACCGAAAACGCGCCTCCGGTTTCGTTCTCGCAATTTAACGCCGTGGGAACCCGCTCAGGAATTGGATTTACGGCGGGCCAAGTTTACCCGCAGAATAATCCGTACAATGTGATTCCCCAGATCACCTCATTGTCCGGCGTATCCGATGCGCCCAACTTGACATATGACAGCCGGTTTCCGGAGACAGGCGCCGACACGACTTTCGACGTTTCAGACACGCTTTCGGTCATCCGCGGTAATCATACGTTTAAGCTAGGCACCTACTGGCATCGCGCGCGAGAGTGGGAAGGACCGAGAGGGAACTTTGGCGGTAGTTTCGATTTCAGCACCAATGCCACCAACCCAGGAAACAGCGGGAATCCTTTTGCCAACCTGGATCTCGGGAACTTCAATAGCTACACGGAATCGAATGACCATGTCGCCATCGAGCAGCGGCTTTACGATTGGGACAACTTCGTGCAAGACACATGGAAAGTTACCAAGAAGCTGACGCTGGATCTGGGTATCCGAATTACCTATTACTCGCCGTGGGAACCGTCGACCGACCACGGCTGGGACGCCGCAACATTAGTCCTTTCCCAATACAATGCTGCCGGCGTGGCGCGTCTCTACCGGCCTGCCATAATCAACGGCGCCCGGGTAGGTTACGACGCGCCAAGCGGCCAAATCGTGACTCCGGCGGCAATCGGCAACTTCGTTCCCGGCACCGGCAGCGTCTCCGAAGGCGCCGTGCTTACATCCAGCAAAATTGGTCCACGTGGCTGGATCAATCAGTCGCCTCCACGGCCGGCCCCGCGCGTCGGCTTCGCGTATGACCCCTTCGGGGACGGCAAGACGTCAATCCGTGGAGGGTTCGGCATGTTCTACCAGACGCAAACCGATGGAAATATCGGTTTCAACTTCGGGGCTCCCCCGAACCAACTCACCTCCGCGGTGTACAACGGCAACGCCGGCAGTTTTCTGGGCGCCGGTTCGTTTACTACGCCGGGCAGCACTTTTATATTGGATCCGGAGAGGATTACGCCTTACAACATGAACGCGTCGTTTGGCGTCCAGCGCGATATAGGTATGGGAACGGTCATCGAAGCAAGATGGGTCGGCACCTACGGCAGGCATCTCTGGAATGAACAAAACCTCAATTTGCTCCCGCCGGGAGCACAGTTCCTGCCGCAAAATATCGATCCGACGGTGCCCGGTGGCAGAACGCCTTATGTCACCAATCTGCTGGTGCCCATTAAGGGATACGGATCGACAGCCAATTACTTTACGCCGAGCAGTTCTTCCAACTACAACGGGCTTCAGGTGACCGCCAACCATCGGCTTAGCCGGGGCCTTTCCTTTGGCGTCGCTTATACCTATTCCAAAGCTATGGATTTCAACGACACGGATCTGACGATTGGCACGCCGACGTATTATTCGGCGCGGAGAAATTATTCTCTGGCCGGCTTCGACCAGACCCACGTCCTGTCGATTCATTACACCTACGACATCCCAATCGCCAAGAGCTGGCAGTCTATGCGAGCCGCCAAACTCATTGCTTCCAACTGGCAAATTTCGGGCGTAACTACGTTTGCCAGCGGATTTCCGGTTCCGATCACCTTTTCGACTACTAACGGCGAGAATCTATCGGGCGGCGGCGATCCCCAGCGTGTGAACCTGACGTGCAATCCGAACATTTCCTATGGCTCTCGCACCGACACACAGTTTTTCAATACATCGTGCGTGCAACTGGTGGGAATCGGACAACCTGGGAATGCCGCGAGGAATCCCATTCGAGGACCGGGTACCAGCAATTTCGACCTGACCGTTTTCCGGAATTTCAACCTGGGGAGCGAGAAGCGGGTTCTCACGTTTCGCTGGGAGTTCTACAACATCTTCAATCACTCTCAATTCAGCAGCGTTGATGCCGCTGCCTTATTTACGCCAGCCGGAGCTCAAACCAATAGTGATTTCGGCGTGGTGAATGCGACGCGGCCTCCGAGAGTGATGCAAGGATCGCTCCGGTTCCGGTTCTAGCCGGGACGGGCAGTTCCAAAGACAGGAAATGTTCGGCATATACTATCGCGATCCCAAATCCATTGTTCCGTGGTTACTCGCTCCTCTTCTGGCGATTGCCTTCGCTACCCACGCACCTGCACGGCAAGGCCCGGCCCACAAGGGGCCGGCGCCTATGCCAGTAGTAATCGCCAACGATAAGATCGAACTGACCACACTCGCCAACGGTGGCGCCTTCTCCAAACTCTTGCTGCGCGGCGGAGAGCCGCTCAGCCCGTTTGGCAGAGTTCACCACTTTTTGGCGCTCGACGGCTTCGGTGCGCCGTCGGCGGAAGAGGCGGCTCTCGGCATGCCGTTTCATGGCGAAAGCGGCAAACAAATTTTCAAGCTCATTGCCGTCCATGAAGCCGGGCCGGTGCACTCAGTCGCTATGCAGGCCACGCTGCCGCTGGCGCAGGAAGTACTCACTCGGACCATCGAGCTTTCCGACGGCGAGAATGTGGTCCGCGTCACAAGCGACCTGGAAAGCCTGCTCACTGTGGACCGGCCCATCTCCTGGGCCGAGCACGCCACGATTGAACCTCCGTTCCTGGAGAAGGGCAAGGTGGTGGTGGATATGCCGGCAACAAATTGTCGGGTCCGCCCCTATAAACCCGGAAGCATTCCGGGACACCTGGTGTACGGCAAAGATTTCAAATGGCCCCGGGCGCCGACGGTTGACGGCGGCCAAGCAGACCTGCGCGTGATTCCAACCGACCACAACTGGCTGGACTTGGCTAGTTGCCAATTAGACCCGGCCCGCAAACTGGAATTTGTAACGGCGCTCCAGTTGGAGAAGCACCTTCTATTCGGATATGTGTTCCGGCACGAGGATTATCCTTGGCTCATGAGCTGGATGAATTTCACCGGCGACAACCACGCGGCGCGCGGCATGGAATTTTCAACGCAACCCTTTGACATCTCGCACCGGGAGACTGTGTCCATGAGCCCGCTCTTCGGTACGCCTACGTTCCGATGGCTGCCCGCCAAATCGAAAATTGAAACTCGTTTTCTCATGTTTTACACCAGAGTGCCGGAAGATTTCACCAAAATAGATGACGTGATGTTCGAGAACGGAAAGCTTACAATTCTGGACCACTCCGGTAAGAGCGTGGTGCTGACCGCCTCGCAGGGGCTCTAACCTGGAGGCGCAATGAAGCAATTCAACCTACTACTAGCCCTCTGCCTATCTTTTGCCGCTCTTTGCGTTGCCCAGGAAGGTAGCCGCGTCTATATCGCCCATTGCCAGCAATGTCACGGCCAAAGTAGCGACTCCCACGCTCCCATGGCGGAGGCGTTGAAGATTAAACCATGGCAAGACATTGTTACAACTCTCACAACTGGCGCCATGCGGGCGCAGGGCGCGCAACTCAGCCCGGAAGAACGCATCGCCGTCGCGCGGTATTTGGGTAAATCCGGACCCGTGGAGCTTCCCAAGATGACGGGTTATTGTCCTGCCGGCTCCAAACCTAAAAGCTCGCGGTTGGCTTGGAACGGCTGGAGTCCCGATGACCGGAACACTCGTTATCAGCCGGAAAAGGAAGGTGGAATCACGGCAGGGCAACTGCCCTCTCTGAAGCTCAAGTGGGCGTTTGGGTTTCCCAACACCGTGACCGCTTACGGGCAACCGACTGTGGCCGAAGGGCGTGTCTATGTGGGCAGCAACGATGGAACCGTGTATGCGCTGGACGCGGAAAGTGGATGCATCTACTGGGTGTACCAGGCGAAGGCGATGGTCCGCGATGCAGTCGTGGTCGGCCCCGGCCACCGTGCTTATATCGGCGATCTGGAATCGAACTTCTATGCTCTCGATGCCAACACCGGCAAGCTAATCTGGCAGAGAAAGCTGGATGACCAAGACCAAGCCTTCACTCGCATTACCGGCACGGCCAAGTTACATGACGGCCGGCTTTACGTTCCCATCGCTTCGCAGGAAGAAAATGCGGGCGCCAATCCGTTCTACTCCTGTTGCAAGTTCCGTGGCAACCTGGTGGCGATACAGGCTAGCGACGGTGCTCAGATCTGGAGAACTTACACTTCTCCGGAACCAAAGCCCACCACGAAGAGCAAGACCGGCGTTCAGTTCTACGGCCCTTCCGGCGCTACCATTTGGTCTTCTCCCACGCTCGATCTGAAGCGCGGGCTGATCTACGTAGCCACGGGCAATGGATATTCCGATCCCGATATCAAAACGGCTGATGCCATCATCGCGATGGACATGAAGACCGGCACGATCAAATGGTCACAGCAACCCAACCCGGACATGTTCAATTGGGATTGCGGTGGCAGTAGCGGCAGTCACGGCGGCAATTGTCCGGAACACGCCGGGACGGACGTGGATTTCGGCGGCTCACCCATACTCGCCGATTTGGACGAAGGGCATCAGATGATCCTCGCCGGCCAGAAATCAGCCGTCGTGTGGGGATTCGATCCGGATCAGCAAGGGAAGGTGGTTTGGCAGACCCGCATCGGAAAGGGCGGTCCCGGCGGCGGAATCCAGTGGGGCATCGCGTATAGCCCGCAGGACAAGCTTGTCTTCGCGCCTATCGCCGATACGGTCAGGGGCCAACCTACCAGCGGGGGCGGCCTTTTCGCGTTAGATCCCGCCACCGGAAAAGTGGTGTGGCATGCGCCTCCACCCAAACCTTCCTGCGCCGGGCAGCGCGGATGCAACGGCGCGCAGCGGTCGCCGCCTACTGTGATTCCAGGCGCCGTGATTTCCCCTTCCATGGATGGCCACATTCGGGCTTTCCGGAGTAAGACCGGCGAAATCATCTGGGACTTTGACGCAGTTCGCAGCTTTCCAACAGTGAACGGAATTCCGGCTAACGGGGGTTCATTCAGCTCTACCGGAGCGACCGTGGCCGACGGCTACCTTTACGTGAACTCGGGTTACTCCAGTATGCCCGGCAATGTTCTGCTGGCCTTTTCCGTGAAGTGACTTCATGAAACTATTGTGGGCCGTCGTCTTGCCCGCGCTAGTTTTGTCCGCGCTCTGGGCCTCCGGGTTAGCGGCCGCCAAGACGCTCGATTTTTACACCATCGATGTGGAGGGCGGAAAATCGGTGCTGATCGTATCTCCTTCCGGAGAAACGATGCTGTTCGATGCGGGCTGGCCCGCCTCAGGCAATCGAGATTCTTCCGTGAATCGTATTGTGCAAGCCTGCCAAACTGCCGGCGTCAAGCACATCGACGATTTGGTGATTTCACACTTCGATATCGATCATATTGGCGATGTGCCGCAACTGGCATCCAAAATCCCGATCCGCCACATCTTCGATCACGGAGAGTTCCAACCAGCTCCCGCGCCCGCGGTTCCGGACGCGCGCTACAAGGCGTCACATGAGGCGGCGGAGCAGCGATTCAAAGCCTACGACGCCATTCGCCGCCAGATCGGACACACCACTCTGAAACCGGGCGACAAGCTTCCCATCAAAGGCGTCGACGTGCAAGTAGTGGCAGCCGGCGGAGAATTTGTTCACAAGCCGATGGCCGGCGGCGGCGCACCCAATCCGCTGTGTGCAACCACGCAACAAGCTGCCCTGATCGAAAGCGATGTGGAAGACAACTTATCTATCGGCCTGCTGTTCACGTTGGGAAGATTCCGTCTGCTCGACCTGGCAGACTTGGAATCGCATCACAATCGTTCCCTGGTATGCCCGAACAACTTGATCGGCACGGTGGATGTCTATCACGTCAACGTGCATGGCCAGTTCAAAGGAATAACGCCGGAACTGATTGGGGCGATACAGCCAAGAGTGGCAATTATGGGCAACGGCGCGCGCAAAGGCGCAGACCCTGCGACGTGGCCGATTCTTCGGGCGACACCGGGATTGGAAGATGTCTGGCAGGTGCATTACTCGGCTGCCGGAACGAAAGATACTAATCCGCCGGACGATTTCTCCGCGAATCTGGGTCCTCCCGACGGTGGGAACCTGGTTAAACTCTCGGCGGAGCGGGATGGATCGTTCACCATCACCAACAGCCGCAACGGCTTCAGCAAGACTTATAAGGGGCTGGTCGATAGGCGTTGATTTAAGCTTTCGGAGGGTGCTTTTGGGCAGCAAAGATTGGAAGTTAAGATGTTGGTTTCGGGGTTGCGGACCAACCGGACATAATTGTAGAGGGAGCCGATTACTTCTTCGACGTGTGCGTTATACGGCAAAGATGAGTTTGTGCCCAGCCGATTCCTAAACACATGGTGACAAGGGTGGATCAATCGACTATAGTAGTGTTCGGAATCAGCTCAGGTGGGCGCCACGGCCACGATCTCCGGCTGCCGGTGTTGTTCAACATCAAGCAACTAGACCCGATCGACTTGATCGATGCTTTTGAGCTTTAGCTGCTCTACTGCAACTCCGGTCCGACTTGCACTTTGTCTCGCAAGCGCTGCCGAACCTGAATCTGATCGTTAGTGAGTCGGGCGTCATAAATCGATCGCGGCTCGATCGACCGGGAGATCATCGTGGCGACGGTGACAGCCAGGAGTAGTGGCAAGACGAAAGCACGGCCCTGGCCGGTCAGCTCCATTAAGAGAATCACCGTTGAGACGGGGCCCTGCGTACTTGCAGATAGGACCGCCCCGGCGCCCAAGAATCCGCACAACCCAATGGGGACATGCGGGAAGACCAAGGACCACAAATATCCGAGAACCGAACCGAGTAACGCGCCTGTTGTCAGCGATGGAGTGAATAACCCGCCAGGAACACCTGACCCAATACACAACAGGATTGCCGATGGCTTCAATACAAGCAGTAGGGCTGTCAGGGCAAATGGTAGCGCACCGGCAAACAAAAGCTGAGAGACATCGCGGCCGTTTCCTAAGAGCTGAGGAAAGCGCGTAGCCAATATCCCCAGTAATGCTAAACCGAAGATCGGGCGCATAATTCGATGCCATCCCGATGGCTTGTTGCGTTCCGCCCATCGGACTAATCGCACGTAAAGCACAGCAAAAGGACCCGCCACCAAACCGCAGGCAACGGCAAACAGAAGACCTACGCGCGAATCCGGGTAGGCCGGAATCTGGTAGGTAGGAGCATTCGGCAGTAAAGTCCAGGCAACCGCTGTGGCGACAGTGGAGCAGAGAAGAGCAGGCAAAATAAAGCGGAGCGCCAACGCGCCACGTACAACTTCGATGGCGAACAGCGCGCCGCCCAGCGGTACTCCATAGGCTGCGGCCATGCCAGCGCCCGCACCGCAAGCTACCAGGAGACGCCGTTGGTCATCGGATAACCGTGTCAGGTCGGAGAAGAAATTTGCAAACACCGACCCCGCCTGTTTCGGTGCGCCCTCGCGGCCGAGAGAAACGCCCATGCCGACCAGGACCACGGACAAGGTCGCGCTCGCCAGCGTGCGAAGCGCAGGGAGCCTTCCAGCATGAAACCAAATTGCGGCAGTCGTGTCGATATCGTTCCCGCTCGACAATTTCCGCAGCACTACCTGGGCAAGGCCGGTGACGACGCCGGCGGCGAGCAGGATCAGGATAATGCGCAAAGCGGCAGTATGTTGCGCCGCGTCGAGAATTTCCCGTCCGTTGTCACCCCAAAGGCTGCCTTGAACCCACTCCAGTAGCTTTGTCAGCAAACCGGCGGCGAGTCCGGTCAATATCCCAATGCCCACCACCGACAACCAGAACCGGGGAGCAGAGGGCTGGTCCAGCGTTGCGGGGATCGCCTCAGCATCTTTCTTGACCGCTACTAATTCTGGTTCGGCCATCCGGATTATCGACCCGGGGAAGAGCCGCTATCGGTCTTCAGCGAGTCCACAAAAACCTCGATGGCAAAGGGATGATGAATGACATACGTTCCAAAGTTCGGGTCATGTTGCTCCGGCTGCTGCCGGCCCGTCGAATCTTGGGCGCGCGCCATCAGTTCGTAACGGCCTGGCCGCTGGGGAACATGCCAGACGTATTGAAAACGTCGCCAGGCGAAGCGCACTGGTGCATCGAGGAGTCCGGCTGATTCCCATGACACTCCTCCATCTGTTGACACCTCCACCTCCTTCACTTCCGCGTCGCCGCACCAGCAGGCACCGAAGATCGTATAGGGTTGCCCGCCCGGGACAACCTCGTAGGTACGAGGCCGCGCAATCTGAGATTTGACCGCCATTTCGGCCAGCGGCACCCTGACGGGCTTCCCATCACTCTCACCCCAGTATGCGTAGTCGGAGGTTTGCCAATAACCTTCAAATTTTTCTCGCACCGCGTGTATCCCCGTCAGCCACTTGACCGAGGCCATCCCGTAGTGGCCAGGCACAATCAGCCTCACGGGATGGCCATGATCTTGTGAAAGGTCCTGGCCATTCATCTGGTAAGCTACCAACACTTCGGAAGAGAGTGCTTTTTCGCGCGAGAGGCTCCTGGCGTAGGAGACCGGTTGCGGTGGAATCGGCTTCTCCTTGGGTGTGCCGCGGTCCGCACCCTCAAAGACGATTTCCGTGGCATCGTCGGAAAGGACGGCCTTCTCGAGTAGGCGTCGCAGCGGAACTCCGGTCCATTCGGCATTGCCTACCGCTCCCAGCTGCCATTGTGCACCTTCCACTTGCGGAACAAGGAAGATCCGGCTGTTGCCTGCGCACTCCAGCGTCGCGACCCGCGTTTCCGATGGCATACGACGAAGGTCCTCGTACGTTATGGAAAGTGGAGTGGCAACAGCTCCGTCGATTTTCAGTTCGTAAGACGCTGTCTCGAGAGTCGGCGCCTTGAAGTGGCTGCGAATATAGAACAGGCTGCTGGGCGTCAAAAAGCTTTCCAGCTGTTCGAAAGGGTATTCGAAGTTCACCGGCTCCCGCTGGCGGATCACCATGCCAACGTTGTTCGTCGTGGGAGGAGGACCGATAACGGTAGATTCGATAGATGACATAGGTTGGCGCTCTGTTCGTGTGATCTTACCGTGCCTCATATGACTGCTCCCATATCTCTGCCTCCCTGGTAATCGGGTGATCGAATTGCATCACAGAAAGTTTTCCGCGTTGCGCAACGTAAAGAGTATTCGTTTCACCGTCGATCGCATAGGCATCTACGTTTTTTAGCGTCTTTGCAATCGCAACGGAGGGGACGTTGGCCAAGTTAAGGACGGTCAGGCTTTGGCTGGCATCGGGAGCTCCACTCGCCACCACGATATAGTCATTCACCGGTCGGATTTGGAATGCTGGCTTGTCACTGCTCAACGCCAGCGTGTTTAGCTCGCGCGGCTCTGACGAATGGGAAATATCATAGATCGAGAGTGTTCCATTCGCCGAGGCGATGTAGAGAAAGAGACCGCCCTTATTACTCCGGCGAAGGAATAAATCGGTTGTCTTCCCGTTTGCCAGCGTTCTTTCGCAAAGCGTCCGGTTTGCCTTTACGTGGAGATGCGCCTTTGCGGCAGCGGGCGCCGTAGCAAGTGTCAGTGTGGCGAGGACAGCCCCAGCAATCTTTGTCCAGTACCTCGATGTCGTTGGTGTCATTCTGTGAACCTCTGTCTGCAGTATGGAGTTGGTTCACGCTCGCTGTCCAAGCAGTAATCCTGATCGCACATCAGCAAATCTGATCCCCTCTCCATGCCGCATTCCTGGATGCCTGTGAAATCCTTGTGTCCATGCTGGAGAACTTTCGACTTCGGGTTTTTCGTGCTGTGGCAGAGCATCTTAGCTTCCGCAAAGCCGGTGAGCAACTTTATCTCACACAACCTGCCATCACGCTTCAAATCAAAACGCTCGAAGACGAAGTCGGAACTAAATTATTTGACCGGCGTGCTACCGGAGTTACTCTTACCGAAGCCGGCACGTCCCTGCTTCGCCACGCGCTTCAGCTTGCCAAGTTGGCCGAAGAGGCCGAAAATGCGCTGACTCAGCTGAGAGGAGAGGCAAGCGGCGAACTCGTCTTAGGAGCTTCCACTACCATTGCGCAATATGTATTGCCTCCTCGCCTAGCCGCGTTTGCACGGCGATTTCCAGGGGTCCATCTCCGGGTTGCCAGCGAGAACACCGAGCATATTGTCGAGGGTGTTGCGTCGGGTCGCTTCGGTTTAGGGCTGATCGAAGGGCCTCCGCTGTCGCGAGAGATCAGAATCGAAACTTGGTTCGAAGACGAACTCGTCATTGTCGTTCCCAGGGGCCACGAATGGGCATCTCTGGACAGCATTCCAGCAGCTAGTCTTATGGGGGTTCCCCTCATCATGCGAGAACGAGGATCGGGCTCACGCTATGTTGTCGAGGAAGGTTTGCAAAAAGCTGGCTTGCGTCTCGGGCAGTTGACCATCGTCATGGAACTCGATTCTTCGGAAGCCATTCTCTCCTGCATTGAAGCGGGTCTGGGTGTCGGTTTCGCTTCTGTTTGGGCCTTTGATCGCCGAGGGCTCGAGCGGACGCTGGCCAAGCTTCATCTCGATCGACACTTATTCACCAGAAACTTCTCTTTTGCCATGACCGCCACCCCGAATCTCTCCGCTCCAGCGGCGGCGATGAAGCGTTTTCTGGAACAACCGAATCAGGAAATCTGATTGCACGTGCAACAGCTTCCGAATTAAGGAAAACAGGAGACTGAAGACAATTTTCTGCGATAGATCCGCCCTGACGACCCAGTGTAGAGGAATCCACTCGAACGGGTAGTCCGTATGTCGGGGAACTGGAATCCTATAACTTCTGGATTGCCGCTGAATTACGCGCCACTCTTCCACAACCCGAGTAATGGAAGGATCGCCGACGAGCTTTACATCACGTTTCGACCAAGCCGAGAGATGATGACAAAGATCTTCGTCGCAGGCAGTCTTTCTCCAAAGTACATGAACCCGGCAGCCGATAAGAAATAAACGGCGATAAAGTGTCCTGGTGCTCAAACGCCTAATTGGCCACTTCGTTCTGATCACCGCGGCAGCAGCGAGTTCCTTCGCCCAGCAGGTGATCCAGCTCCCGGTTTCTGGAACCTCCCAGCCCGCCGAAAGCAACGCCGAACAGCAGTACTTCTCAAAGACTTGGAACACCGAAATCGTCACTAACGTTACCCGGCCGAGCCTGACCGTCTACAAACCGGCCGCAGGCTCCGCTGTAAACGACATCGGCATCGTCATCTGTCCCGGCGAAGGCTTCATGGCGCTTTCAATCAACAGCGAAGGAATTGACGTTGCGAAATGGCTGAACGGAAGGGGTGTAACTGCATTCGTGTTGAAGTACCGCCTGGCCCCGACCGAAGGCGATGCGGCTGACGAGTTCCAGCGACTATGGTCCACCGACAAGCAGAAACTCAATGCGATGCTCCACACGGCAATTCCTCTCGCCATCGCTGACGGTCACACCGCGGTCGAATACGTCAAAAGACACGCCGGCGAGTTCGGCATTTCGCGGGACAAAATCGGGATCATGGGCTTCTCCGCAGGTGGAACCGTCACAGCCGCGGCGGCGCTGCAGTACTCCCCCGATAGCCGCCCCGCCTTCGCCGCCCCGATCTACCCCGCCGTCTCGTTCCCGATGCAATCAGTGCCCGACGACGCTCCTCCTCTGTTCATTACCGCCGCCACGGATGACAATCTCGGCCTCGGCCCTGACAGCGTCCATCTCTATGAAATGTGGACCCTCGCCCACCACTCGGCGGAGCTCCACATGTACGCCAAAGGGGGCACGGCTTTGGCATGCGCATTACCGGTCTGCCATCCGAACAGTGGATCGATCGCTTCTGGGATTGGCTTACAGTTGAGAAAGTTCTGCCCAAATAGTGGAGCGAATCGTTACCATTCCACCCGACTGACCGCGAAAATCTTCTCGAGCGACGCGACACAAAGATACTAATCCGCCGGACGATTTCTCCGCGAATCTGGGTCCTCCCGACGGTGGGAACCTGGTTAAACTCTCGGCGGAGCGGGATGGATCGTTCACGATTATTAACAGCCGCAACGGCTTCAGCAAGACTTACAAGGCGCGGGTCGATAGGCGTTAATTTGAGCGTTCGGAGGTTGCTTTGGGCAGCAAAGATTGGAAGTTAAGATGATGTTGGTTTCGTGGTTGCCGAGCAGCCGGACATTATTGTAGATGGAGCCGATTATTTGTCCGACGTGCGCGTTGTGGGACCAAGATGAGTTCGTGCCCAGCCGATTCCTAAACACACGGCGACAAGGACGGATCTATTAACTCAAAACAGTTGGTAGAGGTCTCATCGCCGCCAATTCAATTGTAAGTTCGGAGAATTAGTTGTGAAGTCGGATGCAGGCTATGCATTCTGGGTCCACGGGACGACCAATTCAGTTCGTGTGCCCTGGCCAACTGCGGAGGTTATTTTTAGCCGACCACCGATTAAGTGCGCGCGTTCGCGCATGCTTGTTAAGCCGATTCCGGTGTGTTGTGTTGCGTTCACATCGAAGCCTGGGCCATCATCTTCTACTACTAAGCGAAGCTCGCCCGGTGGACTGCTCAGCACCACCAGAACAGAGGCTCCCTTCGCATGCTTTCGCGCATTTTCAAGGGCCTCCTGGGCTACACGGTACATCACTGTCGCGACCAAAGGAGATATTGACGTGGATATGTTTTGAGCTTCAAATGCAATGTTCTGCGACGCTCTCGATGCAAACTCATGGACCATATGGCGCGTCGCCACTTCTAAACCAAGATCGTCAAGAATGGAAGGATGCAGCCCGTGAGAAATGGTCCGCATTTCATCGGAGATACTTTCTACTTGCTTTTCAATATCTTCCAATTGTTTGCTTATTGTCTCTGTCGTCAGGATCGGCGTGAGACGAAGCCTGGCTAACTGGTTCAGCAAACCCGAGAATCTTTGCATCAAGCCGTCATGTAGTTCTCGAGCAAGTCGACGGCGCTCGTCTTCTTGCGAAGTGAGTAGCTTCGCGGTGAGGGCTCGAAGCTGTGTTTCCCTTTGTGTCAAGGCCGACCCGTATTGGCGGGTGTGGGAATTTTCCTTAAGTATGGCGTCACCGAGAATTTGTAGCAGCTCACCATTCAACATCAGGCGCCGCCGAGGAATGGGTGCTTGTTCCCGCGCTATCCGCCAAAGCTGTTCAAACGACACGCCAGAGTCGTGAGATAAGCGCTCCACCTCCGAGAATTGCATGAAGTCCACAAACGCATACCCGCCTACTGCGGCTCCCACTACTTGGCCATCTAGTATCAGTGCTACCCCGACGACCGCAAGGCCGTAGAATTCGGAGACGATCATAGCCTGTCGATGATCGGGTTGCTGCGCAAGACAGCGCCGGGCGCACTCTCCAAAAATTCCGGGCTCATAGCCATTCGATTCTTCGAACAATCGTTGCAAGGCTGTGCTGCGAATCGGACCGAGAACTACATGTGCCTGAGCGTCGAATAGTTTTACGGTAAGCTGAGCGGCGTTGGCGTAACTTTCTAACGCTCGTTTCCAAAGATCGGAGCTAAATAGCAGATGAGATGGTGGGGTCTCAATCAATTGTCGCGGATTGTCCATCGCTTCGGATATCTTCCGAACTGTAAGGGAGGCGGACAGGCGCCCGCGAAATGAGTCCAGTATAGCCTGAGAATGGATGCTTAGGCTGCGGCAATGCTCTTGGTAACACGCGCATACCTTGACCGTCGATGATCTCACATTCGCGCGTGATTCGGTCTACGGGATTGGCCCGCATCTTGGCAATCGTGAGTCCCAAGCGGAAAGAATCGCCGAGCTCAATCCAATTCATTAAAAGAATGTTGTCCACCAAGGAGCTCATGGCAAATTCACCCATCATCGAAGCCATTCCGAGCATCTCGGGATTTTCGTGGTTGTATACGGCCGCAATTTCTGATTCTTTCATCAGGCCGATCAAAGCGTGAAAGAAGTCGCGAAACACCCGCCCCTTTGTTCCTAACGTGGAACCATAAGTCGATAGGCTGTCAAAGACGACCCGCTTCGGTTTAAATTCGCTTATTAGTTGCTCGATGTGGTGAAAGTGTACGTCTACTTCAATTTCTTGCGGGGGCTCATACTCGATTCGAACAAGGCCATTCTCGATGGAGCTTTCGAGATTAATGCCTACACTCGCTGCATTGCGTATCATCTGTGGAACCCTCTCGTCCAGACTGAGCATGAGACTTCTTTCGCCTCTTCTAGCTCCTTCCGCAATGAATTGCAAAGCCATTACGCTCTTGCCTACACCTGAAACTCCGGCCACGACGGTTGTGCTGCCAACAAGGTATCCACCATTCACCACTTCGTCGAAACCAGGAATGCCTGTGGGCGCGCGTTTTGCTGAATCGAATGGGTAATCCAGCTCCCGGCTGGGTTTGCGGGGAGCTTGCACACGGCGATACACCTGAATTCCCCGGCCGTCCACGATGCGGAATGTATGCCGCCCCATCTGAAACTCCTGTCCCCTTGACTTTATGACTTCAATGGATCGGCTTACTGCACGCTGATTGTCCTCCATTCTGAGCCGAATCACAGTGTCGGCAATAGATTCCTCAGGCGTAGAGTTTCCTGGATGAAGACCGTTGTTTACGGATGCTTCGAATGCTAACAAAGCCGTCAAGTTCTCGCGCTGCAAACCTTCGGATAGCACATGAAAGGAGGAACGAGATTCCGGGAGGCCATTTCCAGCCATTAGGCGAGAAACACCATCGATAAAAATGCGTCGCGCACCGATTCTTGCAGCTTCTTCCAAAAGGACGCTGTCGGCCTGCTGAAGCTCTTGCCGCAACACCTCGCGGGTGGTGAACACAATTTTCAACCGATCTTGCCGTTCCAAACTCTCGAGATCCCAGCCAAGTTGCAAAGCATCGCGCATCAGCTTGCGTGGGGAGATTTCGAAAAGCACGATCAAGCCGGGTTCCTCAAACTGGCTCACGCCACGATACACAAATTCGACACCGAGCGTCGTCTTGCCGGTGCCAATCTCACCTTCCACTAAAATCACATTGCCTCGCGGAACTCCTCCGGGCAAAATGTCGTCAAGGCCGGCGATCCCGGTTCTTACAAGGTCATGTTGCGGCATGCCGTTCCTCCCCCTATAAACAAACCATCAGGCAATGCCCTGCAGCTTCCGTTTGGATTGCTGGAGGTGTGACGCAGGGTGGCTCTGCTCTAGAAACTTTATAATTTCGTGACGTCCTTGCCGCGTCGAGGCCAGCTCTAAGAGCCTTTTCAGATTTCCCCCTTGGGTTCCCTCAAGCACCAGAAGGTACATCCGCGCCGCATGCATGGGATTCTGCGTCCGTGCCAGAAGTCCGGCATTGATGAAGGAATCGATCGATTTGGCAATCTGCTTCATGTCATAGCCCACAAAGGCCGCCAGTTGCTCATTGGTGAGAAGGGTTTGTGGATGCCGATGCAGAAACGTAAGCAAATCAAGTTCACAAGGGTTCGCGATCAGTGACACGCTGGCAAGTAGCTCCTGAAGATTTTTTCGCCTGGCGGAATCGATAGAAAACAAGTCGATCACAAGATTCTCACTTTTGATGGGACGAATAAGCCCAGTCTACTCCCTGTTATTTCGGGCCAAAACCTTTCAGAAAGATCGCGTCAGTCAGCGAGTAGATATTGCAGCGCTCATCAAAACTGGTCGATAGAACTGCCCGGCGAGCGCTGCCTGAATTGCATTCAAGAGTTCGTAGGGGGCCCGGCTCTTGAGAACGTAGCCGCTGGCGCCCATCCGATAGGCTTCTTCAACGTACGCACTTTCCATGTAGTTTGAGACAAAAAGCACCTTAATCTGTGGATCAAGAGCTAAAATTCTGCGGGCCGCGTCGAACCCTCTTAGTACAGGAAGGGAGACGTCAAGTAAGACGACCTCTGGTTTGTACCTTTCTGTGGATGTCACGGCCGCTTCCCCATCCCCAACGGAAGCCACGATATCGAAAGAACCGTTCAATATGCGTTCTAAGCAAATCTCCCGAATGATCACGTCATCTTCTGCGATCACGATAGTCGGTTTTTTCATGGCTGAATCAGTGTTTTTAGTCTCCAAACTCGCCCCTCCCGGTCAACAACAGTAAATTACAGTACACATTTTATCTAAAAGGATATAGATCGCCAGCCATCACGCGGCTCATGGCAATCGTGAGTTGGCTTTCGGCTCTTCGCTTCAGCACATAGCCCCGCACCCCCAAGCGAAAGGCTGTTTCAGCATAGACGTTTTCAGTATGCTCCGTAACTATAATGATCGGAAGGTTTGGCCATCGGGCGAGTAATCGCTCAGTTGCCGCAAAGCCATTCATTCGAGGCATGGACACGTCGAGCAACACCAAATCTGGAAGTTGATCTCCAACGGCTTGGATTGCGGCCAGTCCGTCGCATGCTTCGCGTACGACAGTAGCGGGAGAGCGTTCCAGAATCTCTCGCAAGATGCGTCGGATCTCGGCATTGTCGTCCGCAACGAGGACATTCACAACCCTCATAATCTCAGGCTTCGGTGATCGAGCGTCTATGAGTACTTTTACAACTATGCCGAACGACACCCGAGTACTGGGCGATTTGGGGAATTCGACGAGCTACGGTCCGCATAGATCCGCCCTGCCGGCGCAGTGTAGAGGGATCCACTCGTCCACGTAGTCCGCGTGTCGGGGAACTGCATAACTCTGGAGTGGGGCTGAGTGACGGGCCACTCTTTCACAACCCGGGTCGCTGACGAGCTTTACATAAGATAACGTCTCGATGAGCCATCGTCAACGTCCTGTCGGTGGCGGCCTTGGCTGCCTTGCCGGTTATTCCGGCCTACTCGATCTCGAAGGCGGCCGCGTTCTCCCTGACGCAATCGCTGCGCGCTTTTGGGGTCGGACAGGGCGTGAGTGTGCATGCCGTCCTGGCCGGTCCCGTGGACACCGCTATGTCCCGAGGTCTCGACATACCGAAGGCCTCTCCGGAGTCCGTCGCGAGCCATCTTCGACGGAGTGGAGAAAGATGACGAGGACATCTTCCCCGATCCCATGTCGGAGTCCATGGCTGACAGCTGGCGCAGCGGTGCGGTCAAAGCGCTCGAGCGTCAGAATGCGGCGCTCGTAAATGCAGAGCCCGTCAAGTCATGAGCAACGGGAGAGACTGAAGTTGAACGCCGCGCTGAGTTTGTACTTTCCCATGGCCTGGATACAACACCACGAGCGGTACGAAGACGGCCGGACGCGACGAAACCGTACTGGCCGGCGTAGACGACCCCGACAACTCAGGCTTCGTCTCCTCCCCTGTTGTTCTGTGGAGCATGACTGGTTTTGAAACTGGTCGGCTCCAGTCGAGACGACGGCCCGTTAAGAGCGGCCCTCCTCTCGGATGGGGAGATTAATGAAAGCTGCGAGGGCTTGTTGATGCCCCCAAGAAGTGGTTGGATGACGCGCCACCCGTACACAACCTGGGTAATGGAAGGGTGGCCGACGATCCGCCAGCCGAGAGAACCCGCCTGTCAGGCATAGAACAGTACGGCAAGTTCGGAAGTATACTAGAACCGAATGTAAACACAACGGGTTGTTGGCCCGGCGGCGAAGACTCGGTTTTAGGTCGTCCGTGACCGCGTGTATCCGGGGCGGTCGAGGCAACAATCAGGCCGCAGAGGGGGACCGATGAAGCGCACGTGGACGATCATAGGGGTAGGCGATGTCCCGCGCAGCTTCAAATGGTACCAGGCACTGTTCGGTCAGCCGACTATCCTTCCTGCCCATGACTACTTTGGGCAAATCCTCGATTCAGATGGGACTGTCTTGCTCTGCCTCCACAAATGGGGCGCCCACGAGCATCCCTCATTGATGAGCCCCGATCACGGGACACCCGGCAACGGCCTCTTGTTGTTCTTCCGTGTCGATGATTTCGACCTGGCGCTTCAAAGGGCACGCTCTCTCGGCAGTCGGCTCGAAGAGGAGCCACACCTCAATTCGAACACTCGAACAAAGGAGTTCTCGGTCCGAGACCCGGACGGATATTACGTTACTATTAGTGCGCTCTCTGCGCGCTAAAAAGGCGTCGTAGCTGCCGAAGCTGGCCGGCGTTCCAAGGAGTAGCGCCCGGTCCGTTAGGGAGCGTTTCGCGGAGCTTTGACGATTCTGATCGAGTCACGCGCCATCCGTACACAACCTGGGAAGTGGAAGGGTGGACGGCGATGCGGGCTGAAGCCGAAAATTCCGGCATTCGTTATGAAGGTACCGTTGACCAATGGGCGATACTCGATGTACCGTCCGTTCAACGTGCCGCGTCCCGACACACGAATTCTCATGCGGACGAGGCCGAGATTGCCTTCCGCCTTGCTGTAACGAGGTTCGGATTCGAACTCGCGCGAAAGCCCTATCAAAGGCCGTAATGTCCCCGCGGACGCCTTACCGTTGCGCTCCGCACTCGAAAAAGCAGGGATTGAAGGCGATTGGACACGGCAAACCGCTCAATCTGATTCACACTCCAATGGCATTCAAGTGCGATGTCTTCCCCGCGCGTGCGTTCAAGCTTGGCATGGAAGAACTGGATCATCCGGCTATTTACCTGATATCTGCAACAGAACGCCGCGAGATTGGGTGTTAGTGATTTGTTGGACAGGGCGCTGAGTGAGGCTTAGCTGGCTGCGCTGCTACTTGCTTCCTGCGTCCGGCGCTTGCCCACTTGCTTCCAGGTGAAGGCTGCTGCCGACGGACCACGCCTTGGCCCTATTTAACGCGAAGCCATCGCCGACGGCCGGCGCCGTCATCGACTGAAGAGAGGAGAGGGCGTTCAGGGTTTGAGCGAGAAGCGCGGCGGCAGCATTGGACGTGCATTGAAGCGTTGCCTCCAAATGCACCCTCGTTCCGAACATCACGTGGTAGCCGATTTCGATTACGGTGACGGGAAGCTTAATCGATTGAGCCGATTTGCCGAACCACTGCCCCAAGCTGCTGGAAAGCGCCGATTGGAGTTGCGCGCCCAGAATAATGCCGCGGACCGGAGCCGTTTTGTCTCCGGTCTCGAGAAGGCGGACTGCTTCGGCGTTTGTGCTCAGCCTGGTCAGAACGCCTTGCCGCGCGAGGAGCATTATTTTTAGAGAATCCGGGGTCCCGAAGGCAACCAGCGAATCTTCCAGAAACAGGACGCAAGTGGCACGGCCAACGCAGTACATCTGGGTATCGGTCAGTTTGACCGCGTAACGCTTGAGCCGGGAGTTGACCGCGGATACTTGCTGCTGAAGGCGCCGGTGGCAAGGCCATAGGTGGCGTTAGCATTCGATCCGGTAACGATCTCTTCCACCTGAGTTTCAGAAATACCCAACTGACGAAGGACAGTTTGCGCTTCCTCGAGCGATTCGCCGGAAATCTGCTGCTGAGTGTGCCGTAGTACGGCAGCGCTCGGAGGGCGGCGAGATTGTCGTCTTCGACATACTCGGTTTGCGCCGGGAACGAGAAGAGGGCATCGCCGAGGATGCCGGCACGGAGGTTGGAACAGAAGCCGACCGCGGAAAGCGCAGCCAGCAGAAGCGTGTGGCGGAACGTGTGCATCTTCAAGGGACGGTCACCTGCACCGTAGCGGTGCTGACAATGCCTCCGCTGGTAGCCGTGATGGTGATGAGGCCGGTCTCAGACGGGCGCGGACCGACGGTGATGGAGTTGGTTGCCTGAGCGCTCGTCGGCGGTATGCTGCTGTCGAGAGCTTGCATCGTTAATGAGTAAGTTCCCATGGCAGTCGGGGTGCCGCTGATGGTTCCGGTTGCGCTATCGAGGTGCAATCCCGGCGGCAGTTGGCCCGAAACGATGCTTGCCGTGAATGGATAATCGCTTCCTCCGATGGAACAAAATGCAGAATAGGCGAGGCTGAGTGAGGCAGGACCTGCAGCAGGCCAATAGATCGATACCGGAAGCGGAGCGAAAACGCTCACGCTTGTCGTTTGCGATGCCGTCTTAGCGGGAACGCTGCTATCGCTCACCGTGATAGTGAAAAGGTTCAAGCCGTTCGTCGCAACCATTGCCGACAGCAAAACTGCTGATTGTCTGACTCGCAGTCTGGGGCGGCGGCGAACTGTCGGCTACCTGAACGGTGAAGGAACTCGTGCCCGCAGCAGCCGGCATTCCTGAGATGGCGCCCGCGAACGAGGATAGCGTCAATCCCGCCGGAAGGCTCCCGGCGCTGATGGAATATGTGTACCAGAATTGTCCACCGCTGGCCGAGCACGATCCGCTGTAGTCGTCGCCGGTGACAGCGCCCGCCGGCAAGTTGCATGCCACGTTGAGGGGCTTCACGCCCGAAGCGATGACCAAGTTCGTTTCAGCGTAGGTAGCACTTTGTTGCGGAGATCCACTGTCGGTCACTTGCACGGTGAACGAGTAAGTTCCGGGTGTGGTCGGAGCACCCGAGATGAAACCTGTATATGGATTCAGAGCGAGACCCATCGGCAGTGTTCCGCTGACGACGTTAAATTTGTATGCGCCTGTCCCTCCCGAGGCCGCGCACCCGAACGAATAAGATTGCTTTGTCGTTAGCATTGAGGCAATTCCGCACGACAACGTGAGCTTCGGTACAGGTGGAGGGGGAGTCGGCGCCGTGCCGGAACCGCTTCCGGAACTCGAAGCAGAGCTGGACCCGCCGCAGCTGATCGTGACGATCGCAAACACGAACGAAGCAATCACGGCTGTTGCATAGAGACCGGCATAAGGACGCACTCGCTGCCGGGTGGCGAGCGCTATCACCATCGCAAGCGGCAGGAAGACTAACAACGCCGCGAGAAGCGGACCGTTTCCAGGGGAGGGACCAAGCCGGATATTCTTTGACCAGGGTGTTCGAGCAGTTTTTGCTGCATTGATGGTGATAGCTGCGGTTCCCGATCCGTTGAGCGCGCTACTAGGAAGGGAACACGAAACATCGGCAAGCGAAGGGGGAACCGAACAAGAGAAGGTGACCGGTCCGTTGAAGTTGTTTTGCGGTGTCAGCGTCACGTTGACAGTTGCGGATGAGCCTGGCTGCAAAGTAAGGGTAGTCGGATTCGCGGAAATCTGGAAGTCTCCGTACCACTGTTCTGCAAATTGAGCGACGTCGAGCGAACCCCATCCGGTAGCTAGGTCGTAACCAACACCGGCTGGAAACCCGAAGGAAAACTGAGAACAAGCCGTCTTCGCGCTGTCAAACTAACGTTGTTGCTGCCGGCCGTCACATCGTGGAAAACATCGGTCGAGAACTGGGCTAGTGAGTAAAGATTCGGATTGATGTTCCCTAGGCGTCCACCGCCGCCATGCTGCTGGATGACGAGCGCCAGGGCTCCGGCCAACGCAGGCGCTGGCGCCGCCCCCGCTTGCACCACCTTGGGCCAGATCCAACTGGCCGTCGTCCCACACCGCTTCTGGGAGATAAGCCAGCGCCGAGCCCGACGCGCCGTTGTTGGTCGCAGCCCAACCGTCCCCGAAATCGTTGAAGATTGTTCCTCCTACGCCTGTGACATAAGCCGACGAGGCAGGAAACGTTACGGCATATCCATGACTAGCCGCATGTCGACCAATCATCGGGAGCAAGGTAATGCTTGTAGCTATAGCCATTAGGAAGATTGAACTCCGGCTGCGCGCGCCGGGCAAACGGCTTCATCCCGAAGTTGTGAAATCCGCGAACGCCTTCGACAATGCCTTCGAGCGCCCTGGGCAATTGCGGATCGTCCGCATTGGCATAATGCGTCTCGCCATTCAGCCGGTAGCGATGCAGGCGATGTGAAACGCCGATTCGGCTTGTGCCGCAGTGCCGGAGAGCCTTTGTGCCAGAATTGCTATTCTTCGAAGATCCGGTGAGACAGGCAAAGTCTTATCACTGTATTTCGGGATAATGGCGGAACAAGAGAAGCTGGTTCCCTCATAAATCGGTCGAGGAAGCAGCACGGCTGTCTGTTCCCAGCGGCCACGCACTATCGAACTTGATGAATACTTCGTCTCCATCAATCCGAGACTGGGCACGGCGAGTGCTGGCCGTGGAAGTAGCGAACCACTCCGCGTCCGAGACGCAGGTGCCCGAAGCGGTGCGAGTCTCTGAGAAGTTGCGCACTTCCCTCATCCAATTCGTTGGCGGGGACGGCTTCACAGCACTCCTGCGGCGCGCCCTTGCTCTAGCGCGGGCAGATGTTCCTTCGCTGCAAAATGTGAAAGTCACGGCGGCAGGTCACCTGGAAGGAATTGGAGGATTCGCCGGCGATGAAGGGACGGCGGGTCTCGAGGCGGGAGCCGCGATTACCGATCATTTGTTGGGATTACTGGTCACTTTCATCGGCGAACCCCTCACGCTTCGTCTGATGCGGGACGTTTGGCCCGATGCACCATTGGAAGAATAACTATGGAAGTCGAGAGTTTATGGACGACGGACAACTTCAAGGACACGAACGAGTAGCAATTCGGCAAATGCCCACCGGCGTGCCGGGCCTTGATGAGATCCTCGGCGGCGGTCTCCCCGAGTGCTCGTTCAACATCATCGCGGGAGCCCCCGGATGTGGCAAGACAACGCTCGCGCATCAAATCGTTTTCGCCAATGCCAGTCCCGAACGGCCGGCGCTGTACTTCACCATTTTGGGAGAGCCGGCCGTCAAGATGCTGCGCTACCAGCAGCAGTTCACGTTCTTCGACCAATCCAAATTGGACGGCGCAATCCGCTTTGTCAATCTCAGCCAATTTGTTCTAGAGCGGAACCTGGCTGGCATCCTGGAGGAGATCGTTAAGCAGGTCGAGGACTTCGGCGCGCGTATCGTTGTGGTGGACTCGTTCCGCACCGTGGTGCGCAGAGCGCAGGCTAATGAAAGCGAAATGGAACTCCAAGGGTTTGTCCAGCGCCTGGCGCTGCACCTGACCAGTTGGCAGGTCACCTCCTTCCTGGTCGGAGAATATGCGGAGGGCGAGATTCGGGATAATCCGGTGTTCACCGTCGCCGACGGGTTGTTCTGGCTCTACCAGAGCCTGGAGCGAAACTCCATCGTGCGCAAGATGCAGATCATGAAGTTGCGCGGCCAGGAGTCTGTTCCCGGGCTGCATACCTTCCGCATCACTCAGGCTGGCCTGCAAACCTTCCCGCGCACCTTCGGCCTTGCTCCAGAATCGGTTCACGTCAGGGGTGAGCGGCGTCTCTCCACCGGTATTCGTGAACTCGATGCGGTAATGGGCGGCGGAATCCCGGACGGTAGCAGCCTGCTTCTGGCCGGACCCTCCGGATCGGGAAAATCGATCATAGCTTCGCAGTTCATCGCCGAGGGTCTGCGCGGGGGCGAGCCGGGCGTCGTGGCCATCTTCGAGGAACTGCCGGCCGATTACAAGCGCCGGGCCGCCGACTTCGGTCTCGATTTCGACACTCCTCAAAAAGACGGCACTCTCAAGATCATCTACATCCGGCCGCTAGACCTCTCCGTGGACGAGACGGTGCACGAAATCATGAGCGCGGTGAAGCAGATTGGCGCTAAACGGGTCGTTGTCGATTCGCTGGTGGGTTTCGAGATGGCGCTGGCCCCCGACTTCCGCCACGAGTTTCGCGAGTCGCTCTACCGCATGATTGGCGCCCTGACCCGGCTGGGCGTGACGGTCGTCAGCACCGTGGAGATCGAGGAGAACTTCACGTCCATGAGTTTGAGTAATTTCACCATCTCCTTCCTTTCCGATGACATCCTGCGTCTGCGGTATGTCTCGATCAACGGGCAACTCCGTAAAATGCTGGTAGTAGTCAAGATGCGCGGCAGCGCGCATAGTATCGACCTGTGGGAGTACAAGATCACAGAGAAGGGCGTGATTATCGGCGAGCCGCTCCGGGGCTACCGCGGTCTCACCAGCGGCATCCCCGGGCCCTGGTCTTTGGAGTTTAGGGAGAATGATCCCGAACTGCGACCAGACCACCCGAAATTGTCTTTGGAATCGGAAGAAGAGCCGAATGAGTGATGCTCCAGGAATGGCCAGCGGCGGGATTTCGCTGGAATCGGTATTGAGCACTGGCGAGTTGAACGCACGGCCACCCCGGCCACCTGATTACGAGATAGAGAATCGCGCCTTGCTTGCAATCGCTCAGCATATGGCCGATTCACCGCAAACCACTCTGCAGAAACTCGCCGAGGTCGCGATGCAGATTTGCCGGGCCGGGTCCGCCGGCGTCAGTCTGCTCTCGAAGAAAGACGGCAATTTCTACTGGCCTGCGGTCGCGGGCGCATGGAAGCCGCACATCGGCGGCGGGACGCCGCGCCACTTCGGACCTTGCGGTGTTGTCCTCGATCGCAATGCCGTACAACTGTTCACGCACCCTGAACGCTACTACTCCTATCTGAATCCGGTCTCGCCGCCCATAGAAGAGGCGCTCTTGACGCCTTTCTATATCGAGGGAAAAGCGATCGGCACAGTGTGGCTGGTCGCCCACGATACTGCTCGCAAATTCGACTTTGAGGATATGCGCCTGATCGAGAGTCTCGGCCGGTTTGCCGCAGTGGCCTACCCGCTTTCGGCGGCTTTGGAAGCGCAGGAGCAGCAGTCTCAGTCGATGCGCGACATCAACGAAGCACTGGTGGTCTCCTCCGTCCACCAGCACGAATTGACCGCTCAGGCTGAGAAGGCAGAGACTGCGTTGCGCGATAGCGAAGAGCGGCTATCGGCGGAACTGGCGGCCACGCAGCAGCTCCAGGAAACCAGTACCCAATTAATCGGGGAGGACAACGTCGAGGCACTGTACGAGCAGATCCTCGATGCAGCCGTCGCCATCATGCGCTCCCAGTTTGCGAGCATTCAGACGCTCTATCGCGAGCACGGACCCGGCGGTGAACTTGGACTACTCGCTTATCGCGGATTCAACCCGCAAGCGGCTCAGTTCTGGGAATGTGTTCGATCCACTTCAAAAAGCGCCTGCGGGATCGCTTTGCGTACCGGCCAACGAGTCATCATCCCGGATGTGCAAACGTCCGATCTCATGGCCGGCAGCGAGGATCAGGCAGTCTGCCTGCAGACTGGCATTCGGTCGATTCAGACTACGCCGCTGGTCTCGCGTAGCGGGAAACTGCTGGGGCTGATCTCAACCCATTGGCGCCAGCCGCATGAACCGTCAGAGCGTGAGTTGCGCCTGCTGGACGTTTTGGCGCGACTGGCAGCCGATCTGATCGAGCGTTCCCAGGCGGAAAAAGCTCTGCAGGATCTCAACGCGGATCTCAAGCACTTCTCCTACGCGGCATCCCACGACCTACAGGAGCCCCTGCGCATGGTGATGAGCTACACGCAGCTCCTGGCAAGACAATATAAGGGAAGGCTTGACCCGCAAGCCGATCAGTTTATCGCCTACGCAGTTGAGGGCGCCCAGCGGGTGGAAGCCTTACTGAGGGACCTGCGTGAGTATTGGTCCGTCAACGAACGGAAAATCGAGAACCTCGGTCCCATCGACTGTACCCGTGCTCTCGAGAAATCGCTTAGATACCTCGATTTCCTCATCCAGGCAAGCGGCGCGGTTGTCACTCATGATGCTTTGCCTGTGGTCATCGCGGAAGAGGTTCCCCTAACGATACTGTTCCAAAACCTCATTGGCAACGCCGTTAAGTACCACAGGCCGGAAACACCGCCCAAAATCCACCTCTCTGCTGAACGCAGCGGCGCCGCATGGAAAATTTCAGTGACTGACAACGGGATCGGCATCGAAGCCAAACACCTGGAAACAATCTTTGCCCCTTTCAAACGATTGCACGGAGCGGAGTACCCAGGCACAGGCCTTGGGCTGGCTATGTGCCAAAAGGTAGTGGAGCGATATCGAGGCCGGATATGGGTCGAATCAAGATATGGGCAAGGATCGACATTTCACTTTACGTTGCCCGCTTAGATCAGTCGAGTATGGCTCCAGCTGAAATCGTGCTGATCGAAGACAATCCCGCCGATGTCCTTCTCGTTAGGATGGCGTTGCAAGAGAACGGCATCCCCTGTCATCTGACGCGGTTCGAGAACGGGGAAGAAGCAATCCTGGCTCTATGTGCGCCCACTGGAGCCAACACTTTAGTCCCGGATGTCATTCTTCTCGACCTAAACACACCCAAGAGCGACGGCTTCCAAGTGCTAAGCACGCTGAAGCAGTCCCCGCGGCTTTCGGAGGTGCCGATCGCCATCCTGACGTCGTCGCAGGCGAGCAGCGACAAGCATCGCGCCGCTCTCCAAAGTATCCGATACATTCAGAAGCCATCCCAGCTAGCGGAGTTTCTAGCCACGGTAGGTTGGGCGGTCAAAGAAATGCTGCACGCTTAGCGGAAAGCCGCTACGGCGCGATAGATATAAAAAGTCCCCCAAATGTTTATCGATTGTGCGGATATTGTGCTCGTGAGATACGAGTTAAGGAAGAAACGGGTCACGTTTCTTGTTACCTATCTGTCAGGCCTAAAGTGTTACCCATCTCTCGGGCCATAGAGATAGCCGGCCTTCCCCGCGTGCGATCGCTTTGGCGACCACGGGACGGGTATTGCCTCGCAGAGTAAAGGGTTCGCTATCGTCAAGGTACGAGTGGATGCGCGCGCCTGACGGCGGAATGGCGCTCATGATGGCGCTGCCGAGTGCGACGAACAGCAGCAGTTTGATACAAAGGGCGTGCCGGATCCCTGAGAGCCTCCCGACCGAGAACATAAAAGACTAGTGGCAAGTTTGTAGAGAACTCTCGCCGCGCCGAGAATCGTCTCAGCGCGTTGCTCAGCCGAAGAGTTCTTTGAGATTCGCTGAAAATTTTTTGGCAACTCTCCGTCGCATGGCATACATATTCGATATAATTTAACGGGACCGGTCTCAAGTTAAGGAGCGTGTTATGGCAACCCCAAGCCGCAGAGATATTTTGAAGCGTGCGCAGTATTTGGCGGCGACGCCTTTAGTTGGCGCCGCTATGGCCTCTTCGTCGTATCAGTCGAAGATAGTGCCGAAGCTGAGAGGTTCAGCCAAATCCGTCGTTATTCCGACCCACGAATTAGCAGGTCCTAACGGCGCGCCCTTCGTTGAGGAACGCATCGACTTTCCGGAAGCGTGGGACGTGCACGTGCAGGACATGGCGGGTCACAGCCTTCCTGTGTTGGCGCCTGATGAGATCGCGGCGCAATGCAGCACTCCCATCGGCACGAAGTCCCTGCGTGAGTTGGCGGAAGGCAAAAAGACGGTCGCGATTACCTTTGACGACCTGACGCGAACGACGCCGACCTTTACCGTAACCCCGTGGTTGGTAGCGGAATTGACCAAAGCCGGAATCAAGGAAGAGAACATTCTCTTCATCGGTTCATTTGGAACGCACCGCGCCATGACGCAGGCCGAGGTGGGCCGTAAGCTTGGCGTACAGGTAGCAAAAAACTACGCCTGGCTGAATCACGACGTCATGGACAACGTAAAGGAACTCGGCACAACTACACGGAAAAACAAAGTCCTTGTCAATCAGACATTTCTAGCCGCCGATCTGAAGATCTGTATCAGCGGGATCAAAGTGCACTACGATGCCGGATACGGCGGAGGCGCTAAAGCCATTCTGCCGGGAATAGCGCACCTGTCCACGGTGGAATACAATCACACGCAGATCCTGACGAAAGTCCGCACTACGGGTCCGGTCAAGATCTTCAAAAATGACATGCGGCTGGACATGATCGAGGCGGCCAAGATGGCTAATGTCGATTACACGCTCCAGATCATGTATAACGATCGGTTGCGGCCCACGCACATATGGGCGGGCGACATCGTTGAGGCGCATCATGCGGGGGTCCGGGTAGCGGCCAAAACGTATTGCACACCCACGATTAAGGACGCCGATATCGTAGTAGCAAACGCCTATCCGCAAAACGCGCAAGCGTATCACGGCGCGACATGGGTCAACCATTCCGTGCGGGACGGCGGCACGGGCGTTGTCATTGTGCAACACCCGCTGGGGATCGATCCGGTCCACTATCTGAACAATCGTTTAGCGGGCATCCACGGAGCAAGCCAATTTGATTTGACGGATCGGCGTCTGACGGGAATGAGGCGCGGCGAGGCGCACCAGAAGAAGACGAATATGATCATCTATTCGCAATATCTAACGCGAAACATGATGAACAACTACAAGACGGGAACGTTCTTCTGCGACAAATGGGAAGACGTAATCGCAAAGTTGAGGGAACTGCATCCCGGCGATTCGAATAAGGTGGCTGTGTACCCCTACGCCGGCATGCAGCACCAGGAAATAGAACTTGACGGATAGGAGGAGACTCTCCTCATTTTGACCAAACAACATGCCTGACCCGGATGACCAGATTCCGTCGACGGACGATCCGACAGTGAACGCCGCGCTACGACGCATCCGAGGCAAGTTCCAAGACCTGGAAGATGCCCTGATTGTCCAGGCGGTTCTAGAGAAGAAGATGAGCGAACGAATTAACGAGCATGCGCACATCACCGCCAATCACGATCGGATAAAAGCTAATCACGACCAGATGATGGCCGAGCACGACGTGATCTGGAGACGAATTGATGTCACGATGGCCGAGATGACTGAAAAGGTGCATTTCCTCATCAACCGCGAGATGAAACGTGAAGGTGGGCCCGAGGCTTCTTAGACAGTCCAACCCTGGACCGTAGCGATCCATTCTTCTCCTTTGGAAGCCGGTGCTTTCACGCGCGTTAATTAACTGGTAAACCTTGTTTCTGCGGCAATTGGCGGCCAAACTGCCAAGCAGCGCCGTTTGAAGGGCAAAGGGGGAAGAGCATGACGGACTGTCAGCTATCGGGTTCAAAGCTTCGTTTCCGTTCTTTATTTGTTTCATCCGTCGCCGTATTTCTGCTGGCCGTCACCTGCCGCGGGCAGAACTACACTGGATCCCTTACCGGTGTTGTCACGGATCCGGGCGGCGAAGTGATCCCGAATGCTCACGTGACCCTCACGGATGTGTCGAAGGGCTACGACTTCAATGCGGCCACCGATGGAACAGGCCGCTACGTCTTCAACAACCTGATCCCCTCCACCTATCGCCTGACTGTGCGGGCGAACGGCTTCGGCAACTATGTACGTGATGGGATCGTTTTGGGAGTCGATCAGAACGGCTCCGCGGACGTCAAACTCGAGGTCGGCGCGGTCTCGTCAAAAGTAGAAGTGACGGCCAGCGAGCCTCTGCTCGCCACCCAAGATGCCACGCTCGGTCAGACCATCGACCGCAAGTCCATCAATGAGCTTCCACTAGTAGGCCGCAATGTTCTGAATCTCACCTACCTTGCCCCCGGCGTAACTCCTGCTGCGGGCCGAGCCTACTCTTCCGGCGGCGACGTGAATTTCATATCGAACGGCGGTCGCAATGCCACCGCCGCCATCGTCGTAGATGGAGTCACCACCACCGGTCCCGACCCCAATACCGGCATCGTGCGCGTCCTGAGTCAGCCCACGCCCGACGACGTGCAGGAGTTCAAAATCGAGCAAGGCAATTTCCGCGCCGACATCGGGTTTGCAGGAAATTCCGTCATAAATATCGTCACCCGCTCTGGCACTAACAAGTTTCACGGCACCGCCTACGAATTTCTGCAAAACTCCTACCTGAACGCGAACAACTTCTTCAATAACAAGAACGGCATCCCACTGAACTCGTCGGGAAATAACACCTTCGGCGGAGTCCTGGGCGGACCGATCAAAAAGAACCGCACCTTCTTCTTCCTGACCTACAACGGCAATCGCTCGCGCACCACGCAGACGAACGCAGCCGGAGTTCCTAGCCAGGTGGAACGCAACGGCAACTTCGCCGAACTGTGCACCGCCGGTTTCGGTTCGAGCGGCCTTTGCAACAATCCCAGTGGCCAGCTTTGGGATCCCTACACTGGCGTCTACAATTCGTCGCTCGGCGGCGCCGTTCGCCAGAGCTACATTCCGTTCAATAATCTGGCCGCCTACACCAGTCCTGGACCGCCGCCCGGAGCAGGCTCTTCCATTTCGCTTCCACGCGCCCCTGGAAATCTGATCGATCCGGTGGCTGCCAGAATGATGACCTACTTCCCGCTGCCCAATGTAGGTGTGGGCACATCCGCTTACAACCCGTACAACAACTACATCTCTTCCACCACGGGAAACAGCTACAACGACGAATTCAACATACGACTCGACCACCGGTTCACCGGCAACGATCTGCTCACCGGCAAGTATGACCAGATCATGT
This sequence comes from Bryobacteraceae bacterium, assembly GCA_965276965.1. GTDB lineage: Bacteria > Acidobacteriota > Terriglobia > Bryobacterales > Bryobacteraceae > Bog-105. The sequence continues at coordinate 388,614 of OZ255713.1, forward strand.
CAGGCGGAACGCCCGCCAAGTGTTTCAACAACGTCATGGACCCCTGCAGCAATGGTCCGGGAACCGGATTGGGCGAACAGCTTTCTCTCACCTATATTCGAACTTTGAGTCCCACCACGGTAGCGACCGTCAATCTCGGGTTTGTGCGCAACCACAACATCAGTCCAGGGGCGCCGGCCCAGTACCCCGATTTCAATCCGGTGACGGATCTAGGACTGCCGAACTACGTCACCCGGTCCGGCAAAATCGCCGCGCCGCTCGTGAGCTACTCCGGCGGATACGCCAACGGCGCGATCGGAACAAAGACCTGGTCCATCTGGAACATGGATTTTGAGGACTACGAGATATCGCCAAACCTGGAAATGAATCGCGGCCGGCATGACATAAAAATCGGCGGAACCTTCCGCCTGCACCGGATTAATTTCTTCCAGCCGGGAGTGCCCACCGGAAGCTATAACTTCGACTTCACCGGATCCTCGGAGTTTCCCAGCACCGGCGGCGGGAATTCGCTGGCTAGCTTCCTGATGGGAACCGGCGGCGGTAACTATTTAGTCAACGAGGCCATTAGCACCCAGAGTCTCGACTACGCCATGTACGTCAACGACACCTGGCGTGTCAGCGACAGGCTCACGCTCGACCTCGGACTCCGCTACGAAATCGCGCAGCCCGAAACGGAACGCTTTAATCGGATCGACTGGCTCAATCCAGGCGTTACGTCTCCGCTGCAGGTTCCCGGGTTGCCCACGCTGAACGGTGGAATGGAATTCGCCGGCAACAACCAGCGAACGCCCCTCGACACGCAGTTCAGCAATCTCGGTCCGCGCATTGGCCTCGCTTACAAGATCACCGACAAGACGGTGTTGCGCGCAGGCTATGGCATGTTCTATTCGCCCTCCATCGGCGATGCCTCGGGTATCACGGGAGGAGAATTCAACGCCTGGAACATCTCGACTAACGAACAGCAGTATGGAGCGAACCAAGCCACTCCCTACGCCCGCTTCAGTAATCCCTATCCGGTAGGCGGCCCTTCTTTCCCGCCCGGAAGTTCGCAAGGCCTTCTCACGCAGGTAGGGCAGAACCTCTCTTCGTTCATACGCTCCTGGAACCAGATTCCGCAAACGCAGACCTGGAGCATTGGCCTGCAGCGCCAATTGCCGGGCAATCTGGTCATCACCGCTAACTATGTCGGTACGAAAGGAACGCATCTCTATTTCGCCAATGCAGGAAATCTTGATATCCTCCCTCAATCAGTTGAAAATCTTTCGTCTGCCGGCATCACCGCTCTGAATACTGTGGTGGCCAATCCCTTCTACGGCCGCATCACGGATCCGAATAGCAGCTTACGAAATCCCACCGTGCCGGCATGGCAGCTCCAGTTGCCCTATCCGCAGTTCACTGGCTTCGGCCCTGCTACCGCGCCTTGGGCGAACTCCAGCTATAACGCGCTTCAGCTTCAGGTGGACAAACGCTTCAGCCATGGCCTGCAAGTGCAGGGAGCTTACACCTGGTCGAAGTCCATCGACGACGCTTCGGTGACTAGCGGCAGCGCGATTCAAGGCGGCTCGGCTAGTCTCCAGGACCCCAATCGCCGCTATCTGGAGCGCTCTCTCTCGCAGTTCGATGTGCCGCAAAGTGTCCAGATCGCTTACACGTACCAGCTTCCCTGGGGACGGGGGCGCGCCTACGGGAGCAATTGGAATCGCTGGCTTGATTCGCTCGCCGGCGGATGGGAAACTTCCGGCATTTGGATCTTCCAAAGTGGATTCCCGATCGGGCTCGGCTTGAATGGAGGCAAGAGCCTTCCCACCTATGGTGGACAGCGTCCCAACTTGAACGCCCCGCTCACACGAAACGAGGGATCGAATTGGATGACCCAATATTTTGCCGATCCCCAAGCCGTCACAGTACCCGCGCCCTATGCTATCGGAACTGCTCCGCGCGTTTTGCCCGTTCGTGCTCCCGGTACGAATAACGCAACGCTAGCCTTATTCAAATCCTTCCCCATGCCCCTCGGAGAAAGTTCGAAACTGGAATTCCGCCTGGAGGCATTTAACGCCTTGAACCATCCGCAGTTCGCGCCGCCCAATTCGACCGTGAACACTCCGACCTTCGGTCTCATCACCAGTCAATTGAACGTTCCTCGTCAAGTGCAGTTAGGCTTGAAGCTCTATTTTTAAATATGAAACGTATCTGCCGTGCGGCGGCCCTCGCTCTCACTCTATGCTCTCTCTTTACGGAACACAGCGCATCTCAGGCTTCTTCCGATCGCTCGGAGTCGGTTCAAAATCTCATCGACCAGGCCGTTCACGACGGGAAAAAGCGCGTCGTCATTCCGGCAGGTACTTATCGAATCGCGCCGCCCGCCGAAGGACCGCATCTTCGATTTGAAAACCTCTCCGACTTCGAAATCGACGCCAGCGGCGCAACGTTCGTATTCACCGGCCTGACACGAGGCGGCATCGAGTTCCGTAATTGCCGGAACGTCACGTTTCGCGGCGCGGCCATTCGTTATGAAGTGCCTCCCTTCACGCAGGGCGTCGTGAAAGCTATCGCGCCGGATGGCGCATCGTACGACGTGCAAATCGACAAAGGCTATCCCACCGACTTCGATAATCCGGAACATTTTCCCGCCCAACCGACCGGCTATCTCTTCGACCCAAAGACCCGCTGGTGGAAGCCGGGAACTTACGACCTGTATGGAGATCGAATCGAGCGCCTGGGCCCCGACACGTTCCGTCTGCATTGGAAACGCCCCGCCGGCCCGGACCGCCACCCGGTCTCCATCGGAGATCCCATGGGCTTTCGCGGATCCGGTCGTCACAATCTCACCGTGATGAACTCTGCCGCAATGCACATCGAGGGAGTCACGATTTTAAACGCGGGAAGCTTTGCCGTATTCGAGGGCGGCGGAGGCGGAGGCAATCATTACAGCGTGACAGTGAAGCGCGGGCCACGCCCCCCAGGAGCCACCGCCGATCCCCTCTTCTCCTCCACGGCCGACGCATTCCACAGCGCCAACGTACGCAGAGGACCTGTCCTCGAGAACTGTTATTTCGAATCGATGCCGGATGACGGAGTTGCCATTCACGGCACCTACTCTCTCGTGCTGCAGGCGAAGGACAACGCGCTTGTCATCAACAAGAACACCTTCCGTCCGGGCGATCCTCTGCTGCTCTATGATCCGCACGGCCAGCCTGTCGCGGACGCGCGCGTCGTTTCGGTTTCGCCGCTCAACGATTTTCACAATACGAAAAAAAGCCGGCGGCAAACCCGCTCCGACAACACCGTCGGTCCTTACTTTACCCTCACTCTCGATCGAACTATCGCCGCCGATTTCGACTACCTGGCCGCCAACCCAGCCGCGATTGGCGCGGGATATATCGTCCGCCACAACACCATTCGCAATCACCGCGCCCGTGGGATGCTTCTCAAATCCGAAAACGGATTGGTCGAAGATAACGTCATCGATGGAAGTACGATGGGCGGCATCGTCCTGACGCCGGAGTTCTGGTGGAACGAAGCCGACTACAGCAAGAACGTGATCATTCGCAACAACACCGTTCGGCACGTCGCCTACGCGCCGCACCAGCTTGGAGCCATAGTGATCGCAGCGCTCGACGGAGACACTCCGGTTCCCGCCTATGGGAATGAGCATATCGTCCTCGAAAATAATCGCGTCGAAGACGTAAACGGAGTCAATCTGCTCATCACCTCCGCCCAAAATGTCGAAGTGAAGAACAACCATTTCGCGAATCCGCAGCACTTCACGGCCGAAGCCGCCGGCGCCGGTTGGGGAGAGAATGGCAGTGACCTGATGTTCATCACAAATGCCGCCGATGTTCGATTAGAAGGAAACGTCGTATCCGGATTAGGCCAGTTCAACCGAGCATTGATCAAAACCACGCCAAGCGCGAAGGTACAAGGATCGGAAACCGGAGTAAGCGTCAGAAGAGGAACTGACTAGAACTCGGCACGCCACGAAGCCCCCGCCAAAGGCGCCGCAGCTAAGCCGATTACGCCAATGGCTAAAGATCTGAGACGCACCAAGATTTATACATTCCTGACATCACAAAGCCTGATAGCGAAAATCCCTGATCCTGAGTTGGGCGTTGCCTTTGATAAACAGAGCGATCTTTAAGCTGGAAAACCCTCCCAGAGCGCTCGATTGATAACCCGAAACGTTCATACCCTGCTCGGTTTTTTGCCACGCCTGTCCATCCGTGCTGTAGAACGTGGCGAGATCGTTTTCAAATAACCGGAGCTTGAAATAGCGGCAATCTACGACGTTAACCGCCGGACCAAACAGCTTCCCGTTTCGGAAATCGAAAAGCTTGCCGCCTTTCTTCCCGATGCCGGCATAGGCATTCGGTCCGTAAAGCAGAACCAGGCCGATCTCGCTCTCCTCCTCCGCTTCGAGCAGCGCGCTCGCTTCATAGTTGTAGTCCGAGGCCAGGCACTGCATAGCTCGCATCCGGTCAGGCGAGCCCTGGTGGAGAACACTCCCCGAGTCAATCTTGTAATCGCCGGCTGCCTCCGCTCCGGCGAAGCTCCACTGGGGCTTCACGTCCGGGCCGGTAAAATCATCCGGCGCTACAACATAATTCGGAATCGTTCGCGGATGAAAATCCACACCCGATGCGTATCGCGACTTAAACCAACCGTCGGAGGTCCAACTGATTGGCTCAATCAGCGTCTGCCGGCCCAATTCCCTCCAACCGTGTTCGTAGGCATGGTAAACCACATACCAGTTATCGTGTCCGTCCTCGACCAGCGTTCCATGTCCTTTTGACCACCAAGCCTCCCCTGCTTTCCAGGTATGCACGATTGGATTGTAGGGACTGTTCTCCCAAGGTCCCAATGGAGACCGGGATCGCGCGGCCACGATCATGTGACTGGTGTCGGGGCCGGTGGTCCCTCCCTGCGCCGAGGTCAAATAATAGTAGTCATCGCGAAACGTGAATTTGGGCGATTCCAGACAGAAGCATTCCACCAGCCATGATTCCGGAAATCGCCAGCCCGGATAAATGACCTTTGGCGACCCTACGATCGACAGTCCATCAGCGGCAAGCTGTACCACGTTTCCGCCGCTGAGATAGAGATAGCGTGTGCCGTCAGGCCCAACCACATGGCCAGGATCTATCTTGCCCACCTTTAGATCGACCGGATCGCTCCAGGGACCCTCGGGCGACTTGGCCGTGACAACCCAATTGGTCCGGCCAGCCGGGAAATAGAGGTAAAACAGGCCTTTGTATTTGATAAGTTCCGGCGCCGCTACCGATCCGAGATTTCTCCCGAGCGCATGACCTATCGGTTTCCAATGATAAAGATCCGTCGAGTGCCAGATCAGGAGACCGGGCACATGCGCGTCCGCATACGAGTGGGTCATGTAAAAGTCAGCGCCATCGCGGACGACCGTGGGGTCCGGAAAATCGCTGTGGAGAAGGACCGCCGGTTCGCCTCGCCGGGCGGCCATCGTTTTAGGAGGAGCAGGTCGCGCCCACCGAGTCTCGGTCCCCGCCCAAGCTGCGGACCCAACTGCAATACGGCCGAAAGTGCGTCGATTCATGTAGCTGCTCTTTACCTTGCGCGACGTGGATGTACTCAAGGATTATTTTGTGACATCCACATTCGTGATCGCATGACTGCTCAGATTCGTAGCCATGAAACTGCCGCCACCCCACAGTGGCGAGACGCGCTCACTCCCGACGAACAATTTTTCAAAAACGAACCCAACCGGGAGTTCGTTTCGTAAAAAACCAGGAATCAGCCCCACCGAGCCAAGCCAAAACGGGCCATCACAGATTTCGAATTTCCGCCTTCTCCCACCGCACCAATCACTTAGCTCGTTTCCGGACCGCCGCCCGAACAGCCGGCAAGCGAAACTCGCCTCGTGCCCGATCTCGATCCCGAATCTACACTGCCATCCGAACAGCTCGGCCACTCCCCCGGTCCGCGTACCAAAGAAGGTACAAAACGCGCCAGCCAAAACGCGCTCCAGCACGGCTGCTGCTCCAAAGCACTCCTCCTCCCCGACGAAGACCCCAACGAACTCCGCCAACTGCTCGAAAGCTGGCTCTACGATTACCGCGCCGACACCTACACCCTCGACCAGCTCGTCCGAGAAACCGTCTCCGCTCAATGGATCGTCCTCCGCAATCGCAGCCGCTACAACCAGTGCGAGCATTCGCTCCATCAAGAACAACCCAACTGGCTAAACTGGACCGACGACCAGCACCACCGCCTGGAGCGTTTCCGCCGCTACCTGCGCCAGGCCGAACGTCAGTTCAACAGCGCCTTCCACAATCTGGAACGCTTACACGGCCGCCGCTTCCGCGAAGGCATGCAGCTTCAACGAGCCCAGGAACGAGCTGCCGCCATCGAAACCAAACGAGCGCAAGCGCTAACTCAACCCAAAGCCGATAAACCCCGGCCTTCGACGAAGTCTATACCAAAAATCCAACCCTCAACTCTGCCATCCAGTCCATGACGGAGCGCGAAGGCCACCGCGACTTCATGAACCGCCTGCGCTACATGTCGAACAAGTAGACAAGCCTTACTGAACTTCGATCGACAATGAGTCACTCAACCGAAGATAAGCATCCGTCCAAGCCTTCGCTTTGGCATCGCCGCGTAGCGCCTTCCGCCGGGTCCGCTGATACAACCCGCTGTGGATCGCATAAACATGGTTCTGCGCAGACCAGACGTTTACCGGAAAGGGCATCAATTTGACAACTTTCAGCGCCGCAATCAGCTGATTGAGCTTGTCGATATTCGAGGGCTCTGACGCGAATCGCATCGCCAGGTTTTCAATCTTTCCGCGCAGCAGAAATTCAAGCGTCGTTCGGTCCAGGCTCACGTTGCTGGCATTCGCCTCACGCAAAAGATTTTGAATGCGCTCGCCATCCAACTCCTCACTCGAACACGCCCGGCGCAACAGGCTGTTCATCGCATACTCGATTGCCGCCATGAATTCGCGCGGCATCGGCGTTCCGAGTCGCGTGATAAATCGCATCAAGGCGGCGTGATGCTCATAGAGCTGCAGATAAGCTGTTTCCGCCTCCGCTACAGTCGCCGAAAGAATGGACCGCACAATCCGTCTCTGCTCGTCACGGAACAGCGACTTCAAAGAATACGTCTTACCGAAACGCTGATCCAGAAGCCGGACCACTTCGGGAATATCGACATGCTCGAAGGAATCATTGATCTTGCTCATCAGATTCTGGTACCCGATTCCCTCCTGCATCGGAAGCACCCCGCCCGCCACGTTGTGGTCGCCGAAATGAACCACCCAGAACGTGAGCGATGCCGATTCCTGCGTAATCTTCGAAGTAAATTCAGCCTGCCCGAGCGCCATCCGCATCTTCCCCGCTTCGCCCGTGTGATAATCGCGGCGCTTCACGCCATAGCAAAATACGTCGGTTCGTTCGTCGTACGGTCCGAACAGAGAGCTGATCGAATAGTGCGCGCCCACCTTCTCCAAATCAACGATGGCCGGCTTCACATACCTGCTGTAGATATTCGATCCGTCGCCGTATTCGGGCAGATTGCTCTTCGCCAGTTCCAGCCGCTCCAGAAAGCCTTCTTCAAACGACTCATGAAACAGCTCTTCGGCCAACTGCACAACGCGGCCGGCATATTGAATTACCTGGACTGTCTCAATTCCGGAGAGATCATCGAAGAACCAGCCGCAGCTGGTGTACATCAACATCGCGTGCCGCTGCAGTTCCATCAATTTCCAGACCAGCACCTCTTCGTCGCTGCTTAGCTCTCGCGAGAACTGCTCTCGCCCAAAGCGCTGCCTGGTCTCAGGCATGCGATCGAGCACAACACTTATATAAGCGTCCCGAGCCGTCCAAGGATCGGTCAGCAGCGTCGATCCCAGCGCCTCGAAGTAAGGATTAACGATATCGCGCAGCCAATCCAATGCAGCTCGCAATGGCCGCCGCCATTCTTGCGACCACCCGATCCGCCCGGAATTACAGCCGCAGTTACTACGCCAGCGCTCCACCCCATGCACGCAGCTCCAGGCCGTATTCTCATAAATCTCCACTTCCTGGTCGGGAGGATAAAGCTCCAGGAATTCCCCATAGTTCGTCAGCTTCGCGAGCTTGTTCTTTTCGATGTAGTCGAGCGCATACGCGAGCGCCATCTCGCCATGTCGATGGTGGTGCCCATAGGTTTCGCCATCGGTCGCGATGTGCATGATCTGCGGCCACTTCCGCGCATCCGAAAAGGCGCCCATCAATCGGCTGGCAAACTTTTCGCCGTTATCGAGCAACTTCTCGAAAGCCACTGCCTGCGAGACCGGGCCGTCGTAGAAGAACAGAGCGATAGACCTGCCGCTCGGCAGCTTGCAAAGATACGCCCGCGTGGGATCGATCTTCGCTCCCGTAACGTCGTGCCAAGCGGCGCCCGCAGTACGCAGCGGACGGATCGCCTTCGCTTGATGAGGGGCCAGGATGGCGAACGAAAGTCCCAGCTCCGCCATCAAATCGAGCGATTCCAGATCGACCGCCGTCTCCGGCAGCCACATGCCTTCGGGTACACGCCCGAAGCGGCTTCGAAAATCCTCAAACCCCCAGCCAATCTGCGTTCGCTTGTCGCGGCTGTTGGCAAGCGGCAGAATCATGTGGTTGTAAGCCTGCGCCATGGCTGAGCCGTGACCCGAAAAATGAGTCTGACTCTGCCGGTCCGCTTCGATCAGGCCGCGATATACCTCGGGCGCATGTTCCGCCGTCCAGGAGAGAAGCGTAGGACCGAAATTGAAGCTGATCTTCGAATAGTTGTTCTTGATCCGAACGATCCGCTGGCGTCCGTCCAAAATACGAGCCGCCACATTCGGCGCATAGCACTCAGCGGAGATGCGTTCGTTCCAATCGTGATAAGGATAAGCCGAGTCCTGCAGCTCAATCTGTTCTAGCCACGGATTCTCACGAGGCGGTTGATAAAAATGGCAGTGAATACAAAGGTGCTTCATCAGGTATAGGCCCGCTTCCAGCAGGCGGAGGCGCTACGGAGGATTGTCAATTCTCCGGCTTGGTGATCTCGCTAATAATGTCGCATGGGAACTATGCGAGGGGTAGGAAAATGGAGAACACCGCTCCCGTCCCGCCGTCTCGATTGGCTGCCTGTACCCGCCCCGAATACTTTTTCACGATAGAAGCCACGATGTGCAGCCCCAGTCCGGTGCGTTCGGCATCGCCCGTTTTAGTAGAAACATTCGGCCGAAAGATACGAGACAGAATTTCCGGTGGAATGCCCGGACCGTTGTCGGAGACAGTAATGCTCAAAGCCTCCGCTGTTTTCTGCGCAGCGATGTCAATGCGGCCAGGCCGTTGAGAAATCTGTGCCGCATTTAAGAACAGGTTTACAAAAACACGCTCCCAATCTTTAGAAGGACCCGGCAGGTGCAGCTCCGATGGAACCTGGCACACGAACCGCATCCGCGGCCGTCGAGACGCCACGCAATAATCGGTCACCGACTCAATCGCGTCATCCAGAATTGTATTGAGGTTCGGCATGCGATCCGGGATTGCTCCCAGCAGTCGTTTGCCCCGCTCGACACTGCGGCCAAGCGTTGCCGCCATCGGCTTCCAGTAGTCGTCCGAACTGAGAAGCTCCGCCACTTCCGTTATCGTTTCAAAGACGTTATTCAAATCATGAATCAGAGTTTCGTGAGTGAGATCTCCTTCGGGCGTCTCTTCCATAGGGCGTCGATTTACCGAACGAGTTGCCGAACCGTAGTATAAAACTCCGGAAATGAGACGGACGCTGCTTCTGCTTCACCGATCGCCGTGGCGTCGTCAGCAAGCAGGCCGGCAATCGAAAACGCCATCGCAATTCGATGATCGCCAAACGAGTCGATCTCCGCTGCGTGAAACTTCTGTTTACCGGGAATCTCCAGGCTGGTCTCTGTGGCGGTCACCTCCACGCCCATCCGCCGAAGATTGTTCGAGATCGCTTCAATGCGATCGGTCTCCTTGACGCGCAACTCACCGGCATCGCGAATGATCAACCCTCGTTCACTCACAGCGCCCAGAATCGATAGAACTGGAATCTCATCGATCACTGCCGCGGTCACGGCGCCCTCGATGATCCCTCCTCGCATGCGGGAGCTTCGTATCTGCAGATTGCCGATCAGTTCACCATTCGCTTGCTCGATGTTGAGAATCTTAATCGCTGCTCCCATGCCGCCCAGAACGTCCAGCAAAGCCGTCCGCGTGGGATTCAAACCCACATTGGCAAGAACGATCTCGGAGTTGGGAATGATGAGTGCTGCCACCAAAAAGAATGCGGCCGAGGACAGGTCGCCCGGAACAACCAGCATCTTCCCCGAGAGTTCCGATCCGCCACGCAGCCGAGCCAGCCGCGGTTCGAGTGCGATGTCTGCCCCTAATTCCTTCAGCGCAATTTCCGTATGATCGCGAGTCACCACCGGCTCTTGCACCACGGTTTCTCCCTCCGCGAACAGGCCCGCCAGCAGAACACAGCTCTTCACCTGCGCGCTGGCGACCGGCAGTTGATAATGAATGCCCTTGAGCGGAGAGCCTGTGATTTTGAGCGGAGGAAATTGTCCCTCCCTCGCCTCGATGCGAGCGCCCATTAGTCGAAGCGGATCCATCACCCGCCGCATCGGACGCTTCGCAAGCGAAGAATCGCCGCTGATGCTCGTCTCAAACCGCTGCGCCGCCAGGATCCCCGACAGCATCCGAATCGTCGAGCCCGAGTTTCCCGCGTCAAGTTCTCCTGCAGCGGCGCTAAGACCGCTAGAGCCCCTGCCATGTACGAATAAAACTGGCCGCCCCTCCACTTCTTTCACCTCATGCTGAATACCTAACGCACTCATGCACGTGAGCGTAGATTGGCAGTCGGCGCCGGTAGCGTAGTTGTGAATCTGGGAGTCGCCCTGCGCAATGGCCGTCAGCATGGCGTAGCGATGAGATATCGATTTGTCGCCCGGCACGGTGACAACGCCGTGGAGTCCGCGCGCCGGCGAAATCTGTTCAATCATGGGGGAAACCGTAATTGTAACGTCCTCCCCGCCGCCTTACGGTAAATGTTAGCTGCGGTAATTCAGCTTGTCGCCTTCGAACCGTTTGTCTTCTCCCGATTCGAGAATCAGAACGATCACACCTAAAACCACTTGGGCTGCGAGAAAGATTAACCAGAAGTTCATGCCCTTGAAAAAGCACGGGGAACGCCACTGCGCATCGCAAGCTAAGTTGCTGAATCCACTCGAAAACCACCCCTGACAACACCTCGTGCGCGCATCCTCTGTTCCACACGCGATCCCGCTTTGGAACACGCGCTCCGTTTTGAACCTTCATGCTCGCTCTTGACATAAGACCGCGACGCTTGTGATATGATCCATTTCCGTTATGGGGCATAAGAGTTGGGTAAGTTTAGTCCTGTTTGTTTTGTTCTCGTGCTTACTGGGCGCGCAAAGTGAGCAGACCAGCATCACTGGAACAGTCACCGATAAGTCAGGCGCCATCATTCCCGATGCAGACGTTTCGATGCGGAATGAGGCCACGAACGTGCTGACCAGAGCCAAGACGAATTCGGCGGGGATTTATTTTATTCCGGCTTTACCTCCGGGCACTTATCAGCTGAGCCTGCAGAAGGACGGGTTTCAGGCCTTTCGCGTCGATCACATTCCGATGACGACGGGCCTCGCGGCGACGCAGAATGTCACGCTGCAGGTCGGAACGCTTTCGCAGGCGGTCGAGGTGAGCGCAACGGCGGTGCAACTCCAGGCGCAGAGCGCGGATATGAATGCCGTGGTGACATCGCGCCCGGTCGCGGAGCTGCCAGTGCTAGGTCGCGATCCGCTTTCGTTTGCAGCTCTGGTTCCGGGCGTAATCCCGACACAAGGGCAACAAAGCAATGCGGGAGTGATCGGCCGGGTGACTACCGCCCAGATTGGCGGCGGTCTGGCGCAGCAGAATGCTGTTCTGATCGATGGCGCCGAGAGCCGGGGCACTACGGAATCAGGGAACGCTTATTCAGTTCCGGTCGAAGCGGTATCGGAATTCAAGCTGGAGACAGCCAGCTATGACGCGGAATATGGGCGCGCTGCCGGCGGAGTCGCAATTCTCTCGACCAAATCCGGCACGAACGCACTTCACGGAACAGCTTGGGAATATCTGCGGAACAATAACCTCAACGCCAACAGCTGGCAGAATAACCGCAATTCAATCCCGATCGCTCTCTTTCAGCGAAATGTGTTTGGCGCGAACATCGGCGGTCCGGTCGTCATTCCCCACGTTTATAACGGGAAGAATAAGACATTTTTCTTTTTCGATTACGAAGGGACACGCCAGGGCAGCCCCGATCAAGTTCTGGACACGGTGCCGACGCAGATGCAGCGGAACGGAGATTTCTCACAGACTTACGATCGAACCGGAAAGCTGGACGTAATCTACGATCCCAGCACAACCAGGCCGGATCCGAACAATCCGGGGCACAATCTGCGCGACGCTTTTGCAGGGAATGTGATTCCCGCTATCCGCATCAACGGCATCTCTGCAAACGTAGTGAAGTACTATCCGCTGCCGAACCGCGTCGGACAGACAGCACAAAACATAAATAACTACCTGAACACGGGAAAGGCTGTTACTAACATCGACAACTATCTGGCGCGTGTCGACCACTCGTTTAACGAAAAGGAACGGATCTTCGGACGAGTTGGCTACGTGCCGTATACCAGCTTCAGTACGCTTACCAATGTCGCTTTCGCCGAGCGTTCAATATCTTCAAATCCCGGCACTTCGGCGCTCATCGGTTTGACTTCGGCCTTCACGCCGAACTTCTACGGCGAAGCTCGGATCAGTTATACTCGGCTCCAGTTCAATACGTTTCCAGAGAGCGCCGGCTTCAATGCTTCCACTTTAGGCTTTGGAAGTGCGTTCACAAATAATATTCTGTATAAGCAGTTTCCTACCATCAACGTCCAAACTTACAACGCCGGCTCCGGGTTAAGCGTTACACAGGCATCCCCGAATGACTTTGGGGCGCTGGGCGGACAAACACGCACTTTAAATCCGCAGGATAACTGGCAGGCTCAGTATGCAATTACCTGGATCAAGACGCGGCATACGGTTCGATTTGGGACCGACCTGCAGCTGATCCGGCTAAATGCGTATAACTCGCAGTATTCAGCGGGTCAATTTAATTTTGATCGAACTTACACGCAGGGTCCTGATCCCCAGTCAACGACTTTGAATGGAGGCAATGGCCTGGCCAGCCTTCTGCTCGGGATTCCGGTAGCCGGCACTGTTACCGAGACGAATCCGCTCTTCTTGTATCAGAAGTATTATGCGGGCTTTGTGCAGGACGATTACCGCGTCACAAATAACTTCACCGTGAATATCGGCTTGCGATACGAATATCAAACTCCCTATGCGGAGAAGTTCGGACAGCTCAGTTATTTCGATTTCAATGCGATCGAACCGACCACCGGACAGAAGGGTGAAATCAAGCTAATCAAGCCAGGCGGGTATCAGGAAAATCCAAATTACAAAAACTTCTCGCCGCGGCTGGGACTGGCTTGGCAAGTCTTTCCTAAGACTGTGATTCGGGCGGGAGCGGGGATCTTCTACGCGACATACGTCGGCGTAAACGCCGCGGCGACCGATTTCGGCAACGGAGGATTTGTATCCAATTTGCTGTTTTTGGGCCAATCGAACCCCCTACCGAACACACCCCCGGTTGGCGGATCGTGGAACAACCCGTTTTCCGCGGGCATTCAGCTGCCATCGCGCAACACCGATTTCGTCGGTCAGGCAGTTCGTGCCGACCAGCTGAACCGGCCGACTCCTTATTTGAGCGATTGGACGTTCAGCATTCAGCATGAAGTAACGCCCACGCTACTTGCAGAAGTGGCCTATGTCGGCTCCAAGGTGACGCATCTTTTTTGGAACCGGCAGCATGACCAGAATCCGGATACGCAGGAGAGCTACGGTTCGCAGTTACTTCAATCTGTTCCCAATCCTTTTTACGGCGAGATCACGAGCGGCGCCCTTAGCGCGCAGAAGGTCCAACTCAGGCAACTCCTTCGTCCCTATCCGCAGTATCAGGATGTGCTCATCTTCCGTGATCCTTATGGGGACATGGATTACGAGAGCATGACGGTGCGCGTGCAGAAACAGTATTCGAACGGCTTGCAGGCATCGTTGGGCTATACGCTGTCGAAGACGATCGCCAATACGGCGCAATCGAACACCTGGGTGGTGGGGCCGTCGGACGCTATGTCCAATGCCAACTACAATCGCGGCGTTGAGGCGAACGACGTACCGCAGCGCCTGGTGCTCAGTTACATTTACGATTTCCCGGCAGGCTACGGAAAGCGGTTCCTGAATCACGGCGTCGCAGCAACGGTGCTTGGCGGCTGGGAGCTGAGCGGTATATCTGTGTTTCAGAGCGGCCGGCCCATCTTGATTACAGCGCCCGATCAAACCAACCTTTACGATTTCTCGTCCACCAACGGCCGCGCTAACCGGTTGACCAGCCCACTCTTGTCGTCCGGCCAAAATGACAACCACTGGTTCAACACGGCGGCTTTTGCGGCGGCGGCGCCGTTCACCATTCCGACGGATTCATTGACGCAGCCGAACCTGCGGGGACCACGGCGCATTAACTTCGATTTTTCGCTGATTAAGAACACCAGATTCAAAGAGCGATTCAACGTGCAGTTCCGTGCGGAGTTCTATAACATTTTCAATCATCCTGCGCTGCTCGCGACCGGCCCGACGACAGATATTACAAGCGCGCAGTTCGGTCAAATTGTACAAAGCGCTCCCGGCAGCGAACGCAATATTCAGTTCGGCATCCGGGCATTGTTTTAGTCGGCGTTTGTAATGAAGAACGAAGAGTAAAAGCGCCGGCAGAACCAGAAGCAGCGATGCCGGTTCCGGAGTCGGTGTCGCAGCGCTATTCACGGCTAAACCTTCCAGGCTGCTGGGCACGCGCTGATCATTGCGGGTGTCTGTCACGAACGAATCGAAGGTGGCAGCGCCCGCGTTGGCCCCACTGGTGGCGACTGTAAAGATGGCCCCGTCTTCCCGGAGAACGTACAGAGCGCCGGTCGCCGGATCGAAGGCCGCGCCGGAATTAAATCCGGTACCGCCGATTCCCAATCCGAAACTGCCGACCAGGGTTAGCGAATAAGGGTTGAGGGCGATACTGTAGAGCGAACCGGTTTGTTGAAAATCGGTTGCGTAGCCCATTCCCCCGCTTGTAAATGCAAGTCCGTTGGCGTCGAGCGTGCTCGAACCGAGTAACATCGATCTTCCTGTCGCGGGGTCGATCTGATAAAGAGCGCTCTGGGAGGCGCCCGGCATCAACGAAGGACTGCTTCCCAGGTCGTAGATGAAGCCGTCCTGGGAACGATAGGCTGCCCCGGTGGTGTTGCCGAAGCGCGCGCCGGTGTCGCCGATCAAAGATCCGGGCGGCGTGGTCACGTTGTACAGCTGACTTGGAGAACTGCCGTTATCGGAAGTGCTCACCGCATACAGGTTCGAACCCGATGCGGCGATGCCGCCCAACACCGCGTCGGTGTTTATGGTCCCAATATCGGTCGCCATGCCGTTCGCCAGGTCGATGCGGTACAAATCGTTGGTCGAACTAGCAATGGAGTAACCGAACGTGTCGGCAAAACCGAGCGAAGGCAAGGCCAGCAGGAGAGTAAGTGCAGCTTTTTTTGTAAGTGAGTTCATTTGTGTATTCCCCAAGTTGAGTTACTGGACAGCGATCGTGGCCGGACTACTTAAGACCATTCCTGCCGCAAAGATGACGGGAACATCGCTCGCTGTGGGTGCATCGGCGGGTATGGCGGCTTGGACCTGGTAAACGCCGGCATAATCTTGCAGGCTCGTGATTTGCGTAATCGCAGCCCGCTTCCCGCCAATCAGCAGATAGGCCGGTGCGACGGGTTGGATAGCAACGCCCGGAGGGGATACCTCACCATTCGTTCCTGGAGGATCTGTTAGTCCGATACCTGTAACAGTAAATTTGACCAGCGAGCCTTTTGAGGCCGGATTGCGAATCGAATTAGCTGAGTTGTCCGCGTTGTATATCTGGCTTTTGCCCCCTCCGTTTCCGGTGGTTATGAAAATCGCAGGCGCCGTAGAAACAACAGACACCGTGGCAGCGGGAGTGGGAGATCCGTTTCGCATAACAACAACATCGACCGACGGCAAACCGGCTGCTTCTTTCGGCACAACGGCGACTACTTCGTTCGACCCTACCGAGAGCAGCGGCGCGAAGGTTATTAAACAGAACTTGCGTGCCGGCGAGACTAGAGCTGAAAACGCCAGAAGCGGGTGTGTTGCGAACGGTCGCCGCGGGACCGATTCCAGCGCCTAAGATAGTGACGGCCTGACCTGGCGCAACCGCGCCGGCGATAAGCGAGGCAGCGTTCAAGACGCCTCCTGACGAAATGCACGGCGTAACATTGGCCGCGCACGCTGGAGCCACGCGCATGGAACCGTACTCGCCGAGCGCTCGCTGATTCCGTAACGGGCTAAAGTATTCATACACGGCGGGTACGGTAGGAGCGGTGAACTCGAAATAGGTATCGTTGCCGGGCATCACCGCACCGCGCAAGCCGACGGGCCCCGATGGTAAGCGGACGGCAAAGCTGGAAGCGACTGCTCCGTCGCCGGCAACGCTGCCAAGCACGATGAGATGTACGGCAACCCGTTCGCCCGGCATCAGAGAAGCCGCCAATACGCGGCGGATCGTTGCCGCCGAACGGCATGACAATATATTCGCGTCCGTTCACCGCATAAACAGCAGCGGAACCGTTGGCGCCGCCTACGCCCTTGAGGAGGCTTTTGTAAGACCACAGCACTTGGCCCGTGTTGGCGTCGGCAGCGTTGAAGCGCCCGTTTCCTTCGCCATAGAACACCAGGTCTCCCGCCGCCACCATGCCGGAAACCGTTTTCTGCGGTGTCTTGATTTGCCACGCGATTTTGCCGGTCGTAGTATCGACCGCATCGATCAATCCGTAGGTCTCAACACCGTTCAGGCCAGGAATCTCGTGCTGCCCTGTTGAGCCCAAGCTGCTGATGACCGGTTCGATGGCGTGATACACCCAGGGGTCGTAACCTCCGGCGGCGATGTATGTCATGCCGGTACGCGGACTATAGGCACTGGGCGCCCACTGCGGCCCGCTTTCGTATCCCGGATTGATCAGCATCGGTGTCTCCTGCGGAACGGTGAAGATGGCACCCTTCTGGAAGGGGCCGTCGCCGGCGTGTCTTCCACAGTGTGAGGAATCAGCGGATCGGTCGCGGGTATCGGCTGGGTCGGCGAAGCATGCTGCCATTCCGGCGTTGTCGGGACCGCGGTTTCGGTGATGTTGATCAGTGGCGTGCCGTTACGCCGGTCGAGCAGATAGTAGAAGCCGGCTTTGTTGGCGTGGCCAATCGCCGGAATCTGCTGGCTGTTCCTGTTCATTGTGAACAGATGAGCGGGCTGCACGGAATCGTAATCCCCAAATGTCGTGATGAATTTCCTGAAAGTGCCACACACGCAGGCCGGTTGTCAGGTTCAGGGCAACGATGGAATCCGAATACAGATTGTCCCCGGCCCGCTGCGACCCGTTCTCGTCGGGCGAGGGCTGGCCCGTGGTGACATAAAGCAATCCGAGTTGGAGATCAGCAACCGGCGTCGACCACACGGTAGCTCCGCCGGAGCGCCAGGAAGACCCGGCCCAGGTTTCGTTGCCCGGCTCTCCCGGCGCCGGGACCGTATAGAAACGCCAGATCTGACGGCCGGTATTGGCGTCGTAAGCCGTGACGTGACCACGGCGTAAAATTCACCGCCGGACGTCCCCACAATCACCATGCCGTTCACATAAAGCGGCGCCATGGTTTCGGTGTAGCCGTCCTGCCAGCGGTCCACGGTCGCTCGCCAGACTTCGGCGCCGCTGGCCGCATCAATAGCAATTAAGTTGGCATCCAGACGCGCCACAAACACTTTGCCGCTGCCGACCGCAGCACCACGATTGCATTGCCCGGAGGAGATCGACAGATTCGAAAGCGGCGGCATATCGGTTGGGTTGTAGGTCAGCTTCAAAGGATGAATCGCCATTGAAGACACCCGTGTGTAGAATCCAGGCCGGACTGAGATCGGCGACATTCGACCGATTGATCTGGTCCAGATTGACGTAGCGCATTCCGCCGGGATCGTTGCCGTAATAGGGCCAGTCGCTGCTGACTGATTGGGCGCTAGCCAGCGAAAGAGCGCAGCTCCCCGTAATGGCGGCGCACAAGAGCGTTCTCAACTTGATCTTTTGCCCCAAAAAAGTAAATGCGAGAGCTTTCATCGTTTCGCTTAGCAACCTCAGCTCCGAGACTGATCGAGAAATCGAAAAAGCACTATGATCCAAATCAGTATTCAGGGAGGTGCGCAAACGATTGGTACTAATGTCCCCTTCGGCCGTAACTTCGCAGACAGTTCACCCGAAAGTCAGATAGGATTCCAGACTCGTGTTTTTGTTCCAGACGAACCGGTTGCCGCGGGAACTGCTGGCTTCGACCACTTCCCGCCATCTCTACCGGGGAGAGTATCTGTACCGTCAGGGCGAGACAGTGCAAGCGGTATTCGCTGTGGTCTGCGGAAGAGTGCAACTGTGTACATCCACCAGTGAAGGCAGGCAAGTGCCGCTTTACACAGTTGGGGCGGGCGAGTGTGTCGCAGAAGCGGCTCTATTTGCCGAGAACTACTGCAGCGATGTCGTTTCCGAAACGGAGTCGCACGTACGCGCTTTTCCAAAACGGGAGCTCCGGAAGACGCTGCTACAGAACCCGGATCTGGCTGAAGAATTCATGACTTTGCAGGCAAAACGCTGCCACAGACTCCGGACTCAACTGGAGTTGCGAAGCTTGCGCTCCGCCCGCGAACGCATTCTGCAATTCCTGAAGATGTCGGCCCTCCCGAACACCAGCTCAATAACTCTGGATCGCCCTCTGAAGAACATGGCGGACGATCTCGGGCTGACGCATGAGAGCTTTTACCGAACCTTGAAAACTCTTATCGACGATGGCATCGTCAGGCGAACAGGCAGACTTCTGGAGCTTGCGGTTCAAACGGGCGACTCGACGATTGAATTGACAAAGATGGCCACCAGAAGTGCTCCCACAAGGCCAACGCCGCCGGCCAATAAGAAGGCGCTGGTAAAAACTCCGGTTGCCTGAACGATGAAACCGGTCACTGCCGGCCCAATGATACCGGCGCAATTTGCGATCAGATGCACAAAACCACCGGCCGCGCCCACGTGTTCACTCTCCACAGTTTCCTGGATAATCGCCCAATAGGCGGCACCGGTCAAATAGACGAAAAAAATGGCCGCCGCCATGAATGCCACTGCCCAGGCGAGACCCGTAACTACGCCTGCCAGACTTACGCAAATCGAGGCCAGGACCAGACAAGTGACTAACACAAATTTGCGCGCTCGCAACACATCGCCACTTAGTCGAGACAGTAAGTCGCATACCAAACCACTGCTGGTAAGCCCGAGAGTGCCAAATATCCAGGGAATGGCGTTTACGAAGCGCATCGCGCGAATGCTCAAGTGCTGAGCCATCGTTAAGTAACTGGGAAACCAGCTAAGGAAGAAATAGAGGATGTAGGCGTAGGCGAAAAAAGACGCGCCCGTAGCAAGCACTGTCGGTTGCCGTAGATAGAAGGATAAGGGAAACTTACTTTCGTGCGACGCAAGTGGGGAGTCATCACCGTCGATTTCGGCACGCTCGGTATCGCTCACCGTTTTATGCGCTTCTGGTCGGTCGGCGACGGCCAGACTCCAACCAAGGGTCCACAGAAAGCCGATACCGGCGAGCACGACAAACGATATGCGCCATCCGTAACGGACCGCGAGCCATCCTGCTACTGGACCAGCGAGAGCGCCACCGGTTGCTGTCCCGGCGTTGGCCACCCCTATGGCCGTGGCGATCTGACGGCGCGGGAACCAGTTGCTTATCATCTTGTTGGCAGCAGCGCTAAAAGGGCCTTCCCCAAAACCGAAGATGGTACGCACGACGAGCAAGGACGTGAAACCGGTAGCAACTGCCGTCAAGCCGCAGAAAGTCGACCACACTGTCATGGCAAGAGAGAAGACGCGTTTCGGCCCGAGAACGTCCGAGGCATAGCCCCCGATAAACGTGAAGAGAGCGTACCCGGCGAAGAAGCTGCTGAAGATGACACCGAGCTGTCCCGCGTCCAGCCCAAGATCCTTCATGACAGCCGGCGCAGCGACAGATAGCGCTGCCCGATCCATGTAGTTGATCATTCCGCCGGTAAACAGAAACCAAATTGGAACCCAGCGGGCACGGCCGAACACTAGCTATTCGCCCGGGTTGGTTTTCGCGCCGCTATAGAGAATTCGGTCGTTGGCTGCCAATGTCTCCGTGTGGAAAGTCACCGCGTCGGGGTAGAAATCGGAGCGTGGGGCAGGCTCATGCACGAAGTAACCGTACTCATCTTTGCCTCTTACCAAAGTAGCGCTGTCGGCCACGCCGCTGAGCTGTTTTACATAGGTTGGTAGGTAACGGATCGCAAAGCCGATGCGGCGACGGGCGCTGCGGTTCGGCTCCGAGCCGTGAACCAGCATCACGTGGTGCAGCGACATCTGTCCGGGCTCCAAAACGATATCTACGGCTCTCGACTCTTCGACTTCCACGGCGATTTCCTGGCCGCGGCTCAATAGGTTATCCGGTGCAAAGGTGTCCCGATGCGGAAGCTGCTGAAGCGCATGAGTCCCCGGAACCACGCGCATACATCCGTTGTCAGTCGTGCTCGACGTGAAGGCAACCCAGGCGGTGACAATGTCAGGCTTCGACAAACCCCAATAGGTCGAATCCTGGTGCCAGGTAACGCAGGCAAGATCATGGGCGTTCTTTATGAAAAATCCCGAACCCCAACATAAAATGTTGGGTCCCAGGATGTCTTCAACCGGATCGAGAATATGAGGATCGCGGATTAGCTCATTCAGCCAGGTCAAAAGCAGGTGGGGCTTTCGGTTGATGCGAGCTGGTAATCGCCCACCCTTATCCGTCTCCAGCTCTTCCAGCTTCATTCGCAAGCTGTTTGTTTCGGAATCGGGAAGCACCGGCAGGGGAGATAGAAAGCCTCGCTGCCGGTACTCTCCTAGTTGCTGTTCGGTAAGGGTCTTTCCCATCGTTCCACTCCTTGTCGTGCCTTATGCGAATGAGGTTAGCGCCACGTACCTCGTACCCTTCATGAAGGCTATCATCAATGTTCGCTACGTGACCGCCGCCTCGGGCGCTGCTCGGGTCGGGGAAACCACAGGCGCCTTGTCGCAAAATCCGCATGCTCCTCCGTCTTTGATAGCCTAGGCAGTCGCGCAGTAAGCGGCAGCCTGCGTGACAGAATGCCTTCGCCTGACTTCGGAATCGCTGCGGCAACTCAATTAGATCGGCTCACCGATTACGTTCAGGCTCGCCCAGCGATACAGGATGTAAGCGCGAGTTTTTGCGAGTTGCGGATGCCCGTATTCCGCTATCTGGCGTCAATGTTGCAGAATCCTTCCGTGGCAGAGGAACTGACACAAGAAGTATTTGTCCGCTTTCTGATTCAACTGAGGGAGGGTAAGCCTGTTAGAGACACGCGTGTGTGGATTTTCCGGGTCGCAAGAAATCTAGCACTTGATTACAAACGTGGTCCGGTCAAACCGAAGTCGCTGAACTATAAAGAGGTGGAATCTACGGCGCCCGATCCTGAACAACTCGCCATCAAAAGCCAACTGATGAACCAATACGAGCAGAAATTCGCTCGTCTGTCACGTCAAGAGAGGCATTGTTTGGAGCTCCGGAATGAAGGACTCGTCTACCGTGAGATCGGTGAGATCCTCGGGATCCGCATTTCGAGCGTAGCGACATTTTTAGGGCGCGCCATAGAAAAGTTAACGGCAGGAGCGGACAGTTAGCGGTGGTAGACTTCTTTGCACGCCTGGTCGCACGGCTATTCCATCCACGTAAGAAAGACATTCTCGCGTGGATAGATGGGGAATGCAGCCCGCGAGGAGAACGTCGCTTGCGGCGACATCTTGAGGCTTGCAGCACCTGCCGCTCGGAGCAGATGAAAATGCTTCAATTCTTGCTGCGCGTGGATCAGGAGCGCAACGAGTTATTTCAAATGCTGACGCCAAATTGGAAAGCGGCGGAGATTCAGCTAAAGAGCTCAGACGGGCAGCAATGCGGCGCCACAGAAAGAAGGCGGAATTCAGCGCTTTGCCTCACTGCTTGCACAGCCCTATTGGCCGCCATTTCCCTTATTTGGCTGATCACATGGATCAGCGGGCTCGTAGATAAACCATCGGCGGCGGCGGTTCTGGCAAATGCGGAGGGAAGCGAGCGGAAACAGATTCCAGATCACGAAGCACTATACCAGGAGATCCGTCTCTGGCGTAATAGCGAAACAAAAAACGCATCCGCGGTCTTACTCCGAACGTGGCGCAGCCGTGACCATCAGCGGAAACTCTCCCAAGGTAATTTGGAGGTTTGGCAAGAGTGGCGCCGGATCGGTGAGGAAACTTTCCAGACCGACAATCCTCTCTCCCCCGGATCGTTTGCACGATGGGCTTCCCGGTGCGCCGATGTGCAGGTGCAGACTGAACCGGATGGCGAAGTTGAAGTGATCGCACATCGACGGCTGCCCGTGAATCGAGGACGTATTGTGGAAGCCGTTCTCATCCTGCGGAAAACAGACTGGCATGCTGTAGCGGCGCGGTTTGAAGTGCCAGTGAGAGGCGGAAGGGCAGACTGGTATCGATTCGAGGAGGTGGCGCGTAAGACAGTTTCCGAAAGCGAAATACCCGGAACACCGATAATGGTTGATCGGCACAGGATCTCACCCGCCTCCGGGATCATGCTCCACTCCCCGCCCATGCCAGCGCCTCCGGATCGCAGCTTGTTGCTGAATCGGCTTGCCGGCGTCTTATCGATACTGCACGACCTGGGAGCTTGCATGGGCGAGGGATTAACTATCGAGCGCTCTCCGGCGGGACGTTTTGTCGTTAAAGGGATCGTCGAATCGGACGGGCGCCTCCTCCTCCTGGAGAGAGCCATCGGCAATCTTCCGGATATCGACGTTCGAATTACAACTCCGCGGCTCAGCGCGCCGACAGAGAAAGCAATCGCCCGCGCGAGTAAGCAGTCTATTCCACCGCATGTCGCCCCTCCCGTTCTGGAAGAATGGTTGATAAAGAGAAAATGTGATCCGCAGCAGATAAGCCGATTGGCTACCGCGGGGTTGCTCGAATCCGAAGAGGCGCTTCAGCATGCCTGGGCAGTCCGTCATCTCCAAGCGGTTTTCTCGCCAGCCGAAAGCGAGCTTTTAAGCCCGGCAAACGCAAAGCGGATCGTTGCAATTCAGAACTTCCACGAGCGAAGGATGAATGCTGCCCTGTCCAGGCTGCAGCACATTGTTAGGCCACTCCTGAGCAGGCAGGTCGGGCCGATAGCCCTCGTCCCGAATTCACAAAGCCAGTTTCAAGTCGTGCAGGCGATACATCAGGAGATTCTCTGGTTATTGGTAAACGGGTGGGGAGCTCCGGCTGTTTCGCCTTTGGAAGCCGAATCACGCTTTGAGCAGAGCCTCAATCAGGCGCTTGCCATCACTCCTCAACCAGCGCCGGACGCCGTGTCACAAACAGCGCAGGCACATTGAGATTTTTTGGCGACGCTTGTCGTAAATCCTACGACACGTTCCGTCTTTGATTGCCAGAAGAGGTCGCCTGCCATGTCGCGGTTAAGCATTTCCGCCCTAATGCTCTTGGGCGCCGTCCAAGCAATTGCCCAGACCTCCCAAGTAACTGGGGTGGTGCAAGATCCAACGAAAGCCGTTGTCGCGGGCGCGACCGTAATCGCGCTGAATGCCAGCACCGGTTTGCGGCGGCAAACACAATCGAATGCCAGTGGCGTTTATGCCATCCCCTCTCTTCAGCCTGGAACTTATGAGTTGGATGTAACGAAACAGGGATTCAAACCGGTGAGCCAGACTGGCCTCACGTTAGAGGTCGATCAGGTGGCGCGCCTGGATTTTCATCTGGAATTGGGAGGGACCACCGAGACCGTTAGTGTTACCGGTGCACCGGCCTTGATGCAAACGGAGACCGCCTCATTAGGACAAGAGATAGATAACAGAAGAGTTGTTACTCTGCCTTTGAACGGTCGTGACTATACCCAACTTGTAACGCTCAGTCCGGGAGCCTCTCCGAACAATTATTCTCGCGCTTCTAACGGATTCAGTCTGAACGGCGGCACTACCTTGCAGACGACGATATTGTTGGATGGCACCGATAACACAAATTATGAAATCGGCCTCGATTCGGCGAACATTAACGCACTCAATCCCTCCGTTGACGCGCTTCAAGAATTCAAAGTGGAGACGGCGAACTATAGCGCCGAATTTGGTCGCTCCGCTAACGGCGTCATCAGCGCGACTATCAAGTCGGGCACGAATGCCTTTCACGGTGACGTGTTCGAGTTCTTGCGCAATGATGTTTTGGATGCCAACGATTTCTTCGCAAACGCGGGAGGCCTTTCCCGTCAGCCGCTTCGGCGGAATCAGTTTGGAGGTACCCTCGGCGGCCCCATCGTGCGCAATCACAGCTTCTTCTTTGCAAGTTATCAGGGCACGCGCCAAAGTCAAAGCTATAGCGGCTTGACCACTGTGCCAACCGGCAGTGCAGCCAGCGGATCGTTCGGCACGTCTACCATCTACGATCCTTTAAATGTCGTGAATGGCGTTCGACAGCAGTTTTCAAACAACGTGATTCCCACCAGCCGGCTTGACCCGGTGGGCCTCAAGCTGGCTTCGTTATACCCGCCGCCGAATCTGCCCGGCGCCCGCAACAACTATGCCTACAGCCAGCCGGCTACGAATGACGCCAATGAGCTGGATCTACGCTTCGACCAACAAATCGCAACCAGCGATACATTCTTTGCACGATACAGCCGTGGCTGGGCACAGCTCAACCAAGGCAGCGTGTTTGCAGCGCCGGGAAATGGGGGCAGTGGCAATATCGGCGCTGTCGGAGGGTTTCCGTCCGACAAACCTTTGACCGCCTGGTCTGTGGCCACCGGCGAGACTCATCTGTTCACTCCCAATCTGGTAAACGATTTTCATGCGGGCTATTCGGATAACTCGTCGAACCAGCTTACCCTTGCAAATCGGCCGCTGTTTGCCGATTTTGGATTGCAGGGCATCCCGCCGTTCGCGAACGTCAACGGACTTCCAGATATTACCGTGACGGGGTTCTCAGCCCTCGGCGATCGCACTTTCTCCCCCAATCTCAAACATGTGCAGGTGGCGCAGATCAACAATACAGTGTCTTGGAACCATGGCAAACACGACTTCCGTTTCGGCGGTGAGTTTCTTAAAACCTATAATTTCGCCGACAGCGCCAACCTGCCACGCTCCTCCTTCACGTTCAGCGGCCAATTCACCTCGCGCGTACCGGGCCAGGGAACCGGTTCCGCAATCGCCGATCTGCTCCTCGGACAGACAGCCAGCGCGGGACTGGGCACATTTCAGCTGGCTCATTTGCGCTCGCTTTATTATGGATTTTTCATCAATGATTCTTGGAAGGTGTCACCATCGGTTACTATCAATCTCGGCATCCGCTACGATCTGCAGACTCCTCTGTGGGAACGCGACAACCGTCAAGCGAACTTCATCATCGATCCATCGAATGCACAATATGGATCGCTGGTCACCGCGCAAGGTGGATCGATTCTCGGTCGCACGTTTTCCAATCTGGACACAAACAATATTTCTCCTCGCGTTGGCTTGGCATGGAAATGGAACGATAAAACGGTGGTCCGCGCCGGCTTTGGCATTTTTTACGGCTTTTCGGGCTACATCGGAAACAACGATTCAGGTACGGCAAATCCGCCGTATCTGACGAATGTGACGACTCCTTCCCCGACCACGGCCGCCGTATCCAGCATTTCTCTGGCGAAGGGCTTTCCACCGGGTTTTGTCGATCCGGCCAAGGTCGCGAATCCGAATCTCTTTGGAATTTCCACTAATTATCCAATGCCAACTGTCGATCAATGGAATTTTTCAGTTCAACGTCAAGCCGGCAAAGCCAACACGCTCACGGTGTCTTACGTCGGTTCGAGCAGCTCTGATCTTCCCGGTCTTGTCGATATCAATCAGCCAACACCAGGTCCGGGCGCAGTCAATCCCAGGCGGCTGTTTCCAACCGTCGGTCAGGTCGAATATGAGAGCCCATACGGGCATAGCACTTATCACGCTTTACAGTCGAGTTTCGAACGGCGATTTAGCCAGGGTCTGTCTTTGACGGGCAGCTACACCTGGAGCCATGCGCTCGACAACGTACATAATCATGAAGACAGTGTAGGCGGAGCCTTCCCACAGGATCCGCACGATTGGGCTGCGGAAAAATCATCATCCGGTTTCGACCTTCGCCAACGCTTTGTGCTCAGCGCCATTTACGAACTTCCGTTTGGACGTCCGGGAGGATTTTTGAGTGGGAACAAAGTGCTGAAAGCGATTGTGAGCGGCTGGCAGGCCGGGGGGATTTTCGTAGCGCAAACCGGCTATCCTGTAAGCCCAAGTATCAGTCCGAACCCGGCAAATAGCACCGGCACTGCCCGCCCGAATGCGATTTGCGGAGCGAATCTTCCATCCGGCAAGCGAAGCATTGAAGAATGGTTCAACGTCGCTTGTTTCCAACCCGCCACAGCTTATCAATATGGAAACGCCGGGCGGAACATCATCTTAGCGCCAGGATTAATCAATCTTGATTTCCTGGGCGCTAGAAGCTTCCACTTTACGGAAACCCGCTACATCGAATTTCGTGCCGAGTTTTTCAATTTCACCAACACCGCGCATTTCGGGGCTCCCAATACGACAATCGGGACTGCCCAGGCGGGGTCGATTACAGCCACTGGTTCACCCAGTCGGGAAATTCAATTCGGACTGAAGGTTTGGTTTTAAAAAAAGGTAGGTGTTCAGGGATGAATAGTGTTTCACGGCGTAATTTCTTCGGAAGCGCGGGGGCTGTATCCGCCGCGACTACAATTTCAGGGCTTCCAACGCATCAAGGAGAGCAGAGCCGCCGTCCGCCGAAACCCGTGCGAAGGCCAAACCTGGTCTTCTTCATGCCGGACGAGTTGCGTGCGGATGCGTTGTCTTGCTACGGAAACCCGGTCTGCCGGACGCCAAATTTGGACCGCCTCGCTTCGCAAGGGACTAGATTTGCTCAGTGTCACGTCTCTTATCCGGTTTGTGGCGCGTCACGTTGCAGCTTGCTAACGGGCTGGCCGACTAGCGTTCGCGGCCATCGAAGTCTTTATTATTTTCTCCGCCCCGATGAACCAAATCTCTTCCGCTACTTGCGCAACGACGGCTACGATGTTTACTGGTACGGAAAAAATGACGCACTCGCGGCAGAATCATTTCCCGATAGCGTGACGGAATGGAACTATTTTCCCTGGGAGACAAGTGCGCCGCGAATAGAGAATCGCCCGAATCCCCATAAGCTGGGCGATCCGCTTTACTATTCGTTCCTCTATGACGAAGGGGGAGACCGCCGTCATACCGCGGACTATCACAATCTGCAAGCGGCTATCCGGATTCTCGAACGAAAAGAGTCCGACCGGCCATTTTGTATATTTCTACCGCTTACCTATCCGCATCCGCCTTACTCGGGCCCGCAAGGATTTCACAATCTATATAATCCCGACGACCTCCCGCCGCTTCGCCCCAAAAATTTGAACGGAAAACCCTCGTTCCATGCGGGAATTCGAAAGACCTACGGGATCGAAAACCTTTCGGAAAAAACGCTTCGCAAAATTCGCGCGGTATATTTCGGCATGGTCAGCTACTCGGATTGGCTGCTGGGAGAGCTGCTCGACGCCATAGATCGAACTCATCATGCCGACGATACCGCGTTATTTGTGTTCAGCGATCACGGAGATTATGGGGGCGACTACGGTCTGGTCGAGAAGTGGCCGAGCGGTTTGGAAGACTGCTTAACGCACATACCGTTGCTTGCTCGCGTGCCGGGAGGAGCCAATGGTCAAACTTGTGAGGAAATGATCCAGCTTTTCGACGTCATGGCGACAAGTCTGGAACTAGCCGGCATCGAGGCTCGGCACACACATTTCGCTCGTAGCCTGCTTCCACAAATCCATGCGCAACCAGGAGACCAGAACCGCGCCGTCTTCGCCGAAGGCGGCTACAACATCTATGAGCCCCAGTGCTTCGAGCCCTCGCGCGACCCCACCGAGATTTACCACCCCAAATGCATTCTGGAGCAGACGGAACCCCAAACGGTTTCGCGCGCAGCCATGGTACGGACCAAGACTCATAAGCTCATTCTTCGCCCCAATGGGCGGAGCGAACTGTACTCTTACCGCTCAGATCCAAATGAGCTCCATAATCTTTACGACGAATCAAGTGCGGAAGGCGTAAGATCCGAACTCGGGCGGCTCCTCGCCATGTGGTACGTGAACACCACCGGGATCGCTCCGTTCGATAAAGATCAACGCAACGCGCCGCCGTTCTATCCCACGGTAGCGTTCGATACGCCCAATTGGCAGCCTAAACTCTTGGACAAAGATCAAAAGTAAAATTTCAAAGCCAGTTGGAGAATCCGGTTGGCGTTAAGGGTGGACGTAATCAGCCCGGCAGAGGCAGATCCGATGGTGGAGTTGGGCGCGTTGAACGTCGGCCGGTTCGCGATGTTGAAAGCTTCGGCGCGAAATTCGAGTTGCCGGGATTCGAGTATGCTGAAGCGCTTTTCGAGTGTCATGTCGAGCTGTATCAGTGATTCTGAAGTCAAGATATTACGGCCGGAATTCCCATAGGTGTAGCGGGCCGGCGTCGCAAAGGCCGCCGGATTGAACCAGCTGGCTACGGATTGATTCACCGCGCTCGGGTCGCCGACCAGGTTTGGCTTCTGGTTACTCAAGCCGGTGTTTGCCTGATCGCCGGAGATGATCGGCGTAAACGGCAGCCCCGAGCGGGCCGTCAAAATGCCGGCCAATTCCCACCCCCCGAATAAACCATTGACGAATGCATTTGCATTGGACATAAAAGCCCGGTTGCGGCCGAAGGGAAGTTCATACACCGAGCTAATCGTCAAACTATTCGGCAGATTGTAGTCGCAGACCGCCCGGTTGGCCGACAGGAAGGAGACCGATATCGGTCCGGACTGGTTGCTTCCGTTGTCGATACACTTGCTGAAAGCATAAGACGCCAGCAACTGGTAGCCATTCGAAAATCGCTTTTCAAGAGTGACTTGCAGAGCGTTATAATTTGCGTTTCCGTTCGTCTCGCCCATGTAAAGTTGGCTCCACTGCAGATAGGGCCGACGGCTTTGAATCGCGCCGGGGCCAGGATTCGGCACGTTGTCCGGCACCGAGATCAGTTGTTGATGAGTGGTTTTGTTCCCGACGTAAGCAACCGTCAAAGACAAGTTTTTCATCAGCTGATCCTGCACCGCAAAGTTCCACTGCTGGATGTAAGTTTGCTGCAGCTGGCCGGGAGCGGAGTAAACATTGGGCGTCACACAGCTGTTGAGCACCAATCCGCTACCCGCGCAAGGCTTGCCTGGATTCGGATTGGCTGCCACCAGCGGTTGACCCTGAAAAGGATTCGCCCAGGTGAAACTAGGTCTTGGGGTGGTGTTGTTTACCGTCTGAGTAATTTCAAAGGGCGGAACCTTCGCCCACTGCAGCGTCAAGTTGGTATCCAGGTACTCATCGAAAATGCCGTAAGCGCCTCGGATAACAAGCTTGTCCGATCCATTCGGTCGATAGGCGAACCCGAAACGGGGCAGCCATTGGCCCGGTCCCGTATGTCTCACCGATTGAGGAAGTCCTAACGAGTTCGTGCCGATGATTCTGTCGCTGAACAAGGGCAGAAGAAGGGGCGTTTCGGGCTGCGCCACCGGATCGATCAAAGCGCCCGAGCCGGTCGTCGGGACGATTACTTTGCCCGAGGCGTAATCGAAGGCCGATGTTTGTCCGTTGATGCCGTTGAAGAACGGATTATAGGCCCAGCGAAGGCCCACGTTCAAAGTTAGATTTTGCGTGACGTGGTAATCGTCTTGAGCAAAAACCGCCCATTGGTCTGTGTAGTTGCCATAAAGCGCCAGCGGGTAAGCGCGAAATACGCTGGTCGGAAGCCCCAGCAGGTAATCTCCAAAGCTGTTGCCGGTGTAATTCGTAGTAAAGGCGAACTGTCCCTCCTGCGACTGGCCGTTGAAGAACCCGTGCGTCTGATGGTAAAGCTGTCCGCCGAATTTGAAGTTGTGCTTGCCGCTGCTATAGCTCGCCGAATCTGAATATTGCCAGGTTCTGATTCGATTCGCTTTCGGGAGGCTGTTGTTTCCCGAACCGTTGAAGCTCGAATAACCCGACAGCGTGATGTAAGGGAAGCTGGGGCTCAGCTGCGTTTGCTCGAACCCGGTGATGCCGGCCTGCTGCAGGAAGTTGGTGCCGGGAAGGACTGCGCCAAAGAGGAAGTAATCGCGATAGTAAGCGAAACGGGCTTCATTCAGCCAGCGGGGATTGATCAGGCGAGTCCATGACAACACAGCATTTTGCCCACGGCTATGGAGAGGCTGAATTCCAAGCGAAGGATACTGGTTCGGATCAGCCTCGTCGTTATCGGCGATAGAGTAACGGCCGGAAAGCCGGTCCTTGCTTGTCACTTGCGCGTCAAGCTTGACGTCTCCCTTATAGACATCCAGGCTTTGCGGAGCGTTGAACGCGCCTTGTGCCTGGGTCGGCATGTACTTCAGGAAGAACGACGCCTGCGGAGAGATCCGGCTCGCCGGGATGATGTTGTTGGCGAATCCTGCCCCGGTTGTCGGATCGATGATGGTTTTCGTTCCTGAGAAGTTGCCGCTCCTCAGCGCATTATTTGGCAAGATGTTGTTGAACACCAGGCCTTGCCGCTGCCTGGTGGTTTCCATGTCCGCGAAGAAGAAAATCTTGTCTTTCTTGATGGGGCCGCCGATCACGCCGCCGAACTGATTCCGCTTCAGAAGGTTCTTGCTGACAGCGAAAAAGTTGCGGGCGTCCAGGTCGTCGTTACGCAGAAATTCAAACACCGTTCCGTGAAACTGGTTCGTGCCGCTCTTGGTAATGGCGCTGACCACGTTCGGCGTGTGGCCATACTCGGCCGGCATGTTGGCCGAAAACACCCGGAATTCCGCCAGCGCATCCACGTTCGGCTGCACGTTCGTGCCGCCTTGCTCATATTCGGTAATGTCGGCGCCATCCAGCAGCCACCCGTTATAAATGAAGCCGGTACCGTTGATTTGCACGTTGACGGCGGAAGAACGAATCGAACTGCCGCCGGTGCGGGTCCCCTCGCCGCCAGGAGTGTAAGTGGCGCCGGGAGTAAGAGCCACCAGCTGCCAAAACTGCCTCCCGTTCAAGGCAAGTCCCTCAATTGAGCGATTTTCCACCACCTGCCCGACCGACGATGTTTCCGTAGCGAGCAATGGGATGTCGGCGTTGACGCTTACTTGTTCAGACACCTCGCCAACCTGCAGCGTTATATCGAGCTGCGCCGTTTGATTGACCTGCAAAGCGACACCCTGCAGAACTACGGTTTTAAAGCCCGGCGCAGAGGCTTGCACCTTGTAGGGCCCGATAGGAAGGTTGGTAATAGTGTATTCCCCCGAACCGTTGCTTACTATCTCACGGGACAGTTGCGTGTCGGTTTGAGTTGCGGTCACCGAAGCTTGCGGCACCAACGCTCCTTGCGCGTCGCGAACTACCCCGGCGAGCGTCGCAGTCGCGGTCTGGGCGGGTAACCGCGTTATAACTAAGGACGCAATTGCCACCCCTAAAATGTATTTCACAACTTTCTGCATAGTCGTTCCCCCTCCATACCTAAGGAGCAAACAGAATCTCGACAAGTAGATCCTGAGTTCTAACAACTCCCTGATGATGCACTGAGCCTATACGGAAACCCCCAGCTATGGAAGGTAACAGCTCCGGTGTAACAGTATCATCAGCCCGCTTTAGAGCGTTTGAGGACGGTAGGGCGCGAGGTCGAACTGAGCGCCTCGAATTGAAGCGTGCACGGGGCGGTCCGTTTCTACGGCGACGATTCTGCCTCCATTTAGCTGGAGCAGAAACCCGCATTCTGCGCTGAAGCGGACGTCGGGCGGTCCTTTGCCTGAGATACTAACCTCACGCGCCACACCGCCGGCCACGGTGCTGCCGACATACACATTTCCCTCTACCCTCCCGAGGCTGGAGCGAAAGCCATCGCCGGTGGACTCGAATGTACTGAGGACGGAATCGGTCGAAGGCTGATCGCCGCCATGCGGGTAGATGCCGTGCGGGTAGATAAAGGTACGGTTCTCAGCATTGGTTGTGGTGACGATGACCGGGCGCAGGTCTCCGTAGGTGGAGCGGACGAGCGATTGCCCCGTATCGAGAAATGCCGAACCGTCGACGGCGAGAAAGCTTTGCAGATCTGACTGGTTTTTGTAAGAGACTTCGGCGAATCGCGGCTTCAGTGTCGTCACGAGAGACGCGCCATCGTTGGTGAGCAAGGGCCAGACCACGCCCCACTTGGCAGGCTCGGGCGAGAGCTTGCGCAGTACCGACAGAATGCCGTCGGGCGTGACGGTAAAGTCGTCGCGGAAGGCAGGACCGCTTTGGCCGGGTTTGGGACGGTATTCCATTGCGCACCGGACCAGGGCAGGGTGGATGAACGAGGTGCTCCAGGTGGCGTGGTAGCGCGCGGTGGCGTTCGATAGCTTCACCCATTTGCCGTCTTCGAGGAAGGCCGGAGCGAAACTCGCGCCGTCGTCGCGGGTGAGCGCACCGTCGGAAGGTCCCAGGCGAGTCTCCCAACCGGCGCGGGCGAAGCGGACAACACCGAGAGGAGTCCAGAAATTTCCGGAGCTTTCACCGACTTGCCCCCGCAGATTTGCCTCCATCTGCATTCCGCCGGCATTCGCGAACGCGCTGTCGTACTCATCGTCGAGACGGAAAGCATAGCCGCCAACTTCGGAAGGCGCGGGTTGCTCGTCGATCTGGTGCTGGCGCACGTGAAAAGCCTCCGCCAGATGAAACATGAGAGACCCGTTGTAGTTGCTGTACTGGCTGGCGTCCTGATATCCGACTCGAAGGGCCGAATCGAAATGGTTCTTGGTGACAAAAAATGAACCGGCCCACTCGCCATCGTTCCGCCGCCAGCGTCCGGCGCTTTGAAACGCGAGGTTCGCCGCACGACGAAACTTCGCGGCAGCTTCTTTATCGCCTCGCGCGAGCGAACGTTCGGCCATGACCTCATAAGCGAGTTGATAGCCAATCTCCACCCAAACGTGATCGTCTGTCCTTCCGTTAGCCGGAACCTGTCCGGAAGGGTCCTGCAGCAGCAGGGTGGCTCGTGTTGCGGCTTCTACGATTCTGGTTATTTCGGCAGCGCTTGGCCCGTCATAAACGGCTGATATCAGAGCCAGCAGGTTTCCACGGCCCACGGCTTCCACACTCAGGGTGTCGGGATTGCTGCTTCGATCGTGGTAGAGCAGAAAGGGCGCGGGCGCGATGCGTTTACTTTGATTGCTGCGCCAGGCTTGTTCGATGAACGTAACTGCGCTTTCGCGATCTGCCAGTCCTTCTTTAACGCGCAGCCATTCGCCTTTCATGGCATAAGTCTGCCAGTTGTTTTGACCTCCGCGTATGATCCTGTCGAGCGGGAGTTTCAGGCCGTCGTGCCATTGCTTCCATTGGTCTGCGGGAACCAGATTGCGATAGAGCTCGAGACCCTCGGCGAGCGAGGCCAGAAAGAATTCACCGTGCTGATCCGGAATGGCCTCGCGGCCTTGCGAGATGCAATGCATGGCGTGATCCATGGCCCGAACGCCAAGGGGCAGAAGGTCGCGGGCGCGGCCGGCACTCGCGAGAGTCCCAACTGCATAGGCGAAGTACGGCGTGGCGTATTGGTGCTCGCGATGGAGAAACGGGTCGATGATGGCGCCGGACTGATCCTGGTGACGAGCGCTGAAACGGCAAACACCTTCGAGGACATCGAGAAAAGCAGAAGGCTGAGTGGCCAGAGGCGTCCAGGGATGCGCCGTTAAGTGGTAGCGCGGGATGGGCAATTCCGCTGCAAAGGTCCCTTGCCGGAGCGCACAGAGAAGGACAGCCATGCACGGCAGGCGAAGGGCTCTCAAGCGGGCTCGCATCAGAACTCCAGCTTAAGCCGAATCACCCGCCGAGGCGAGTTGCAGAAAAGGCGAGCCGAGCTAAAGCTCGTTGATTACTGTCTTCTACCTCTTGGTTATCCCTGGAAAACCGCTTAGTCTAATGAAGCTTTGTCTTAAAGTGTAGATTCCTGCTGCATCCAGGATGAACGCCTTGCTTTTAGAGCCTCACCTTGCAAGCCGGCTACAGATAAAAAGAAATGCTGGGTAAGTGTAGCCCCAAAATAATCATCCCCTGAGAAGCATATATACAATTTCTTCGAGACATGAATACATCCCCTTCACCGGCTGGCTTCAGGAAATTGTTCCGATAGTAGCAGCACTAATAACTGGCCTCGCATCTATAGCTGCTCCCGCCATTGTGTATGTTTCGTCTATCTATGGTGAGCACGCAAAACGACTCCGGGTTATTGACCTTGCAACCAAACGTCTTGTATTTTGGGATCAGTTTGAGAAACTGCAGATTCAACTTGAAGAGGGAAATCCAGCTAGACAACAACAGATCAAAGATGAAACTGTACTCGCAATCAATCAGATTCGAGAAACCGCTAACACGGAGCTGGATCGACTCTCATGGAATCGATCTCTAATACAAAAAAAGCGAAAGCCGAGTCAGAACTACGGAGGGGTTCGCAAGGTTGGGTACTGGATAGTGTTTGTATTTTCGTTAAGCATGTTTTTGATCTCTATTATTTGGATAATCTTTTTGGTAACACAAATAGGCTCAGCTGAGACATTGAATCATGCACTTGAATTACTACTCAAGATGCTTCTCGGGTTTCCCATAACAGTCTCCGGTATAGCCCTGCGACTATGGGCCGACCATATTAAGTTCGAAAAGCCAAAAGCTGTTGTAATTGGCCAAATTTAAAGAGCCCGAGGCCGGCGCGCCTGCTGCGCCGTCAGTTCGACAGCGAAGCTACTTCGCGATTGCTTGCTCAGCTAGTTCCGCAAGCTGCGACGAAGGCTGTTCCTGACCAAAGAAGTTCTTTACTTCGGCCTATAGCATGCTTGCTGAACCCTCCTATCTTCCTAATACATCCTGCCAAACCATCTGCCGCGTGAGGTGGAAACACACATGCCCGCCGATCAGGAGTGCCCATCCTGCGGTGCTGAGTTGAACAGGCTCGGTGAGGACGTCTCCGAAGTGCTCGAATGGGTTCCTGCCAGCTTCAAGGTGATTCGGCATGTTCGGCCGAAGCTGTGTTGCAGTAAATGCGATGTGATCGTGCAAGCGGAAGCACCGAGCCGTCCCATTGCACGCGGCATGGCAGGCGCCTGGCTGTTGGCCCATGTTCTCGTTTCGAAGTACGCGGACCACCTGCCGTTGAACCGTCAATCGGAGATCTATGCACGAGGAGGTGTGGAACTGGAGCGCTCCACTCTTGCTGATTGGGTGGGCTCTGCCAGCAAGCTGCTGGAGCCGCTGAACGAAGCGTTGCGCAAGCACGTGATGAGTGCAACGAAGTTGCATGCCGATGATACGCCTGTTCCGGTGCTGGAACCGGGCAAGGGACGCACGAAGACGGGACGGCTGTGGACCTATGTGCGGGATGAACGGCCTGCCGGACAAACGACAGCTCCGGCTGTATGGTTTGCGTATACTCCGGACCGCTCAGGCAAACATCCGATGCAGCATCTGGCAAGCTTCAAGGGTGCGCTGCAAGCGGATGCGTACGCTGGCTTCAACCGCCTGTACGACAGCGGCGATGTCAAGGAAGCCGCCTGCTGGGCACGTCCGCAGCAAGTTCTTCGACATCGAACAGGCGCATGCATCGCCGCTCGCCGGAGAAGCCCTGAAACGAATCGCCGAACTCTACGCTGTGGAGAATGACATCCGCGGCCGTTCGCCGGATGAGAGGAAGAGCGTTCGCCAGGCTCGGGCAGTTCCTCTGATCACCGGCTTGCATGACTGGATGCAACAAACGCTTGCAAAAGTGTCGCGCAAGTCTGACATCGCTGGCGCGATTAGCTATGCATTGGGCGCTGGCTTGCTTTGCAGCGCTATTGCGATGACGGTTTGCTTGAGATTGACAACAATGCAGCGGAGCGTGCGTTGCGCGCTGTTGCGATCGGACGGAAGAACTACCTGTTCGCGGGCTCCGATGCTGGCGGAGAACGTGCTGCAGCCATGTACAGCCTGGTCGGCTCTGCCAAACTGAACGGACTCGACCCGGAAGCATATCTGCGCTACGTCCTGATGCGCATTGCCGATCATCCAATTAACCGCGTTGATGAGTTGCTGCCCTGGAATATTGCTGCCACAACTCCGGTTGCCGTTCAGGTGCTCTCGGCTCATCCGTCTTCTTTTTGCCTCGTGAAGACCAAACCCACGGCTTCTCGAAAATCGCCGCGGGATCACCACCCCATCGCAGGGTTTGGCACGTTCACGCCCGTCTGCTGAACTACCGCTCTCTTGACACGGAGAACGGCTGATCCTCCTCACGAGTTCCGCGTGTCTTGTTGGGTTCCGGACTCATCGTGAAGCGAAGTGAGCCCCCATTCATGATGGCGGCGTGATCAATCCAGTTCTTGGACCAGGACTTGCCGTTCAGAGATGCATGTTTAATGTAAACGTTGTTTGGACCGTTGCCTTCGGCCACGATGGTGAATTTCTTCCCGTTCTCCAGCGTGATGGTCGCCTTGCCGAACAGAGGGCTGCCGATGGCATATTGATCGACGCCCGGCGTCACGGGATAGAAGCCAAGGGCGCTGAAGACGTACCACGAGGATACTGCGCCCCCGTCCTCGTCACCCATAAAGCCATCGGGGCCTGAGTTGAAGAGCTCGTTTAAGGAAGTACGGATGAGCTTCTGCGCCTTCCAAGGCTGGCCCACGTAGTCGTAGAGATAGATGATATGAAAGCCGGGCTCGTTGATCCCGCCGTACTGACCCATGTTCGCAGCCATCGCCTCGGTGATTTCATGGATTTGAAAGCCATAGCCGCCGTATGGAGCCCTGTCGGCCGGAGCTTCAAAGAGCGCATCGAGATCGGATGCCGCTTGTTTTTCACTCCCGATCAGGTTGATCAATCCCTGAACGTCTTGCGGAACAGACCACTTCCACTGCCAGGCGTTGCCCTCCACGAATGGACCGCCCCACTCATAAGGATCGAAGTGCTTGTTCCAGTGACCCTCAACATCGCGGCCCTTCATAAAGCGATCGGACGGATCGAACACGTTTTTGTAGTTGAACATGTGCTTCCTGAAGACATCCTCATAGAACTTGTTCCCGGTCATTTTCGCCAACTGATAGGCGCAAAAATCGTCGTACGCGTATTCCAACGTTCGAGAGGTGCTTTCCTGGACTTCCTTGGTGTCCTGTGGATACGGGATGTAGCCCAGCGCGAAGTAATCCTCGTGTCCCATGCGTCCGTTGCCGCGCCGATGCTCCACGTTGTACTTATTCAGGTCTGGCTCGGAGTGAGTGATCTCCTGATAGTAAAGCTTCAGCACCGTGCCGGGATCGAAGATGCGGACTCCTTTGGCCCATGCGTCGGCGAACACAGAAATGGCGTGATTGCCGATCATGACGTGACCGCTTGGCCACCAGCCGGTGAGCAGTTTGGTCCTTTGTAGGGACTGAATGTACTCCTTTTCCCCGGTGGTATTGATGATGTTCTGCAAAGCGAACAGGCAGCGGAAAGCATCCCAAAGAATCGGGTTTGAGTGGTAATACCCGTCGTAGACTTTGCCGTTAAAGAAGAAATGGGATTTCCCGTCTTTATCGATTTCGTAGATTTTGGCGGGCCGGAGGTTGGCTCGGAAAAGACAAGAGTAAAACGTCTTCTTCTGCTCAAGCGTGCCGCCTTCGACAGCAATCTTGCTCAGGACATCGTTCCAGATTTTGCGGCCGGCAGATTTGACCTGTTCAAAATTGTACGGCTCGATTTCCCGCGCGAACGTCGTTTCCGCCTGTTCCTGGCTGATTTGGGAACATGCGACCTTGATGCTGACGGACACACCCGGAGCAAACTCGAAATAGATGCCGCTACCGCCTCTGCCCGTACCCTCAACGTGTCCGTGGGAAACGAAGGGTTGATCGAACTGAATGACAAACCAAGTCGAGCCATGGCCGCCAATCCGCCGGCGCGGAGTGTCGATGTTCAGCTCGCCGCTGTTTCCGCCGATGATCAGAAAAAGCGGTTGGGATCCTGAAGCAGCTGACCGGAAGAAGCCGCATCGTTCGGTGGATGTCATTTCAAAAGCGAGTCCGCTCTGGAACGACGCCTTATAGTAATGGGGAAGGCCGATGACCTCGATTGGGGCGGAATCCGCATTCGGGCCAGTCGCGCTGCCGAGTCTGGGCGTGAAGGAAAGGCCACCCCCGAACATCGCTGAACCGCGCGGGATCCAGAGGTACGCGCCATGCGGGTAGCCAACGGTGGGCGAGGTACGACCGTGCGAGAATTCAGGCGTGTTGTGCGAACCCTGCAGGGTGTTCACGTATTGCACGAAGTCCTGATCCTGAGCCTTCAGTGATACACCGCTTAGTAACGCGCAAAAAAGAATTAAAGTGTGCCTTTTCATATCGTCCGTGCTTTATTCCGTCTCTCGTGGCCCATCTCGATCACAAGCGGGCCGCCGTACCAAGCCCAGATGATAACGTGCGACGCCTTCGGCGCAGGGCAGCGACACTTCAGTCACCGGACGTGCCCTCAGCCTCGGTGACAATACATCTTCCCTAGCAGAGATATGAAAGTAGAAACACTGGAGCAAACTCTTGAGTTGCTGCAAAGTCTTACTGATTCAGTTGGGAACGAGCTTTCAATGTTACTTGACGGCTCTCGCGAGTTAACTGGTAAAGTCGTGGGCTCAATTCCCGATGTAGTTGCTGATCCACCGCGAATCCTTCTGGTCAAAAGCAAGGTTTCCATTTCGGCCCAACATATTGCTGAAACCAAACGCCGTGATTACTTGGATAGAATTGCGGCCGCTGAGATCGCATTTCAGCTCTATACGAAGCTGACAAGTAGCTTGAAGGGCGATACATCAAAATTTAATTTGATCTTCGCCTGGGTTCCAAGATCAATTGAGCTGTTTGCGCGGTATTCAAGCAATTTTGTGCTCTTTCAGACAGTCGAAAAATTTGACGCATCTGTCTTAGCTGCCCTTGTAACCTTTGAATTCCTCGTCGGTCTAGAGCCTCGGGCAACGGACGGAATCGAACCGCCGCTGCTTTAAATCTAGAATCTTCGAATTGATCGGTGAGCACTCGGTTGTCAATACATCGGCAGGGGCAAAGTACAGCCGGCGAAGGCTCGCTAGTGGACTGTCCCGGTGAGTAATAAATCATGCTCTGATTCTTTTCGTAGGGTCAGCATACTTCCAGCGAATAGGTTGAGCGCGCTTGGCGTAGAGCCGGATGTAGCGCATGATCTTGCGTGTAAGGTCCTGGACGGAAGTAAAGACGCCGCGTGCGATCACGTCGCGCTCGATTTTGGAAAACCAGATTTCGATTTGATTCAGCCAAGAAGAATAGGTAGGGGTGTAATGCAATCGCAGGCGAGAATGTTCGGCGAGAAAATGATCGACCAGTTCGGTCTTGTGTGCGGATAGGTTGTCGACAATGACGTGTATTTCCTGATTGGCCGGGCAGCTATCGATGACTTGCCGCAGGAAGTCAACGAACTCGGCGCTGGTATGGCGGGCGGCGGTTTTACCGATGACGTGACCGGTTCTGATGTCCAGCGCGGCGAAAAGGGACAAAGTGCCATGGCGAAAATACTCAAACCCGTGGCGCTCGGCTCGACCGGGCGAGAGCGGCAAGCAGGGATCTTTGCGATCCAAGGCCTGTAGGGCTGATTTTTCGTCCACACAGAAGACGGCTGCATGCTGAGGAGGATTCAGGTAAAGACCGATGATATCGGCGGCTTTCTTCTCGAAATCCGGATCATTGCTGGCCATGTATCGATCCAGCCGATGTGGCTTTAAATCGGACTCCTGCCAGATCCGGTGGACAAGCGTCTTGCTGAGATTCAGCGCCTCGGCCATCTTCCGGCAAGACCAGTGCGTCGATCCATCGGGCGGCGCCTGTTGCGTCTTGGCCAACACCTTGGCGCGCGTCGCAGCCGTTAACTTCGTGGGGGCCTTGCCCGGATGAATCGATATCAGCCCAGCCACGCCGTACTCCTCGAATCGAGTTCGCCACAGCGCAATCGTAGCCGAGGAAATCCCTAAGTCATTGCTCAAAGTACGGTATGGCTTCTTTTCCCCTAATCCGAGAATGATCTTTGCTCGCGTTACCTCGGCAGCCGGCGCCGTTTGCTTCCGCGTGATCGCCGCCAACTGACTACGCTGCTTCTTGCTTATCTTCAGGCGCATCGCTTTGAAAGGCACGCCCGTAAGACACCAATAATATGCTTTTTGTTACTTCAGGACAATTCACTAGTGGCTTTATTCTCAGGCAAGGTAATGAAGACCTCAGTACTGAGGGCGAGCCCGGGGTCGTCCGGCTCAGCGGACGCGCGTCCGGATTTTGGCCTGCCAATTCCTGAACTCGCGCGAGCTGCAACGAGCTCTGCCGCTGGATTGGGCTTAGCGTGATGATCTTTACTCCCTGGCTACACAAGCGGGTTCAGCCTCCGCAACAACGCGCCCTCCGTAGAAATCGCCGACGAAGACGCCATACCCGATGAATTCTTTGCTGGAAAGAGACCTGCGCACCTGACAAGAAGCGCATCGAAGAAGCCTAGCCAGCGGTTAACCGGTTCGAAGGATGCCGCCTCACGCAACCAACCGGTCCGGCGAGGAGATAAGAAGAACTAACATCAAAGAGGCGGAAGCGCTGCGAACGCTTGCCGCCTCGAAAAATGAATCAACTATGGACAACGATACACCCGTCACAAAAACCGTATTGACAGCCGTACTCACAGAAGCGCTGGCCAACGCTGAAAAACGCATTGTCGAGTATATCGATGAACGCACTCACGACGCCGAAACCCGCCTATTACGGGCTTTCAGCGACTATCAGGAAGCCGAAACCACGCGCTTTCGCCACTTAAAAGCCGACCTCGGGAACCTCAATGTCGCCAGCGATGAGCGACTTGCCGCACTCGAACGGCGCATCGCCGAAATCGACAAACGCCTTATTCAGAAAAATATTTGAAGCTTCGCCAGCAGATTACAAAACTCCTTAACCGGAAACCAATCTTTCGATGGAAGACAAATCAGCTCCGCCGGTGATATTCTGCACCACGGAACACAACCTATGCCACATATTTCTCTTCGCGAGGACCTGCCCGGTATCCGCGGTCCAATGGCTTTTCGGCCCGAGACGTCGAAGCCCCTCAATGAACTGGTCGAAGTCCTGCTGCTTGGCCCGAGCACTCTCACTCCCGGTGAACGCGAGCTGATCGCAACCTACGTTTCCTCCGAAAATGATTGCAGCTACTGTCAAACCATTCATGGCGCCATCGCGGCCCATCATCTGGATGGGAATGAAGACCTGGTACGGAGCGTGAAGCGCGATTTTGAACATGCTCTCATCTCACCCAAATTGAAGAAGCTCCTGGCGATCGCAGGGAAAGTACAGAAGGGCGGAAAGCAAGTCACGACAGACGACGTGGAGGCAGCCCGGCAGGCGGGAGCGACCGATCTCGAAATCCATGACACGGTTCTGATTGCGGCCGCATTCTGTATGTACAACCGCTATGTGGATGGATTGGCGACCTGGGCGCCGGCAGACCAGGACTGGTATCGTCAACGAGCCGCCAAAATCGCCACGGAAGGATATGTTGCTCTCAACAAGCAGCAGTTCAGCCCGGTGCAATCGGCTGTGGCTCAGAGCTAGAGGAACCGCCGCTGAACGGCTGGACCTTGCCGCTTGTTTTCGAACATCCGTATTGATGATACGGAGGCATAAAAAGCATCATGGTTCCGGCGGCGAAAGTCGGAACTGCCAGCCAGACCGCCGCCGCTTGATAGGATCCTGTTGCGTCGAATAGCGTGCCCATCAGCACTGAGGCAGCAGCAGTAGCGGCCGCGTAGGCTGTCCAGGTAAATCCATAAAGCGACGAGAAGCTTCGCATTCCAAAGTATCTTGTGAGCAGGTAGGGCGTGATGTCGGATTCGCCGCCCATTCCGAAGCCGATCAGGGCAGCTGCTGTCATGACCGCCGGCGCCGATGTAACCCCCGATAAAAGAAGCAATCCCGCTGAGGCGATCGCCAGCAAAGCGAAAGCAACTCTGGGACCGAAGAAGCGATCAAGTAAATACCCGGTTGTGAGCCGGCCCAGCAGTCCTGCACAGCCGAGGCACGAAACTGCGAGCGCTGCGTCGGGAGCCGAAATTCCCCGATCCGTCAGCAATGCCGAAAGGTGTGTGACCACGCCGTTCACGCTCAGTGCGCTTAAAAACAATGTGCACGCCAGAATCCAGAACGCCCGCTTGTTCAGACTGTTTCTTAGGCTATTTCCGGCTTGTGGCGCAACAGCTGCTCCGTGCCCTCCATCCGCTCGCTCAGTCACAAATACGGCTGTCAACGGAACGCCAAGTAGAAGGCTCAACATCCCGAGAACAAAGTAAGCGGCTCGCCAGCCGGATGCTGTAATAACGGCTTGCGCAACCACAGGCGTCACGATCGCGCCCATGGCAGTCCCTGCCATCAACAGCGCCAGCGCTTGCCCACGTCGTCCGTCAAACCAGGTGCAGATCGCCCGCGTGTATCCCATTTGGCCGCTG
This sequence comes from Bryobacteraceae bacterium, assembly GCA_965276965.1. Taxonomy (GTDB): domain Bacteria; phylum Acidobacteriota; class Terriglobia; order Bryobacterales; family Bryobacteraceae; genus Bog-105. Next base: position 431,535 of record OZ255713.1, read on the forward strand.
GCGTTGCCCACCACGCCGAGCACCACAAAGACCGCATACAATTGCGCAAGATGGGAAGTCAGAAAGGCGAGCGATGAGAAAGCAATGCCGAAAATTAGCGCTGTCGGCAGGATGACTCGTCGCGAACCGAACCGGTCAAGCAGCCGACCCGCCAGCGGAGAAAACAGCGCGATGCAGAGCGAGGCGCAGCCAAATCCAATCGAGATGTCTTGGCGCGTCCAGCCGAATTCGGCGTGAAGCGGTTTTATGAACAAGCTGAAGCCGTAAAACACTAGCGATCCGAAGCCTGCCAGCACTCCGAAGAAACCCGCCATCACCACCCGCCACCCGCGATAGCGCGGGCTGCTTTCGTCGCTTGCTTCACTCCTGCGGATGGGCGCGAACATAGCCGGTGGCCAGCAGCTTTCCTTGTTCGCGATGCGACTCATCTGACATGGGCGGAACTCCGGTCGATGTAATCCATCGGTTGTAGAAATTGAATAGCGCAACCGTAGTCGCCGCGAAGTAAATTGCTTCGTCGTTCCAGCCCGCGCTCCGCAGCGCCTCCGCGTCCTCCGCGCTCATCGACGGCAGATCGCCCGTTATCTTTCCCGCGAAGCGCAGCAGAAGCTTTTCCTTCTCTTCTAACCCGCAAGTCTCCGGATCCTTCAGCGCGCTCCAGACGAGTGCTTCATTCCCGAGTAACTCGGCTGCCGCCGCCGCATGCGCCTTCGTGCAAAACGCACATTGGTTGCGGTAGGAAGTGTAGGCGGCAAGCAATTCCCGCATTCCCGGACTCAGCGAAGAGGGCGCCCGCAACACTCCCTGCGTAAAGCGGGCAAGATAGACCGTGAACTCTTCGCGAAATCCAAACAGATCCCAAATCTTGGGATACTCGCCCTCATGCCTGTCCTTCCAGGCCTCCCTCAGATTCTTATATATACCGGGCTTCGGATCTTGCTCCACGCCCGGTAAATACAACCCTTGCGACAATATTTCCATTCGATTCTCCAATTGCAGGTTTAAATTAGAACAAGATCTTTAAGGCGAACTGCGTTAATCTAGCCGGGCCCGCGGAAAGGATGCGGCCAAAGTCCGAGGAGGCCAGGTCGGAGATCGGCAATCCGAAATTCGGATGATTCGCAACGTTGAAGCTTTCCGCCCGAAACTGCAGTGTGGCCGATTCCCTGACGCGGAAGTTTTTCATCAAAGAAACATCCACATCGGCGAACCCCGGCCCCCGTGCGATATTTCTTCCGGCGTTTCCGAACTGTCCGGCTTGCGTCAGCGGATTCAGCCGGAGAAAGGAAGATCGCGCAAGCCAGGAGTTCGGGTTGTGAGGGCCTGCATTGGGATCGCCGATTAGATTCGGGCGGCTGGCAAAGTAGCCGGAAATGGGTGGACTGCTGGCCTGCAAAGCGACATTGCTGCTGTCATAGACCGTGAACGGCGTGCCTGAATTGGCGCTCGCAATGGAGTTGAGCTGCCATCCCTGGAGCAACGCTTGCTTGACCCCGTGGCTGGTCCGGGCGAAAGGCAGTTCCCAACTACCGCTTGCTACAAAACGATGGGTGGCATCGAAAAGCGAAGGACCATGTTCGGCGCGAAGATCGAAGGGATTCTGAGCCAGATCGTTTTCGCCGGCCAACGGCGTTGCAGACGCGGTATTCAGATTCATCGCCGATAGATAATCCAAGGTCTTCGAGTACCAATAGGAGACATTGAAGCCGAAGCTGTTCCCGAATCTTCGTGACAGACTGACCTGGCCGGATTCATAGGTCGAGTTGCTTCCGTAACTGGTCACAGCCACCGTCGCCAGCTGACACGGGCTGTTATTCGGCTGGCAATTCGCGTAAATCCGCCGCCGGTCCGCGTTGGCTGAGGTCGCGCCCGGGCCATAGACCGCCGGGTTCGCGTCGATGTTGCGCGGTAGCCTGGTTCCTTTGGTTCCCACATAGCGAACCTCCAGCAAGTAATCCTTGTGCAGAGATCGTTGGATCGAAAAATTCCAGTCTTGCGCGTAAGGTGGACGGGCTGTGGGGTCTACGGCCAGCAGCGTGGAAGGGAGCGAAAACGCATTCAACTGAGGAGCAGGCCGTCCGGCGAACGGATTTGTGAACGGAACCTGCCCGCTGATCTGGTCGAATTGCGCCCACGGCAGAGAGCTGACTGCGGGAGAGGAAAGAGTGTTGGCGCCATTGCCGAACGGGTCATAGAAGATTCCATAACTCGACCGGATAGACCAGAGGCCGTTCCCGGTCGGATCCCAGGCGATTCCCACTCTCGGCATCCAGCCGGCGTAGTAGTTCGCCGCAATACCCGCGGAGACGCCCGAATCCCCTGGAAACACGATCCCAGCCGGAGCATTTGGCATCCTCACGGATTGAGCGCCTGGAATGAAACCGTCCAGCCGGTTGCGGATCTCCGAATAGGGATTGATGATTTCGTGCCGCAAGCCGTAATTGAGGGTCAGCCGCCGGCTGACGCGCCACTCGTCCTGCGCATAGACAGCCGTGCCCCAGTTGCGCAGCCCCCGGTAGAAGTCACCCAAGCCTTGATAAAACAACACCGGCGAACCCGTCAACAGGTTCGCGAAGGCATCGCTCAGCGGGAAGGAAGAAGAGAAGATAAACAAGCCGTTCGGCACGGTAGCTTGAAAAACATTGATTTGATTTCTGCGAAACTCCGCTCCGAATTTGAACGAGTGGGAACCTCGAATCCACGTCACACCGTCCTGTGCTTCATAAGTATTTTGGGCGGACAATCGCGGACCGCTCTGCGCGCCGCCGATCGGGGAGTATCCGCTCAGGTTGAAATACGGCGGCCCCTGTCCCAGCGCCGAGGCCGAGTTGTAACCGAAACCGAAACTCGCAGGATTGTCGCGGTTCAAGCGCTGATCGAAGTCGAAGATGTAACGAAAAAACGATACACGCGCCGAGTTGCTCAGGGAGGCTGACAACAAATGCGTGTCCGAAAGAACTGCCGAATGCGCCGTGAGATCATCGCGCACCGGAAAGCCCGGCAGCGGAGCGCCGCGTACGGAAATCGGATTTAAATTATTGCCTGTCGAGTAAGAATAGCGGGCAAATAACTGGTCCTTCTCCGTCCGGTTGAAGTCGAGCCGGCCGCCGGCCTGATCGGCGTCGTTTTGCCCCACCAGGGTTGTTGTGTACACCGAAGGCGACACATTTCCCAGCGGATATAACTTGATTACGTTCAGAGCTGTCGGATTGAATAGAGACGAGGGAATGGTGTTGTTCGGGAAGGGCTTTGTTCCTCCCGCGGCATAGTTAATCAGAGGAGATCCCAGTCCCGAAAAATCGCCGCTGCGTTCGGCTGCCGTGGGAACAGTTGCCGATTGCGTCACGCCCTGGCGGTTGCGAAATCCTTCGTAGTATGCAAAGAAGAACAGGCGGTCTTTCTTGATCGGGCCGCCCACTGTCGCGCCATACTGATTCTGCTTCAGCGGTTCCACCGACTGAGAATAGAAGTTTCGCGTGTCAAGCGCGTTGTTCCGAAAAAACTCGTATACTGTTCCGTGGAAACCCTTACCGCCGGCCTTGGTAACCACGCTGGTAGTGGATCCGCTATTGCCGCCGTATTCAGGAGGCGCGGTATGCGTGAGCATACGAAATTCAGCAATGGCGTCCACCGGAATCTTCAACGCGTATGCTCCGTCCAGCCGGTCCACATTCTGCGAACCATCTAGCAGGTAGTTGTTTGATTCAGGCCGCTGCCCATTCACCACGAACGCTTCGTCCGCTCGCAGAGAGCCGCCCACCTTCGAGAGGCCGGCAGTGAGCGGTGCAACACCCGTCTGCAGCAAGCCGAGTTGGGAAAAGTTGCGCCCGTTCAGCGGTAAGTCGACCACCTCGCGGCCGCTGACCACTTTACCAAGGGTGTTGGTCGCTGTGTCAACGACTTCCGCTCCGCCAGTTACCGATACCGACTCTACAACCGATGCCAGTTCAAGATGCACGTCCAGTCGTGATATTTCGCTGACCGCGATCCCGATCGGCTGTTGCGTGAACGGTGCGAAATGATTCGATTTGACCGACAACGAGTAGTTACCGATCGGCAGGAGTGAGAAACGGAAGAACCCGTTTTCTGAGCTGGTCTGCGATCGCGTGTAACCGGTTTGTAGGTTTGTGAGGCTGAGCGCCGCATCGGCGATTGTGCCGCCCTGCTTGTCGAGTATTTGTCCTTCGAAGGCGCCGGTCGGGTCCTGCGCGCGTAAAAGAGTAGCAGCTAGGGCGAACATGATCCAGGATCGGAATAGTAGTTGTCGTTGCACGAGGATTCAACCTGACGGTAGTGCAAGCAGAGTACTCCCTTAGGCGCCTCCAAGTCTTGAGAGATGTGATGGATTCTTGCGCCATACTTTCGATGGATGCGGAACTTGCTCGATTGCTGATATGCTTTGCCAGATATGTCGCTCCGTAGGCCGCGTCTCTGGTTATTCATCTGTGTTCTGCTCTCCTTCGCCGCACTCGTCTATCCGCTTTACGTGATTCGCCCGTTTCGTCACCAAGGCGCATCCGAATTGGCCGTGGCCTTAGCTGTGTTGCGGTTCAGGCCGTTGCTCGAAATCGTTTTTGTCGCAGCCGTGCTTGTATTGCTGCTGTTTGCCTGGCGGCAGGCGCGTGGTATTTGGGGCAGAGCAGTCGCTTCGGCGTGCGCGCTGCTCGTCGTCGCCTTCGGCATCTTGTCGCGCGTGAATGTCTATGAACTCATGTTCCATCCGCTCGACCGCCCTACTTTCTCTCCGGCCGCCAAAGCGAAATTGAACACCGGCGAGGAGGTCATCGCGGTCCGTGTTCGCACCGAGGCGCGAGCCTATCCGGTCCGGAGCATGTCCTACCATCACATCGTCAACGATGTTGTGGGTGGATTGCCGATCGTCGCCACGTATTGAACGCTCTGTCACACCGGTCTGGTGTTTCAAAGAATCGTCGGCGGGATAGCACTGCGCTTTCATCTGGCGGGCATCAACAACCAGAACTTCCTCATGCGTGATGAACAGACCGGAACGTTCTGGCAGCAGATCACCGGATTGGCCGTATCGGGACCGCTCGCGGGAAAGCGTCTGCAGTTAGTGTCCGCCGACGAGTTGACGTTTGCACTTTGGAAACAGGAGCAGCCCGGCGGCTCCGTGCTCGACGATGTCGCTCGCTATGCCGGCGAGTACTCCCCTCCGAATTGGGACGTCAGAATGGCCAAAGCTCCCACCGTGCTCAGCTACGCGCAGGCCGGTCTCAAACCCCGCGATTTGATGCTCGGTATTCGAGCCTTCGGAGCAAGCCGCGCCTTTCTTTACCAGACTGTCCTGAAAGAAAAAGTGATTCAGGATCACGTGGGCAGCGAGCCAATCTTGCTGGTCGTCGGACCTGATAGTCGTTCCGTGCGCGTCTTTCGCCAACGCATTCCCGGCCAAAGTACAGCTTCGCAGTTCTATCGAATTGACGGCAATCCGGCCGAGAAACTGCTCCTCGATTCTGCCAATGGAGCGCAATGGAACTTCCAGGGTTGCGCCGTTGCGGGCCCGCTCAAGGGTGTCTGCCTGGAGCGTGTCGACATGATCAAAGACTATTGGTTCGACTGGCGCAACTACAACCCGGAAACGACAGTTTACGGCGTGAAACAAAAAATCCGTTGAGACTACCTAATGGAGCACGCCGATGGTGTGAAACCACTCCACTGCCAGCACAGGCCATTTCGTGACGGGCAGCGCAGTCGGCCGCAGTCCATAGCCGTGGCGGCCCTGCGCAAAGATGTGCATCTCAGCGCGAACGCCGGCCTGCTTCAGCGAGTTGTAGTAAACCAGCGTGTTCTCTACGTGGACCGGATCATCCTCAGCCTGTACCAGGAAGGTCGGTGGCGTGTCTCCGCCCGGACTCACCTCAGGACCTAACTGCTGAAGATTCGGAGCATGCACCAGGCCTCCCGGATAGATCATCGCGACGAAGTTGGGATGGGCGCTCAATTGATCCGCAGCGTCGGCAGATTTGTAAACCGGTTCACTGGCATGGTTGCTCAACACCGCAGCCAGGTGTCCGCCCGCCGAAAAGCCAAGCACTCCGACACGGTCGCTGTCGATCTTCCACTCTTTCGCATGTTGGCGAGTGAGACGAACGGCGCGCTGAGCATCGGCGAGATCTTCTGAAAATTTCGGATAAGGGCCGGCGTTCGGAACTCGGTATTTGAGCAGTACGCAGTTGACCTCCACCGAGTTCAACCAGCTACACACTTCGGTTCCCTCGAGATCCGTTGCCAGAATGCGATAACCGCCGCCGGGAAAGACCACGATCGCCGCCCCGCTATTATTTTGTGCCGGTGCAGGAAAGACCGTGATAGTGGGAACCGTCACGTCGGTAAGTCTCTCTACGCGTTTGCCGCCCACCAATTCGTCATGAGCCGTGGTCGTGTCACTCTCTTTGGCGGCGGGTGCGTTGGACGAAGTTTGGGGCCAGAGCGGCAGCGTGGTCAGGGGAGAAGCGTCTTGCCCGGCGACAAGCAAAGAAGTTTGGGCCAGCAGAAAAAGAAGAACGTATCGCACCCATACATACTATGCAATTGCGGACTCCAATTACGGAATGGGATCGAAGGGCAGATTGTCCTGTTTGCATACCGCGCCCTCGGGCGGCAAGCTTCCCGTTATGAAGTAGCCGCTTTCAAATTGGCTGGCGCAAGCGCTCGGGTTCAGAAGGACGGTGTGGCCGTATCGTCGACTGCAAGCAATAGAGCGCGCCTGTATTCGGTATCAAATCGGTATCAATATGTAATTGCTCGTAAGCATTGGGCCAATCGGAGCTAGACTCGTAGCATGGCTGCGCTAGTAGCTGAACGTTTGAGCCTCGAAGAGTTTCGGTTCCGTTATGCCGGAAGGAAACCATATTTCGAGTATTGGAACGGAGAGCCTGTCCAAAAGGCCATGCCTACAGCCCTCCACATACTTGTCCAATTTCTCCTGTCCGTCCTGCTGAAAGAAGCCGGTTACAAAGCATTGTCAGAAGCGGAGCTTCGGATCGACCCCAACTGGCAACCGGTTCCGGATGTCATTGGGACATTGCGTATCGAACAGCCTTATCCGACCGAACCCGTTGACGTTGTTGTCGAGGTTCTTTCTCCGGAAGATCGCATGAATCGCCTCAAAACGAAGTGCCGGAAGTATTCGCAACTCGGGATCAAACAGGTTCTGGTCGTCGACCCGCAACTACGATTCGGTTTGGAATGGAATGCTGAAACAGGACAACTGACAGAGTTTGAGACTATCTCACTGCCGAACGGGAACGCCTCGTCACTTACTGAACTTTGGAGACGGCTGGAGTTAGAACTTCAGTAAGAGGTCAGGATTGTGGAACGGCGTTGCCGGAACGCCGGTTTTCTCATTACTAGCGCCGTTCGAGAATCCAGGCGTTGCTCGCGATAATGCGGTTCAAGAATGCCACACGCATGCCGTCCGGCGAGGGCACTGCCCAGCCCTGTATGTCGCCCAAAGGTTGAAAGCGGCCGTCGGAAGAGACGTAAAGCAGTTGATTGCCGACGGTAGTGATTACCGACACGAACCAACTCTGGCCGTCCGCGTCCCACACCAGTCCGCTGATATCGGTTATTATGCAGATGACGCGGTTTCTTCATAGCGCTACCCTGCTGCCGGACGGGCAGGTGCTGATCGCGGGAGGCTAAGGTGGCCCTCCTTTTAACGATCTGGCGACCGCGGAGCTTTACGACCCGAACACCAAAACCTTTACCCTGCTCTCGGGCAGCGGGACTTGTCTGGGCAGCCCAAGGTGCTTAACCGCCATTCGCGCATCTCACACCGCTACTCTGTTGTCGGATGGAAGAGTTTTCCTCGCCGGCGGCACCGATTTGGAACAGCAGGCCAGCTTGGGAACCACTGACCTTTACGATCCAGCCAGCAGAACGTTCTCGGCCGGTCCGACGATTCTTCCGCGTGCCTTTCACACGGCCACGGCGCTTCTCAGCTCGACGCTTACGGCGGTCACCTCTTCGGTGAACCCTTCGCAGCACGGGCAAAGTGTAGAGTTCACTGCTGTCGTTAAGTCCGCTTAAGCGCCGCTCTCGCAAGTGGTGGATCTGCATCCGGCCACGGTTACGCTGCATTCGTAATCGAATCCGTCGACTCTCGGCAGCCCGGTGACCTTGACGGCCATGATTGCTTCGGCAGCGGCACAAGGCGATACGCCGACGGGAACCGTGCAGTTTATGGATGGAACGGCGTTGTTGGCAACCGTTCCCGTAGCGCAAGGGGAAGCAGCCTTCAGCAGCAGCACGCTCACGACCGGCAATCACTTGATCTCGGCTGTTTACAGCGGCGACAGTAATTTCCGGGGCGGCAACTCCGCGCTTACACAAGTGGTGAACGGCAACCTCACTACCACGGCGGTTCGTTCGTCTTCCAACCCCTCCACGGCAGGCTCTGCGGTGACGTTTGACGCTACCGTGTCCTATAAACCAGTTGCGGGCGTTCCCGTGCCTACCGGTACTGTCACCTTTGCCGACGGTCTCACTTCGCTTGGGACTGCGCCGCTCGCCAACGGCGCTGCTGCGTTCACGACATCTTCGTTAGCCACCGGCACGCATCCTATCATCGCCATTTACTCCGGTGATTCGCTCTATCAAAAGAGTAATTCGACTGCCTTAAAGCAGGTAGTAAACGCGAATGTCACCAGCGCCGTGGCTCTCAGTTCGAGCGTCAATCCATCCTCGTTCGACCAAGGCCTGGTGTTTACCGCAACCGTCAGTTCCAATACCGGAACGCCTACCGGAACAGTGACTTTCAAGGACGGCGCCGCCGTACTCGGCGTTCAGCCGCTGAATGCGGGGCGCGCCAGTCTGAGTGTGGCCCACGGAGTGAGCGTCGTGAACTATTCGTCACTAAGCGCCGGTACTCACCAGCTAACGGCGACCTATGGCGGCGATGGCGGCGTTCATTATGTGGGAGCGGCATCGGCGCCGGTGGCCCAGACGGTGAATTCGGCTGCGACAGCGCAGCCCACGCCGGCCCAGTGACACTCGAAAGACGGCGATAGCGCGAAGACCGGATCAACTCCGGAAAGCAGTGCTGTCGTCGTCCGGCTCAATCCCAAACTTTGGTCAAGTCAAGCTCAAAGCCTCGGATTGCAATATCACTAACCAGATCGATTCCAGGAATCGGACGGTCCCCCGTCAAATGAGCGGCGGGTGTACAACACGGCATTGCAGAACATGGCAGGAGAAAGAATTTACTTTCCTCTCCACCGAAAAGTACCAAAGCCCGTGCCTGAAATCGGGATGGCCTTACCTATACGTACGGGAACTATAGAGGCCGATCGCAATGCTTTGTACATCCATCAGGATGACTAAATCCCTTGTAGTGGATTTAAGTAGGTGATATGATCGCCACAACTCATTGACAGGGGTTAAATTTACCATGCGACGTATCTTTACGCCTTGTGGAGACGCGAATGCGATTTCTGCGTTACTCCACACGTTTATCCGTGGCCGTTTTCAAAGGCTCACTCTTCTGACGGCAGTCCTTTTTTGTGCTTTTCACCTTGGCGCTCAAACCTTCGGAACCATTGAAGGCCAAGTGAAGGACGTTTCGGGTGCGGTTGTTCCCAACGTATCCATTACCGTTACCAACACGGCGACGAACGTCAGCCGAACAGTGCCAACCAACGGTGAAGGCGCCTATTCCTTCCCTGCGCTCATTCCGGGCGACTATAACGTTCAGGCTGCTTTGCAGGGGTTCAAATCGGAGACTCATGCCAACCTCGTGCTTCAGGTAACGCAGACTCTCCGTGCTGACTTCACCCTTCAGCCAGGTCAGCTTAGCGAACAGATTGAAGTGAGCGCCTCGGCAGAGCAATTGAACACCGATAATGCCACTGTCGGGACGACCATCGAGCAGCAGCGTATCGTCGATATGCCTCTGAATGGCCGAGATTATCTGCAACTAGTTACGCTCAGCAACAACGTGACAAGCGGTTTTTCGTCCGCTCAGCAGGCATCCGGCCGACAGGGTGGAAACCGTGCCAATGACAATGACATCGCCGTGGGCGGCCAGCGCGCTTCCTTTAACCATTACACCCTCGATGGAATTGAAAATACGGATGTAAATTTCAACCTCTACATTTTTCAACCGTCCATCGATGCCATCCAGGAATTCCGGGTCCAGACCGGTGTCTATCCGGCAGAGTTCGGACGTGAAGCATCCCAGGTCAATGTAAACACCAGGCCGGGCACGAACCAATATCACGGGTCACTCTTCGAGTTCTTTCGGAACTACAAAATGGATGCTCTTCCGTATGCTTTTACGGCGAATCCAACCAAAGTCTCCCCGTTTAAGTGGAACCAGTATGGCTTTGAACTAGGCGGCCCATTATCTATCCCCAAACTCTTCAATGCCAAAGACAAGCTCTTTTTTATGGTGAACTACGAGGGCTTTAATCAGCGGCAGACTACTAACACTCTCTATAATGTTGCGACCCTGCCGATGCGGAGAGGCGATTTCTCATCCTTGCTGTCACAGGGCATTCAGCTCTACTACCCGAACGGACGGACCCTGGTCACCAGCCCGAGCGGAGGCGTATCGGTCACAGGCGTCCAGCCAATTCCGGGCAACGTCATTCCCACGAGCATGTTGTCGCCCACCTCGCTTCAGATCCTGCAGTACGAACCCCTACCCAATCAGCCGACAAGCGGTTACACCAACAACTTTCTAAATACAGTGGGCACACCGACCGACAAGAATCAGTTCACGACCCGTGTTGACTGGGTGGAAAGCTCCAAATCATCTTGGTTCGGGCGATACAGCTGGACCGATGAAAACTCCAGCGTTCCCACGCTGGCCGGCGCCGGTGCGGCAATAGGAACACACGGCTATCAGGCGCTTATTTCCAACACGCGAATTTTTTCGCCGACCATAGTCAACGAAGCCCGTTTCGGCATTAACAAGTTTTACAACGCCCTTACCCCGCTTTTAGCTTGCCAGCAAAACGTCGTTGCTCAGCTGGGCCTTCCTGGTCTTAACACAAGTAATTGCAACGTCTGGGGTATTCCGCAGATGCGCAATATTGGAGCTATAAGCGGCTTCGGCGACGATACCAATGGCCCCTACATCCTGCAGGATGGAATCGGCCAGGTGATCGATAACGTCTCCCTTATTCGAGGTAATCACTCAATACGCTTCGGCGGGGAAGTTCGGCGTGATCGCTATAACCAATTAGGAAACGAGTTTCCCCGTGGCGGTTTCAACTGGGGCGCCTCTTCCACCGCGAACCCCGCCGTCCCTGGGTCGGGATTCGGGTTTGCCAGCTTAATGTTGGGATCTCCCACCGAGGTAGATGCTGCCTACGGACTTGCTTTTGAGCAAATGCGTGGAACCAGCCAAGCCTATTACATCGACGATACATGGCGTGTCAATCCTAAACTGACGGTCACGGTGGGGCTGCGTTATGAATTGACCCCACCGCTCGCCGATAAGAGTAAGACCGGGGGAGAGACAAACGTTCAGCTTCCGTATTTTTCGACCAACAACTCGCCGGTAATTCAGAACAATCTGGCGCTTCATCCTACCGATGTCCGTGTAGGAACCGGCAATTATTATCAGGGTCTACCGTTCTTCTTTCCGAATGTCAAGGTGGCGCGAGATAACCGCCTCGGCTCAAACCTGTACCAGACGGATTACCTCAACTTCGCGCCACGTCTCGGTATCGCTTGGAGTCCGTCCCCGGCGTGGGTGGTTCGCGTAGGGGCCGGTATTTTCTATTCTCAAGACAGTAACAACTCTAAATTCGACTTGGCGCGTGCTTTAGGGGGCCGCCAGAACAATGTCAATAACAACGTCGATTCCAGAATACCCAGCATGACGTGGACGAATTTCGTCGCGCCAGGAGCGCAGATCATAATCAACAATCCAACTCTTTACGGCATTAGCCAAGACATCAGAACTCCTGTTGTCTACACTTACCTTCTAAACGTTCAACGCCAGCTGCCGGGATCTTCGCTGCTCGAATTCGGTTATCTCGGTTCGCAAGGACGCCACCTCTGGTCGTTGTACGATGCTAATGAAAAGACTCCCGGATTGACTTCGGTGCCCTCCCGATCGCCTTTCCCGGAAATCGGCATCATCCAAACCGTGCAAGGCGGCGACGTCTCGAATTACAACAGCGGTTACGTGAAGATCACCAAACGGCTGTCGCAAGGCTTAACTATCATCAGCTCGTATACCTATGCCAAGAGCCTGGATGACGCCAGCGCCATCCGGGGCCAAGGCGACACCATATTTCCTCAGAACAGCCGCTGTCTGGAGTGTGACTATGGACGATCTGCTTTCGACATTCGGCATCGCTGGGTCAGCTCGGTCTTATACGACTTACCGTTCGGCTCAGGCCGAATGTTCCTCAACCGCGGCGGCATTGTGAATCAAGTGCTTGGTGGATGGCAGGCAGGCTCAATCTATACGATTCAGAGTGGCTTGCCGGGATATCCTACGCCTGGCCCGGATCAGTCGAATACCGGAAATGGAAACGGGCGCGACCGCCTGAATGCCACAGGCCAGTCAATCAATCTGTCCAATCCCACCCCCAACGAGTGGTTTAACGTAGCGGCTTTCTCGCTGGAGCCGTTCGGCACTTTCGGAAACGCCGGGCGAAACGTCATTCCTTATCCGAAGCGCAATGATTGGGACTTCTCTTTAATTAAGCAGTTCAGGATCGTGGAGCGTTCGAGCTTACTGTTGCGCATCGACGCTTTTAACTTCTTGAATCATCCGAATTGGGGAAATCCGGGCAATAATTATGGGCAAGCTACTCGGCCCCAGGGGAGCTTCGGGCAAATCACCTCCACCTCAGTTGCTATGCGCCAGCTGCAGGTATCGCTCAAGTTAACGTTCTAATCGGCTGGAGCCGGCCCGGCGTTCATTCGAAAGAGTCAACGTCCAGCCGGCTCCTCGCTTTGTACTCCAATTCCTCACGCCTTCGGGGGGTGATCTCTGACCCGTCCGGTGGCAAGATCGAATTCTAATCCCATGCTGAAAATCTTTGCCTGCGCCGGCCTCCTGTTCGCTCCGGCTTACTTGTGGAGCGCCGACATCCGGGTAGCCAAAGAAGCGGTGAAATTAATCATTACGCCGATCAGCGAGCGTACTGTGCGAGTTACTCTCGTGCCGCAGAACGATGCTGCCGCCGAACGGCGAATCGAGGAAAGCCAGATACTCGATCTCCGCAGGCCCCATGCTCCGCTGTTCGAGGCAACCTCGTTAGACGCGCCTCGCACCGTTCACGCCGGGAAGCTGAGCATCGAGCTCTTCCCGAACCCGCTAAGGATTACAGTGCGGGAAGGCAAATCCACCGTCCAGACAGTGCGAATCGCAGAATCCAGCGGCGAGGTAAGTTTTGACCTCGGATCGAAGCCGCTGTTAGGTCTCGGCGAGGGAGGGCCGCAGTTTGATCGCCGCGGGAACAATTACCCAATGATCAGTTCCCAGGAAGCATTTCACAAACCGGCGTTTGGCGGTCGAATGCCCGTGCCCTGGTTAATCGGTGATCGCTGGGCGCTTTTCTTTCACGCTCCGGAGGGCGCCTTCGATCTAAGTGGGCCGCAAGGGAAGCTGACACATGCGTCCTGGGACTCTGTGTTGCCGCTGGATTTCTTTGTCACAGTCTTTGAAGAGCCGGCCCAAGCGCTTTCCGAATATGCACGCATTACCGGATTCCCGTCCCTGCCTCCCGAGTGGGCGCTCGGCTATGAACAGTCACATCGTACGATCGAAGATCGCAAGTTTGTCTTCGATGTGGCTAACCGTTTTCGCGACGATCAGCTACCGTGCGACGTGCTGATCTATCTCGGAACAGGCTGGGCCCCGATCGGCTGGAATACCGGTCATCGCTCGTTCCAATTCAATCCCAAAGTGTTTCCGGATCCTGCCGCTGACATCCGTGCTTTGAAGGACCTGCATTACAAGATCGTTTTGCACGAGATGGGTCCGCCTAAGAAACTGTACGGCCGGGCCGGAGATCGGCCGGACAACGACGATCCCAACAACGCAGCCAATTACTGGAAGCTGCACGCGCCGCTCGAAAAATTGGGCATCGATGGCTGGTGGCCCGACGAGGGAGAGAATCTCAGTCGCGAGTCTCGGCTTACGCGGGTTCGCATGTACTGGGAAGGCCCTCAAATCGAGCGGCCTGGCGTTCGTCCGTACACGTTGAATCGTGCCGGCTATGCAGGAATGCAGCGCTGGGGCGGCTGGTTGTGGTCGGGCGACGACAATGCCACCTGGGAAACGCTTACGAACCAGGTGCCCGTCGGAATCAACACTGGCTTGAGCGGGATTCCCTTTTGGGGGACCGACATCGGCGGATTTTTCTCGACCAAAGAACTGACCGGTGAACTGTATGTGCGCTGGTTTCAATTCGGAGCCTTTTGTCCTATCTTTCGTTCACACGGACGGCCGTCGCAAACTCGCTTCCCCTGGGGCTGGAACACAGGCGGACTCGGCGAACCAGAGGCCAGTCCCGAAGTGAAAGGAAGCGCCCTGCCCGATCTGAGCGAGCTGCACAACGCGCAAGTCGAGCCAATCTGCAAGCGATACCTCGACCTGCGCTATCGAATGCTCCCCTACATTTACTCGGCTGCCCGGGAAAGCCATGAGACCGGCCTCCCGTTGATGCGCGCGCTGTGGATCTATTATTCGGACGACGCGCGGGCCTCGGCCCGAGGGGATGAGTATCTGTGGGGACGCGACATGCTGGTGGCGCCGGTAACGCAAAAGGGAGCTGCTTCGCGATCCCTCTATCTGCCGTCAGGCGCCTGGTACGACTTCTGGACAAATAAGCCGGTGCAAGGCGGACGCGAGATTGAGCGCAAGGTGGACCTGGCCACTTTACCGCTTTACGTTAGGGCAGGCGCTATTGTGCCATTTGCTCCAGTGAAACAGTATTACAATCAGCCGGCCAGTGCTCCCACCACCATTCGCATCTACGGCGGAGCAAATGGCGATTTTGTATTGTATGAAGATGATGGCGACACCTTTGCCTTCGAACGCGGCGAGTTTACCAAAATTGCGATGCATTGGAACGATCGCGCTCATAAGCTAACCATGAGCTTGGCTCCGGGATCGAAGCCTCCCATGAAACAATATGAGGTCAAATTCAACAGGACAAAGAAAGCAATTTCGCTGGGCGGAACGCAGACCAGCGTACAGTTTTAGATGAGTCAGAGCACTCCGACATGCTCTTTGCGCTCGAAAGGAAATCAAAAATGAAATCCACGTTGAATTTGTTTCTCTCCGCGGCTCTGCTGGGCGCTCCGGTGCTGGCGCAGCAGCCGCTCTACAACACTGCCAAACAGAAGCTGCTGGAAGGCAAGCAGGTCTTCAGCTTCACGCAGTCGAAACTCGATATTCCGGGTTACTGCGAAGCGGCCAAGCATTACGATTATGCTTGGTTCGAAATGCAGCACAGCACGCTGGAATTCAAGGACATTGAAGCCATGATCGCGGCCTGCCCGCACGCCGGCGCTGCGCCCATGATCAGGCTGCCCGACGCGCAGGAGTGGCATATCCAGCATGCCACCGACATTGGAGCGCTCGGTATCATTGTGCCCACCGTTGATGATGTGGATCGGGCGCGCGAAGCCGCCAAGTGGGCGCGCTACCCACCGGTTGCCCGGCGCAGTTCCGGCCAGGGACAGGCTCGCACCATTTGGGGGATTAACGGCGTGAACTACGCCAAGACGATCAACGACAACATGCTGGTGGTGATCATGATCGAGACGCCCACCGGTGTTGCTAACGCCTACGACATCGCTTCAGTCCCGGGAGTGGATGTGGTGATCATCGGCAACAACGATCTAAGCGTGTTTTCCGGACTTGCACAAGACGACGACAAATACCAGGTGATGGTGAAGAAGATCTACGACGACACAAAGCGCGCCGGCAAGATCTTCGGGCAGGCCAATGCGATTTACGCCAAAGGTCATCCGCTCAGTGGCGATTCCTTATTCTTCCAGAACGGACCTTCGAAGGATGGCTGGAAAATCCCTTCGATGGGGGGCGCCAATGCCAGTGCTCCGCCGCCGGGTGAAGCAGACGGACCGGTCAGGAAACCAAACAAGAAGTAGCCAGCCGCAAACAATTTCAAATTCGCAAGAAAGCCCGGGCTCGATATGAGCACTGTGCTGAATGTAGTCAGGCGACCAATAGTGCTCCGCAGCTACACAGTCACGTTTGTTAAGGAGTGTGTCGAATGCCTCAAGAACAAGTGCTTTGTTCTTTTCCTAAAGTGTTTTCTCCATCTTCATTCTGCTCCCGCGTCTTTCCGTTCCATTCGTTTGGCGCCGATCATGCTACGGCTGCTTCTTCGTAGTACGGGTAGTCGATATAGCCGTGTTCATCGCCGGCGTAGAAGGTGGCGCGGTCATATGCATTCAGCGGGAGCCCAAGCTGGATGCGCTTGGGTAGATCGGGGTTGGCGATGAAATACCGACCGAAGGCGACCAGGTCGGCATTGCCTGTTTCCACCATCGCTTCGGCGCTGTCGGGTTCGAAACCGCCCGCCGCGACGATTTTCCCCTCGAAAATCTTGCGTAGACGTGCCGCTGCAACTGGCGGGAGACCTTCTTCAATCGCTATGTTCCCCTTGATGCGAGGTTCGATCAGGTGAAGGTAAGCAACTCCGAAACCATTTAGCTGCCGGGCCACGTAATCGAATAAGACTTCCGGGTTGCTGTCCGACATTCCGTTAAAGGTTCCGCCCGGCCCAAGTCGTACGGCAACGCGATCGCCGCCCCACACCGACACCATTGCTTTCACTACTTCCAGTAAAAAACGAGACCGGTTCTCCACCGGTCCGCCGTAGGCGTCAGTGCGCTTGTTGCTGCCATCCTGCAAAAACTGATCGGGCAAGTAACCGTTGGCGGCATGCAGTTCCACTCCATCGAAACCAGCGGCTTTGGCACGCTCTGCGGCTCTACGATACTCTTCGATCACGCCCGGTATCTCTGTTATCTCCAGCGCACGGTGTGGCGAAGGCTTCACCCAACCGCTTGGGGTAGCAACAACCCCCTCGAACGGAACGACGGAAGGCGCTACGGGTGCTGCGCCGCCGGTCATGTCGACGTGCGACGCACGGCCCGTGTGCCAGAGTTGCGAGAACATCCGTCCACCCTTGGCGTGAACAGCGCCGGCCACTCTCTTCCAGCCGGCGACCTGTTCATCGGAGTACAGTCCAGGCGCTTTAAACCATCCACGGCCAGTGATCGAAATTGCAGTTGCCTCAGAAATGATAAGCCCGCCCTCTGACGCACGCTGCCCGTAGTACTCCACCATCAGGTCGCTCGGAACATCACCCGGTTGTTCAGACCGGGAGCGAGTCAAGGGCGCCATCACGATGCGGTGCGACAGCGTAAGTGCTCCGACCTTTACCGGTGTAAAAAGCTTGCGAGAGTTAGAGTAAGTCATGACGGTCTCCCGATAACTCAACTAAGTTGCTCTTCCGCTACGCCTACCTCTTCCAGGCGCCAACTCCATCCGTGGTCTGTAATTTTCTCCCCACCCTCCTGGACCGCTGCCAATCTACAGACCGCAGCAGACGTGATTTTGCTGAGACTACGCTGATCCAAATGCAACAATGCGGTGCACACGTCCTCGGACAACCCGAGAAGGATCCGCAGCACGTAGCAGTGGCGATAGTAGGTTGGCAGCCGCAATACGCGTTGCAGCTCGATCGGGAGTGTCGATAAGACTGGGTCTCGATTGCTCTCCTGCTGCTCAACAACGATGCGGCTTCTCTGTATAAGCAGCGTCAAAACGCAAATCAAAAAAGCGTCGGTCGCGAAGTCTTCCGGCTCTGAGATGCCGATGGCATCGGCAATTGCGTCTTCCGCACTCCTTGTATTGGCCGACACCAGGACGGCCGGCCAGAATGCCTTGCTAATAGCTTGCTTGCTCGGACATTCGGGTTTCATAACGCGCAGCCTGGCCCCGTTGTCTTGAAATTTGAATGCAAGCAGGGCGGCTCCGTTTTGCAGGTCGTCGGCCTCGCCATAGGATTTAGAGTTTGGTCCCTCATCTTGTCGTTCCATCCTTGCCGGCAGCATCTCGGATGCCTGACATCTCCGAGTCTAGGAGGAATACGAAATTAGCAACACCCCCAAAACAGCAGTTTCAAGCCTGTATTTTTCTGCGGTCGCGGTGGAGTCGTAGAAGTTAACGAAAGGCCGAAAAACTCTTTTCATTTCTGAAAAGCTTCCGTACGTTATCGAAGATACGTCTGCGCCTGCCTCGAAAAACGATTCGGCCCGGAACAATCAACTCCACTTCGCTTCCCGACGCGGATGAGCTGAAAAGACTGAGCTTGCCGCCTACTCGCCCGGCGCGCTCCTGCATACCTTTCAGCCCGAAGTGTCCCTCTTTGCCTTTGGCGGCAACTTCGGGGTGGATGCCTTTCCCGTTATCGCGCACGCGGAGCGTAAAGTTCTTCGCATAACTCAATTCGACTTCGAGCAGGCTGCCTCCCGAGTGCCAGCAGGCATTCCGGATGGCTTCCAGGCCGATACGAAATATTTCGTCGCGGACAATCGGGTGCATTTCGGTCGCCGTGCCCTCCACCGACAAGCTCACTTCCATTGAATCCGAAGGCAGGCAATCGTTCGTCGCGGACCGGAAGGCTTCGGCCAAGTCATTTTCTTGTGAGGTAGAGCTGCGCAACGAATGAAGCGCCGCCCGGCCCTCCTGCGTTGCTTGTTCCAGCCACACCGATACTTTCTCCAGCGCCGTATGCATGCGGGTGGGATTGAGTCCCCCGCCTTCAGTCTCCAGCGCATCATCCGCCACCATCTTGCTGCCTTGGATTGTCTGCAGCAGCGTGTCATGTAATTCTCGCGCCAGGCGAGTTCGCTCCGCCAGACGCTCATCGAACCGCAGATTGACTTCTAGCGTCAACTGATGAAGCCGCCATCGATAAAGCGCTGCGATTGCGATTGCAAGACTTAAGACTGCACAAAGTCGAAACCACCAGGTCTGCCACAGCGCCGGATCGACCTCGAAAAGCATCGTCGCTTCTCCGCCGTTCCACACGCCATCGGCGTTGCTTGCCATCACATGGAAGCGATAAGATCCGGGAGCGAGATTGGTGTAAACCGCTTCCTTTTCGGCGACTGGTCCACTCCAGGTCCCGTCGAATCCATCCAGTCTGAATCGAAACCGCACCCGATCGGGAGCCGAAAGATTCAAGCCCGTGTAGTCGATTGCAATTCGTTTTCGATCCCACGGCACTAACACGGCGTGTCGCGGATCCATCGAGCTGCCATCCACGGAAAATCCGTCTATGTGCGCGATACTCGGTACCGACTCACGGCTAAGCCTGGCCGGATCGACCATCGAAAGTCCGGCCCTCCTCGAGATCCAGACCCGGCCGGATGGATCCGTCACTATCGAACGATCACGCCTCACCCCTTGCATGTCTGCCAAGCCGTCCGCAAGCCGGTACTCGCGCACATCTCCATCCACCAGCGGACCCTGACACATCTTGTCGCGAGCCACTCTCAAAACATTTCTTGCAGTAGCAATCCAAAGCGCTCCCGCTCGGTCTTCAGTAATTCCAAAGACTTGCTCACGTAAGGATGGCGGTAAGCCTTGCGGAACCACAATCCGGCCTGCATGAACGAAGGCAATCCCATGCAGAGTTCCTATCCAAAGAACTCCGCTGGAGTCAAACAGAAGCGAATAAACGTTCTCCGAAGGCAAGCCGTCCCCAACGCCGTATGTCTTCCATCCGTGCCGCCCGCGGCTACTCAAGCCGCTTGGCGTACCGAACCACATTGTTCCGTCTGAGCTTTCGGCAATTGAGGTGACTGTGTTTGCCGCCAGACCATTCGCGCTCGTGAACGTCTTAAAGTGGCCATCTTGGAAATGACTCACGCCGCCGGTCAGCGTGCCCGCCCAAACGGAACCATCGCGATTTCGATGAACTGTGTAAATAGTGTTCTCAGCTAGTCCGTTGGCTTGTGTATAAGTCTTGGCAGTAATTGACCTGCCTTCTAAATGCAGATGCGTCAATCCTCCGCGTCGACGGCCAAGCCACAGGTCATCGTTGGCGCCGGAGATCGAGTACACTACATCTCGTTCTAGACCAGCCTCGGCCACGTGTCCGACTTTCCCTTCCTTCAGCCAGTAAAGGCCGCCAGTCACCGGAGCCCACCAGATCCGGCCCCGCGAATCGGTATAAATCGGCCCGCCGTTTTCTTTCGGTAAGCCTTGCCCCGAGGAATAAGTAACAAACGCACTATCCCGAAACCTCTCGATTCCGTTGACGCTGCCTGCCCAGAGATCTCCTTCGCGATCTTCAAACAATGCCGTGACCGCTGCGCTCGGGGCTGTGACCGCTGCGTTCGGACCGCGCTCCCCCCGCGAGGCGAGCCCTTGCTTGTTTAAACGGAGAAGGCCCTGCGTGCCGGTCCCTATCCAGATATTCGAATCGCGATCCCTCGTCATCGCAAGAATCTGCGTACGATCCAGAGCGCCGGGAACGCCCTCTCTTGTCACTTCGCTTCCATTCCATCGAACCATTCCGCGGTCCGTGCCTACAGAAACTTCACCGTTTCTTCCGGCAAGAAGGCAATTGATTTTCAGGTCAGGCAAGCCCTTTGTGATTTTTGAAACCTGGTTTCGCCTCAGACGGATGAGACCCTCTTCTCGTGTCCCCAGCCACACTTCATCTTTCGTAGTTTCGGCAATCGATATAACAGGCGAACGAGGCAATGAGCTAGCGCCGGCAAGTGTCTTGAATTGAGACCCTCCAAAAAGGGCGGCGCCGTCCATGCGGCTCGCGAGCAGAAGTCCACCACTGTTCGGGCCGGCAATCGCGGTGACTCGGGAATCTGTTCTATGAGGATTCGGCCTAACGGCTGTAAATGTTCCATCCCGATAGCGAAGAAGCGTCGGGTCAGACAGTTGTACCCACAGGCTCCCGTCTCTATCAGCGCTCAAACCGAGCACGTGATCCATGCTGAACGCGTTCGGCCCTCGATCCCGCACCACCGTAAACGTTACCCCATCGAAGCGAATCAATCCCGCTTCGGCGCCGATCCACAGATACCCGTCGCTGGTCTGAGTGATGGCGTAAATCGGTCCGCCTGGAAAACCCTTCTCGGGGCCCCAGCTATCGTGAACATACTGCCAAACCGCTCTGCCGGGATCCAGAGCGCAGGCTTGTCCGGCCACACAAACCAATGCTATCGCCACGAGGGCCGAGCGATTAAGGAAGGTATTCGAATTTTTCAATAATCACCTCACCCTCCTTTTGCACGGGAGTTGGGGTGTTTCCGAACGCATACAGATTCAAGTGAACCAACTCGCCTCCGGGCGCAGGAACCCCCGATGTGAAAACATGTTCGGCTATTGAAGCAGATCCTGAATCTATAACACGGCCACGGCGTGTTCGGAACGATACCTCGCCAGGCTCCCAATGAAAGGAGAAGGTCAGCCTGCCCGGTGGCGCCTCGAAACGGACCACGTTCGCAGGTTCGTAATAGGGCTGAACGACATATTGACCGTTCTTGTCCGCGGAACGGCCCCAACGGCTGATTTCGATATCAATCTCACGGTGATGACGGTCCGTCCCATCCCAAGTGTAAAGAGTCATCACAGCTGCCGGATCCAGGTGCGATACGTCGCGCACAGTGAACTGGTACAAGCCTTCGCCCAGACTGCGTGTAAGTCCGATGTCCACGCACGCCCACTTACCGGCGCGCCGCGCCATACGAAGGTGAAGGAATCCATCCGCGTCGGTCCAGGCATTGGCGGGATCGTAAGGGTTCATTTTGCCGCCTCGAACACTTGGCAATTCGCTAGCCTCCCAATCGTATCCGCTGAAGTGTACAATCCTCGGCACATGCACATACCTTGTTCCTGACACGATTGAGACCGCTAAAACCGGGCCGCCTTTGCCGGGCAACACCTGAGTCTTCGGCGGCGGCACATAAGAGGAGTCGACCAACAACGCCGCGTATTTCTTCCCCAAGTGGGTTGCGTTCCGCCAAATGGAATTCGGTTGGACAGCGGTGAAAGGCTTGGCAATGAAAGGTTGTACCCACCACGTGCCGACACTCTCTGCGTACAACACCACACGTTGCCCCGGCTTGGCCCCTGTAACTTGCCCTTCAATCGATTCCAAGACGTCCGAGCCGTCGATCGAAGGAGGCTTCTTGGTGAACCGGATGACAGGCTCGGCGGCTGTTCGTGGAGTGCGGCAACCGACGGACGTCAAGGCGGTCGCAAGGAAGAAGACAATCAGCGCCTTATTGAGGAAATTGTCCGGACAAGACACACCTTTACACTCCGAAGACTCGCCTGATCGGCCGGTCTTCTGAGGAACACGCGCAAGACGGGCACGGTGTCAAGCGCCCCGCCCCAAGGTCAGGCGAGTTCCTTTCCTGTTTGACGGCGCGCAGCCGTGCCCTTTGGGTATATGGGGAATACGCGCAAGACGGGCACGGTGTCAAGCGCTCCGCCCCAAGGTCAGGCGAGTTCCTTTCCTGTTTGACGGCGCGCAGCCGTGCCCTTTGGGTATATGGGGAATACGCGCAAGACGGGCACGGTGTCAAGCGCTCCGCCCCAAGATCAGGCGAGTTCCTTTCCTGTTTGACGGCGCGCAGCCGTGCCCTTTGCGCTTCTAAATCGTCGGTTGGCCAATCCTCAACTTTTTTCGTCCAAAAAGCCAGGCGTCTACTGAGTATGCTCCCGGGCCGAGCAATGCCGTCGAGCCAAGAACACTGACGACGAGAAAGGAAAGCGGCCACGCATCCACATCCCGAAACCGCCATTCGAAGGCTGAGAGCAGCACGGATGACACACAGATCGCTGGAGTCAGCACCCCTGCTCCTAATCCCAACCCGGCCAGAATGAGTGCCAGGCACAATACAAGCGAGTGACCGCTTTCCCAAATGAGCACCGAGTTCCGAAGGAGCAGAATCGCGATCGCGCCACGCAGCCAAAGCAAAGCGATGCCTCGAATTCCGTCCGGAAACCCTGAAAATAGCCGTTGCAGTAAACACCGTCTCCCTCTTAACCATAACGAGCTTCGGCGTTTTGAGGAACATGGGAAACTTCAGTTACAAGCCTGTAGTTTTCTGTAGGTCTTGCGGCTCTGTTCAAAGCGGAAGCAGTCCTCGCCGGACTGCAATGGTGACGGCGTGCGTTCGGTCATTGGCCCGCAGTTTGTCTACCAGGTTTTTGATGTGAAAGTTCACCGTTGTCTCCGAGATGAATAGCTTCGCCGCAACTTCTTTATTGCGATTGCCATCTCGGATCAAACGGAGAACCTCTAACTCCCGAACAGTGAGACCTTCGTCGCCCAAATGTTCGGCCAGGCGGGTAGCTATTTCCGCCGGAATGTGCCGCTGCCCGGCATGAACCGATCGAATGATCGTGATCAGTTCCTTTTTCGGCGTATTTTTTAGCAGGTAACCCGCGGCGCCTGCCCGTAGTGCGCGCTGTATGTCCCCATCCCCATCCGATGTGGTGAGCATAATGATACGCGCCTGCGGCCAGTCTCCTCGGATCGCAACGACGGCGTCGATGCCGCTAAAGCCCGGAAGCCTGAGATCCATCAAAGTGATATCCGGACGGTGAATCTTGAACTCTGCGATCGCCTCTTCTGCATTACTGGCCTGAGCAATCAGAAGCATGTCTGGCTGGGATCCGATGATGGTGCTCAAACCCTCGCGAAAGACCGGATGATCCTCTACGCTTAATATTCGAATCGGCTGCTCGGACATCATCCCCTCGCTGGCAATCTATTGGCTTGCGGCTCCTTTCAGAGTAACTAAATACCAGCGAGCCCGGATAAGTTCATTGAGATACCGGTGTAACCTGAAGCTACCCGCCATGGATAATTCCTTCGATCTCGAGCGCTTCGTTACAGCACAGAATCCAATTTACGAAGAAGTCTGTGCGGAGTTGCGGCGCGGGTACAAGGAAGGCCACTGGATGTGGTTTATCTTTCCTCAGCTTCGAGGCTTGGGAAGCAGTTCGATGGCGAACAAGTTCGGTATTTCTTCACGAGCCGAAGCACAGGCATATCTGGCTCATCCGATTCTCGGACCCAGGCTGGTCGAGTGTACCGATTTTGTGTGCCAGGCTGACGCCAAAACAATAGAAGAGATTTTCGGCGCGATCGACAGCGTAAAGCTTCGGTCTTCTTTGACGCTGTTCGCCGCCGTTGCACCGGATAACGATGCTTTCCGAAAAACCTTGCTAAAGTATTTCGCCGGGACACCGGATCGCCTGACCCTCGACCAGCTTTGATTCGGCTGCAAATATAACCGTAACATTGCCCGTAAGCGAGCTGAAATCGTAAACTTACAAACTATCTTCTTAATTGTTAACCAATCACTTAGCTAACTAACATCAGGATTCTGGTGGATTTCCTGAGACAATTACTGGTTACATTTCAGGTCAAATCCAAAAAAGAAGACAATTCGTATCTTTGTTTGACATAAACAAAAGCTGGATTCTTTCCACCAGCACGGTTTTTTCGCAACGGCGCCTGATGACGCACGCTTTCGATATCTGCTCGTAAACTGCCAAACGAGTAGATAGCGAGATCGGGTACTGGTACAGCTATGTCTTCATCCCTCTTCCCTCTTCAGAGGACTACGTGCTATCCATAATAGTCCAGCAGACATAAGAATCACGTTCATCGTATCGCCTGCTGCGGTTGAGTAAGCGGTAGCTTATTCAACTTGCGTTCGGATACTGGTTTCTTCGCAAGAATTAGGCCGGCTTGTAACTTCAATTAATTCGCCACGTTTCCCCAGTAACTCAAACGGTCCTCCGCCGCTGTGGGTCACTTAGCCTTTCAGCTTTCCAGAAAAGTAACCAAACAGCCATCTGTGCAGCAAAAAAATAGGTTTTTAGTTGTCGGCGCATCCCCTAACTGGCATGCCAAGTTGTGGTTGTTATTTGTCCTGCTTATGGGGGCGGCGACTTTGACCCTTCCGGACACAGTTAAGCGCCCCATGAACACAGGCACGGGATTTATTCTTGGACCCGGCGACATGGTGACAGTTCGCGTCCTAGACGTGGATGAATTTGCACCGCAGAATCTGGCGCCGGTCCGGATCGACGATCGCGGGGATATTCGTCTGCCGATTGTCGGGCGTATCCATGCGGCCGGCTCAACTGCCCAGCAGATGGAGGACGTTATTTGTCAGAGCCTCTTGAAAGTAATGAACGACCCCGACGTAACGGTTGCGCTTATGGAAGCCAAGAGCCATCCGATTTCGATTTTAGGCGCAGTGCGGAATCCGGGTGTCTATCAGATTACCGGGCGAGAGACGATCGTGGAAGCGCTGTCGATAGCGGGCGGTCTTTCGCCCGATGCCGGGAATTCCGTTCGCATCACACGGCCTGTCCATTCAGGCGTCCTCAAGCTTACGAACGTCTCGCGTGATCCGAGCGATGAGTTTTATGTCGGCGACTTGAACCTGCGGGCGCTGATGGACGCGAAACTGCCAAAGGAGAATATCGAGCTTGTGGCCGAGGATGTGATCACGGTGCCTAAAGCCGATCTGGTCTATGTCGTCGGAGCGGTGCAACGGCCGGGCGGGTTTGTGCTGAGCGAGAAAGAACATATGTCCGTGCTTCAGGCGCTGTCGCTGGCGCAGGGCCTCGATCACCTCGCGGCGACTAAAAATGCGCGCATTCTTCACCAGGCTGAGTCGGGAGGAGAACGCAGCGAAGTGCCGGTTAATCTTCAACAAATTCTGGCGGGACAGGCCAAAGATGTGGCACTGGGCGCCAACGACATTCTCTTCGTTCCAACCAGCGCAACCAAGAACGTTGCGGTCCGTACCCTGGAGACGGCAATCCAGTTAGGGACCGGAATCGCTATCTACCGTCGCTAAGGGCAGCCGAGTTAACAATGCAGGACCTGACAATCCAAACGCCGAAAGGCAGCGCTGCCCGAGGCAGTTATTCCGTCGCGGCCGGTCCGCGCCGAATCACAAACAATTCAGAGGTGATCGAGTGCTGGCGCACGCTTCGAAGGCGCAAAGCCATCCTCTTCGCAGCCGCCTTTCTGGGGCTTTTGGTCGCCGTCGCGATTACCTTGCCGCAAACACCCTCCTATCAGTCGCGCGCCTCGCTCGAGATTCAGGACATCAACCAGGAGTTCATGAACCTGAAGCAACTGAATCCCATCGCGGACTCAACCGCAATCAACGCCTTGAACGATCTGCAGACACAGATCAAGATTCTGCAGAGTGAAGCGCTGAAAGATCGCACCATCGCCAAGCTGAAAAGTATGGCGCTTTCCTGCCCGGGAACCGAGGAGGGCACACCGCCGATATGGTTTGGCTGGTTTCATAAGCCCAAAGCGGCCATGACGAAGGTTCAATATCAAGATTTGACTTCGGCAGCCAAGACGCTGCGCGTGAGAGCGGCGGGACAGACTCGCATCATCGAGATTCTGGTGGACGCCACCGATCCAAGGGTCTCCTGTGCCTTTGTGAATGTGCTGGCGACCGAGTTTGTGCAGCAGAATATTGAATCGCGATTGACCATGACGCAGCAAACCAGCGATTGGCTGGTGCGCGAGCTGGAAGGCATGCGGCTGAAGTTAGAGGGATCGGAAAGCGCTCTGCAGCAATACGCGCGGCAGAACGGGCTGCTGTATACGGACGGGAAAGAAAACGTATCGGAGGAGAAGCTGCGTCAGGTGCAGGCGGATCTGTCGAAGGCGCAAACCGATCGTCTGGCCAAGCAATCGCGGTACTCGGTGGCTCGCAGCGCCACGGCCGATGCCGTCCCCGATGTGGTGACCGACGTCGGGCTTCGGGACCTGACGTTCAAGTTAACCGACCTAAGACGGCAGAAGGCAGAGCTCGATGCGACCTTTAAGCCGGATTATCCGAAATCTAAGAGAATCCGCGCGGAAATAGCGGAAGTGGAGTCGGCGCGGGACCTGCAGCGCAAAGCCATACTGGACCGCATAGCGAACGAATACGAAGAAGCGCAGCAGAACGAAAAACTGCTCGCGAAAGCCTATTCCGCACAAAGCCAACTGGTAACGCAAGATTCGGAAAAGGCCATTCAATACGGTATTTTGAAGCGTGAAGTGGATGCCAACCAGCAGATCTATGAGGCCATGCTGCAGCGTGTAAAGGAATCGAATATTGCCTCGGCGATGAAGCCGTCCAATATCAGAATCATTGATCACGCCAAGCTTCCTCGTGTTCCTTACAAGCCGAAGCTGCCGTTAAACGCAGCGCTCGGTTTCTTGGCGGGCGGCTTGATTGCAATGGCCGGCATTGTTATACACGGGCGCGCCGACCGGCGGCTACAGGTTCCGGGCGATGCCTCGCTGCTCCTGAACCTGCCGGAATTGGGGGTCATTCCCCGAACTGAGCGGCGCATTGCCCCACGCTCGAAAACTGCACCTAAACTCCTGATTTCCGGGCAAAACGATGGTGCGAACGAGTTCGCATCGTTCACTTTGTCGAGCGATCAATCGTCGTTGGTGGCGGACAGCTTCAAAGGTGTGCTCGCCTCCATCTTATTCGCCGGGGAAGCAGGGAAGCGCCCGCAAGTGCTGGTGATTGCGAGCGCTGGACCGGGCGAAGGCAAGACCACCACCTGCGCGAATCTCGCCCATGCCGTTGCTCAGGTGGAATCGAAAGTACTCATTATCGATGCCGATCTGCGCAGACCCCGGCTGCACGACATCTTTGGAGTCAAAAACGAAGGAGGACTGGCTGACCTGCTTCGGGAACGCAGTCTCAACGAAGAACTGGCCTCGACGTTGGTCCGGCCGACCGAGGTCCCTAATCTGCATGTCTTGACCAGCGGAGAATCGAATACCGCGGCGAAGTTGTTTTTCTCGTCCTCGATGCCGAGCCTGATTGCCTGGTGCAGGAAGAACTACGAGATGGTGATCATCGACACGCCGCCGATGCTGCTGACGCCCGATGCGCGCATGCTCGGACCGATTTCGGATGCGGTGTTGCTCGTGGTTCGGGCAGGACAGACCACCCGCGATGCGGCGCTGGCGGCTAGACAGCGGTTTGCCGAGGACAGAACGCGTATTCTCGGTGTGATCTTGAACGATTGGGATCCACGCGCTTCTCATGGCAATTACTACGCTTATCCGGAGATCCAAAAACTGGGAAGCGGTCGTGAAGTTCGAAAGATCCGAACTTAGACAGCTGGGGAAACCGTTCCACTCCCACCCGTGCGCCTCTTAATTGTCGCCAACGACTCGGCTATGTTCCGCGACTTTCTCAATCCCTTCGGACCTCGCTTTCGGCGTGTTGGCTGGCGCGTCGACGCAATGGCCCACGGGATGACCGATTCGAACGATTCGAAGGGACTATTCGATAACATCTTCGACATCGGTTGGTCGCGTAATCCGATCGGCTTCGAAAATTTTTTTCAGGCGCCCGTGAGTTTTCGGCATAGAGTGGCGGAAGTGGGATACGATCTGATTCACGTCCACACGCCGATCCCTGCCTTCGTCTCGCGATGTTCGCTGGCCCCCTTCCCAAAGAATCGAAGACCGCGGCTGATTTACACGGCGCACGGCTTCCACTTTCACGCGGGAGGCAGCGCCTGGAAGAATCGTCTATTCCTCGGTTTGGAAAAACTAGCTGGGCGCTGGACCGATCGCCTGATCGTGATCAACAAAGAGGATCAGCGCGCGGCCGAAGCGCATGGACTCGTAGCAAAAAATCGAATTGTGTACATGCCTGGGATTGGAATCCAGCGGGGCGACTATGACAGGAACAGTGTTCCGGCGGGAGCGGCGGAGCTTCTTCGAAAGGAACTGGGGATAGACCAGGCCGCTCCAGTAATTCTGATGCTGGCTGAGTTTACGCCGGGCAAACGTCACTTTGATGCGCTACGCGCCTTTGCGTCAATGAATAATGGCGTAGCTCATCTGTTGCTTGCAGGCGAAGGCCCGCTGATGAACGAAGTGCGGCAACTGGCGTCGCAGTTGGGTGTCGAGAATCGGGTCCATCTGCTCGGGTTTAGGCGCGATGTTCCGGCATTGCTGAAGGCATCCACAATGAGCATTCTTCCTTCTGAACGCGAAGGGCTGCCGAAGAGCATCCTGGAAGCTCTCAACATGGGAGTGCCGGTGATCGGTTCGGACATTCGCGGAATTCGAGAACTACTGGAGGCCGGAGCGGGCCTGCTTCTGCCGGTGGGAGATAGCAGCCGTTGGGCGCGCAGCATGGACTGGGTCATCGAAAATCAGGAACAAGCCGCCGCCATGGCGCAAGTAGGCTGTTCCAGGATGTCGCTCTATGAGCGCGGCCACATCCTCGATCTTCATGAAGAACTCTATCGGGAGCTGCTCGAGCGGCCATGAACAAAAGTCTCATGAACAAAAGTCTTGGGCTGAAGCGCGCTATCGATTGGTCAGGTAGCATGTTGCTTATCGTTTTGACGTTCCCGCTGCTTGCGGCGGCGGCCGTGGCGATCCGGGCAACGATGGGCCGACCGGTTTTGTTCTCACAGGAACGGGCCGGGCTCCATGGGCAACCGTTCACGCTTTACAAGCTTCGAACCATGACTGACACGACGGATTCTGGCGGTGACTTACTGCCGGTCGGTGTACGTCTTACCAAGCTCGGGCTGCTGTTGCGTCACCTGAGCATTGACGAGCTGCCACAGCTTTGGAACGTGATTCGAGGAGAAATGAGTTTGATCGGTCCGCGGCCATTGTTGAGTTCCTATCTCCAGCGCTACAACCAACAACAGGCGCGCCGGCATGAAATGAGACCAGGGCTGACCGGATATGCGCAGGTGGCCGGACGCAACGCCCTCACCTGGAACCGGAAATTCGAACTCGACGTCTGGTACGTGAGCCATTGGACTCTGGGACTCGATTGCAAGATTGCTTGGAGAACGATCGGCAAGGTTTTAAGCGCCGCGGATACAGCGGAGACAGGCGTGCCTTCCGAACAGGAATTTGCAGGCGACTCGTCCCTCTAAGAACTCAATGCGACCATTCCACATTCTAATTTCTTCAGCCGGGCGGCGCATCGAACTGATGCAGTGCTTTCGGGAGTCACTCGGTGACACCGGAATGAGCGGCAAAGTATATGCCGCGGATTGTTCGCTCGCCTCGCCCGCCTACTTTCTGGCAGATCGATCGTTTCAGGTGCCGCGATGCGATCACCCTGAATTTATTCCAGAGATGCTCGACATTGCCAGGCACGAGAACATTCGGCTAATCGTTCCTACGATCGATTCCGAGCTGGCGCTTTTCGCCGCGAACAAAGACCTGTTCGAAAAAAATGGCATTCATGTGGCGATATCGGCGCCCCGAGCGGTCGAGATTGCGGCTGACAAAGTCGCGACATATGACTGGCTTTGCGCGACCGGTTGTCCCACGGTGCGGCAAGCTTCGCCGGAGGAGGTTCTCCTCAACCCCGCAGACTGGCCGCTGCCGCTGATTGTGAAGCCGCGGCAAGGGAGCGCATCGAAAGGAGTCCGGCAGGTCCATTCTTTGCGGGAACTGGCCGTTTGCGCGGAACAGGAATCCGATCTGCTTGTTCAGGAATTGGCCCAGGGGGACGAATATACGGTCAACATCTTCGTGAACCGGGCAGGCGAGTGCGTCTGCGCGGTGCCTCATCAGCGTTTCGAGGTGCGCGCCGGCGAGGTATCGAAAGGGATCACGGTTAAGCATCCGGCGCTCATGGAACTGGCGAGGCGAATAGGAGAGCGCTTGCCGGGCGCCTACGGCATGCTCAATATACAGTGTTTTCTTGCAGCGAACGGCGATATCAGAGTCATCGAAATTAATGCCCGAGCGGGAGGCGGATATCCGCTCGCCCACCATGCCGGCGCCCGCTTCACGCACTTGCTGGTGGACGAAGCTGCCACCGGACGAACCACCGCCTACTTCGATAACTGGACCGATGATCTGGCCATGTTGAGATATGATCAAGCAACTTTTCAGCCCGCCTCAAAGCTGCGCTCCTCCAGCCAGGCCTACGCCAGCTTGTCTAGTAATGGATCTCGATGACACTTTGTATCTGGAGCGGGATTACGTCAGAAGCGGTTTCTCAGCCGTCGCCGAGTGGGTCGCCACGCGATTTGGCCTTGACGGTTTTGCCGAACGGGCTTACCAGTGCTTTCTATCAGGCCGCCGCGGTGACATCTTCAATGCCGTGCTGGAAGAACTTGGGTGTCCGGCACCGGGCGGCGAAATCGAAGAGATGGTGAGAGTGTATCGACAGCATGAGCCGGCCATCGCGCTGCTGAAGGATGCGGCCGAGTTTCTCGAATTCTGTCACGGGAAATTTGTTCTGGCGTTGCTCAGCGATGGTCCGTACGATTCACAATCCCGCAAACTCCATGCCTTGCGAATCGAGCCTTTCTTTGCCGAGGTGGTGCTTACCGATCGATGGCCCGGATTCGGGAAGCCCGATCTGCGAGCGTTTCAGCTGATCGAGGAACGTTTAGGGGGGAGTGGAATGCAATTCTGCTATGTCGCGGATAATGTCAAAAAAGATTTTCAAGCGCCCTTGCGTCTTGGTTGGAGCACGGTGCGCGTCAGGCGAAAACACGGGATTTATGAGAATCTCGAGCCGGCCCAGGACGCCGTGCCGCATTGTGAGATTGCTGATCTTTCCGATCTCCAAATCCTTCTAGAAGCGCAGACAAGCCAGCGCAGTTTGGGCAATCAACCGCAGCCGGTCAGAGATGTTGTACGCGACGACAAAACGCCTGTTTGATTTTCTCAGCGCCGGCGTTGGCCTGATCATCACTGCTCCACTATTGGCGTCTCTAGCGCTTGGCGTGAAATTTACGTCAACCGGTCCGATCCTCTATCGCGGTATGCGAGTGGGGCGAAATGGAAAGACGTTTCACCTGATAAAGTTCCGCACGATGGTGCCGCAGGCCGAGCAATTGGGCGGCTCGGCGACGTCCAATGACGACGTCCGCCTCACTTCCTTCGGGCGCCGGATTCGACGATTCAAGCTGGACGAATTACCCCAGTTATGGAATGTCGTAACCGGCGAAATGAGTGTCGTGGGACCCCGGCCCGAGGTAGAAAAATTCGTGGCCAAATATACGTTGGAAGAACGGCGCCTTCTGACCCTGCGCCCGGGATTGACGGACTGGGCGACCATCTGGAACTCCGATGAAGGAGCGGCTCTGGTCGGCTGTGAAGACCCGGAGAAAACGTACGAGCAGTTCATCCGGCCCGTGAAGAGCGTCTTGCAGCTGCGCTACCTGGAGAATCACTGCTGGTCTGTCGACTTGAAGATTCTGTTCCATACCGCGGTCAAATTGTTTACCAAAGATTGGGTTCCGAAAGAGTTGTCAGGATACGGCTCGTCGCTCGACATCAGGGATTACAAAAAAGACGAGGAGAAAGCTTCGATCTAACGAGCGCGAGCATCGCCTCCTCAACACGATCATGCAGCTTGCCAGTTTCATAACAGATCCTGCTTGGAGCGCCGATTCCGTATCCCCGAACACCCCCCTCGCTGGGTCAAGCGGAGTGGTCGAGCGTACGGTGCTCGCGTTTGCGTTCTGCTCGCTTGTTGTCATCGGTCTGATCCTGTACGACCGGGAGTTCTTGCATTGGTTTGTGCTCCCACTGATCGTCTGCGGAACTTTAATCGGGCCGGATGCGATCGCGTTCTTCGAAGGCCGGATCGAAGTCATGGATCCGGCGGCGCTGATTGGCTGCCTCGGAATGCACTTTTTTTTCTTGGCGCCGCTTTTACATGTGTTATGGGACACGTGGCTGCAATACGTGTTGCCGCCGCCCGATTGGAAAGAATGGCTCGGCTGGATGGGCCTGGTCAACGCGATCGGAATCGTCGTGTACCGGATTACTTACTCCGCCTGGTCGCAAATCCGGCGCGTTCCAAACAGCAGAACAGTATGGGAACTCGACAGGTACCGAAGCATCGTAGTATTTGGCGGCTTGATGCTCATCTCGATTGTGCTTCAGGGCTGGGTGTATCTTCATTTCGGCGGGATCTCGGGTTTTATCGACGCTTACATGGAAGGTGAACACCACTTTGGGAACACCGACGCCGGGGTCGGGTTTAACGGATTCGGCTGGATCTTTATGATCTCGGAGAGCTTCCCGATGCTGGCGATTTTTGCGGCAGCCTCTTACATCCGCATCAAGAACAAAAAGCCGGGGTGGCTCGGTCTGCTCACGATCCTGAGCTTGTATTTCGTTCTTGTAATGCTGTTCGGCGGCCTGAAAGGAAGCCGCAGTAACACGATTTGGGCGCTGTTCTGGGGCCTGGGCGTGATTCACTTCTGGGTGCGGAAAGTGACACCGCGAATTGTTCTTCTGGGAACGACATTTCTTCTGTTGTTCATGTATGTGTACGGTTTTTACAAATCGGTCGGAGTGCAGGCCTTGGATGCCTTTCAGGGCTCGGAGACCAGGGATGAACTTTCGCGGAAGACCGGTCGAACGCTGAGCAGATCCGTGCTGGGCGATCTGGCGCGCGCCGACATTCAATCGCTCGAGCTCTACAAAATGACCGAAACTCCTTCCGAGTATGAGTATGCCTGGGGCGGAACGTATCTGGGAGCGCTGTCCATTGTGATTCCTCGCGACATTTGGCCCGATCGACCTCCCGACAAATCGCGCTGGACAACCGAACTCGAGTCAGGCGTCGGCACTTATGTGCCAGGGATATGGCAGTCTTCGCACGTTACCGGGCTGGCCGGAGAAGCAATGCTGAATTTTGGACCGATCGCGGTCCCGTTCGCTTACGTTCTATTGGGCATTATGGTTGGAGCAACCCGACGATGGCTGGGCCAACGCTCGCCCAACGACAGCCGCTTCCTTCTCGCGCCGCTGATGGTCATGTTTTGTTTCATTTTTCTGGTCAGCGACTCCGACAACGACCTCTTCTTCCTCTTCAAATTTGGATTTATCCCGCTGGTTGCCGTCTTCCTGAGCTCGCGCCGTTTCATTGAAGGCGAAGCCGATAGCGCAGAGTTCGTATGAATCTCCTGCTCTCGCTTGAACATCGGTTCGATCGCACTCCGGATGGATTGGTTTGGACGGAGACTTCTTTTCCACGATCCTTCTATTCCCCTTACCTGGAGATCTTCGACAGTGTCACCGTGGTCGCGCGAGTTCGCGCTATCGATGCTCCCACTACAAGCGCGCGCAGAGCCGATGGCGACGGAGTATCGTTTCATGACGTTCCCTATTACGTGGGACCGGCGGCGTTTCTCAAGAAATTTCGTGAGATCAAACGAGCGACCAAGTCAGCACTGGGGAGAGAGGATGCTGTGATTCTCAGGGTGGGATCGCAGATTGCGAGTCATCTGGAACCCGCTCTTCACCACAGCGGCCGTCCTTACGCGCTGGAGGTTCTGTGCGATCCGTATGAGGCATTCGCGCCGGGTTGTAACGCGCATCCCTTGCGTCCCTTGTTTCGAACCTATTTCTCGCAGCAAATGAAGCGGCAATGTCTTCGCGCGCCCGCAGTTTCCTATGTCACAGAGCAGTTCCTGCAATCCAATTACCCTGCCGGCTCGACGGCCTGCTGTTCCCACTATTCCGATGTCGAATTGCCTGCCGAAGCTTACGCATCGGGAAGGCGTAGGTTTTGCGGAGAAGCCCGTCCGGTCAAACTCGTCACCGTCGGTTCGCTCGATCAACTCTACAAGGGAGTGGATGTGCTGATCGATGCGGTGCGAGAGAACGTCGACGCCGGATTCGATCTCACGCTCGAGGTCATCGGCGACGGCCGGCATCGAACGTTGCTGGAGGAGCGAGCTGCTTCGCTAGGCAAGCGTGTGGAGTTCGTGGGCAAGGTGGCGGCAGGCGCCGCGGTACGAGAGCGACTCCAGGATGCCGACATTTTTGTGCTGGCTTCGCGAACGGAGGGCTTACCGCGGGCGTTGGTTGAGGCGATGGCGATGGCGATGCCGTGCGTCGGTTCTGCGGTCGGGGGCATTCCGGAGCTGCTGGCTCCCACCGATTTGACGCCCGCGGGAGACGTGCGCGCGCTGGCTTCGAAGCTCCGGGAAATTATTCAACAGCCCGAGCGCCTCAGCGCCATGTCTGAACGAAATCTGGCAAAAGCTCAGCAATATCGCACCGAAATTCTTTGTGCGCGCCGCTTTTCTTTTTACCGACAGTTGAGACGGCAAACCGAAGAGTGGTTGACTCGCAATCGAAATTAACGCTTCCGGCTTACTCAATAACCCCACTGCTTTTCACGTTGCTGTTCAGCTGTCTTCGCTTTCAAAACAGATTAATTAACTCCAGAGAGGAATCAGGACAAAATAACTATGCCCTACGACAAGGCGGTTTTCTCCGTCGAAACGCCCGCCATTTACGGGGGAACTCCAGTACGTTCGAGTCCCATCCGATTCATAAAACCCACTCTCCCGCCGTTGGCCGCCGTCCTCGAGATGTACACCGAGCGGTACAACGACGGCGCCATCACGAATGCCGATCTTGTTCGGCGTTTCGAACAGCGAGTCGAAGAATATTGCGGCGTGTCGCACTGTGTTGCCGTGTCCAGCTGCACAAGCGGCCTCGCTCTGGTCTTGCGAGCCTTTGCGCTCAAACGACGCGAAATCATTCTGCCGAGCTTTACGTTCTTTGCGACCGGCCACGCCATTCTTTGGAACGGACTCACGCCGGTTTTCGCGGACTGTGACACTCAAAACTGGACGATCGATCCAAAGTCGGTTGAGTCGCTGATCACGGAAGAGACGGGCGCGATTGTCGCCGTGCATCTGTATGGCAATCCGTGCAACATTGCGGCGCTGGAGCGAATCGCCTCCAAGCATAATTTAAAATTGATCTTCGACTCGGCCCATGCATTCGGTAGTCGGTATCGGAACCGGCCCATCGGCCAGTTCGGGGATGCCGAAGTGTTTTCGCTGTCACCCACCAAACTGCTCGTGGCAGGCGAAGGCGGCCTCGTCACGACAAACGATGACAACTTAGCGCACAAGCTTCGAGCCGCTCGAAACTACGGCGACCTGGGGGCGTACGATCCCGAAATACTGGGTATGAATGCGCGAATGTCCGAGTTCAACGCCGCGCTGGGAATCGCCGGGCTCGACCTAGTGGCGGGTAAAGTAGAGCGGCACAATGCCGTTGCGGACCTCTATACGACTCTGCTCAGCGACGTTCCGGGCCTCGGTTTCCAACACTTGAACGCAGATGACGTGAGCACCTTCAAAGATTATTCGGTGTGCGTGGATGCAGCCGGTTTCGGGATGAATCGCGACCGATTGGCAGAGGCGCTGCTGGCCGAGAACATCACGACGAAAAAATATTTCAGTCCGCCGCTCCACCGGCAGATGCTTTACCGACCCTTCTACGAAGAAAGGCCCACTTCCTTGCCCTGCACTGACCGGATTTCCGACAGCGTCCTCAGCCTCCCTGTCTACGAATCGATCTCCGATGAGACGGTGCGCGAGGTTGCTTATGCCATCGAGCGGCTCGCAAAAAACCGCAGTTACTGATCGCAAAGGAAGAAAAAAATGTTCCGAATGAGACTAGCAAGTTTAGCCGAACGGCCTACCTACATCAGAGGGATCAGTGATCTTCTAATTGTTCATCTTTGTATGCTGATTTCTTTGCTCCTGGCGGTTTTTTACCACACGGCAGTCGATTCGCACCTGGCAGCTATGTATTTGCTGCACGATTTTGGACCGTATTATCTGACGTTTTTTGCCCCGTTTTCTCTCCTCTTTCCAGCACTCTTCGTGCTGGGAGGGTTGTACTCACAATCAGCCCTTTATTCGGGACGCCGGCGGTCTTTACTGCTTGGCGCGGTCGCGGGCTCAACTGTGGTGATCTTCTTTGTCATTGATTATTTACGTCCACAGCACGCCTTTTCTTCGCGGCTGCTGGTGTTGATCTTCTGCGCGCTCATCATGCTGGTGATTCCAGCCACCAGGATTGCCAAGGCTGTCATCGTGAAGCAATTCCCTTACTCGCAGGTGACAGCCCCCGCCTTGGCGCAGACCGATGAAAAACGAAAGGTGCTGATCGTAGGAGGCGCCGGCTATATCGGTTCCATGCTGACCCGGCAACTGCTGGCGGCCGGATACCACGTGCGGCTTCTCGATTGTCTGGTGTATGGCGATGCTGCTATTTGCGAGCTGAACGGCACGCCGGGATTCGAGCTGCAAGTGGGCGACTGCCGGAATATCCAGTCCGTGGCACGAGCAGTTAAAGGGGTAGACTCCATCGTTCACCTGGCGGCGATAGTCGGCGATCCGGCCTGCGACCTGGATCATCAAGCTACGCTCGAGATCAATTATGCCGCGACTCGCATGTTGTGCGATGTAGCCAAAGGACACGGCATCCGGCGATTCGTATTCGCATCTAGCTGCAGTGTGTATGGCGCGACGGAAGAGTTCGTGACCGAACTCTCGCCGGCAGTGCCGATTTCGCTGTACGGGCAGACGAAAGTGGATTCCGAGATTACGCTTCTGGCGGCTCGCGGTGAAGAATTCGCACCGACGATACTCCGTCTGGCCACGGTCTTCGGGCATTCCCATCGTCCACGATTCGATTTGGTCGTGAACTTACTCACGGCGAAGGCTTACCAAGAGGGGACCATCACCATTTTCAACGGACAACAGTGGCGCCCATTCATCCATGTGCGAGATATTGCCCGCGCCATGGCGGCGGTCCTCGCTGCACCTCTGGAAGTCGTGGGAGGGGAGATTTATAACGTCGGTGATTCACGGTTGAATCACACCCTCAGCGACATTGCGCTCAAAGTGCGAGCCAGTATGCCCGACACGAAAGTGGCGCACGTCGAAAACGCCGATAAGCGAAATTACAGAGTATGTTTCGACAAGATACACCAGCAACTCGATTTCGAATGTCACACCTCGATTGAAGACGGGATCAAGGAGATGAAGCAGGCATTCGAAGACGGTTTAATAACAGACTACACCAGCGTCAATTATCATAACCAGCGCTTCCTACTGCAGTCGGGAACTCCGCAGAATGCCCGTGACGTGGATGGCAAGGTGATGGCGGCATTTGCGGCAATCGAGAAGTCGATCGCCGTTCACGCCTAATGCCTGTCAATGGCAGACCTCAAATTAACCAGGAGCAAGCGCATCTCTACTTCGACTGTCCTTTCATCGCTTCCGGAAAATCAGGCGGTCCACGCCGCGCCGGTTGAGCCGCATAAGCCCCCGTCTCTCAAAGTCAATGTGAGTTGGACGTTCTGGGGGAACGCCGTGAATGCGGGCTGCCAATGGGGAATTGTGGTTCTGCTCGCGAAGCTCGGCAATCCAACCATGGTGGGGCAATACGCCTTAGGATTGGCCGTCTCCGCGCCGATCCTGCTGTTTGCGTATCTCCAGTTGCGAGCGGTTCAGGCGACCGATGTCAATGGCGATTTCTCCTTCGGCGACTACTTCGGTGTTCGATTAGCGGCAACGGGAGCCGCTCTGGCGTTGGTGCTGGCCTTACTTTCCCTCGGCTCCTACTCTGCGCCGACTGCATGGACGATCATCGGTCTGGCGGTTGCAAAGTCCGTCGACGGCATCAGTGATGTTTTCTACGGATTCCTGCAACAACATGAACGGCTGGACTACATCGCTCGCTCGATGCTGATACGGTCGCCCCTCTCGCTCGCCGCTATGGGCATTGCGATCTACACGAAGCATAGCGTTTTCATCGGAGTCCTCACGCTGTCGGTTGTTTCGGCGCTTGTGTTGATCGCTTACGACATTCCGGTGAGCCGCAGGCTGGCAAACACCTTGCGTCTAAGCGGAGCGGAACATACGCCGCGCGCTTTTGCTCCTCATTGGAACGGTCCCCAAATGAAGAAGCTGATCTACAGCTCACTGCCGCTCGGATGCGTGATGCTGTTGATATCTTTGCAGACCAATGTTCCCCGCTACTTTATTGAGCACTTTCAGAAGGAAGCGGCAGTAGGAATCTTTGCCGCGCTCGCCTACATACTGGCGGCCGGAAATATTGTCACCGACGCGGTCGGCCAATCCATTACACCGCGCCTGGCGCGTTTGTACCGCCGCAACGACCACAGCGGATTCAGAAAGATTTTGTCGCTATTAACAGGCTTCGGAGCAGTGGGCGGCGTAATTGCGGTTATCTTAAGCCTGGCGTTCGGCCGGCAGATTTTGGCGCTGCTTTATAAGCCTGAGTATGTGAAACACATGGACGTGTTTCTGCTGCTGATGGCATCCGCAGCGCCGACTTACATCGCGTCGTTCTTCGGCTATGCCATGACCGCTGCGAGACTCTTCTGGATTCAACTGCCGCTATCGGCCATCTCGGTCCTGAGCGTAGCAATTCTCTGCTGGCTGTTAATTCCCACACGAGGACTGCGCGGCGCAGCGGAAGCGCTTCTCATAGTGAGCCTGATACGGATGTTCGCTGCCGGATTCATCGTCTGGAAAGCCAGCCAGCTGTCACTGGTGGAGGCGTAGCCAAGGTGGCAGCTCAGAATCGAATTTCGGTGCTTCATGTCGTCGGCGTCATGGATCGGGGCGGCGTTGAAACGTGGCTGATGCACATTTTGCGGCGCATCGATCGCTCTGCCTTTGCTTTCAATTTTCTGACACAAACGAATCAGGCAGGCGTCTTCGATGAAGAAATACGGGACCTCGGTTCAAGAGTGATTCCGTGTCTGCATCCATCGCGGCCATGGTCGTATGGGCGGACCCTGCGGCAGATTCTGAAAAGCGAACCTTGTGACATCGTCCATAGCCACGTTCATCATTACAGCGGTTTTGTGCTTCGAATCGCACGGTCCTCCGGCGTAAAGGGACGAATCGCTCACAGCCATCTCGACAGTTCTTTCGCCGATGGACACTCGAGCCTGAGCCGGGCCGGTTACCTGAAGCTGACAAAGTCGTGGATCGCGCGCCACTCCTCCTGTAAGCTGGCCGCGAGCGAACAAGCTGCGCTGTCTTTGTTCGGAAAGGCCGATCCGACGAATCAATGGCAAATTCTGCCATACGGCGCGGATCTGGAGCCGTTTGCAGCGCCGCTAGATCGCGCTGCTGTGCGGAAGCAACTGGGGCTACCCGAAGACGCCTTCGTGATTGGACACGTGGGACGATTCGTCGAGCAGAAAAACCATGCTTTTCTGCTGCGGATTGCCGCCGAGGCGGTGACCAGGAATCCGCGAACACATTTTTTGTTGTCCGGCGATGGACCGCTGCGGCCGGTCATCGAACGACAAGCTGCCGCAACGGGGCTTTCCGCACACTTCACATTTCTTGGTGTTCGCCCGGACGTGCCACGCCTGATGCTGGGCGCAATGGATGCGTTTCTATTCCCGTCGCTTTACGAAGGATTGGGGCTGGTGTTGGTTGAGGCGCAGGCCGCCGGTCTTCCGTGCCTTTACTCGGACCGCATTCCAAAGGAAGCCGATATTGTTGCGCCGCTTGTGCACCGGCTTTCGCTGACGCAATCGGCTTCCGAGTGGGCCTCGAAAATATTACAAATTGGCGGCAACCGCCCCGTCGAGCAAGCAACTGCGTTGGCACAGGTCAAAGCCAGTCCCTTTTATATTGACAAAGCTCTTGCGCAATTGGAAAAGGTTTATCTCAGTGCTCATTAACCAATCGACGTGCTCGCAAGCAAGCTATCTGAGCCGCGCACGTAGTAAGCGATTTTTCCACCGAGCGGTTTAGGATCATTTTGCAACGAAAACTAACTAAGGCGTGCCCTTTGTTAAGCGCGCTCGCTGCCATAATGTTCTGCGGGTCCTTTCGATCAGCCGAAACGCATTCGGGACAGACCGGCGAAACGTTCACAGTGGCTGTAAACGGCGTTCGGGTCTCCGTCGAGCGTTACGGAAAAATTAGTTATTCGAGATTCGCCATTACGGGACCCGCCGCCGTCACGGTCGCGCTTGCGCAGCCGATTACGCGCTATCGGTTCAGCCCTCAGCGGTTCGCGAGAGGAGCGAAGCTCTCCGGGCAAAGCGTCTCGTTCGCGCTTACGACTCCGCAAGCTGTGATCTTCCGGGTTGGCGATTCACTCTCCGAAGAGCTTTTCCTTTTGCCTCGCAAGGATGCCGGAAAGCTGCTATCCGACGGCAGTCATTCTATAAACGTGGATTCTCTTCCCGGCATCGACAATCTTGGAGTAAAGGACAACTCGACAATCATCAATTTGGTAATCAAAAAGTTGTCGGAGCAGGGAGGCGGAACTCTTCAGTTTGGAACGGGAGTCTACGGATTCAGCCGATCAATCTATCTTAAGTCGAATGTGACTTTACGTCTGGAGACAAGCTCGGTCTTGAAGGCTAGCTCTTCGTATCGCTGCTGCTTCGCCGAAGGTGCAATGATTCACTTCGACGATGTAGAAAACGCAAAGCTGATGGGCGCCGGCGTCATTGACGGGAACGCAGCGGCGCTGCCGCGCTCCAGCCAGAACTTTCACCTGGTCTGCACCGACAACGCAAAGCATATCGAGATCCGAGATGTTCTCCTGCTCGACCCGCCCGAAACTGCGCTGCGCCTGGTGGACGCGCATCAGGCTGAGGTGAGCGGTGTCGAGATCCTTGCAAACAATCGGGCCACCGTGTCGGACGGAATCGACCTTGACTCGAGCGACAGTGTCGTGATCGATAGGGTCTTCGTGTATAGCTCGGACGACAATACATCGTTCGGCGGTGGAACAGGGCCGCGAAAAACGATACGCGACGAATTCGACATCGTATTCAAGAACAGCACTTTCTACAACGCCCGAACCGGGGCTGCCTTTAAAATTGGAACGCGAGTTCCACAGAACAGCATCAGCCGAATCACTTACCAGAACATCGACATCGTCAGCTGCATCCAAATGGCCGCCTTCTACCCCACGTTCGGCGCTCGGATTCACGACATTGCGCTTACCGACATCAGGGTCGGCGAGGTGCACGACCGTTTACTAGAATTCCAAGCCCTGGTCCCCTCTTGGGAGCCCAAGTGGAATGGCCAGATCGGCTCCATCAGAAACATCACTCTGACGAACATATCGGCGCGCAACACAGGAGCCCGTCATTCGAGCTTCATTGGCTACTCTCCGACGCAGAACATCGCGAATATCTGTTTCTGCGGCTGCCGGATCGCCGGGAAAAGCATCCTGAAGAAAGCCGCGGCCGGAATCGACTTTGGACCGTATGTCAGCAATGTTTTGTTCAGGCTGCCTGGATCCGGCGGCTGTTTTCGAAGCTGATTATGCCATCCCAGCCCCGATTATTATTGGTCAGCACGGTACCGGTTTTCATCCGATCGTTCCTGCTTCCCTATGCCAATCACTTCCGTGCTTTGGGTTGGACGGTAGACGGGATGGCCAATGGAATTACTTCCGATAAAGAAGTTCACGATGCGTTCGACGAGGTTTGGGATGTAGACTGGTCTCGCAATCCGCTCAATCCTGCGAATTTCCTTCGTGCACCGACCGTCCTTCGCGAAGCGATGAAGAGCCGGCGATATGACATCGTTCACGTGCATACTCCGGTGGCCGGTCTGGTCTGCCGTTATGCTTTACGAAGTGAGAAGAAGGCAATCCGAATCTATACGGCGCATGGATTTCATTTCCACGAGCACGGAGCCCGCTGGAAAAATCAGCTGTTCTTAAGTTTGGAGCGGCTCGCGGGAAGGTGGACCGATTGCTTGGTGCTTATCAACAAAGAAGACGAAGCAGCTGCGCGAAAACGCCGAATCGTTTCGGACGATCGCATCGTGTATATGCCAGGAATCGGAATTAAGCGATCCGATTATCGACCCGGGATTGCTGCAGAGAAAGCAACCGCTCAGCTTCGGTCGCAGCTAAATATTTCTCAAGCCTGCCCTCTTGTTCTGATGATTGCTGAGTTCATTGCCCGGAAGCGACACGTCGACGCCATCCGAGCCTTCTCCCAAATAAAGCGCCAAGAAGCTCATCTGCTGCTAGCGGGCGATGGCGATCTTAGAGAAGAGATCCAGCAGTTGGCGCGGCAGCACAATCTCGCGTCGAGAGTACACTTCCTTGGTTTCCGTCGCGATATTCCGGCCCTCTTAAGCGCCGCGACGGTGAACATACTTCCCTCGGAACAAGAAGGGCTTCCTAAAAGCATTATGGAAGCCATGTGTATGCGAGTTCCGGTTGTGGGCGCCGATATTCGCGGGACCAGGGACTTACTCGGCGAGGGAGCGGGGATTTTAGTTCCACTCGGTGATTCGAAGCGGCTTGCGGAGTCTATGGATTGGGTTTTGGATCATCCCGCCGAAGCAGCGGAGATGACGAAAGCCGCCGCCTCACGGATGGAACGCTACGACTGCGAACACATCGCTTCCTTACATGAGAATCTGTATGCAAGGCTGATGCGTCAAAATGCACCGGCAGCCTCTTTAGTAGAGAATTGACCGCCGGCGCATTCCAGGTGCGCGTTGTTACTTTATTGACCAGACCTGGTCCCGGCCCCCATCCGGAGATGCTGTCACCATTCCCGCCCCAATCGCCGAGCTTAGCGCCGGAATGTCCAACATGCGATGGCTTGATTGATTGGTAATTGTGTATAGATTCGTGCCGGCCGAGGCAACGGTCCAAAGCTGCGAAGTGCTGCCATTCCGGGAAACCTGCTGAAGGGTTTTTCCTGCATCCGTGACATACAATCCGCTCGAGACATTCTTGATGATGTAAGACCCGTTCTGCTGCCGCGTGAATGCCCACTTCTGATTTTGTCCTCCGTTGAGCGACCATTGGATCAGCTGCGTGCCCGATGTGGTCGAAAAACCAGGGTCGTCTAAAACCAGTCCGTTGTATTGGTTGGTCATCACGTACGTGCCATTCGCAATCGGCGATGAAGGAGTAGGTTGAGTCGGAGTCGGTGCAGAGGCATTGAAAGTAACGTTGTTTACGAAAGACGACATATCGATGTGCGAAGCGGCGGCGCTGCTAATCATCTGTCCCGCCAGCGAAAAATTAGTGAAGGTCACCGTTTGAATATTCTGTGTAGCGCTGTAGGCTTGAAAAGCCGAGTCTCTCGCACCGAAACTGGTGGAAGATACGTTATTCAGAGAGACGTTGTGAATAGAGCCCAGCCTGCCATCCCAAGTCTCCCAAGTTGGGATCTCAATCATCAACTCGATCAGGCGGTCGTTGAGGCTGTCCACGTGAACGTTGCTCAACGAGATTGTGTCGATATTCGCGCCTTGGGTCGGATAGAAGGCGGCCATCTGGACGCAGTCGACAATGTCGATATTGCTGTACGTGATGTTGTTAATGGAATTCTGCGGGTCGGTGGTGCCGATTTTGAAGGCCGCGCCGGTGCGCGAGTTGTAGAGCACGCTGTTCTCGACTGTCAAATAAGATTGATCTTTGATCGTGTGTCGAATGCCGGTTCCTCCCCCTTGTGACGTGTTGTCGTCAGAGCTGTAAATGAAGGCGTTGTCGATG
The DNA here is from genome assembly GCA_965276965.1 of Bryobacteraceae bacterium. Lineage (GTDB taxonomy): Bacteria > Acidobacteriota > Terriglobia > Bryobacterales > Bryobacteraceae > Bog-105. The sequence goes on from OZ255713.1 coordinate 475,919, forward strand.
GTAATGTACTGCGAAGAATCGAAGTCGATGCCATCGGAAACCGTATTCGCGGTATTGACGATGATCTTGACATTGCGCACGGCGCTATTATTCGCGTTAACCAAACGCATGCCGGTAATTCCCTGATCGAACAGCAGAACGTCATCGATCTCGATATTAGATGCATTCTCGGTCATGATCATGTGAAAGTACTGATTGGCGGCGGGAATGTTGATGGCATTTCCGTTGATTACGCCGCGGCCAGTGAGCTTGGCGTTAGTAACATCGAAAAAATTAACCACGCCTTGATTCTCGAAACAACAGTTGTAATAGGAGGGCACCTGGAAAACCGCTCCGGCAGCCAGATACACCGTCACGTTCGACTTCATGTCGATGGAAGACTGGATGTTGTAGACGCCGCTTGGGAAATAGAGAGTGCCGCCGCCGGAGTTGGATAGGTTTACGATGGCGCTGTCGATCGCCGCGGAGTCATCGGAAACATTCGAATTATCGATCCCCGGGATGGAAAGAGCATTGGTAACACCGCTCCGGCCCAGTTGTGGCGCGTTCACTTCGGGAGCGTCGGCGAGTAGAAACAGTTCTTCATTCACGCCGCTGACATTGCGTAAAACCAGCCGCCGCGGATTGGCGAGTGTCAGAGAAATGGTCTTTCCGGCAACCGTGGCAGGCACTTTGTAGCTTTCGGGACTAAGCGTGAACGAACTGACTGGTTGGCTTACAGTAACGAGTACGTTGGCAGTACCGCTAAATGCAAACCGAGCAAAACTCACCGGTCCGGACGGCGTATTATAGAGTTCAACCGGAACGGACTTGCCATTTACACTGACAGAGTAATTGGTGCTTAACGGAGTACCCGGGATGGCTGGATAAGCCACCACTTGAGCCGATCCGAGACTGGCCAAAGGAGCAAGGACTAGAGCGGCTGCAACGAGCGGCTTTACGAGAGATTTCAGAGCGCGCGCTTTTAACGCGGAGGCACATGTGACGTACTGCACGCAATGGCAGTACTAAAACGCCTTAATGTATCTGGGCCGGAAATCTCCGAGTAATTCTGGTCACGGCTCCGCCAAAGCCGATCGGTTTGAAAGTAGTTACCGAGCCGCGACTAAAAGGAGCGTTATTTTTGCGACAAAGTCTGGTTATAAAAGATTTTCTGAGATGAAACAGGTTCAATCGAACGCCTATAAAACTCCGTTTGTTGTATCGCTCGATTTTGAACTGTTCTGGGGCACTCGGGATTTCGAATCGTTAGACGCATGCCGCAGGCGCATCGCGAATATCAGGCCTGCAGTTCGGGCGATTCTCGAGCTATTTCGTCGCTACCAAGTGCATGCCACTTGGGCCACGGTGGGCTTTTTATTTGCCGGAAGTCGCGAGGACCTGAATCAGCTCGTGCCTTGGACGCTGCCCGACTATCGGCAGGATCAGCTCTCACCTTATCCGGATTTACAGCGCGCAGGCGAGTGCGAAGAGACCGCGCCGTGGTGTTACGCGCCATCCTTGATAAAGGAGATTCAGAAGACGCCGCACCAGGAGATTGGGACGCACACCTTCTCACACTACTATTGCCTGGAGGACGGCCAGGATCTTACGGCATTTAGATTCGATTTGGATGCTGCTTGTCAAGCTTCATCGCTGCTTGGGGTCGAGCCGCATAGCATTGTATTCCCCCGCAATCAAATCAACCCGGACTATCTCCCCGCCTGTGCGGCCCACGGCATCACTTCTTATCGCGGAACGGGGCCCGCCTGGATCCAGGGCGTTGCTAAAAAATCAGAAGAAAGCGTCATGCGGCGCGCTCTTCGTCTGGTCGATTCGTATGTCACATTGTCCAAACACAATACTCTGCCAATGGAAGAGTTGAAGATGCAGAAGGCTCCCTATAATCTGCCCGGTACACGTCACTTTCGGCCTGCGTTGATGGAAACTAGAGCCTTGCGCAGTTTGGCCATCGGCAGGATTCTCAGCGCCCTTGACTATGCGGCGCAGCATCGCCATCTCTTTCACCTTTGGTTCCACCCTGAGGATTTTTGCAAGAACACTGACGATACGCTGAACGCTCTGCGAGATGTTCTCGAGCATTTTGCAGCCTTGCGAGCGGCTGATCGCATGGAGAGCTTTTCTATGTCTGAGCTGGCAGAAAATCTTGAGTCGAGCCCAAACTAAAAAGCCCGCGATGGACGTAGTCGTTTCTCAGGAACATCGCTTTGAACGTACGCCCGACGGCAGGGTTTGGACCCAAGCTGCCTTCCCGCGCTCGTATTATTCCGAATACTTGACGGTATTCGAAAACGTTCACGTCGTAGCTCGTGTGAGAGACGTTGTCAGTCCTCCGGTCGAGGCGAAGCGCGCGGACGGCGATGGTGTGACTTTTCGCTCCGTGCCGTATTTCATTGGTCCGGAAGAGTTTCTCCTACGCGCCGGCGCCGTCCGTCGAGCCGCCAGAAAGGCGATACAGCGGCACGATGCCGTGCTCTTGCGTGTCCAATCGCAAATTGCTTCCATGATCGAGCCGATGTTGCATCGAAGAGGCCAGCCTTATGGACTCGAGGTCATGTGTAATCCCTACGAGATGTTCGCTCCGGGAGCCAACGACCACTATCTTCGGCCGATTTTTCAGTTGCTGTTCTACCGGCAGATGAAAACACAATGTCGCCGAGCTCCCGCGGTGTCCTACGTCACGGAGACTGCTTTGCAGAAGATCTACCCTTCGGCTCAGAACGTCTTCTCGATCTCCTACTCCGATGTCGAGTTATCTAAGGATGCCTATGCGGCAGCGCCTCGGTCCTTCGATCGCCTACCTGACCCCTTCACGGTTATAACTGTAGGCTCCCTGGAGCAGCCCTACAAAGGAGTCGATATCCTGATTGACTCGGTCGCGGCATCCGTCCAGGCGGGCCTGAATATTCGTCTTGAAGTAATCGGCGAAGGACGATTCCGGCCTGAGCTTCAGACGCGCGCCGGCAGGCTTGGAAATCGCGTTCACTTTGCCGGGCAAATACCGGCTGGCGACGGTGTCCGCTCTTATCTGGATCAGGCTGATCTCTTCATTCTTCCTTCTCGTACGGAAGGCTTGCCGCGAGCATTGTTAGAGGCCATGGCTCGAGCCTTGCCGAGCATCGGCTCTGCGGTGGGCGGGATACCGGAACTTCTGTGTGCGGAGGACCTCGTCCCGCCGGGCGACAGCAGGGTGCTGACGGCCAAAATCAAGGAAGTCGCGCTGTCACCCGACCGGCTCGCCGGCATGTCAGCCCGGAACCTGACGAAGTCAAGACAATATTGCGATGACATTTTGCGCAGCAAGCGTCAACGCTTCTATCGTCATGTGAAAGACATCACTGAAAAATGGCTGAGCAAAGGAACTTCTCCTGAGTCTACGTGAACGGCGGCTCCTGCTCCGAAATCTTCTCCCCACGGCTCGTAAAGTTCAAATTGCAAGATCGATGGAAGCGCTCAAATTCGAGCACGCCCACTCTGTACTTGTAATCGGAGCAGGAGACGATCCTTATCGGCAGTGTTTTCCTCGAGCCCAACTGTACGTTAGAGTCGATATCGAAAACAGCGGTCGTACCGACGTCGTCGCCGACGCCGTGAAACTGCCGTTTCCGGAACGCTCTTTTGAATACATTCTCGCCACTGAAATACTTGAATATATTACAAACCCGCCGGCCTTAATCGAGGAAATCTATCGCCTGCTGGAACCCGCTGGCACGGTCATCCTGACTGTGCCATTCCTGTTTAACTATCACTACGACTTCTGGCGCCCTACAAAACGCGGTCTGGAAAGTCTTTTTGTAAGATTCGCCGATCTCTCGATCCTGAGTCAGGGCAACCGCATCCTCACGATCTGGGATCTGATTACAACCAGCTTCTGGCCGCGATCAATCCTGGCCCCCCTGCGGATGGGCTCGCTCCTCCTGTATCTTTTACCGCGGCAGTGGGTCTCGGGCAATAGCGCAAGCTCCGCGCCGACGGGCTTTTTTGTTACCGCAAGAAAGCCGCCCAACTAACTACTTCCCCCGCAAAATACGGCTCGGTAACTACTTTCGAATCAATCGCCTTAGCAGAGCCGCGACCGAAAGGGAGCGTTTTCTTATCGTTTTGTGGCGGAAAGTAGTTAGCCTTTGAACCCCCATCCGTGATATAGTCGGCTGCGATTTTGTTCGAACGCAAACAGGGAGGCCCAAGATATGAAACGCTGTATCACCATTTGCACCGCCATCCTGGCGCTCGCTCCGCACCATCTCACCGCACAGGCGCTCGGCAACGTAGTAGGAACAGTCACTGACCCCGGCGGCGCCTTTATCCCCGGCGCAACCGTCATCATCACCAACGAAGGGACAAAGTTCTACCGCACTGCCACCACCAACGATAGCGGCCAGTTCGTGGCCGATTCGTTCCCCACCGGGAGCGTCGCCGTGACAGTCGAACATGCCGGTTTCCAGAAGCTGGTTCGCTCCGGCTTGGAACTGACTGCCGCCGACACCATCACTGTCGACGTTCAGCTGAAAGTAGGCAACGTCCAACAGAGCGTGGAAGTACGAGCCGAAGCTTCTCTGGTGCAGTCGCAAACCGCTACCGTCTCCTCGCTTATCAATAGCACCCAGACCTTGGAGATGCCGTTGAACGAGCGCTCCTTCACCAACCTCCTTCAGTTGACGGCCGGCGCCTCACCCTCTACGCCGGGCATGGCCGCCGCCCTCACCGGCTACACGATGCGCGCTAATAACGCCATCAGTCTCAACGGCGCCACCGCCAACAACAACGCCTACCTGATCGACGGGCTCTATGACCGCCAGTTGTGGATCAGCACGCTCGTGATTAACCCTCCCGTCGAGGACATCCAGGAAACCCGCATCCTGGCAAGCGATTACTCCGCGCAGTATGGCAACTCGGCCGGAGGCGTCACCATCGTGCTGACCAAGTCCGGCACCAACGACCTCCACGGCAGCGCCTTCGAATACCTGCGCAACAGCGCCCTCGACGCCAACACGTTCTTCAACAACCAGGCCGGCAAGGCCAAAGCCCCTTATCGGCGAAACGAATACGGTTTCACCATCGGCGCCCCCATTCGCAGGGACCGGACATTCCTCTTCGCCGACTACCAGGGAACCCGCATCGTCCAGCCCACCACTCAGGTAGACACCATTCCCACGCTCGCCCAACAGCAGATGGTCGAGACCGGCAATTTCAGTCAGTTCCGGACCACGCTCTATAATCCCTACGCCACCACCACAAACGCCGGCGGAGCAACGGTGCGTGTTCCCTTCGCCGGCAATATCATTCCGAGGCAGTTTCTGGATCCCGCCGCCGGCAAGATCATCGCGCTGCTTCCCGCGCCCACCTCGCCGGCCGCCACTAACAACTTCGTGTTCAACCCGCCAGGCACTCAGCGCGACGACGAGTTCGACATCCGGATCGATCAGAATATCGGGAAGGCCGACCGGCTGTTCTTCAAGTACAGCTACGACAACGCGCTCGGTTACGCAGCCGGCGTCCTGCCCGTCGGTCCCAATACCGGCAATGCCGACGTAGGACAGTACCTCCAGACGGGCGCCGCCGGCGGACCCAGCAGCACGGCCCCGTGGTCCGTAACCGCAAACTTCACCAAGGTGATCAACGCCGCCATGGTAAACGAATTTCACTTTGGAATCCTGCGCGACTGGCTCGAAATCTACAACAGCGACAGCACTCACTCCACCGCCGCCAGCCTCGGCATCCCCAACATCAACATCGGCAATGACAACCTGGGCCTGCCCTATTTGCCCATCAGCGGATTTACCGCCATCGGCGACAGCAACTCCTATCCCGAGTTCACTCACTCTGTCTCCATCCCCTTCGAAGATATTTTCTCTGTGGTGAAAGGCAGCCACACGCTCAAATTCGGAGGCGGTTATACACGCCACCGTTTCAACGGCCATACCTCAACGGCGCCCCGCGGCCAGTACAACTTTGGGGGCCAGTTCACCCGGCAGATCGGGACTACTTCGGGGGCCTCCGCTCTGGCTGATTTCGCCCTGGGCGCCAGCACTGTCATCTTGCGAAGCGAGCAGTTCGGTACCTTCGGCCTTCGCGTGTGGGAGGGCTCCACCTTCGCCGAAGATTCCTGGCGCGTGAACAACCGCCTGACAATCAACTACGGATTACGGTGGGAGTTGCAGGCGCCGCCTTATGAGGTTTACGACCGCTGGTCCAACATCAGCGTAGCTACCGGACAGTTCGCCGTCGCGGGCACGCCCACCCAGAATCTGAACGGCAATTGCGGGCGCTCGTTGGTATGTCTCGACAAGCATGATTTCGCGCCCCGTCTTGGACTTGCTCAACAACTCACCAAAGACGGCAAGACAGTCTTCCGCGCCGGTTTCGGCATGTCTTACTTTGAAGGCTTCAATGGAGGCCGCATGCTGAACTCCAATCCCCCCATGAACGTGATCCAGACCTTCACCACCGATCAGAACGCCGCTCCCACGATACTGCTGTCCCAGGGCCTCCCCCTTCCCGTGCTGCCCAACTTGAGCGATCCCAAACAGTTGACTGGCTTGTACTATAACTACGCCACCCACATGAAGTTGAACAAGTCATTGCAGTTCAGCGCCGGCATCCAGCGAGAACTGTTCTCCAATCTGCTGTTGGACGTAGGCTACGTGCGCACACTCACGGAGGACATGACCAATTCCGTGGTGGGCAACCAGGCTCTGCCCGGACCCGGTCCGCTGCCGCCACGCCGCCCGCTGTATTCCATCAACCCCGTGTTGGGCGACATCGATCTCCGCACCAACTGGGGCATGGCGAAATACAACGCCCTGCAGGTGAAGGCCACCAAACGCTATAGCTTCGGCCTGACGGGAGCACTCGCCTGGACTTGGTCTCACAACATGGGCCAGACCATGGGACCCGCCACTTCTACACGCCCTCAGAACAGTTTGTGCTACGTCTGCGAGTGGGGCGATCTCCCGGAAGACCGCCGCCACATGATCGTCATCAACCACGTCTATGAATTACCCTTCGGCCCCGGCCGCCGCTTCGTGAATGGGGGTCTGACGTCGCACATCGTCGGCGACTGGCAACTCACAGGCATCTGGACCATGTACACAGGCATGCATTTCGGACCCTCCGAAGCAACCTCCGTCTCCAACACACTCACCGGAGCTGGCGCCAACGTGTCTCCCACCGAACGGCCGAACCTGAACGGAACCCCAAACCTGCCCGCAGACCAACGCACCATCGCTCACTGGTTCAACACAGCTGCATTCGCCATTCCGGCGCAGTACGCGTGGGGAACCGCCGGCACGGGCATTCTGGTAGGCCCCGGTTACTTCACCTTCGACCTGGGCATCCACCGCACATTCCCCATCAAGGAGCGCTACAAGCTGACCTTCCGCGCCGAAATGTTCAATACCTTCAATCACACCAATTTCAACAATCCCAACGCCGTCATCGGCTCCACCAGCGCCGGCGTGATCAGCGCTACCTACCCGGCGAGAATCATGCAGATGGCGCTGAGGGCGGCCTTCTGAACAGAAGGCAATCCAAGCGCTAAAAAGAGCTGGCCGCCGCCTACTGATTCAACACAAACGCAAACAATTGATCGCCGCCGGTCGCCCGAATGTACTGGTGCCCATCCAGCATGTACGTTTCGGGTGCATTCCCCGCCGCCCCGATGCGAGCGTGCCAGAGCGGCTTGCCGGTTGGCGGATCGTACGCTACGAAATTCTGGCCGTCTCCGCTGAACAGCAAATTGCCGGCAGTAGCGAGCAGTCCCGCGCTGCCGGAAGTTTCATGGCGCCACACAACCTTACCTGTCTTATAGTCAATGGCATCGATGTAAGAGCCATACGAAAGAAAGCCGCCGCTCATCGTGCCCCCCAGCCCCATCGATCCTCGCGGTCCCCCCGGCACTGCGCTTAACGTTGCCAACGAATTCTCAGACCACCAAAGAGAGAAAAAGAATTATTCCGAAGGCAGAGCAGGCCCTACGCCGATTAATGGCCCGGTCCAATACGCCTGTGCATTGGCGCAGAATCCGCGGGTAGCTCGAGCAACATATTGTTCAGCAACTTCCGGATCGCCGAAGGCGATGACCTCGAGAATGCGGCGATGCTCTGGCAAGGTTGGAACCCAGGGTTGTAGACCTTGTCCAATCGATCTCGCGCGGAGTAAGACGAATGCAAAGAGCGGCGTTACTAAGCGGCTGGTATGATCCAACAACAGACGATTTCCCGTGGCTTTTGCAAGAGTGAGATGGAAGAGCAGATCTTGATCGATCAACCTGACGACATCTTTAGAATGGGCGGCAGTCTCCATATCGCCGACAATCTGAAACAAGTGAGTCAGATCCGTCCGCTTCTCGGCGAGCAGCCTGGCCGATTGACTCTCTAAACCGACGCGCAAATCATAAATATCCCGTACGTCCTCTGCGCTCAGGCTAATGACCCGCGCACTCCGGCCTGCCCCCTTACCAACAAACCCGTCAAGAGCGAGCAGGTTCAAAGCCTCTCGGATGGATCCCTGCGCCACGCCCAGCTCCGCCGCCCACTTGCCTTCCACGATCCTTTCGCCGGCCGCCAGCCTCCCACTCAGAATTTCCTCGCGCAGGCGAGCCGCTACCGTTTGTTTCAACAGAACCGAATGATTGTCGTCCCGATCCATGTAGTTAGTGTCTGGTGAAGTTCAGGCTAGCACGAGAGAGGCGACCTATTTTGAGTGCTTACAACCACTAGCTACTGAGTGCTTAAATACAGCCTCAGATCACGCACAACATACGAAAAAACAAATTATATTTGACTTCGCTGAATCTCGACCTTATACTTGATCCCAGTTTGAGTGCTTAAAGCTAAGAACTGCTGGGCTGACAAGCATGTAGAGGGGTAAGACATGATTACTCGAAGTTTGCTTTTTCTTGCCAGCATTATTGCCCTAATGCTGTCCTCGATGGCGTATTCTCAGGTCTCAACGGCTTCGGTCAACGGAACCATACGTGATACGACCGGAAGCGTAGTCCAAGACACTTCGCTGGTTCTACGAAATGTCAATACAAACATCGAAATGCGGGCGAATTCAAACGCTGCTGGAAATTACGCCTTCCTGAATGTGCCTGTCGGAAGATACACCATTGAGGCGAGCAAGACGGGGTTCAGCACGAATCGGGTGGAGCCCTTCACACTGACGGTAAACCAGACTGCGACCTTTAACCTCACGCTCAACGTTGGCTCCACGCAGCAGGCCGTCACGGTCGAGGCTATCGGAGATCAGGTAGAAAGCTCCACAGCCGAGCTGGGAGCGGTGATTGGCACGAAAACGGTGCAGGACCTTCCGCTCAACGGCAGGAATTTCACCCAGTTACTGAATTTGACGCCGGGCATGTCGCCCTCGAATCCGACGGCGGCCTCTGGTGGATCAGGGAGTAGTCCGGTGGGCTCCTACAGCTTTCCCGTTGTGAATGGGCAAACCGGGCGGAGTAGTTTTTACATGTTGGACGGCATCAACGATCTTGGTGGATGGTCGCAAGGGATTTATGCTATCGCGCCCATCGTGGACGACATTCAGGAATTCAAGGTTCAAACGCACAACGATGAAGCCGAGTTCGGCGGGGTGCAGGGCGGGATTATCAATGTGGTAACCAAATCCGGCACGAACGAGCTGCACGGCAGCGGCTGGGAATTTTTACGAAACAACGTCTTCGATGCGCGTAACTTCTTTCAGGCCAAAGTAACGCCGTATCGGTGGAATCAGTTCGGCGCGTCCGGTGGTGGGCCGGTGATGATACCGAAGCTCTATAACGGAAGAAATAAAACCTTCTTCTTCCTGGCATATGAAGGGTACCGCTTGCGGCAACCCGCGAACACTTATCTTCGCGTGCCGACGACTGCCAATTTAGCAGGTGATCTGAGCGATCAGGCGAATCCGATTTACAATCCGTTTTCGACGCGGCCGGACCCAAATAATCCGAAGCAATTCATCCGCACTCCCTTTCCGAACAATCAAATACCCGCAAGCTTGATCGATCCGGGCTTGGTAGCATTCGCGAAAGCAACGCTGCCCGCTCCCAACGTCAGCGGAATAGCGAAGTATAACGTGCTGGACACAACGCCGGGCGCAACAAACCAGGAAGAGTATAGTGCGAGGGCCGATCAAATCATAGGGCTCAAGGACTCGGTGTGGTTCCGTTGGAGCGGAACGCTCAACTCGCAAACTTCGTCGGGCGGACGTCCGGAACTATTACACAGCAATGACGTCACGGGAAAGAACATCGGAGCGAATTGGGTGCATACGTTTAGTCCGACCAGTGTTCTGGACACGCAGTTCGGCTATATGTGGGTGGACTGGGGCCAGCAGACGCGTTACCGTTCGCTTCCGGCTGGCCTGGCGCAGCAGGTTGGCTTCGCGGATAACTTTGTTAACGGTTTTCACAATGTAGGCACACTTTTTCCCAACGTAACGGTGGCCAATTATTTCAATGGCGGGGAAAGCGCAGAGATAAATTCACCCTGGTCCGACGTATGGCAGGAAAAGGCGAACTACACAAAGATAATCGGCAGCCACACGCTGAAGATGGGCGCCGATATCAATCAAACCAGATTTGCGGGCGTGATGTTGAATGACAACGTCGGATTCACTCCCTTCGAAACTGCCAACCCCGAGACTCCGGGAAACACAGGGAGCGCTCTCGCTTCTTTCCTTCTGGATGTTCCGAATAACGCCAGCCGGAGGAATACGCTGGAAAGCACATCCTGGGGTGCTGTGATGGGCCTCTATTTTCAAGACCAATGGAAAGCAACTTCAAATCTGACGATCAATATGGGGCTGCGGTATGACCGGAGATGGCAACCGACTTACGGGCGTCCGCAAGACGGCAACCAATATGTGGGCGACGCCGACTTACTCAGAGGAATTTATATTCTGCAGAAGCAACCGGGATCGTGCGACCAATTGCAAAAACCGCCCTGTATTCCCGCTGCCGGCGGCGTTTTACCGCCTCATGTGGTTCTGGCAAATAATGGCAAAGTAAATCACGATTCGCTGCTCGACTTTGGGCCGCGTTTCGGGATCGCTTACCGGCTCGGGCCCAATACCGCTATACGCAGCGGCTTCGGCATCTTCTACGATGAATGGGCGGCTTACCAGCAATCCTCTCAAAACATGCAGGGCACTTGGCCGTCCGTAGATCAGCAGTTCGCCAACAACTTGAACAGTCCGCAATCCGGCACGCCCACTCCAACCGTCACTGCCAAGAATCCCATCCCGAGCAGCACTTTCCCGTCGCCAGATCCGTTCAGCACTTTCACCTGGTATTTCGATCCTTACATGAAACCCGGCTACTCCATGCAGTGGAATTTCGGGATTGAACACCAATTCGGAACGAACACGCTGGCGTCGGTAAACTACGTGGGATCGGGGAGTAGGAGACAGCCTCTCAGCAGCGTTTACAATACAGCGCTAACTCCAGGGCCGGGCAATCCTCAATCACGCGCACAGTTTCCGTATGTCGGAATCGACTACTTCGATCGAAGCTGGGGCCGGTCTAATTACGAGGCTCTGCAAGCTTTGATCCAGAAGCGGTTTTCCAGCGGGCTTTCGTACACGGCTTCATACACATGGTCAAAAACTATTTCGATCGGCTGCGACGGCTGGTACGGATTCGAAGGTTGCTCGGTGCAAGATCCATATCACTTCAACAACGACCGGAGCGTAGCCGTTTCCGATGTCCCGCAGCTATTCGCTGCGAGCTGGCTCTATGAATTGCCAGTCGGGTCAGGTAAGCGTTTTAAGACGGGAAACCGGGTTGTGGACTACGTGGTTGGAAACTGGCAAGTCAATGGCATTCTGTCGTTGCAGTCCGGAGAACCGTACAACATATATATCGGCTCCGATATCGCGAACGTTGGCATTCTGGGGAGCGATCAGGGAGAGCGTCCTAACCTGGTGGGCAACCCCGTCCTTTCAAATCCCAGGCCAACGGCATGGTTTAACACCGCCGCCTACCAGACGCCGGCGCCTTTCACGTTTGGGAACCTGGGTCGCAACACAGGTCGAACGGATTGGGGTCGTAACCTGGACCTTTCTCTCTTTCGGGAATTTCCTTTCAAGGAGGCGAGAAGACTCGAATTCCGCGCGGACGCCTTCAATCTGACGAACACACCGGTATTCGCAGCTCCGCACGCCGATATGAACGATCCCGCCTTCGGCCAGGTAACCAGCACACGCAACACGGAGCGCCTGTTGCAGCTCGCGTTGAAGATAGTTTTTTAGCTTAGATCGCGCGATACGGCCACGATGAATTTGGGTGCATTGGCTGGCAAGCAGATTATAGTTACCGGCGGGGCAAGCGGGATTGGCCGCGCTTGCGCTCTGAAGTATGCGCAGGAGGGTGCACGAGTAGCAATAATGGATGTCGATGACGATGCCCTGCATCGCGTTTGCTCGGAGCTGGCAATGGAAGGATTTGGGTTGCGGTGCGATGTTTCGTCGGGAGCAGCGGTGGAGAAAGCGATTGAACAGGCGGCGAACCGGTTTGGCGGCATCGATGGAATCCACAACAATGCGGGAATCAGCAGTCCCTCAAAGCCCCTGCACGAAACTTCGGAAACGGAATGGGACCGGCTCCACGAAGTAAATCTGAAAAGCGTTTACTGGACCACGCGCTTCGGCATCAAGCACTTGGTGAAGAGTCGCGGATCGATCCTGAATACGGCCAGCATGGTGGGCCTGATCGGACAATTGAATCATGCGGCTTATGTGGCGACAAAGGGGGCGATGATTGCGCTTACAAAAGCAATGGCGCTCGACTACGCCCCTCTCAAGGTTCGCGTGAATGCAGTTTGTCCGGCCGGCGTGTGGACACCGTTGTTGCGGCGCTGGGTTTCTGAGCAGAGTAACCCGGCAGAAGTTGAACAGTACCTCGATCGTATTCACGCACTCGGTTATTGTCCCGAGCCGGACGTAATCGCCGATGCCAGCGCGTTTCTCCTCTCCGAGCAGGCGCGATTTATCACTGGATGCACGCTCCCGGTCAGTGGAGGCGCAGAGCTCGGCTACCGACGATAAGACCCCATGCCACACACTCACATAAGACTGGCCAGCGCGATCAGGATCGTCGAGGCTCACGATCTGCGATTCACTCTTGCATCGGGCCAAGGATCCGACGCTGTTCATACGAATCCCCAATACTCGTTTGCTGTTACGCGTATGCATACCGATAACGGTCTCTCGGGCACGGGGCTGGTGCTGACTATGGGCAGAGGGAATGACCTGGTTTGCGAAGCCATCCGCCAATACGCCGGACGCATTCAGGGACGCGAAATTGAGGAATTGATGGCCAATTTCGGGCAGGTGTTTCGCGAACTGGCAGACGATCCTCAGCTTCGCTGGCTGGGTCCTCACAAAGGGGTTGTCCAACTTGCGCTCGCTTCAATCACTAATGCTTGTTTTGACCTCTGGGCGAAGAGCAGGGAGCAGCCGCTGTGGTATCTGCTGCTGGATCTGGATGCCCGCGCCGTGCTCAATCTCTTGGATCTGAGTTATCTGGAAGACGTCCTGACGGAGGACGAGGCGTTCGCGATACTGACCGATAATCTTGCCACTCGCCCCGATCGCGAACAGATCCTTTCGAAAGGGTATGCGGGCTATGACACCTCGGTCGGCTGGTTTGGCTATGGAGATCAACTGCTGGCTGAAAACGCACGCCGCGCTCTGGATCTTGGATTTCGCGCATTCAAGCTCAAGGTAGGCGCCCTCGATAGTTCGTTTGACATCCGCCGCGCCAAGGCTCTTCGCGATATTGCCGGCGATGATGTGCGCATTATGCTGGATGCGAACCAGCAGTGGTCCTTGCCGAAGGCGATTGAGGTGTGTCGTGAACTCGCGCAAATCTCCCCCTACTGGATTGAAGAGCCGACTCACCCGGATGATGTGCTCGGGCACAAAATTCTTGCTGAAGCGCTTGCGCCGATCCCTCTTGCAATTGGCGAACACGTTCCGAATCGTGTCGTGTTCAAGAATTACTTGCAAGCCGGGTGCGTCGGCTTCGTACAGGTGGATTGCACCCGTGTCGGCGGAGTGAGCGAATTCCTGACCGTCAGTCTCTTAGCCCGAAAATTTGGCGTGCCAGTTGTTCCTCACGTCGGCGACATGGGGCAGATTCACCAACATCTTGTTCTCTTCAATCACATAGCGATGGGACATCCTGAAGTGTTTCTGGAATACATTCCACATCTTCGCGAACACTTTGTGCATCCCGCGAAGGTGCACGGCGGCTTCTATCAAACGCCGCAGGAGCCTGGATGCAGCACCGATCTGATCGAGCTCATGCAAGAGGGAACGTAATGCGCGTCGAAAACGAAACCAATCTAGGTCTGGGCATTTTGTTGGTGTTGATAGCAGGAGTGATGGTGGGCAACTGCATGACGCCGCTGCAACAAATACGCCGCTGGAAATGGGAGAACTCGTGGCTAGTTTTCAGCCTGGTGTCACTGGTTATTATTCCCGTGACGCTGGCGCTGGCGTCAATCCCGCATTTGTGGGACCTTTATCGCCGGGCTCCTTGGCCCGATTTGCTGCCGCCCTTCTTGTTCGGCGCCGGGTGGGGTGTAGCGCAGGTTTTGTTCGGAATCGCTGTGGTGCGGCTCGGCATGGCGCTTGCCTTTGCGATTGTCGTCGGTCTGGGAGCGATGCTCGGCACGCTGGTCCCGGTACTCATACAGAGGATGGATGTGTTGGTTAGCGGAAGAGGAGTTTTACTACTGAGCGGCACCTTCCTCATGCTCACTGGCGTGATTGTATGCCGTCACGCAGGTCAGTTGCGCGATCGCGTTCGAAAAGCCACGAATTCCGCACGGCAGTCTCCGGAATATCGTACGGGCCTAATAATCGCAATTACATCAGGAATACTTTCCGGGCTTTTGAATTTTGCGCTTGCTTTCGGGGAAAGAATCACCCAGGACGCCGTTGCCGCTGGGGCGAGCATAGCTAGCGCGCCATATGCGGTGTGGCCGGTGGCATTAGCGGGCGGTCTGATTCCGAACGTCTGGTATAGCATTCATCTGCTAAATCGCAACGCGACCTGGGGGCTTTTCCGATATTGGTGGCCGGATTCGGGGTGGGCGGTGCTGATGGGTTTGCTCTGGATGGGGGCAGTTGCGATCTACGGAGTCTCGACTCGCTATTTAGGAGCTATGGGCACATCGGCCGGATGGGCGCTCTATGAAATTTTCATGATTCTTACGGCAAATGTCTCCGGAATGGTTTCAGGCGAATGGAAGGGAGCAGGCCGGGGCTCGGTCAGCGCTCTGGCGACGGGGCTTCTATTTCTGATCGTAGCGACGTTCCTTTTGGCGAGGTCGAATGTTTAATTCAAATCCGCTTACTCGTAACGAATTCCTAAGACGGCTTACGCTCTCGGCAATAACCGTACGCGCCGGATTAGCCGACAGTGTGTCTCAAGCGCACCCCGCGAAAATTCTGAAGGCAAGCCTGGGCGAGCGAGTTCCACTTCGTCCGAGTAACGGCGATGTATGGACGTCGACATGGGCGGACGACGACAACTTATATGCGGCAAGCGACGACAGCAAGGGATTCAGTAATGCATGCAATGACAATCTTGTGTTCAGCCGGATCTCAGGGAGCAATCCACCCGACCTAACCGGCACTAGCGTAAATTGCATGGCAGAATTTGGGAAGGGAGGGGAACTCAGAAAAGAAGATGGCGCATCCTGGAAGGCTTCCGGGCTCACCTGCATCGATGGCGTTCTTTATCTGGCTGTGAGCCGTCACTTCTATGCCGACAAACGCGGTCGTAATTTCTGGATTCAGGAGACGTGGGATGCAAGCATCATCAAATCGACCGATCACGGAAAGAGCTGGAGTACTGCGCCGCGATTGGATCAGGCCATGTTTCCGGGACGCCTATTCAGCAACCCATTTTTTGTTCAGTACGGAAGAAACGGGGAAGGGGGCCGAGACGGCGCTAACGAATATGTATACGCCATCTCAAACGACGGCACGTGGAACAACGGCAACTTCATGACGTTCGGCCGCGTGCGGCGCGACCGAATCGGTCGGCTGGTTGGGAGTGACTGGGAGTTTATTCACGGTTACGACGACCGAGACGCTCCAGTTTGGAGGCCGAGGCACGAGAACGCTCAGTATGTCTTCCGAAACCCCGGTCGAACCAGCATGACGGGAGTGCACTACATCGCTCCACTTGAGTTGTACATCATGCCGCAGTGGTATTACACGCATCCTGAAGATCCCGCTCGACGCTGGAAAGCAACGCGCTTCGAGTTCTACCAAGCGCCTGCGCCATGGGGTCCATGGACGCTTTTTCACACCCAAGACTTTGAACCACAGAGTTATTACAATCCTTGCATCCCGAGCAAATTCATTAGCGGTGATGGACGTCATCTGTGGATTTTTACTGCTGGCGACTTCACAGGGAACGGAGAATACTACCGGCTCAACATGATTCCAGTGACACTAACTGTCGCGTAACTATGCTTCGCGGCTTCGCATGTGGCTTGCTGTTCATTTCCTTTTGCCGGGGCTCTCTAGATATACCTGCATATCGCAACACGGCTCCTGGCAGCGCGCACGTGGGCTCTAAGGTCTGCAGCGGCTGCCACAAGCAGATTTATGCAAGTTATGTGGGGACTAACATGGGCCGTTCCATGGTTCGTGCGGATGAGGAATCTCAGCTTGCCGGCGTTCGAGAACGAATCACAATCGCCGGTCCGGTGGCCAGGCCGATTCTTGGAGGTCTATCGCGAGGGATCTCAGCTGTTTCAAAGCGAATACCAGAAGAATGCTGACGGATCGGATTTATTTCGAATCGCTCGGCCGCTCGAATACGTGATTGGCTCCGGCCTCAATGGCAGGTCATACATCACGAGCGACAAAGGGATCCTGTACCAAGCGCCGCTCTCTTACTTCGCGAAAGTCCAACAGTGGGGACTCTCGCCCGGTTATCAAGGACAGGATCCTGGTTTCAATCGCCCCATCCTTGCAGGCTGCATTACCTGTCACAGCGGGCTTCCTAATACGAATGCGCAGGCAAATGGACGTTTCGAGACGCCGCCGTTTGAAGAGCTAGCGATCGGCTGCGAGAACTGTCACGGTCCGGGACAGATTCATGTATCGGAAAGGAGCCACGGTGCGCCTGTCAACGGAGGAGTTGATGACTCGATCGTAAACCCAGCTAAACTGCCGGCGCGCCTCGCCGAGAATATTTGCATGCGCTGCCATCAGGGCGGCGATACGGTAGTGTTGCAACCGGGAAAGGACTACTCGGATTTTCGTCCGGGAAGTTGGCTCGCGGAAACTCTGGCGATCTTCAAAGTGCCGCTGAAACATGGCGAGGAAAAAGGCGCCGAAATATTGGAACACTATTCGGCCATGACTCTCAGCAAGTGCTTTGTTGCAAGTAAAGGTGCGCTCACTTGTTTCACCTGTCACGATCCGCATTCCACGCCTGCCCCTGAGCAAGCAGCGGCTTGGTATCGAGACAAGTGCTTTCAATGTCACAGTGAAACAAGTTGCCGTCAGCCGCTTGCCGTACGACAGCAGCGTTCGCCTGCCGATGATTGTGTCGGTTGTCATATGCCTGGGAGAGGATTGCGGCAGTTTGCCCACTCCGCGCTGACTGATCACCGCATTCCTGCGCGCGATGGCGAACCATACCCGGAATCCGCCTATCGCCAGACTAGTCCTGCCATTCCGGATCTCGTTTACGTGAATAGGCCCGAACGCGAGAAAACTTCTGTTCCGGATATTGTCCTTCTGCAAGCTTATGGGACGCTGGCCCCCCGATTTCCTGAATACGGTCCCCGCTATCTTGCTTTGCTGGCGAAACTGCGGGAGTCTGACAATCGCGATTCGGTGCTAATGGCCGCGATTGGCCGCTACGAAATGGCACAGAATACCCCCGAGCACGACGAGCAAGCGCGTAAGTATTTCGAGCTCGCAATCGCGAACGGCGCCTCAGATCCTGAAACCTATCGAGCATTGGCTGAGGTGCTAGCGCGATTGAATCTTCCGGATGAAGCTGTAGGAGCTTTGAGGAGTGGTATCGACCGCGCGCCATGGGACGAAACCCTGTATAAGTATCTTGCCTGGCGACTAGTCCGCAGGAAGCGCTATAACGAGGCCCGGCAAGTCATTGTCGAGTGCGTCGAACGCTTTCCGCAAGATGATTTTATGCGGGATATGCTGGCTCAAGTCTTGAATATGAAGGAGTAGCGCGGCAGGTGAGGATCGCAACCGTCGAACTGTTTTTTCTGCTGCCGTTGTGTTTGTGGGCTCAGACCGTAGATGTCCGTTCACTGATCAACCGAGCCGATGAAGCCTTTAAGCGGGGCGATGTTATGTTGGCTGAATCCCTATACCGGCGGGCTCTTCAGGTGCAACCTGAGAACGCGGACCTGTATACGAGCCTTGCGAACATCCTTGCGACCGAAAACCGCTGGGCTGAAGCGGGAATAGAAGCCGAAACGGCGATTCGGCTCGCTCCGAAAGACCCGGAGGCGCTGACTACGATGGCGAAGCTGCAAACGCGTTTCCACCGTAATCGCGACGCGATCGAACTCTTTCGGAGAGTGGTTGCGGTTGCCCCAGAGGCGAGCGATGCGCATTTGAATCTCGGGATTGCCCTGGCCGAAACCCGTGATCAAGCGGCAGCGTTGTCCGAATTTACGGACGCCGTTCGGCTTGCACCGAGCTCGGCGGAGGCGCACTATAACCGTGGCCGTGTATTAGTCGAGTTGCACCGCTTTCAAGAAGCCGAAACCGAGCTAAAATCTGCTGACGCACTAAGTCCGACATCGACTGAGACTTTGTATCTTCTGGCAGTTGTAGAGAGCCAGTTTGAACGGCACACTGAATCATTGAAATTGCTGGACGAAGCCATTACGGCCGATCCGAACAACGTCGATGCTAATTACTTGCGCGGTCAGGAGTTAGAAGGAGTCGGTCGACATGCGGAGGCCATTGCTGAATGGAAACGGACGATCGAGCTTCGGCCTGATCACACAGGCGCGCTTTATAACTTATTCAGACACTTGCGAACAACGCACCCGGCGGAAGCAGCGAAATATGGGAAGAGGTTCAAAACAGCTCAATCACAGCAAGAGGCGAAGGCACTCAATGACGCTGCAACGGGCCTCGCTGCCCAAGGCCGATCCCAAGAGGCGATCTCGAAAATGAAGGAATCGCTTATGGCCTGCGGAAGCTGTAGCTTTCTGAGTGAGCTCGACAAAAATTTAGGCTTGATCTATGCCGGCGCCGGTAATTATAGGGACGCGCAAAATGAGCTACACAAAGCTTTGCAGCGCAATCCAAATGATCCAGAGGTACAGGCGGCATTGGAGCGAGTGGAGAAGTTAATCGAATCGGCAAATCCGCGATAATAATCTCAAACGCCCTCTAACATCGCGATATCCGCCGCCTACTGATTCAGCACAAACGCAAACAATTGATCGCCGCCGGTCGCCAGAATGTACTGGTGCCCATCCAGCAGGTACGTTTCAGGCGCATTCCCCGCCGCCCCGATGCGAGCGTGCCAGAGCGGCTTGCCGGTTGGCGGATCGTACGCTACGAAATTCTGGCCGTCTCCGCTGAACAGCAAATTGCCGGCAGTAGCGAGCAGTCCCGCGCTGCCGGAAGTTTCATGGCGCCACACAACCTTACCTGTCTTATAGTCAATGGCATCGATGTAAGAGCCATACGAAAGAAAGCCCCCGCTCATCGTGCCCCCCAGCCCCATCGATCCTCGCGGATCGGGATCCATCAGGTAATCGATCCGTAAGCTGTTAGTCTCGGGTGCATAGAAGAGTCCGCTTTCAGGCGAAAATGCCGGCGGTGGGTGATTCGTGACATCGGCGTTTACAATCGATCCGGCAATGGTCGCGTCCTTCGCGGGATTTCGCTTCGGACGGCCCTTATCATCAAGACCCAGCGCCCAGTTATTGACAAGCCCCATCTTACCCGTGACAAGATGCTCCCCGGTAACGCGGTCGAGCACGAAGAAATAGCCGTTGCGCTGCGCCGTTAGCACCAGCTTGCGCATTTTCCCGTCGAACTGGGCATCGACGAAAACCGGAGCCTCCGTGGAGTCCCAATCGTGAGTGTCGTGCGGCGAGGTCTGATAATACCAGGCCATTTTCCCCGTGTCGACATTGACGGCCACCAGCGAGCACGTAAACAGATTGTCGCCTTCCCCGCGTCCCGAAGTGAATGCCGGCGTAGGATTGCCCGTACCGAAAACGTACAAATTCGTCTCCGGGTCATAAGCGCCAGGAAGCCAGGGCTGCGCGCCTCCGTGTCGCGCTGCATCCAGACTGGCCCAGGTATCGAGTCCTTTGTCCCCTTTGTTCATGGGCACGGTGTAGGTGATCCATTGGCGATTGCCCGTTTCCGGATCGAAAGATTGCAGGAAGCCGGGTGAATCCATGTCGTTGCCCGTCCCTACCAGAAGGTGGTTCCCGATCACAAGCGGCGCAAAGGAGGAGAAGTACTGCTGCTCGAAGCTGGAGATCTCTTTTTTCCACTTCTCCTTCCCCGTGCGGGCATCCAGGCAGATCAGGTAATCGTCATGAGTTTCCAGGTATAGGTTGTCGTGCCACATGCCCATACCGCGATTTCCCGTATGGGTGCCGCCACGCGTCTTCCAGTAATATTGCCAAAGAACTGTACCGTCACGCGCGTCAACGGCCCAGGCATTGTCGGGCGCCGACATATAAAGAACGCCGTTGACCATCAGAATGCCACCGCCGAGATGCGGGTTGCCGCCATTGTTGAGATCGCCCGTCCCCAAGCCGCCGACATTTATGGGGTATGGTGCGGAAGCTCCACGTCCGGAAGGGACGGCAATGTTTCCGGTGGGACCGGATCCGGCTGCGAACCGTGTTACCCAGGCGAGGCTCAGGTTCCGCACATTCGACTGATTGATTTCCTTCAGTGAGCTGTATCGTCGCGCGGAATAATCTCCGTTAAATGTCGGCCACTGCTCGGCGAGCGGTTTCAGTATTTCGGTTGGATCCAGGCCAACTTGTCCAAACAGCAGACTCGTCGCGGCCAGAATACAAACGAATCGCGAAAAGTGTAGAAATCTCTTCATGGTTGTGAGCTGACGATTTACTTGATTGTTGCGAGATACGCGGTCACATCGTGCATGTCTTTGTCGTTGATCGTGCGCGCCAGTTCGCGGTGAGCATCCAGCGGATCATGCACTTCAATTTTGGGCGCATCGCCCCCTTCGAGAGAAACAGAGCGCCTTTCGCCGTCCGGCAATAGGAGAGTCACAATGAAATCATCTTTACGGACAAGCGTGCCTTCGAGTTTCTGACCGTTGGCAAACGTAACCGTTGCCGTAGACGGCTTCCCAGGCACGCCTCCCATAGGTACGCCCCCGCGCCCCGTCATGCCGCCTGCAACCCAGGCATTCTGTAGACTTCTCGGGTCCTTGTATTTCGCTGCCAGCCCTTTCAGGTCTTCTGTAACAGAATGGCAACGGGCGCAACTTGCTTGAAAGTATGTTTGTCCTGCAGCGGCATTGCCTACTAGAACGTCACGGTCTGTGATATCGACCATACCCGGCGGGTGTGCCGCCGGCCCGACTTGCGCTAATACGCTGTGAATGTATTCGGCAACGGCGGTGGAATCGGCATCGGAAAGATTAAATGCAGGCATACCCTTGTCCTGCCTTGCCCCGTGAATAATCGGTGAGATGAGTTCCCCGTGCTGATCGCTTAAGGCGGTAAGAGACCGCAGCAGATTAGGCCCTCCCTGATCGCCGCCGCGAAGATCGGCGCCATGACAAGCGCTGCAGTTCACGCTGTATACGCCCTTTCCCCGCGCCAGCACGTCGGCGGATGCCAGTTTGCGCGTTTGCTGCGGAAAGGTAGTGCGACTGCGATCAAGTGCGGATTGTCCTGCTTGCGCAGGAGGAGGAGCAGCTCGATTGACCCCTCCTGCTGTCTGCGCAGAGATCGAGGCGGCGAACAGAAAGCCAAACAGCGACGAGAAGACTAAAGTGGTTCGTGTCATCGTATTAACTCTATTTAGAAGCGCATCAAAACGACCGTCCGAGCCGCGCACGCAGTAAGCGATCTTTTCAACATTAGTGCTTCGGAACGGACACTGTGATATTCCGGTATCGAACGCCGCCGTGGTGATCACCCTGCAAGTAAAAAGGACCCGGTTTACCCTCATCGCTATCCATTGCGCCGCCCGTGATTCCCGGAATCTCCTGATTGTCGATACCCGTGAAGCCGTTCAAGGTCACTGTGACATAGCGCCCGACTAACGTAATATCGTAAGTCTGCCATTCGCCCGCCGGTTTCGGATCGGATAAAGGAAATTTGAGGAATCCATAGATGGAACCTAAGCCGGGAGCCATGTTGGTGCTGGCCGCGGCGGCAGACGTGTTGTGATGAGCTACTCCCGGCGCTACTTGGGTTTCATATCGACCACGCAGATAAACGCCGCTGTTCTCGTCCGCTGGAACATTGAACTCAATGTGAAGCTTAAAATCCCCGAACGTCCGCCTGGTTCGTAAGTTAGAACCTCGCCCCTCATTCATCAATTCACCGTTCTTGGCAACCCAATTGCTGGTCGACAGCTTCGCGGTCGGAGGTGTATTGTTGAGTGGTTCCCAGCCAGTCAAATCTTTTCCGTTAAAGAGACTTTCCGGATTCGTCCACGCGCTCGGCGCCGCATGCTTGAGAGCGGGCGCGCGAACCCCCGCGATCTTAGCGTCTTCCGAGTCTCCGTGCTTTTGAATTCCAGTAATTTTGTCGCCCTTGGCGCTCAACTCCCACATCCCGTCGGGCGCTGATCCAGGGGCATCGGTAGGCTTTGGAATAGTTACCATCAGATGAGATCCATCCATCTTTGCCTCCATCGGATGCACATTACCCGTCCGCAGCTGCACCCGGACTTGCGGGCGCCCATCCTTGTCGACAACCTCCATCCAATCGGGGTAAGTTGCACTTGACGACGTCACAGTCAAGTCCCAGCGACCCTCAAACGGGTTGTTAGTTGTTCGTGAGAACAGTGTTCCGGCAAACAGGGTCATTCCCATGAGGGGAACAATCGAGATTCTATTCATATAAAATTGTTTCCTTTCTACCGACCGTTCACTTACTCGGTTTCTTATACCTTTAAGTCGTGAAGATAGGCGTAACTGACTTTCAAAGCTTCCATCGGGTCAACCGGCGGCTTCACTTCCATCTCGACAAAATAGTTTTTGATGCCCCCCACCTTGGCGGCGGTGAAAACGCGCTTCCAATCGATATCGCCTTGGCCGACCGGCACAGAGGGACCGCTCGTTTGGCCTTTTTTAACATCCTTAGCGTGAAGAGAGCAGAATCGGCCCGGGTGCTTCTCCATGTACTCGGCCGCATCGACGCCGCTCATCGTCACGCCGCCCATATCTACTTGGCCTTGTACCAGTTTTGGATCTACACTTCGCAAAAGCTCGTCAAACACCATCACCCCATCGATTTTGTTCCATTCCGTGCCGTGGCTATGATAACCGAACTGCATTCCGGCCTTCTTTACCTGTTCGCCGTATTTGTTCATCAGGTCGAAATTCTGCTTCCAGTCATCCATCGTCATCTCCGGCTTCTGCTTCGCGCCTGAAAGGATCATATACTTCAAACCAACCCCATGCGCCCACTCCATGCTTTGATCGATGACCCCGTCCTCCCACTCTCGAGCGTTGAAATGGCAGCTTTCGCATCGCAGTCCCGCCTCTCCGATTACTTTGCGAACATCGGTCGGCTTCATATTCTCCAAGGGACCGAAGCCTTGCTTCGCGTAGCCGTGAAAAGAACACAGTTCCATCGCCCGATATCCGATTGCCGCCGTTTGCTTCAGCGTGCCTGAAAAGTCTTTGGCCGCAGCCTCTCTCAACCCATAGATCTGAAATCCCATGGGAAAACCAAGGGGATCCGCCTTTACTGGGAAGCCTCGCGCCAACACATATCCGGCAGCCGCCAGACTACTCCCTACGAACTGTCTTCTCGAAACTTGTTGCATAATGCCTTTCTTCTCCAACCGGCGTTGATCGGTCGAGCGACCACAGATTTCACTTTAGAGTCGCCAAATAAGCTAGAAACAAGCAGTGCCGCCTCCGTCAGGCCGCCCTTCATTTCTCGAGATCGGGCCCGCAAAAATGCTATCAAATCCCCAACCTGATGCGCATCGAAACTAACTTCGAATCAATCGCCTTTGGCAGAGCCGCGACCGGAAGAGAGCGTCTTCCTCTCACCCGCATTGGACAATCTTCCAGGCATGTTTCCTCCGCATCAGAAGAGCAGTTTCAACGCAAATTGTATCTGCCTCGGATTCGCGAACACCGATAAGGCGCTAACCGTGCCAAAAGTCGAGCTGCCCAAAGCGGTATTCGGGTTGGCAAAATTAGGCGTGTTCGTAAGATTGAAGCTCTCGGCACGGAACTCGAGCTGTTTCGATTCCGTAACGTGGAAACTCTTAAGGAACGATAGATTCAAAAATCTCTCCGTCGGCCCTTCCAGAATAAAGACGCCCGAATTGCCCGGCGTGTAAAGCGGTTGAGTAACAAAGCAACTTACATCAAACCACTCCTGGATAGTAGGATTGCTGAGAGTTCCGTTACACGTCCTGTTCGGTCGATCGCCGCTGCCCGTGTTGACCCGTGCCGTGTTATTGGTGACCGTAAACGGCATGCCGCTCTGCCAGACGCCGATGGCGCTAACCTGCCATCCCTGGACAAGCACCCTCTTGAAACCCGTAAAGGACGACCCGAACGGGAGCTGATAATTAACTTGTCCCACCCAGCGGTGACGGACATCCACCGGTGCGCTGCCGAAATCCAAGTTGTAGTTAGTAATTACTTGCGAGCCTGCCCCTCCACTGCCCGTCGCCATCGCCAGCGCATGACTC
Source organism: Bryobacteraceae bacterium (assembly GCA_965276965.1). Lineage (GTDB taxonomy): Bacteria > Acidobacteriota > Terriglobia > Bryobacterales > Bryobacteraceae > Bog-105. The sequence continues at coordinate 500,831 of OZ255713.1, forward strand.
CACACATAGCTGCCCGAAAGCGTGAGACCTCTTCGTAAGCGGCGTTCCAGGACAACTTGCAAAGAATGATAGTCCAAAGTGCCGTCGCTGGTCGTGTAGTAGATTGAGGTCGCATTCGGCAAGGTTGAATAAAATTCTCGGCGCGGAGCGAGCGTTCCTGGCCCCGGCAAGGGCTGGTTGACGTTCGGAATAATCACGTTGTGGCGTGTGAGCTCGCCCGAGTACCCCACGCTCAACAGATTCCCGGCAAACTCTTTCTGCAATGAAACGCTGATCTGTTCCCCATATGTCGATTTGAAATTCGCCGCCAATGCGTACATCGTTCCGTTGGGATTGGCGGGATTTTGCGGAAGCGCAGGCGGCAGCCCTTGCGACACCGTGTAAGTCGGCTGGGTTGTGCTGTTGATGATGGCGGCGCCGGAGGTAAACGGCGCATTCTTCATTTGCGAACCGTTTCCCCCATTCGCCGGGAAGAAGCTCAAACCGAAACCGCCGCGGAAAACCATCTTAAAAGGCAGGCTGATGGCAAAGCCAAAGCGTGGCGCAACATCATGCCAGTCGGTCTGCACTCCGGCGGTGTTCGAACCGTTTAGTCCGGCCACCACCACGCCCCTACTAGCAAAGCTCACGTTCGACAGCCGATTCGCCACTTCCGTCTCGGGAGTAAAGACGTCGTAACGGGCGCCGAGGTTCAACGTCAACCAGGGCTTCACACGCCAGTCGTCTTGGACATAGCCGCCCACTTCCCACGCTCGATATCCCGGCAAGACCGGTTGCAGATACACTTGCAGACTGCCCGGATAGCCGAGTAGCATCGAAGCGATCGCATTCCCCGACCTAGCGAGCACCCCCGAAGGGTCGTTGGTAGCGTTCCCATCGAACGAGAATTGCCCGCGTGGATATCCGCTCTGGTAGACGGTCCACTGCCGGCGTATCAGGTCCGCGCCGAATTTGATCGTCTGCGTTCCTTGCGTCTTGGTAAAGCTGGCGTGTTCTTGATACACGTTGTCGAATTGGATCAGGGGAATGAATCCGGCGTCTCCTAACGTCTCGTACCCGGCCGGTTGCATCAGCGCCATTCCTGAAAAAATAGGACCGGAGATGGAGTTGGTCAGTCCTAGTTCGGCATTGACGTTCGTGCCTGCATTGAAGGGCAAGGAATGCAACGCGAAGCGGCCGTAGCCTCCCCTCAGTTCCATTAGAAAGTTTGGGCTGAATAAATGCACAAAGTTGAGTTGAGCGCTCATCGCGTCTTGGTGTGCCGGACCGGGGTAAACGCCCTGCTGACCAGTGGGGAAGATTCCGTTCACCTCCGGCAGCACCTGTGGCGTAATGGTGCTGGTGTTGTTGTACGAAAAGCGCGCATATAAGGAATTCTGTTCGTTGAAATGATGGTCCACCTTGATGTCGAATGTGCTCGAATCCTGCGCTCTCACAAAATCCGAACCGTAATTACTAGCCAGTCCAGGCAGGTTCGGCGCGGGGTATAAATTGAGAAAGTTCTTGGCGACTGAGTCAAAGCGACTCGCTGGAATCTGATTATTGGGGAAGGCCGTGCGAACGAATCCTGACGGATTTCTCGGGTTTGCCACTGTGGTCGCCGGATCGAAAATCGTGGCGATACCCGCAAAGTTCCCCTGCAACATCGCCGTCGTCGGCACCGTCGCCAGGTAAGGCCTGGCTTGCCGCTGATCATATCTTTCAAAGTCACCGAAATAGAAAGTCTTGTCCTTCCGGATGGGCCCCCCGATACTGCCGCCATACTGATTCAGCCGGAATTCCGGCTTCGGACCCGGCAAGGAGAAGAAGGGCTTGCCGTCCAATTTGTCGTTGCGAAAATATTCGAAGAGAGTGCCGTGGATGGCGTTCGTACCCGACTTCGTGATCAGGTTGACGACAGCCCCATCGGTCAGGCCGACCTCCGACGTGAACGTGTTCGTCGATATCTTGATCTCTTGGATAGCATCGATAGCCGGCCGCACGATAATAGTAAAAATCGTGCGGTCGTTGTTGTCCATCCCGTCAATCAGGAAATTGACCCTGCTCGCCCCGCCCACTGTGACCGACGACGACTGGCGGCGATCATCCGGACGGGTCCCGCTTCTGATGTCATTTTGAGCTCCTTCCGTGCCTCCCGGCACCAACTGCACCAGATTCATGAAATTCCGGCCGTTTAAAGGCAAATTCTGAACGGCATTATTCGTGGTAAGCGTTCCTACTTCAGCGCTATCGGTTTGCAGTGCGGTCGCCTCCGCCTGCACCTCGACTTTTTCCATTCGTTCCCCGACTGACATCTGCGCCTCGACCCGCTGCCGATCGCCCGCGCCCAACGTGATGCTGGGCACCGTGAATTCCTTAAAACCTGCCGCCTCCACCTTCAGCGTGTAGTGACCGGTCGGCAAAAACGTAAACACGTATCCGCCCGATTGATTGGAAGTCACCGATCGGGTATCGTGCGTGTCCAGATTTGTGATAGTGACAGTGGCGTTCGGTAAGGCTGCTCCGCTGCTGTCGGTTACCGTCCCCAATACATCGGCGCTGGTGATCTGCGCCTGCAGGCTCGCTATGCCGCTGACTAAAAGAAAAGACAATGCACACAACGCTAAAAAACTTCGTAACATGGAAGAACCCTCTTTGACTCTTTCTAGCAAGACGAAATTCGCACTAAAATGCGAGAGCGAAACAACCGTAAGCGAGCAAGGCCTGGAGTGGCTCAAGCAACAACGTCGGCAGGCTATCGGTTCCCTTATGAACTACTCTTCGCGTAACCTCGCACGCACTATGTATAACGAGGCTGCGAATTTGTCAATACAATTCTGCTCGATGTCGGGAGCCGCGTCTCAACTCCCTCACATTACGCTCTGAGTCATCGAAATCCGGTCTGCTTTTCCGCATGCCAACGATCGCTTGCATCGCCTGCCGCCGCTTGTCGAAATCACCAAAATACTGCTCTCGGACCGCTGCCCGAACCAACTCAGAAACAGTTGTCCCAGCGCTGCGCGCCCGCAAACGCAGCGCATTCCAGAGTTGATCGTCAAGATAAAGCTGAGTCCGTCGCACGATGCACACCATACATCGCCCGCAACATCCCAGCCCTTCAGAAGAGACAATCGAATCCTGAGTGCCACCCAACCGGAGCAGCATCACATCAGCTTTCCTTGCGAGCGATCAAAACATGGGAACACTCGTTTTCATAGATAATTCCCCACTCCGGCGAATGTCCGATAAACTCTATACCCGCCAATCCAACGCTTCTCAACAGTTCGATTAAATGCCTTCTCGCGAACACACGCATCTCTAAAGCATTCCCCGGACCGCCATGAAAGACGAGACGGTCGAAGATCTCGAGCGAACCATCACGCCGCTTGTTCACCAGACAAGGAGACCCAAACACTTTCACGATTGAATACTGATTTAGCTCCGGAAAGTGTTCCACAGTCTCGTCATGGAGCGAGTAAGGAACAGAAATAATCGCTAGGCCGCCCTCTTTGATCACTGCTGCCAGATTCCGGAAAGCAACTTCCACCGGCGGTGGAACATGCTCCAGGACATCGAGTGCAATCACGAAATCACATTCGGCCGTCCGATCTGGCTTGCGGCAGAGATCGAATATAGGCTTGCGATCCAGATAGGTGTTCTGATAATCAAACAGTCGACGTAGCCGCCACGTATAGCCCCGCCAGTCGGTCAAACCAAGCCCGCTCAAACTCGAATCTCTGGGAAACTCGGAAAGCCTTTTGGCCTGCCCAAATAAGCCGATAGACAGCCCCAGCATCGCGGCTCTCATCCGCACCGAACTCTTGCACCTCTTGCAATACCCTGTATTGCGAACAAACTGATCAGCCCCCAGCCGATTGTCGGCATCGCAAATATTACAGCGGAACAGGATTTCGTCGGGCAGGCTACTCCTCAAACAAGGGCCTCAATTCCCGAAGAATATCAGGCCTGAATCTTGCTCGCTGCAAACTCGAAAAGCCCAACTTGCTACGTCTACCTGGCCGCTACCTAGGCGAGGCTTTGGAGACGGGACTTTGCGACCCATCTTCCGGCCCGAGCCAAGTCTTAATAACTCCCGTGCCAGCGAGCGATATTTTTCCGGCCGCATCAACTCGTATACCTATTATCGTGAGAAAGACGGATCGGATCAGCGTACCTGGCTGGCGGACCACCACGCCCAGCCAGGTCAATCAGTGATGATAAGCTGTTAGGCTATCCGCTAAACAGCAGTCGCAGACGGATTTTCGAAGAGCGCAGGTTAACGATGTTAGATCGACGCAAACTGATAGCTGGCTTCTCCAGCTTCCTTGTCAGTAGGCACTCGCTATTTGCCGCTGACGCCATGAAATTCGCCATGAGCGGATTTATGGTGTGGGGACGGGACGCAGATCTCCGGAAAATCGATGAAGGTATCCAGAATACAAAACATTTTGGGTTTAGAGGTATTGAGCCCTTTGTCTTCGATGTCAATCGCTTTCTCAATCAGCCTGAGGTCATCAAAGAGCGACTCGATGCGGCCGGCCTTTCCCTTGTGACGCTATCCGGGGGAGGCGCTTTCACCAACCGTGACAAGTTGCCCCAGACGATTTCGTATAACGTCGACCTCGTGCGCAACTTCATTAAGCCTTTCGGTTGCAAGCACCTCAAAATTAATGTTGAGCCGGACGGGCCTCGGCCTGCTGCCGGCACAAGTCAGGTTCAGCTCAGGACAATAGCAGACGGGCTCAATAGCTTGGGCAAACGCACAAAAGAAATGGGGCTGAAGCTCGGGTTTCATCCGCATATCTGGTCGGCGATCGAAAATGAGCGCGAAATGAACGCCGTGCTGAAAATGACTGACCCGGATCTCGTCTATCTGGTGCCCGATACAGCCCATTTGACTTTAGGAGGCATGGATCCCGTTGAAGTTCTCAGTGAGAACTATAAGCGGGTGGTTGCGGTGCATATCAAAGATACGGAGGCGAAGTATCGCAATTGGAAAGGGCCGGTTCCAACCCAGCAGCAACATGCACAAGCGAACCTTTACAAGCCTCTCGGAACGGGCGGGGTCGATTTCCCGGCATTCTTTAAGGTTTTGCGCAGCCACAATTATCAGGGATGGGTAACTTTAGATTTAGATCCACCGCGCGCCGGGGAGGGAACCGTAGCGGAGAATCTCGCTGTCGACGCCAAATATCTTCGGGATGTTTTGCAGGTCCGATTAGGATGACTAAAATGTCCAGACTCGTTCCACCGTCTTACTAAGCACCCAGCTTTTATCGTCGGCATTCAGAAATTTCATGTCATCCTGAACCACGGTAAGTCGCTCCCTATAAGTAGCAGCTTCCTTGGCAATCGGCCAGTCCGTCGCCCACATCAGCCGCCGCGGACCGAAAGTGTCATATAACCGCTTCACTAAACGCTGCGAGTCCGGCCAGGGATAGCTCTCCTTAGAGAGCGACCAGGTGTGAGAGATCTTGACGAAGACCTTGGGATATCGGACTAACGCCACCAACTTCTCGAGTTCCTCCGGATGATCGACCGGACAGTCTGCCATGTGATCGATCACCACCGTCAAATCGGGAAATTTCTCGACCAGTTTCTGTATGTCCGGCAGACGGCCGATCGGCGCGAGCAGCGTCATTGGAATTTTGAGGCTCTCGCATCGCTTCCATAGCGGCGGCATCAGCGGCCCCTGGATCCAATCTCCCTTGGCGTCGCCCGAAGGGCTCAAACGCACGCCTTGAAAGCCCTGCTGCTCGGTGATGAGACTCAAGTGATCGGGCGCCGCGGGATCAGTCGGATCCACCCGACACACGCCGCGAAAATACTCTGGATACTGCTTCAGCACGGCCGCCAGATAGCTATTGTCGTATCGATAGTGAATTACCTGAATGATTACGGTTTTTTTGACTCCGTTCGCCTTCATCAACTCGATCAGCGTCTCGGGCGTGGCGTCGAAATCCGGAACTTTCGCACCGGGAGCAAAGTGAAATTTGGAGTCATGCTTCCACACGTGAACGTGCGGGTCGAGAATAGAGTAGTCAGGCAAGGTCGCGGCAAGAGCCATTTGCAAGATATCTCTTCGAGTAAACTCACTCATAAATCGGCTGCAGCGTGCGCACCAAATACGCCCCGCACCGCTCATAGCTGACGCGTGGACCCTGCCGCGCAATATCCAGATCCACGCACAACCAGCCGTTAAAGTGAATACTCCGAAGGACTCGATGGCAAGCCGGAAAGTCGATCTCTCCGTCGCCAAGATCGTAGGTGTTGGTCAAGTATTTTTCCGTCAGCCCGGCCCGTTTCGCGTCCTTGTAATCTGCCAACATCAGACGAGCTTTGTATTTCTCCATGATGGCGGGCGGGTCGCCGCCTCCCAGATACACGTGCGCGGTATCCGGAGAAAAGTAGAACAACTTGGGATCGGTCATCGCCATGCAGCGGTCAATCTCATCCGGTGTCTGCACCATTTGCCCCAGATGATTGTGAAGGCCCGCTTTGAATCCCATTTCGCCCGCCGTTTCTCCCAGCTGATTGTAGAAGCGGCACATAATCGCGAATGCCTCCTCCGGCTTGCCGCGTTTGGGCGAGAAAACAACCAGGTGATTCGCGCCGAACCGCCGCAGGAATTCCATGGCCTTGCGGCCGTCTGCCAAAATGGCGGCGTGCTTGGCCGGATCGTCGGCCGCTCCGTTAAAAGAGATCGTGATCACATGCAGACCACGCTTGGAAACCTCCTCCTCCATTTGTTTCGGCGTGAGATTGTAGAGAGTCAAAATCTGCGGATACTGAGTCAAACGAAGACCGATGAATCCGGTGTCGCGCATGACATCCAGGATGTCGGTAAAACGACTACCCGGAAACGAGTTCCAAAGATTGGACCCCAGCGCCCAGCGAACATTCCGATTGGAAGGCAACTGTGCCGCCGCGCGTGCCAAAGAAGCGGCTAAGCCGGCTATAACTTCTCTCCTGGTGATCACGAACGGGCTCATCCTCTCCGCCAGGCTCTACTCAAAACTCGAGCCGAAGTACTCCCACTAAGTTTCCGTTCGGCGTGTACCAGTTGGAAAAGCCGTAACTTTGACTCACCGTCTTGCCGAACAATTGAGGGCTGGTAAGATTCACAACCGTATTCGGAGCGAGAATGGCCGACGTCTCCGGGAACAGATTGTTCGCGTCCATGCGCACGGTAATTCTGAGTCTCTCCCAAATCGGGATCATCTTGGTCAAAGAGTACTGCGGCCACCACACGCCGCCATATCGCGCGATTCCGATCCCCGCATTCCCGTTCGTAAATGCCGCCGGATAAGCGAAGGCGCTGGTGTTGAAAAACGAATTCTGGGTTTGGGCCGGCCACAGATTTCCGGTTGTGTAATTCGCTACGTTGACGCTCTGGCCTGCGACAACGTTCGGCAGCAACTCTCCTGGAAGGTATTTGTAGGGACTTCCGCTCATGGTGAAGTAAGCAGGCGTGCCGGTTCGGAGGCTCTGAATGGTGAGGAAGGTCCAACCGCCCAGGAACAGATTTGCTATGCCCCCATGATTCATCCACTTTCTACCTTGGCCGACAGGAATGTCATAGGACGCTTGTGCAACAAATTGAAATTTAGTGTCGTTCGGTGCAAGTCCCTTGGTCAGATTCCAGTCGTAATACTGTTGTCCCGTGCCCACAACGAAAGCCGATGAGCTGTTAATCGCGGGTAAAATCTGGTTGCCGGGACCGTTGGCTGAACTATTTGAGCCTAAAAGCAGATTTCCCGGGCCGCCGGAAAGATTCTTGCTCCAGGTAAACAGAAAGTTGTACGAAAAACCGTTGCCGTATCGCTTCTCCACGCGCGCGACCATGGCGTTGTAAGTGCTGTGATCCCAATTACTATATTTATAGATATTCCCAAACTGTGGAAACGGGAGATACGGCTGCGGATTCGAATATACAGTGTTTAAAAGCGTCGTGTTAGTGGACGTGTAAATGGATTGCGGCAGCACATTGATGTTGACAGGATTGGAATTGAGCAGGCCCACGCCCGACGAGCCTTGATAAAGTAGTTCGGCAATCGTGTTTGGCTTGATCTGATATTGAAATCCTCCCGACCAGCTCATGGTGTACGGATTTCGCAGATTTGGATCTAGATAAGTCGCCGTGCGAGCGTTATAGTTCCCGGAAGCCGACACATAGTTAGCCGCCTTAGTTGCGGCATTCAGGCTATAAGAGACATTTCCGGGACCTTGCGAAAGATAAAACGCGGGAAGCGGATTTCCCGGCGCCTGCGATACGGCAGCTGTTGCCAGATATTCGTCCTGGCCGAGTTCTGACATGTTATCAACCGTGAACATTCCGAACGAGCCTCGGAACACCCACTTGGGCCGGAAGTTGTAAGATACGCCCACTCGCGGCGTAAAATTAGTCCAATCGTTGTTGTACACGGAGCCCATCGGGTGAGTGATTGCGCCCCTCATGCCTGTAAGTGGATCGACTACATTCGGGTTGAACTGCGACTTATAGCCGTATTTCGTATTACCCGGCGTTTCATAGCTATAGCGCACACCGAGCGAAATAGTTAAGTTGCTTCTGGCTCTCCAGTCATCCTGGATGAAGGCCTGATGCGACCACCATCGCGGTAAATAATTAGTCAGCAGGGTTGTAAATGTCGCATTATCCACCGCACCCAGGAGAAAAGAAGCGAATGAATTCCCGGTATTGGGCGTGAAGGGAAGACCGCTGCCCGCTCCGCTGAAGTTGTATACGCCGGAAGGTTGCGAGGACGCCAAGTCGTTCTCCCGCATCCGAAGGCCCTGGTACCCTACTTTAATCGCATGGACGCCGATCACTTTCGTGACGTTATCGGCAAACTCGAAGTCATCCTGAATGACCCGGTTGACGCCTCCAGGATTCGCTGTCCAGGTCACACTGGTTCCGCTGGTGCTCACAAAGCCCGGAAACGTCGCCGGTCCGACGCCTGGAATGCCGAGGGTGCTTGCCCACCCCTGGTTACTCAGAATAGGAGTCTGTGTATCTGCGCGTCTTTGGTAGGCTGTCCGAAATTCGTTGATCACGGTGGGACTAAAAGTGTGAATGTCGCCCAGCGTGAGGTTCAGAGTGTCTACTGGCTCGGGTTCTCCGTAACTATTGGCTGTGTTGTCCAGCTCCCTGAAATTGTAAGCAATATTTTCGCGGCCGGGCGACACCCGGTATCGGTTCCAGGCAAATCGGAAATACACTTTATTCTTCGAACTGATCTGTTGATCGAGCCTGCCAAGATAGCCGTCTTTGTCCGCCAGATAGTGGGTGTTGGCAATGTAGTTATTAATCGGCCCGGTGGTCGTGAACCCACCGGCCGTGTTGGCCACGTTGTAAGGATTCAGCGACAGGAATCTCCGCGCGACCGGATCGAAGCGGCTCAGCGGGATTTGATTCTGTGGAAACGGACTTGCGGTCCATCCCGTCCCGCCCGCGCATCCGCCCGCCCGCATGCAAGTGATGCTTGCCGGATCGTAAATAGGCTGCGCCGCCACGCCTGGAAAATTAAAATTGCCGTTCAGCATGGCTTGGCTCGGAACGCTGGCTGTAACTGAATTCTGCTCATGATCGTAATCCAAGCGGAACGCCAGAAAAAAGAACGTCTTGTTCCGTCCGTCATAAACCTTCGGAATGTACACCGGGCCCCCCACGGTTGAATCGAAGTTGTGATACTCGAACGGCGTGTTCGTTGAACCCTGATTGAATATTTGCCGGTGCAGGAAGTTTTTGTGGATGTAACGCTCCTCAGCCGTGAAGTGCAGGCCATTTGTTCCGCTCTTGGTGGCCATGTTGTAAGAGCCGCCCGCGGAGTGGCCGAGTTCGGCAGGAATTCCAGTCGTCCACACTTGCGCTTCCATCAGTGCGTCCACCGGCGGCGTCACCGAGTTATTGACTTCTCCGATCGACGAACGAGGAGTCTGTTTGACGATGCTTCCGTCGATTGTGTAATTGATCTGATTCGATGGAAGTCCCAGAATGTGATATGTTCCATCATTGTTCGCCTGTGATCCTTCCAGGTAATACATCAGATGCTGCGGCTTGGCCTGCACCATGGGTGTCTCTCTGATCTCCTTTGAGGATTTCGTGCCGCCCACCACGGCGTCATCGGTCGCCAGTACCGGCGCTGCCCCGGTTACTTCCACTTTTTGACCCATCGCCCCGATTTCGAGTTGAACATCGAAACGCGGAGTCTTGCCAATCTCCAGCACAACGCCATTCCTGACGTATTCCTTAAACCCGGATGCATCGATCGTCAGCGTGTATGTGCCCGCCGCTTGAAAAGGAACGTACCAGGCGCCGTCCGAGTTTGTGACTGCATGCGCGGACGTGTTCGTAGCCACGTTGGTTATGGTGATGGAGGCGTTCGGAACCACCGCGCCCGTCGGATCGGTCACGGCGCCCACTACGGTGGCGCTTTGTACGTCCTGAGCCATTCCCACCAAACTCGTCGCCAACAAAGCGAAGATGCTCAACAAGGTGATCTTCATATACCAGCTTTCCGCCGGCTGACGGGACTTCGTACAGCCGGTTCTCGCGTCGGCCTCAAACTGACTGAAAATCATATCAGGCTCGAATCCGCAATCTATCCTGAATTGCGCCATTTTGCTGTCCGGTCCTACCGGGTCGGTAGCTATTTTCGAATCGATCCGCTTTGGCGGAGCCGTGAAAAACCGCGTTCCTCGCAAGCACGCCGTCCGAGCCGCGCACGCAGTAAGCAATTTTTTCATGCTGTCAGAGCCGCGCACGCAGTAAGCGATTTTCAACCGAGCAGTTTATGATCATCTTGCGACGAAAACCAGTTATTCGTTTAATCGTGAGTTCACTTATGAGTGACCCGATTCTGAACGACGGCACATCATTCTCAGCCGTCAAAAACGCAGGACTATTATGAGTGAAAGGATGCTCTATCAGTGAAGACCCTAAAGCCCACTGATGTGGTTGTGATCGGCAGTGGCTGGAGCGGTCTAACGATGGCGAAGGAGACCGCTACCCGTACCGCTTTGAACGTTGTGGTGTTGGAGCGTGGTCCGGCTCGCAAGCTGGCCGATTATGCCGGCGGCATGGATGAGATAAATTCTCGCCGCGTCGGGTTGGTGCAAAACCCCGCCGACCAGACCATCACGCATCGACATTCCCTGAAAGATCCCGCGGCGCCGATACGTGAATACGGCAGCTTCCGGCCGGGAACCGGGAGCGGGGGCACTGGGGAACACTGGGGCGGAATCTCGGATCGATATTTGCCCGACTTCTTTGTTTTAGCGACGCACCTCCGGGAAAAGTTCGGCGCCTCTCGACTGTCGCCCGATTGGAGTATTCAAGATTGGGGACTTACTTACGAAGAATTTGAAAATTATTACTGGCGTGCTGAGCAGTTACTCGGAATAAGCGGCAAAGCCGGTAACTTGCGCGGAAAGCTGATTGAAGGGGGAAACATTTTTGAAGGGCCCCGTCAGCATGAATATCCCACACCGCCTTTGACGCCCACTTACACGATGGGCTTTTTTCGTAAAGCGGCTCTCGAATTGGGCTATCATCCCTTTGCGCTACCTGCTGCTAATCTAAGTCAAACTTACACTAACCCCGACAACGTGACGCGAGCCGCTTGTGTCTTCTGCGGCTACTGCGCGTCCTACGGCTGTATGATCGGCGCGAAAGCGCAGCCGACGAACACGCTTTTACCGGTCTTGACTCATCGGAATAACTTCGTGCTCCGAAATAACAGTTGGGTACGCAAGATCGTGCATCGCAATGGACGCGCTGAGGGTGTCGTATACATGGATGAGAACGGCGAAGAAACCATGCAGCCGGCTAGCGTTGTCGTGCTCTCCGCATGGACGCCTCATAACGTGCGCCTCTTGCTTTTATCGAACATCGGCGAACGATACGATTCCGTAACGGGTAAGGGAACGCTGGGCAAGAATCTCACGCATCAGGTCACGAGCGGAGGAGAGGGGATGCTCGTATATAACGAGTACCTGAACCTCTTCATGGCCTCGGGAGCGGTGGGATACGGCTTTTCGGATCTCGATGGCGATCTCAAGGAAAAATCTCCGGAAGGGATTCTGCGGGGAGGTACGTTTCTGCGAGGAGCAGCCACGGGTGAAGGGCCGGTCGGCTCGTTTGGCCGGGTTCCACACGGAGAAATCGCCCGCAACTGGGGTTCGGAATGGAAAAAAGCTTCTATCAAATATTGGGACAGGATCGGTCCGGGCGTTGAGATGAGAGGGGATCACTTTGCTTACCGACAAAACTTTATGGACCTCGATCCCACTTACACCGATAAGTGGGGCGATCCTCTGTTGAGGATGACGCTGGACTGGACCGAGTACGAGATGCGCCAAATGGCGTTTGGAGCCCGCATCGGCAGCCGCATGTTAGAAGCGATCGCGCAGGGTTCCGGCGCCAGGCTCATCAAGGGAGGCTTTGGACCCGCCGGGAACAGAGCCGGAGTATTCCATCATTACAACGCTGCCGCTTACAGCACGACCCATATTCAGGGAGGAGCCATCATGGGAACCTCTCCAAATAACAGTGTTGTCAATAACTGGCTTCAGCACTGGAATATGCCAAACCTTTTCGTTGTAGGTTCATCATCGTTTCCACAAAACTCGTCGGCGAACCCAACCCTGACCATTGTCGCGGTAAGTCACAGGGCCGCAGATGGTCTGATCGACCATTATTTGAAGAACCCTGGTCCGTTGGCGTAAGTATGTTTGGAGATCGAAGATCGTGAAACGCCGTGAATTCATAATCATTCCCGCCAGAACCGTCGGTGGAGTTCTGCTGTATTCTCTCGCAGGAAAGCCGGCCCTCACAGCTGCCCAGGAAGCCTCCGTAAAAGTGCCTTTACGGTTTTTTACGGCCGAGGAGGCGCGAGTCATTCAGGCTGCTTGCGCCCGGATCATTCCAAGTGACGAAAGCGGGCCCGGAGCAACTGAGGCGGGCGTCGTCATCTATATCGACCGGCAACTCGCCGGCCCTTACGGTCGTGACGAATACCGCTACACAAAAGGGCCCTGGGTTGAAGCCGTCGCGGAGCATGGCTACCAAGGAAAGGAAAATCCGCAGCAAGTCTATCGCGGCGGAATTCAAAAGCTGGGCGATTTCGCGGCATTCTCGCCCGCACAGCAAGATCAGGTACTGGAGCGCATCGAGAAAACCCGTTTCTTCGAATTACTCCGCACTCACACCCTAGAAGGAATGTTCTGCGATCCTTTGCATGGAGGTAATATTGACCTGGTAGGATGGCAGCTCGTCGGATTTCCCGGCCCTGTAATGGGCTATAAAAACGAACTGGAAAAGTACCACGGCAAAGCTTATCGCCCCCCGCCCAGAAGCCTCGAACAGATCCTCGGTCACCCTGTCAAAGGCGTTGAGGACGAATCCGATTAGATTTTAGTGCATGTGATTGAAGAGGAACCAAAGCACGATTAGCGCTCCCGGTATACCGAGTATCCATGCAAATAAATATTTCATCTTTTTCTCTCCCTAGATCGCTATCTAGCAATAGAATGGCCATTCGCCGAGAGGGACGACTAGGTGTTGCGGGACACTGATTCCCCGCACCATCCCAAATACTGTCCGGCCTCGCACAACCCGCCCGTCGTCATGTTGCCAAACTGGTCGCTTACCCATTCCCCTTGAACGTCGGGCAGCAAGTCAAACCACCCGCTGATCTCAAAGTTCAAAAACGAACCCAACCGAAGTTCGTTTCGTAAAAAACCAGGAATCCACCTCCGCCGTGCCCCGCCCAAACCGGCCATCACAAATTCCACATTTCCGCCTTCTCCCACCGCACCAATCACTTAGCTCGTTTCCGGACGGTCGCCCAAACACCCCGCAGGCGAAACTCGCCTCGTGCCCGATCTCGATCCAGAATCCGAAACAACGCCGCCCCCAACCGAACCGCCCGGCCACGCCACCGGCCCCCGCACCAGAGAAGGTAAAAAACGCTCCAGCCAAAACTCCCTCCAGCACGGCTGCTGCTCCAAAACCCTCCTCCTCCCCGACGAAGACCCCAACGAACTCCGCCAGCTCCTCGAAAGCTGGCTCTACGACTACCGGGCCGACACCTACACCGTCGACCAGCTCGTACGAGAAACCGTCTCCGCGCAATGGATCGTCCTCCGCAATCGCAGCCGCTACAACCAGTGCGAGCATTCGCTCCATCAAGAACAACCCAACTGCCTCAACTGGACCGACGACCAGCACCACCGCCTGGAGCGTTTCCGCCGCTACCTGCGCCAGGCCGAACGCCAGTTCAACAGCGCCTTCCACAACCTGGAACGCCTGCACGGCCGCCGCTTCCGCGAAGGCATGCAGCTTCAACGAGCCCAGGAACGAGCTGCCGCCATCGAAACCAAACGAGCCCAAGCGCTTCTGCAACAGAATCAACCCAAACCCGAGAAACCCGAAAAGAAGGCGGCGAAAGCGGAACCCCCCACCCCCACCAAGCCCTCCGAGATCCTCTTCCAAGGGCAAAATCACCCCAAAAAACGCCGTAAAATCCCCCTCCTCGAACAATGGGTCGAAGTCACCATCCAGGAGAACGGAGAAACCCTCACCCGCCTCTTCCCCTCCAACAAAAACCTGATCGAACGAGGCAAAGCCATGCTGCCGCCCCCGGAACTCGTCTACCGCCGCCTCAACTTCCCCCACGGAGTCCCGCCCGAATACGAATGGGTGAACGCAAAAGAAGAAAAACGCAAACTAGGAGGCTGCGGAATCCAGCGCATGACCACCGACACCTGGCTCGAAGTCATCGCCCGTGAAGCGCCCGAATTCGAACGCCCCGGCTATAAATCTTCCTTCGCCCCCGAACACATCGGACCGACCGGAGTCGGCAATCTACCCCGGCCCAAGGAACGAGGAGGCTGCGACTGCCACGTCTGCACCAAAAATCAAGCCATACTGGATCGTCAAGCCATGGCGCCCGACGCAGCTTTAGGTTCTAATGAGAAGTCATGAAGAGCATTACTCCTTATCTCAACTTCGACGGAAACTGTCGCGAAGCAATGATGTTTTACAACCAATGTCTCGACGGCGAACTCTCGCTGATACCGTTCTCCGAAGGACCTGCCATGACTCTGCCCGAGGAGGCCAAAGACAGGATCATGCATGCCCGACTTGCCAAGGGCGCCGTCGAACTGCTGGCATCGGACACCATGCCCGGCAAACCATTCCGCCAGGGCAACGACATCTTCGTCACCATCGACTGTGAAAGTCTCGCTGAAATCGAAAAACTGTTTGCCGCACTGGGAGAAGGCGGCGCCGTCACCATGCCCTTACAAGATACGTTCTGGAACGCGCGCTTTGGAATGTTGACCGATCGATTCGGCATCAACTGGATGTTCAACTGCGCCAAAACAGAAGCCGTTTAGCTCGACTTTCTCCAATCGGTATCTATGTTGACGCGGCCCCGATGCATATCAAACCAGTCGTGTAGCCGCCCAGCATCAGACCGATATATTTGCCCGTGCCGCTCGGAGCGTCGCGAAACTCTCGCCACACCAGCAATCCCCACAATGCCGCAATCAAAGTTGCGCCTTGACCCAAAGCATAAGACACCGCCGGTCCGGCCACGCTCGACGCCACAACATTGAAGCTCAGCGCAATCATCCAGATCACTCCGCCTAAAATACCTACCGAGTGCAGCTTCAGAGTCCCGCGAAAATAATCCGAGTAACTCACCCCGCCGCTCCTCATGAAAATCGTATTCACGACAAAGTTACTCAGCAGGATCCCCGCCGCAAAAAATACCAGCGCCACGTAAGGCGTTAACATGCCCGGCACAATCGGCGATGAATTGAAAGCGGGGGAGATAGACCGCATCAATTGCGGATAGAAAAATCCCATGATCAAGCCGGCAAGAAGCGAAGCGACGACACCGCGCAGCGGGCTCTTCACCGTCTGATGTGGCAGCTTTCGATGGGCTACCGTCGACATCACCATCGCAAACACAATCAGGACAAGGCCGCCGAACAGAAGAGTGGGCTGGCCCTTCGGATTCTGCAGAAAACTCACCAGCGTGCCAAGCACCAATGCCAGACCAATTCCAATCGGAAAAGCGATGGCCATACCGGCTGCATCGATTGCCACTACCAGCAAAATGTTCGCAACGTTGAAAATGGCGCCACTCACCAAGGCGAATACGACAAATCTGCTGTCCATCGAATGAAGATTTTCAAGGCTCGGCATCCCCGCCGAACCACGGCTTCCTAAAGTGACCGCAAACACAAGCGAGCACAAAAACACACCGATGGCAAAATCCCAATAAAAGAGCTGAAAAGGCCATCGCTCTTTGCCCGCGAGCTTCTGCGTGTTTGCCCAGGAACCCCAGCCCAGCATGGTGACAACGCACAAGCAAATTGCAATCGGGAGACTATTCACCACAAACATGATTCGGGTCTCCTCAATGCCACTCCAAGCGCAAAGGGCAACAGGGTGCTCGTCCTGCGCATGTTATTCCAAGAGTGTATCGAACCCGATTAACTGGGCGGCAGCAAAGAATGTCTTTTCTCTGCCAGCTCGCCGCCTAAATAAGCGGCAGCGATCAGGGTCCCGTAGCCGGCGAAGGCCAGTATGCGGCCGAAGCTCGATTGCTTATATCGTCTCGCCGCCAACGATCCGCCGTATAGAAGGATCGTGAGGCCGTGAAGAATTCCATGCGTGGCCCCCAAGCGGCGATCCTTCTCGCTATAGGTCTGACTGAGATCGGCCAATCCGCCCGCCGAGGCAAGTAGTGAGGCTGCCAAGCCGACCGAAAGCGAAACATCGGCCGCCGTAGGATCTTGTTTTTGTCCCATCAGCTCCATCAGATCTAACATCAACGTCACCGTCCAACTGCCCAGCGGAATATCTGTGATCGTAGGATGACGCGTGTGCCCGAGCAATCGGCTATTCACCAGAACATCTTTTGCTGTATCGCTAGCGGAAGGTTCACTCATGCCGGTTAGACGATATATCTCGAATGTGGCTTCTCACACTCGGTCAATATTTTTATAGACGTCGGCCACGTTTGTCCGAATCGCATCCTGCAGACGAGCCGCGGCATTCGGAATCGGCAGCGTATGATCCATGTTGGCAATCAGGTAGTCGGCATAGCCCTCCGACTGAATGGACTTGAGAACTTGTGGCGGAAGATCTCGTTGTAGGTCGCTCACCGATTTGCCGGCTTTCTTCCCCGCTGCCACACCCTCGCTTAATTCCCCGATGTAGTGCGCCAGATTCGTCATCGCCGCCTTGTCCTGTTGAACCGGTCCGTGTCCCGGCATCGCATGCTGAAAGTCCAGCTTCTTCACAGACGCGATCGTATCGGGCCACGCCCGCGGAAAACCGTCCGCGATGAACGGCGTCGTGCCGAGAATCATGTCGCCCGTCGCCACCACTTTTTCTTGCGGACAGAACACCACCACATCGCCTTGTGTGTGAGCATGGCCGTGAAACTCTACGTGTAAGTCGTGCGGTTTGGTCTTGACGACATACGAAGTCCCGAACGTAATGGTCGGCAGCTCGAGATGATAAGTTTGCAGCTCTTGGTGATAAGCCTGAAGCTGTCGGATTTGCTCTTGACACCAGTCTTTCTCTTTCGCGGACGTGCTTTTCGCAGCCCGCGCTTTTAGCGTGTCGATCTGCGGCGCCACGGTAGCCAGCGACTCTTGCAATCTCTTTTCCGCCAGCTCCGACATCAGGCGTTTGGTCGCGTCACTGGCAATGAAGTCGATCGGTCCCGTTGCCGTCGCGCGATAAGTATGATTGCCTTGCGTATGGTCCCAGTGGAAATGGGTGTTCACCACATACCGGACCGGTTTGGTTGTCACCTCTTTCCTGATCTGTGCGAGTAGCGCCGCAGAAGCGGATGGCTTGGAATGCGTGTCCACCACCAGCACATCTGTCGCGTTCACAAAGATCGCCGCATTGCTGTTGACCATTGCCTGCGGCCGCGCTTTGGCGAAGTACACGTTCTCGGTGACCTTTTGAAGATCGAACAGACCGGTCTCGCTTTGCGGAGCCATCGCTCGCGCCCATGCCGCGCGATGATGAGCCAATTCCAGAATGGAAGCGCCGGCCAGACTCTTTCTTGTAAGATCGCGGAAGAAGTCACGCCGGGAGTTATCCTGCGTGTGAAAGGAAGCGGGTGACGTTGTTTTGTGGCTGCACATACCAGATATGAAGATATATGATGAGAAACGTTTGGACATAAGAAAGAGCGAGCATGGACAAGCGTGAATTTTTGAAACGATCGGGAGCTTTCATCGCGGGCGGAATGATTTCCCATTTAAGCGCCGAGGAACAGGCTGCTATTCCTCGTACCAACTGGTCCGGCAATTATCGGTACAGCACCGACCATGTACACATCCCGAAAACCGTCGAAGAAGTGCGTGCGATCGTAAAGAAGTGCGACAAGCTCAAAGCCCTGGGCGCCCGCCACTCCTTCAACAGCATCGCCGACAGTAAGTGGAATCAAGTCTCACTCAAGAACCTGAACGGTATTGAACTCGATCGTAAAGCAAACACAGTCTCTGTCGGAGCAGGTTTGAAATATGGCGAAGTAGCTCCGTATCTCTACCAGCATGGATATGCTTTACACAACCTGGCATCGTTGCCGCATATCTCGATAGCCGGCGCGCGTTCCACCGCCACTCATGGATCCGGAATCAAGAACGGCAATTTAGCCACCCAGGTATCTGGTATCGAAATGGTAACTGCCGATGGCGAGATCGTCACGCTCTCACGCCAGCGGGATGGCGAACAATTTTTAGGCGCAGTGGTGGATCTGGGCGGCCTTGGGGTAGTCACGAAACTGACGCTCGATCTCCAGCCCAAGTTCGATGTTGCGCAAGTGGTCTATCAGAATATGTCGATGTCGCACTTGGAAAAGCACCTCGACGAAATCTTCTCGAGCGGCTACAGCGTCAGTCTATTCACCGACTGGCAAAACCACCAGATCACTCAGGTCTGGGTCAAGCGGCGTGTCGAACCGGGCGTGTCTCCCCATTTCGATCCTGAGTTCTTCGGAGCAAAACTGGCCACCGAAAAGCTTCATCCACTAGCCGGGCATTCGGCCGAAAGTTGTACCGAGCAGATGGGAATTCCGGGCCCCTGGTACGAGCGGTTGCCGCACTTCCGTATGAACTTTACTCCCAGCAGCGGAGCTGAATTGCAGACCGAGTACTTCGTCCCGCGTGCCAAAGCATTCGAAGCTATCTGTGCCGTTGAAAAACTCAAGGACCAGGTTACGCCGCATCTGTTCATCACGGAATTGCGGACAATCGCTGCGGACAATCTATGGATGAGCACCGCCTACAAACGGGATTCCGTCACGATTCATTTCACCTGGAAGCCGGAGTGGCCTGCCGTGAAAGCAATCCTACCCAAAATCGAAGAACAGCTCGCCCCGTTTGACGCCAGACCTCACTGGGCGAAGTTATTCACCATGGCTCCGTCGCGATTGCAGGCACACTGTCCGAAGCTGTCGGACTACAAAGCATTGGCAGAACACTACGATCCGCACGGCAAATTCCGCAACGAGTTCCTGAACAGCAATCTCTACGCCTAAAAAAAAGGGGCAGCATGCGGTTGCAAACTGCCCCTTTTCCACTTCAAGTCTCTATTAACTTACTTAGCGCCTACTAGTTCCTCTTGCTCAACCGAAACGCCAAGCTCTTTTGCCACGCCCGCCGCATAAGCCGGATCGGCTTTGTGGAAGTGCGAAAGTTGCAGTTTGATGATACGCTCCGGGATCCCTCTCATATGGTTCGAGATGTTGCTGATGAGATGAGCTTTGTCTTCCGGCGACAACAACCGGAAGAGATCGCCGGGCTGCTTGTAGTCGTCATTGCCCTTTCGATGGTCAAAGCGATTTACTTCGCCGCTTACTTTATAGGGCTTCTCGCGGAAGCGCGGATCTTGAACCGGACCGCCAAAGCTGTTCGGCTCGTAGTTCGGGCCGCCGTCGCCATTTGCATCGTGGCGCATAAACCCATCGCGGTTGTATGTATGGACCGGACACTTCGCTGCGTTCACCGGAAGAGTCTCATAGTTCACTCCCAGCCGGTACCGATGCGCATCCGGGTAGCTGATAAGCCGGGCTTGCAGCATCTTGTCGGGTGAGTAGCCCATTCCTGGCACAACATTAACAGGCGAATACGCCACCTGTTCGATCTCGGCAAAGTAGTTCGTCGGGTTTCGGTTCAACTCCATGATCCCGACTTCGATCATCGGGTAGTCTTTGTGCGGCCAAACCTTTGTCAGGTCGAACGGATGAATGTGATACGTCTCGGCTTCGGCCTCCGGCATCGCTTGGATGAAGACTTTCCATTTCGGGAACTCGCCACGATCGATTGTTTCGTACAAATCACGTGTCGCGTAGTCGGCATCTTTTCCGGCAAGCTCATCCGCCTGCTTAGCGGTCAGATTCTTGATGCCCTGCTCAGTGATGAAATGCCACTTAACGTAGTAACGCTCATTCGCCGCATTGATCAAGCTGAACGTATGGCTCGAATACCCGTTCATATGACGGAAGCCATCCGGAGTTCCGCGATCGGACATTAGGATCGTCACTTGATGCAGCGACTCGGGAGACAAAGACCAGAAATCCCACATGACTGCCGGGGACCGAAGATTCGTTCCAGGGACACGCTTCTGTGAGTGAATGAAGTCGCCGAACTTCAGCGGATCGCGAACGAAGAAGATCGGCGTGTTGTTGCCAGTCATGTCCCAGTTGCCTTCTTCGGTGTAGAACTTCACTGAGAAGCCGCGCGGATCGCGAGCGGTGTCCGCCGATCCTTTTTCACCGGCTACGGTCGAGAACCGGGCGACTAATTCCGTCGTCTTTCCAATCTGGTTGAACAATTTGGCAGAGGTGTATTTCGTTATGTCTTTGGTGACAGTAAACTTGCCGAACGCCCCAGCGCCTTTGGCGTGCACCACCCGCTCCGGGATGCGCTCGCGATTAAATTGGGCCATCTTCTCAAAGAGAAGATAGTCCTCCATCAAGACTGGGCCGCGTTCCCCCGCAGTTAATGAATTCTGATTATCGCCAACGGGACGCCCTGAAGTCGTTGTCATCACCGGACAGCCTTCTTTTTTGGGTTGATCTATCGCCATTCAATCTCCTTTTAAATGTCGGTACGATTAAATGATACCGCCAGGGATCGTCCCAGGGAATAAGCTCACCCAATAGCTAGAATAGGATTTGCCTATGTCTCGTGATGGCGAGCACTCAATGGATTCGCATCAACTTCGTTACTTCTGTGCGGTAGCGCGAACGGGGAGTTTCACCAAAGCTGCATTGGATGAAGGTATCGCCCAGCCGTCCCTTTCGCAGCAGATTGCAAGACTCGAAAAATCGGTCGGGGCTCGACTCTTCGACCGGCTCGGCCGAGGCGTGCAGCTGACCGAGTATGGGCGATCGTTGCTGCCGCAGGCCATCGAGATCTTGCGGCAGCTGAACAACGCCCGTATCAGTCTCGAATCGATGCGTCGCACCGTGGGCGGGCATTTGGCGATTGGCTCGATTCCGACCATCATGCCTTATTGGCTCGCTCCCCGTCTGAGCGATTTCGCCCAGAAGTTCCCGGAAGTGCAGCTTCGGTTGGTGGAAGATACAACGAATAAGCTGGTTGAGCTACTCCAGGCCGGCAAGTTGGATGTGGCCGTTGTCGTTTTGCCGGTGTCGAACCCGGATGTGATCTGTAGCGAGTTGTTTCGCGAGCCCATAAGAGTCGTCGTGAACCAGAACCATGCGCTCGCCAATCGCAAGGTGGCGCGATTGCCGGAGCTTCGCAACGAACGAGTGATTCTGCTCAAAGAGGGGCATTGCTTTCGAGATAACGCCTTGACGGTTTGCAAGCGAGGCAATATAACGCCCGAATCGATCTTTGAGACCGATCAGTTCCTAAGCATCTTTCCGCTCGTCGAAGCCGGATTCGGAATCTCGTTGGTCCCGGAGATGGCGGCCAAGTACGGCAGCAAAGGTTGTACGATGTTGCCGCTCGATCGCGACACATTTCGACGGATCGGATACATGCGTGTACGTGGACATACTCCTGGCGCGGCGCAGAGTGCGTTTGTCAAGTGGCTAAGAGAAGCGGCTAAGTCGAATTAAACCGACTCGAGCTCCACTTCATCGACAAAGCACCAACCCCAGTCCTCTCCCGGCTCAATCGATTTCATCAGGGGGTGGTGAACCGAGTGGAAATGTTTGGTGGCGTGTTTGTTCTTAGAGGAATCGCAACACCCGACGTGTCCGCAAATCAGGCACATTCGAAGATGGACCCAGTGGTCGCCAATCTTGAGACATTCTTCACAGCCGTTCGTTTTGGGGCTCACATCCTGGATTTCATCTAAGTGCGTACATTGTTTCTGTTTCACAACTTCTCCTTGCCAAGTTCTTTTGGACGATACATGATCAATCCTCCTGCCACCTTCGGATAAAAATCGGTGCTCTTGGGAGGAAGAAGAGTTCCGCTCCGGGCGCTGGCTTCTATACCGTCAACGGACAGCGGTTCCACCAAGAACGCCATTTTCGCAGCACCGCCCTTCACTGCTGCGATTGCATCTTCAACTCGGCGAACGGGCCTTGTCCGAACGTGTCCAAGAACGCGTTCCTGCAGGACTGCGAGGTTGAGTTCCGACAGGGCGCACGGCAGCTCGAAACCTGCCAGGACGCCTTCTTTGAAAACTCCTACGCGTGCGCAACCGGCTGGAGCACTTTCGAAGAACGAGCATAGATCCCTAACAGGGCGAGTAGGCGGCAACACAATCTCTTCATTGTCCATCACCAGACGATGAGCGGCCAAGGTGCGGAAAGCGGGCGTACGAATTTGAATGGCTGCCAGCTGCCAACCGGCAGCGAAACGGTGATGACCGTCGGCGAGAAACAGTTCCCTCTCCAGTAGTCTGCTTTGTAACTTGTCGTCTGCAGACGTCATGCGCCAAAGTTGATGAACACAGCCAAAGCGGTCGATTGCTTCGGCAAACGGCTGACCCTCGACTTGTAAGAGTGAGCTGAGCGAGCCGTCGCCATCATCGCACCAGAGAGTGAGCATGCTTGCTTCGAGCTGCATCCGTCGGCGCTCCCTTCGGCAGGCTTCAACGGAACTTTGAACGGTGTGCTCATGCGGGTAGATCGCCTTGGCGCGATCGCGGCATAATAAGCCGACTATGCCTTCGCGAGCGGACTCTTTTTCGCTGCCCGGAAAGCGGAAGTGTTGACGGTAAACAAACAGGGCCGGCTCCGGATCTTCGAGAAGCGAAGCGGGATCGATAGGAGGGAAAACCTCTTCGCCGGGCACGAAAAGATGAGCGTGGGAATGAAGACCGCAGAAGGGAAGGAGAACGGACATTCGGACCTGATCGGATGGTACAAAAGGGTTGAACGCAAGCTCATGTTTCGAATTTCACGGACAGCGAAGTCGACGGTACCGGACGTTTTCGCTGGTATCGCGCTCGACCTGGGTTTAGGCGATCCGCAATGGCTGCCACATCCGGTGCGGGGCATCGGCTGGCTCGCTTCGCGATATGAAAAGCTCTGGCGAAGGTCGCGATTTCCATTGCGACTTTCGGGCTTACTCTTTTGGGCGTCGGTGGTCGGAACGACAACTGCTCTCGTCCGATACACGCTTCCGTGGATGAAGATTTACTGGATCTATGCGTTTCTCGCCTGCCGTGATCTCGACGTGCAGGCAAGCCGCGTGATTGAAGCTCTTGAGAACGGCAATCTCGAAGAGGCCCGACAGAAACTTGCTCGTATCGTAGGGCGCGACACAGCTACTCTTGACGAGACGCAGATCCTTCGTGCAGTTCTAGAGACGGTGGCCGAGAACGTAAGCGATGGCGTCATTGCGCCTCTCTTCTACCTGGCAATTGCCGGGCCAGCCGGCATGGCTGCCTACAAAGCGGTTAACACTCTTGACAGCATGGTGGGCTATCGGAACGAACGTTACCGGGAGTTCGGATGGGCTTCCGCTCGCGCTGACGATGTGGCGAACTTTATCCCGGCGCGACTGACGGCGGCGCTCATCTGGCTTGCGGCGCTGCTTCCGGGATTCAATGCTTCGCGTTCGTTTAAGGTCACCATACGAGACGGCGCCACACAGCCGAGCCCGAACGCCGGTTATCCGGAAGCGGCCTTTGCCGGGGCACTCGGAGTGCAACTCGGCGGCCTCAATTTCTACGGAGGCGTTCCGAGCCGTAAGCCGTTCTTAGGTGATCCGCATGTACCGCTTGTTCGGACGCATTTTCGGCGGGCTCGTGTTTTGCTGTACGTAACGGAGGGACTGTTCGCCGCCCTATTGGCCGGGTGCATGCGATGGCGATAGTGCACGGCGGCGATATCTTTGCCGTGGCAGAAGCCAATGGTTGGGACTGGCGAGAGGTATACGATTTCAGCGCCAGCATCAATCCCTTGGGACCGGCGCCCGGCGTGCGAGCAGCGATCTGCCAGGCGATCGACCGAATTGCACATTACCCGGAACGCGAACCGGTGAAGCTTCGTGAAGCCTTGGCTCGCGTCTTTGGCGTTTATCCGGAAAACATCATCCTGGGAAACGGCGCAACAGAACTCCTGTTCTTCGTTGCGCGGGTGTTTCCGTCGATTCCTGTGACACTGGCCCAGCCCGCATTTTCAGAGTTCAGGCGAGCGTTTCCCGACGCCGCTACGGCAGATCTCGAGGGGCCTGAGACATGGGCGAAAGAAGGATTGCTGATTCTGACGCGGCCCGCTAATCCGACGGGCTGGAGTTTCCCTCTCGATGTACTCGCCGAACATTTGCGCCGCTCGAACGGGCATACCTTGGTCGACGAATCGTTCCTGGAATTTTCCGGACTGCCATCCGTGGCAACACTGCTCGAACAATTTCCGCGCTTGCTCATTCTGCGTTCGCTGACCAAGTTTTATGCTTTGCCAGGCTTGCGAATCGGGGCGCTCATCAGTTCCGGCGAGGCGGTGGAACGTTGGCGGCGACAACGGGAGCCCTGGCAAGTCAATGTGCTGGCCGAACAGGCGGCGATGGCCGCTTTGAACGATGCGAGCCATGCGAAAAGATCGATCGAATTCGTTCAACAGGAGCGTACCTGGTTGCATAAGCAACTTGCTGAACTGCCGAAGGCGCAACCGCAGCAAAATGACGCGAACTTCCTTTACGTGCGGCTCGCTTATCGAGCGCAGCTCCTTTGCGATTTCTTATTCGAGCAGAAGATCCTGATCAGGAACTGCGCCGAGTGGCCGGGTTTAAAGGGAGAAGCTGTTCGAATCGCCGTGCGGAGCCGAGTTGAAAATGAAATACTGCTCCGGGCCTGGCGTCGCTTTCGGTGTGACGAATAATGGTCCTGATTGGCGGTGGCAGCCGCAGCGGGAAGAGCAGTGCGGCGCTGCGGATGGCGCATGCGGCGGGTTCCCGGATCGGCTTTATTGCGACAGCACAGGCCTTCGACGACGAGATGCGGGAACGAATCGCGATACACCGTCGCGAGCGTGATGCCGCCATCGTCACCTGGGAAGAGCCTTTCGCGGTAGCGGATCGCATTCGAAGTGAGCACGAGCGGTTCGATGCCATCGTGGTCGATTGCCTGACGTTGTGGCTTAGCAATCACATGCTGGCGGAACGGGCCGATTTAGAAGCCGAATATCTTGACCTGGTAGAAGGAGCTGCCGGCGCGCAGGCAACAGTGATTCTGGTTACCAACGAAGTGGGTTGCGGCATCGTGCCGACTGACCACGCGCTGGCACGCCGTTTTCGAGATGAGGCGGGACGGCTGAACCAGATGGTTGCAGCGCGCGCGCAAGAAGTCTACTGGATGGCATTCGGTTTGTCTCTCAAGATGAAATGAGGAACCGGTTGCTGGGCGCAGCGCAGTTTTTGACGATCGTTCCAATTCACCGCACTGTCGCAATGCCCGGCGCCTCGGCTGCTTTTTTTCCATTGATAGGAGCCGCTCTAGGCGCCTCGGCAGGAGCAATTCTTCTCCTATGCGCCAGAGGCTTCGGCACGTCCGTTGCGGCTCTGGTTGCGCTGATCTACCTGGTGACTGTAACCGGCTGTCTGCATGAAGACGGATTAGCGGATGTAGCGGACGCTTTTCGCACCGGCCGCAGCCGCGAGAAGATCATGTCCATTCTGAAGGACAGCCGGATCGGCACGTACGGGGCTGTTGCCCTGACCCTGTCACTTCTCGTTCGCTGGCAGGCGCTTGCTGCATTGCGCCGGCATCCGGTTTTGGAACTGGCCGCGGCACTGGCTCTCTCACGCACCGCTTTGGTGGCGCTGGCCGCATTCGCTCCGGCTGTGGGCGAGGGACTGGGTCGAGCATTCACTGATCAGATATCAAGAGCAACCGTGTTCTGGGCAATCGCCCAAGGCGTCCTCTTCGCTTTTCTGGCCGGTTGGCAACACGGCATTGCGATGGCGCTCGCCAGCGCTTTGATTGTCTTTCTGGCGCGGCGCTGGTTTCAGGCCAGGCTCGGCGGAGTGAATGGCGATTGTCTGGGAGCCACTTGCCAGGCCGTTGAGACCGTGAATCTGTTGATCCTGGTATGGCATCCCTCTTCTTGATTCGGCACGGCGAGCCGGAGTTGAAAGGGGTTTTTCTGGGGCAACTCGACTCACCCCTTTCGGAAGCAGGCAGAGCGCAAGTCTCAACAGCGCTTTCGAAGGTAGAGGTCGAGATCACATGGCACAGTACGCTGTTGCGGGCGACACAGACGGCCGCCTACGTTCGTTCTCATCAGTGGGTTGCACTCCCCGACCTTCGTGAGATCGACTACGGCGTCTGGACCGGAAAGACCTGGGCCGCGATTGAATCCGAGTGGAAGGAAGTGGCAGGCCGCAAGTCGGCTGACTGGCTGAACGTTTCTGCGCCGGGAGGCGAAAGCTGGACGGACTTTATCAAACGGGTTGGCTCCGCCTGGCACAGAATACGACGCGGGCCGTTCCCGGCGGCAGTGGTGGCGCACCAGGCGGTCAATGCCGCTCTTGTGAACTTGATTGCCGATCGCGACCCGCTTACGTTCGAGCAGCAATTTGGAGAAGTAATTCGTGTCGAATACGATTGAACAGACCATTGCAGAGATACCGCGTAAACCGAAGGCCGGCATTGCGGAAGAAGTGCGGCAACGCTGGGACTCGTTGACCAAACCGCGCAACAGCCTGGGCCGGCTGGAAGGGTGCGTTGTTCAGTTAGCCGAGTGCCTGGGTGTGGCCATGCCGCGCATAGATCGACGCGCGATGTATGTGTTCTGCGGCGATCACGGCATTACGGAAGAAGGTGTCAGTCCGTATCCGTCGGTGGTGACGCGCGAGATGGTCAAGAATTTCGTGCGAGGCGGCGCGGCCATCAACGTTCTCTGCCGACAGCTTGCAATTGAACCGCGGATCGTCGATGCCGGAGTGGCCGGCCCAAATCTGGAAGGGGTGATCGACAGGCGAATCGGTCCGGGAACGCGGAATTTTCTGCGAGGGGCGGCGATGACTCGGGAGCAGGCCACTGCCGCAGTGGAAAACGGCATCGACCTAGCGCGCGACGCCAGCCTTCATTTCGACATCGCCGGCGTGGGCGAAATGGGGATCGGAAATTCAACCGCTGCGAGCGCCTTGCTGTGTGTCTTTACCGGCGCCACGCCGGAGCAAGCGGCTGGTCGGGGGGCGGGCTTAGACGATGTGGGAGTGGAGCGCAAGCGTGCGGTGCTGACTGCCGCTTTACAATTGCATGCGGTGGATCGAACGGATCCTCTGTCTGTCCTGGCGGCATTCGGAGGGTTCGAGATAGGAATGATGGCGGGGTTTCTGTTGGGGGCGGCAGCAAACGGGTTGGCGGTCGTTGCGGACGGATTTATCTGCGGCGCCGCATTCCTGCTGGCCCGAGCTTTTTATCCAGCGCTGGGGGAACACGTTTTCTTCGGCCACTGTTCCGCCGAATACGGCTACCGGCACTTCATAGAGTCGAGCGGCGTCACGCCTTTGCTCGATCTCGAAATGCGACTAGGAGAAGGAACCGGGGCAGCGCTGGCGATCGGCGTTCTCACCTCCGCGGTTGCGCTTTATCGCGAGATGGCTACGTTCGCGGAAGCTTCGGTTTCGGACAAGACCACAACGTAACGGCGCGGACTTCGCTTCACCGCATCTGGTCCCGGAAGAGCAGGATCAGTTTTTGGGCGCGGGTCGGATCGGATTGAAAGACAGGAGATGTGAGCGGGTCGTTCAGGAAGGCGTTGTAGCCGGGAGTTTCTGCCAGATCCGGGTTGCGTAGATTCTTAAATCCCATCGACCAATCGGGGAACTGTCGTTGTGTGACGTTCTCCTTGTATAAAACAATTACCCCTTTGTGGCGTGGGTCCTTGCCGATGTGATCGTAAAGTTTGTACACGGTGTTCTCAGGACCTTCGAGGACCTGCATGAAGTTGCCGTCCTTATAGAGAAGCATACCGGTGACGTCAAGACGGGTGTTATTTTCCCGGCTCTTTTCGAGCAGCTTTACTAACTCTTCGTCGGAAAACAATCCGGACGAAGCACTGACGTAAACAAGTGAAATCATATACCTGAATCTCCAATAACTATATCGGAAGAACTCCGCTGAAATAACAAGAAAAACGTGGTTCGCCGACGTAACTTAATCCCTCTAGAAACGGTCTTTTCAGCATCAATTTCTGGGATTGAGGACACTTCTGTTCAGCCGATTCTCTTGCCTGTCTGTCACCGTTGGACTGATCTGTTTGGGGTTGGGTAGAGCGGCTCCGCCGCCGCCGATCGAGCCCACGCGCGAAGAGCTAAAACAGGTGCAGGCCAAGACTGCCGAGATCGAACTCGCGGTCCAGGAGCTGAAAGCCAAACACGCGGACCGTGACTTGATCGGAGACGTGGAAGTGTACGGGAAAGCCGGCCAAATGCTGCTGGAGTTTCCGGACCAATTCTTTGTCCAGAGCCACATCGATCATGCGCTGGCAGTGCTCGACACCGGCCTGGAGCGTGCCAAGGAGTTGGAGGGCGGCGGGTGTTCATGGGCCAGGAGCAAAAAGCAGACTCACGGCTACTATTCAGATTTAGACGGTTCGATACAACCGTACGGAATCACGCTGCCTGCCAATTACGATGCGTCGAAGCCCACCCGCTTGTATGTGTGGCTGCATGGCCGACAAAACCAGACCACGGAATCGGAGTTCCTTTTCGCGTTTCCCAACTCGGGTTCGGGGAAGCCGCCGGTCGCCGACAACGGGCAGATTCAACTGGACGTGTTCGGACGGCTGAACGGCGCCGGCTATCACTGGGGCGGAGAGGTGGATGTATTCGAAGCGATGGCAGCGGTGGAGAAGCGCTTCAAGATTGACGAGAAGCGCATCTTGCTGCGCGGTTTCTCGATGGGCGGCGAAGGAGCTTGGCACATTGCGCTTCATCATCCCGATCGCTTTGCGGCAGCCGAGATTGGTGCTGGGACGATTTCTCGCCGGGCAGAGATGCCGGGCCTGGCGCCCTATCAATACGCAGCGCTGCACATTTGGGAGAACATGCCGGAGTGGGCGCTGAACATCTTCAACCTTCCGCTGGCCGGGCACGATGGGGAACACGACAACCAGGTTTGCTGCCTGCCTCCTCCGCCCGCCGGCACGCCGAATCGCGGGCAGCTGGAATCATCGCTGCGAACGCGGGCGCAATTGGAGAAAGAAGGGTTCCCGTCGGAGGGAGATCCGGATTTTCTGCATTCGCAAGGGACGGCGGGCGTCTTTCTCATCTCGCAAGGAACGGCGCATGGAACGAGTCCGCTGGTGCGTGGGCGCCTGGATACGTTCTTGAAGGAGTGGGGCGACAAAGGGCAGGTCTCTCCGGACCACATCCGCTTTGTGACTTGGACGACCCGCTATAACCGCGATTACTGGGTGTCTGTGGAAGGGCTTGGCAAGACGTATGAGCGGGCGGATTTGGAGGCCACCCGCAGCGATGGCGGCAAGCAGTACCGGATTAGGACCAAGAACGTTTCGCGTCTGGGGCTAAGCGAGATGAGCGGGGCCCAGGAGATCAACATTGACGGCCAGAGCTTGGCGGTGCGGTCGGGCGCGGAGATGAGTCTCGAAAAGACTGGCCAAAGCTGGAAAGTTGCCGGGGCGAAGACGCGAGGTTTGCATAAGACCCACGGGCTGCAGGGTCCTATCGACGATGCCTTTCTCGATCCCTTCCTGCTGGTGCGACCGACCGGCATGCCCTGGAATGAAGGAGTGAATCAGCAATCGCTTCGGATGATGGAGCGGTTTGAGCGGCTTTGGGCGCGATATTTCCGGGGACATCCCTTCATAAAAGACGACAAAGACGTGACCGAGGAGGACATTGCCAAGTACCACCTGGTGTTGTTCGGGGATCCGGGCAGTAACCGCTGGATTGCCAAAGTGAAGAACAAGCTTCCGTTACGTTGGACCAAAGATACGGTAACTTTGGGCGGCGAACGGTTTTCGGCGAAAGAATACCTGCCTGCCCTGTTATATCCGAGCCCCTTGAGTGCGTCTAGATACGTAGTGTTGAATACGGGACTCACTATTACCGATCGCGAGTACAACGGGGATTATGGGATGCCGGCGTGGGGCGACTACGCCATTCTAAAAGTGAAAGCGGGATCCGAAGTCCCGGATCTGAAGTTGGCAGGCCTATTCGACGAATGGTGGCAGTTGCCAAAGCAGGGTCGATTTTGATAAGCATATATAGCTGGAGTTCGGATCCACTTGAACCTTCCAGCGAATCCGCAAAGGCCACTCGGTCCTGTATTGTGTCTTCCAAAGCTGTTTCACAACCCGGTATGAAGTTCTGGCATAAGGTAGTGCTGCCCTTCGCTTTTGTTTCGCTCTCGCTAGCGCAGCAGAAACCGGCCGCAGCGTTGATCCCGGCATCCGCACTGCCGGTAACAGTGCCGCCAACAAATCCGGAAACGGCGAGAAAGTTGTTGAACAACTATTGCATCGGCTGTCATAACGAAAAACTGAAGACGGCCGGCGTGATGCTCGACAAGATGGACACGGCGAACGTCGGCGCCGACGCGCGTACCTGGGAGCGGGTACTGCGTAAGTTGAGCGTGGGCGAAATGCCTCCGCCGCGCCTGCCGAGACCCGCTGCCCCGGTGGTGCACTCCTTTACGGGCTGGCTGCAGGGAGAGCTGGATCAAGAAGCCGCGCTTCATCCCAATCCGGGCCATCCCACCATTCATCGCCTGAACCGTGCTGAATATAGCAACGCCGTTCGCGATCTGCTGGCGATTGACATCAAACCGGGCGCCAAGCTTCCCGCGGATGACACCGGCTACGGATTCGACAACATCGGCGATGTACTCTCGCTCTCGCCGATGCTGATTGAGCGCTACATTTCGACGGCGCGGCTGGTCAGCCGGATGGCGGTCGGGGATTCAGATGTGAAGCCCGAGACAAACCTCTTCACGTTGTCGAGGGCAGAAGCGGGCCGGCGCGGCCGCATGAGCGACGATATGCCTTTCGATTCGTCCGGTGGAATGGCAATTCCTTACGATTTTCCAGTGGATGCGGAGTACGTGGTCAAGATCAAGACGCCTCCGCCTGTTCCTACCCCGGCGAGCGGGCCGGCGCCGCAACCGCAGGTTTTCGAATTGCGCGTTCCGATCAAGGCGGGCGCCCGATCGCTGGGCGTGGCCTTTATGGGCGAGAATGCCCTGGCGGAACAGATTCCGACTCCCGGCGTGAAGCCGAATGCGGCGACGATCGTTCTTCCCACCGGCAGCGTCAAGATGGACATCCGGCTGGATGGCAAGCGCCTGAAGCTGGTGGATGTTCCGTATCGTGGATTTTCTCCGCAGTTGACCAGCGTGAGCGTGGCCGGACCGTTTAACGTGACCGGACTGGGCGATACGCCAAGCCGGAAGAAGATATTTGTGTGTGCCGCGCACCGGGCGAAAGACGAAGAGCCGTGCGCTCGCAAGATTCTTTCGAACCTGGGGCGGTATGCGTATCGCCGCCCGGTAACCGAAGCGGATCTGAAGCCTCTGCTGGCCTTTTATGAAGCCGGCCGAAAAGAAGGGGATTTCAACAAGGGAATCGAGAAGGCTTTGCAAGCTATGCTGGTGTCGCCCGACTTCCTGTTCCGCATTGAACGCGATCCAGCTGATGCCGCGCCGGGAAGCATTCACCAGGTCTCCGATTACGAAATGGCTTCGCGGCTGTCGTTCTTCTTATGGAGCAGCATTCCGGATAACGAGTTGCTGACGCTGGCAGCGAACGATAAGCTTTGCGAGCCCGAAGTTTTAAGCGCGCAGGTAAAGCGCATGCTGGCAGATGAACGCTCCAAGGCGTTCGTCAGCAACTTTGCCGGACAGTGGCTTTATCTTCGCAATCTGGCGCAGGTTCGTCCGGATCCGGACTTATTTCCTGACTACGATCCCGCGCTGCGGGATTCGTTCGAACGGGAGACCGAGTTGTTTTTCGAAGCTGTCGTGCGCGAGAACCGGCCCGTTACGGATCTGCTCTCCGCGAACTTCACTTACCTGAATCAGCGTTTAGCGAAACACTACGGCATCTCGAATATTTATGGATCGCAGTTCCGACGGGTGACGTTAGCGGACAGCAACCGGGGCGGACTGCTGGGACAAGGCAGCATCCTGACGGTTACGTCATATCCGAATCGGACCTCCGTGGTTCAGCGCGGGAAATGGGTGCTCGAGAATTTGCTGGGTTCACCGCCCCCACCGCCACCGCCGAATGTGCCTGCTCTGGAGGCGCACTCGAAAGACGGCAAGGAACTCACGATGAGGCAGCAGATGGACCAGCATCGTTCGAGTCCGGTATGCTCTTCGTGTCACTCGCGGATGGATCCGATTGGATTTGCGCTCGAGAATTACAACGGTGTCGGATCGTGGCGTGACAAGGATGCAGGCAGCGTGATCGATACGTCCGGCAAGCTTCCGGACGGGACGACGTTCCAGGGTCCGGCCGGACTTCGGTTGCTTCTGATGACCAAGTTGCGGGACGAGTTTATCGACACGTTCTCAGAGAAATTGGCGACCTACGCGTTGGGGCGAGGTCTTGAGTACTATGACAAGCCGGCTATTCGCAAGATCGCTGCGGAAGCCGATAAAGAAGGCGACACGATTCCTGCCTTCATTCAGGCGATTGTAAAGAGTCAGCAGTTCCAGATGAGGAGAACTTCGTAGCCATGTTTATTAAGCAAAGCGCCATTCCGCGCCGGACGTTATTACGGGGGCTGGGGGCAGCTCTTGCTCTTCCGCTGCTGGACGCGATGGTCCCGGCGCTAAAGGCGACCCGGCTGACGGCGGCGAAGCCTGCAATCCGCTTGGGATTTGTTTACACCCCGAATGGCATCATTCAGCGGGGTTGGCTGCCATCAACCCAGGGCGCAGGCTTTAAGTTTCCGGCGACGATGACTTCTCTCGAGCCATTCCGGGAGAAGTTGATGGTGTTGAGTAATCTGGCCCAGTTGAATGGCCGGGCCTTGGGCGATGGCGCCGGCGATCATGCCCGTGCCGGGGCTACCTGGCTGACGGGCGTTCATCCGAAACGTACGGAAGGCGCAGACATTACGGCTGGGATTTCGGTGGATCAGATTGCGGCCATGGAACTGGGGAAAGTGACTCAGCTGTCGTCGCTCGAGATTGGTCTGGAAGAGCCAACGCTAGCCGGCAACTGCGACTCGGGTTACAGCTGCGCTTATACGAACTCGGTTTCCTGGCGTTCGGCAACCACTCCGAATCCGGTGGAAGTGAATCCGCGGGCGATCTTTGAGCGGCTCTTTGGGGATGGCGACACGACCGATGCGGCGGCACGCATTAAGCGCATGAACGAAGACCGCAGTATTCTCGACTTCGTCCGCGCGGATGTTGGCAGGCTGCAACCGGGGCTGGGCGCCCGAGACAAGAGTAAGCTGAGCGAGTACCTGGATGGAATACGGGACATTGAGCGCCGCATTCAAAAGGCTGAAGAGCAAAGCGCAACCATGAAGATTCCGCTGATGGAGCGCCCGTCGGACATTCCGGACGAATTCGAAGAGCATGCCAAGCTGATGAGCGATCTGATGGTGGTTGCTTATCAGACCGACATGACACGCGTTGTGACGTTCATGATGGCGCGTGAAGGAAGCAATCGCAGTTATCGCTCGATTGGCATTTCGGATGGGCACCACTCGGTCACGCATCATCAAAACGATCCGGAAAAGATCGCCAAGACGATGAAGATCGACGAGCTTCATGTGCGTAGTTTCGCTTATCTGGTGGACCGGCTGAATAGCACTCCTGACGGAGACGGAACGTTGCTCGATCACTCGATGATTCTCTATGGGAGCAGCATCGGGGATGGCAACGTTCACACGCACCACGATCTGCCTCTGGTGCTGGTGGGTGGCTGCAGCGCAGACATCAAGGGAGGCAAGCATGTTCGCTATGCTCCCGAGACGCCGATGAACAACCTGCTTCTGACGATGCTCGATAAGGCCGGCGTGCATGCCGAGAAGTTGGGCGACAGCACGGGGAAACTCGATCAGCTTTCGGAAGTATAAGTCGCTATGGGCGTGATGTGGTTGTGCCGGAGCGCGGTTGCCGCACTCTTTGGCAGTGTGTGCCTGGCAGGCGGGAATCTGCCGCTTATTCAGGCAGTCAAGGATGAGAACAGCGCGGCACTACTGGCATTAATCCAGCATCATGCTAACGTCAACGCTGCTCAGCCGGATGGCGCAACTCCACTGGCTTGGGCAGCGTATCTGGACCATCCGGACATGGTGGATGCGCTGTTAAAGGCCGGCGCCAAAGCGAATACCGCCGATGAGTATGGCGAAACGCCATTAACGTTAGCTTGTTCGACAGGTGACGGCGCCGTGGTGGAGAAACTGCTCAAGGCGGGTTCGGACGCGAATTCGGCGCGCTGGAATGGGGAGACGGCGCTGATGATCGCTGCCCGTTCCGGAAGTCTGGAGAGCGTGAAGGCGCTGCTCGCACGTGGCGCCAAAGTGAACGTCACTGAATCCAGTAAAGGGCAGGATGCGCTGATGTGGGCTTCGGCGGAAGGACACGGGGCGATTGTGGATACGCTTCTGGCCTCGGGAGCGGATGCCAAGACTCCGTCGAAAGCGGGGTTTACTCCGCTGGTATTCGCCGCGCAAAAGGGCGATGCGCAATCGGTTACGAGTCTGCTGAAGGCTGGCTCGGATTCAAACTATACGCTTCCGAGCGGAACCACGGTGCTGCTGGCGGCGATTGCCAGCCAGAAGAGGCCGTCGGCAGAGATTCTGATTCAGAATGGGGCCAACGTCAATGTGCAAGACAAGGCAGGGAATACGCCGTTGCACATCGCGGCGCGAGCGGGAAATCTGCTGCTGGTCACGCTGCTGTTGGAAAACAAAGCAAACCCCAATATTCACAATGCCAAGTTGGATAGCGGCAAAGGGTTCTTCAAGATTGTCGGGGAACAGACACCGCTTCTGCTGGCGGCCAAGGGCGATCATGTGGACATCATGAAAGCGTTGCTTGCGGCCGGTGCGGATGCGAAGGCGACAGCTCAGGACGGCTCGACGCTGTTGATGGCTGCTGCCGGCAGCGGGCACGTGGAGGCAGTGGAGTACGCTTTTCAACTGGATCCGAACGTGAAAGCTATGAGCGACTCGAAGGACACGGTGATGCATGCGGCCGTTACAGGGACGATGCAGGTC
Organism: Bryobacteraceae bacterium; assembly: GCA_965276965.1. Classification (GTDB taxonomy): domain Bacteria; phylum Acidobacteriota; class Terriglobia; order Bryobacterales; family Bryobacteraceae; genus Bog-105. The sequence continues at coordinate 536,483 of OZ255713.1, forward strand.
TCGACGCAGCCGGAGATCTGTAAAGTGATCAAGTTTCTGGCCGACAAGGGCGCGGATCTTGACATTCCCAACGCCAGAGGGCGGACGCCTATTATGGTGGCCGATCTTCTTCCGATCGATAAGGCTGTCGAGCTGATGACGAAGCTGATCACGGATGCCGGCGGCACTCCAAAGACCGCTTCCAAACGCTAGTTCAAGCGCCAGTGAGATCCGCCGTCGTCCGTGGACCAACGGCTGGCCGAAGATGTTCTTACCGTGACAACGCCGTTGTGCCTGTCGATCTGTGTGATGGTCTCCTTAAGACGCATTTTCTTATTCCCGACACTTACGGAAGCCCAGTGCAAGCCTTCATCCGGCGAGTGAAAGAGGGCGCCGTTCGATCCTCCGACCCAGATCTCCGAGCCATTGACCGATAGGGCGTCCAAATGGGCTTGGGCATCTATGAACACGGATTGCCAGGTCGATCCGCCGTCGGTTGATTTTCGAAGTGTACCTGGTTGGCCGGATGCGTTTCCCAGTTGCCAAAGAGATTCGGCCCCGTCACCGAACGAACGGCCTATGGTGGGCCGCGGCTGGAAGATTGGACTCGAGATCAGATCTGGGCGAAACTGGCGGCCAGTAACCGGCGATTTAGGTTTGGATGTGGTGGAAGGACTTGGATGCTCGGGTGACGGCGGAGTCGAATGCTTCGGAGCAGGAGCCCAATGCCAGAGTGCTGTCGTGACGACGAACAGAGCGGCTGTCGCTGCGATCCACCTTCCCCATAGCTGCCAACTGTCTTGAGGTTTGCTGCTGGAGGACGTAGATGAATACGCCAGTACCTCGCGGCAGTGGGGGCATGTCGCCAGGTGCGCCAACATGGCCGTGCGCTCGAAGGAAGACAGACTTCCTTCGGCAAAAGCCGCCAGAGAGTTGGAGTCCGGGTGATCGGTTTCCCGCTTCTGCTTCGAGGCGAGCCGGGAAGCAACGAGTTGGGATAACTTGTCCATGGCACCGTCCGCTCCGGATTAGAGCGGCCTTCTCCTCCATCCTTGCGTCAGATGATTGCGAACGTCCACTGCCAAGTTTCGAACGTCGGCCTGCAGCATTGCTTCCGCTTCGCTTTTTGAGATGCCGCGGGAGCGTAGTTCGTTCACGACTCGTTTCCGCAGGGTGGACATGAGTTTGTCGATGCGTCGGCTGACGGTTGACTCGTGTACGCCCAGCAGGCGGCCGATCTCTGCCAGTGTTCGACCGTCGAGATAATGAGCAGCCAGCAGGAACTGTTCTTCGTCAGAGAGCATGTTCAGCGCCGCGTCAGTTGCCTCGGCTAAGCGCTGCTGTTCCGGTTCAGAAGCGCTCCCAGCTAAGAGAGCGCTCGCTTCGGTTTCTATTTCATCGTCGAAGCTGACCTGGCGGCGAGTGGTTCGATAGCGATTGACGTATTCTCGCGACAGCACCACTCGCAGCCAACCCTCCAACGTTCCGCGACCTGTGTACGCTTCGAGCTTAGAGATCCGCTTGCCGGCTTCGTTCCTTCGCATGCCGAAGAGATCGGCATAGAGGGAATCGGCCAGTTCGCGAGCGCCGGCATCCTGCCCCGAAAGCGCGGCCGCCATGCGATAGAGTTTCTCGCGATAGAGCACGAGAAACCGATCCCACGCTTGCTCGACGCCACGCAAGCAGGCTTGCGCCAACATCAGATCGTTCAAATGCAGGCCGTTCAGGAACTGCTCTCGATCATCTCCGCGGCAGCCTTCGGGGAAAGAACGGCGTACCGCCTCAGCAAGCATTTCGCCGAACTCAGGAAGCGTGAATCCGTAGTGTTGCGCATCGCATGTTTCGTAGCGACGTTCGGCTGCGCGCGTTTCCGCACGTATCGGTAAACCGCTCAACTGGGTGGCATCACTCACCGGTGCGTCTACGTATCGTCTCAACTACAGACGTAGCACTGCGCAAAATACTTTGCAATTGTTTTGCAAGAAATGGGAAGCGCGTCGTTCTCTGTTTCGGAGGACCGGATATGAACGGCCGTTGGCGTCGCGGGAGGAGTGTTGTCTCTGTAGTCAGTCTCGCCGCTTATTTGTTCGCGGCCGTTGAGTTGTCCGGCCAGGTTCAGCAAACACAGAAGTACAGAACGCTAGCTCCAATCCTGCAGGGAAAGCTGACTATCTTTCCTGTAGTTGGAGACAAGACTTTCAACACAGATAGCCTGATCTCGCTCGACCAGGGAATTCAGTCAGCCGACGTTTCGATAAGCGAGGGAGGCCGTCCAGGCGGGTTCGTGCGTCCCCGCCATTCTGAAGAGAGCGAATGGTCTGAAAGGCCATTAGGAGGACCGCAAACGAACCGCCTGGCGAAGCATTTGGTGGTCACGAACAACTCGAATCGGCTGCTGCTGCTGTTGGCGGGCGAGATCGTGATTGTCGGAAAGCAGAACCGAGTGGTTGCCAAAGACTATCTGGTTCCAGCCCACAGTAAGCCCACAACCGTGGAATACTTCTACGTTGAGCGGCAGCGTTTGACCCCTCTTGCCGCGCCCGTTGAGCAGTCATATGAGCAGATTTTTGGGCGGCTTGGCGTCGAAAAGCCGCTCGGCGTGGTGGTGGCTGTGGACAGGCAATTGATCTGGGCGGATGTGTTTGCCAGTCCTTCGTTACTCGCCAAATATTGGCCGAAGCTGATCCAATTTTATGGGGGCGAATTTGTCGCGCCGCGCGTTCGACCGGCGGTTGCACTCCCGCCCGTAACACAGCAACAGGCGGAAGAGTTTCTGGAGCAAATCACCGCGAACAGGCAAAGCGTCGAGACCGAACCTGGAATTTACCGATATACGGAGTTTGCAAACGACAGCTTCAAATCATTTCTTCTTACGGGGCTATTGAGCGATCTCAACTTCGACATTCATCGGGCGAAGATGAAACGCTGGTCCTATCGTTGAGCCGGTTAGGGAATCGGCTGCGGTGGGGTGGCGTTCAGGTCGAACGTACGGCCGTTCAAAACAAGGTGATTGCCATCGGTCCAGCGCGGCTGTGCATTGGGAGGCGCGCTCTCGAGCTGGAAACCTGCTGCTGGGCCGTCGCGTGAAACGATCGCCAAGAAGAATCTCTGGGTTTTCACTTCGCCGTCGAAGTCGCGATTGTAAGGATCGCTATATTCCCAGTCGTAAATCTTCTCGACGACGGCGAGCTTCCGGCTGTCCGGTGACCAGGCGAGTTCAGACAAGAAGTTGTGGATGTTGGTGTAGGCGGGATGCCGGCGCGGTTTATCGCAGCGGACCGGATAGGTTGGCCTGTCGTTCAGAACCAGACAATAGCCGGCGCCGGCAGGCGTTACGAAGCGCTGCTCGACTTGCGTTCGCGCCAGAACCTGGTGGTCCGGGGACCAGAGCGGCTGCAACGGCAGATCGCCGGAGATGAGGCCGAAGGCGAGTGCGAGCAAAAACGAGTGGAGCAGCATGAACGTTAGATGCGGATTCACGGAATCAAAGATGAGCCAAATCGAGGGGAAGCAGCTTCTAACTAACGCCGGAGAAGCCTACACATGCCTAGAAAAGTTGCAGATGTGTTCATTGAGACTCTTGCGGCAGCAGGGGTCAAGCGGATCTATGGCGTGGTCGGGGATTCGCTGAATGGATTGACCGAGGCGCTTCGTAAACGGAACGTCATTGAATGGGTTCACGTGCGGCATGAAGAGGCTGCTGCGTTCGCAGCCGGCGCAGAGGCGCACTTAACCGGGGCGCTGACGGTATGTGCCGGCAGCTGCGGGCCTGGAAATCTACATCTCATCAACGGTTTGTTCGATTGTCATCGAAGCCGTGTTCCGGTGCTTGCCATTGCGGCACAGATACCGAGCGGAGAGATCGGCAGCGGGTACTTCCAAGAGACACATCCGGAGCATCTTTTCAAAGACTGCAGCCATTATTGCGAGTTAGTTTCGCAGGCCGATCAAATGCCGCGGGTCTTGGGGATCGCTATGCGGACAGCGCTGGCTAAGCGCGGAGTCGCGGTAGTAGTTATCCCAGGTGATGTTGCTCAACGTGACTCTTCGGCGGCTGCTCTGCCTTTAGGAATGCTTGATGCTTCTTCCGTTATGCGGCCGTCGGACAAAGAACTGCAGACTGCCGCCGCCATCCTGAATCAGGCTCGGAAGGTCACAATTCTGGGAGGCGCGGGATGTGCGGGAGCGCACACTGAGCTGGTCCAGGCAGCTGAACGGTTGAAGGCCCCGATCGTCCACTCGCTTCGGGGCAAAGAATTTGTAGAGCACGATAATCCCTACGACGTCGGCATGACCGGACTGCTCGGCTTCTCGTCCGGTTACTTTGCCATGATGAGCTGCGACGCACTTCTGATGCTGGGAACGGACTTCCCGTATCCGCAGTTCTTTCCGCAGGAGGCGAAGATCATCCAGGTGGACAATCGGGGGGAACAGATTGGACGGCGAACGCGGGTTGATCTGGGTCTGATTGGAAATGTCTCCGATACGCTTGCCGAGCTAATGCCTTGGTTGGAGGTGAAGTCCGATCGTGCTCATCTGGACCAGTCCACCGATCACTACCGGCGGGCGCGGAAAGGCCTCGACGATCTGGCAGTAGGAGAGCCGGGCCGCACGCCCATCCATCCGCAATATGTTGCGAAAGTATTGGATGAAGTTGCCGCCGATGATGCGATTTCCACCTGTGATGTCGGAACGCCTACGATATGGGCCGCCCGCTATCTTCGGATGAATGGGAAGCGGCGTTTGCTCGGATCGTTCACGCATGGATCTATGGCCAACGCTTTGCCACAGGCGATTGGAGCACAGAAGGCGCATGCGGGGAGACAGGTAATCACTTTATCGGGCGATGGCGGCCTGGCTATGATGATGGGCGATCTGCTCACGCTTCCGCAGCTGAAGCTGCCGGTAAAGCTGGTCGTATTCAACAACAGCTCGCTCGCATTTGTGGAAGTGGAGATGAAGGCGGCTGGACTTTTGGAATTCGGTACTGATCTGATGAACCCAAATTTTGCGAAGTTAGCGGAAGCGAGTAATATTCTGGGCGTTCGTGTGGAGAAACCGGAGGAACTGAAACCCGCGTTAACCCAGGCTCTTCAACACAATGGACCAGCCCTGGTGGATGTAGTTGTCAATCGTCAGGAGCTTTCGATGCCGCCCACCATCAGCGCGGGGCAAGCGCTCGGATTCAGCCTGTATTTGCTGCGGGCGGTTTTGAGTGGGCGAGGGGATGAGGTGATCGATTTGGCGAGGACGAATCTCTTTCGTTGAGGCGTGTGGGAGGGGACAGCGTTATGGCATCTAAAGCTTCACAAGTAAAATCTTCGAGCGACGGTGTTATCAGGACCAGATTGACGGGGTATGACCTTCTCAATGATCCGAGACTGAATAAGGGCACCGCCTTCACGGAAGAGGAGCGAGGCAGATTCGCGCTGCATGGCCTGCTTCCTCCGCACATCGGGACGCTGGAGGACCAGATTGAGCGGCGAAAACAGGCTCTCGAGAGCCAACCCAGCACGTTTGCCAAATATGCCTTCCTGCGCGACTTGCAGGACTCGAATGAGACGCTTTTTTACTCGTTGATTACTCACAACGTGGAAGAGACGTTGCCGATTGTTTATACGCCTGGCGTCGGAGAAGGCTGTCAGCGTTTCAGCGAGATCTGGCGCAAGCCGCGGGGCGTTTTTCTGAGCTATCCGAACAAGCACCGGATACCCGAGATTCTCGCGCACCCTCGGTACGATCAGGTGAAGTGCATTGTGGTGAGCGATGGAGAACGGATACTTGGCTTAGGAGACCAGGGCGCGGGTGGAATGGGCATCCCGATCGGCAAGATGGCGCTCTATACGGCGCTCGGGGGCATCGCGCCGGAATTTTGTTTACCGATTCTCCTGGATGTCGGGACCGACAACGAGGAGCGTTTGAAAAACCCGGTCTATATTGGCTGGCGCAATAAACGGGTGCGTGGACCCGAGTATGACGAATTTGTGGAGGCTTTCGTTGCTGCCGTTGAGAGCCGCTGGCCGAACGTGCTGCTGCAGTGGGAGGATTTTGCGGGCTCGAACGCGGCGCGTCTCCTCAATAAATATCGGAACAGAATCTGCACGTTCAACGACGACATACAGGGCACCGCGGCCGTGACGACGGGCACGCTTTTGTCGGCGGTAGACGTGACAGGCGTTCCCATCGAGAAGCAGCGAATCGTGGTCGTGGGTTTTGGGACGGCGGGGCTGGGCGTAACGAAGCTCATCGCGTCGTTCATGCAAGATAAACAACTGAGCGAGCAGCAGGCTTATCAGCAGTTCTACGCGGTGGATGTTCACGGCTTGCTGGTTGAAGGCGTGGCCGATCTTCGTCCCGAGCAAAAGCCGTTTGCACGGAAGCGCTCCGAAGTGGATGGTTGGAGTGTGTCCGGGAAGGGCGACATCAGTTTATTGGATGTGGTTCGATATGCAAAGCCAACTGTATTGATTGGGGTTTCGGGTCAGGCAGGAGTCTTCACGGAGGAAGTTGTAAAGGAGATGGTGAAGAACGCCGAACGGCCGATCATCTTTCCGCTGTCGAATCCGACTTCGCGGAGTGAGGCAAAGCCGCAAGACTTGTTGAACTGGACGCAAGGACGCGCCTTGATTGGAACGGGCAGTCCTTTTGAGCCGGTGAACGTGAACGGGAAGATGGTTTTGATCGATCAGACGAATAATTCCTATGTTTTTCCTGGCCTAGCGTTGGGAATTATTTCGTCGCGCGCGAAACATGTCTCGGACGGGATGATTAAAGCGGCGGCAAAGACTTTGGCCGACCTGTCTCCGGTTCGCGAAGATAAGAAGGCAAAACTTCTTCCTCCGATGACCAGCATTCGTGCGGTGAGCGTAACTATTGCACGCGCTGTTGGCGAACAAGCCATAGCAGACGGATTGGCGGCGGTAGATCGGGCCGGTTTAGAAACAGAGATTCAGGCCAATGTTTGGGAGCCCGTCTATCAGCCGTACGAACTCGTTGATGAAAGACGAATCGGCTGACAAGGGCGTTCGAATTTAGATTCGGTCGCTTCATTCGGTAAAATTAGGCCGTCGAAATCTTATGTCGAAGTCGCAACTAAATGCTTTGATTCTGCTCGGAGTTTTTATAGCTGGTCCTCTGGCTGGAAGAATGTTTACTTTCGGCGAGCCTTGGAACTTGCTGCTGACAGGATGCACGCTGCTGATTATTTTGTTCGCTTTCGATCAGGAAGGTCAGCGAACTGTTTGGCAGAGTGTAGCTTTTGCGGGGGCTTGTGGATTCTGCGTTGCGCTTGCCTCTCCTGTTTTACTTCAATACTTCGGGATTGTGACTACCGGACGAGTTGGCTACGCTATCACTGCCGGTAACGCACCGCCTCCGGAACTGCCGTTTTCCTGGATACCTTTCATCTGGCTGGGGTCCGCCGTTTTATTTTGCGTCGTGGATCGCTCCCGGATGAGCGGTCGAATAGCGGCGCCGGCTCCAACCGGCTTTGTTCCGGCTCCCACTCCGGTGGTAGCTCCGGCTAGCTTCGCGAGCCCAGTTCCGGTTCGGGAGGAAGTTCGTCCGGAGCCGATGCCCGTTCCAAGCGCAGTTGCTCCACAAGCCCGGGCTGCAACGGCTACGCCGTTTGAAACGGTTCATCCAGCTGCGCCGGTCTCGTATGAGCCGCCTCCGGCAGCTTCGTATGAGCCGGCTCCGGCTGCGCCCGCAACACTGGCACTTCAAGAACAGCGCATTCCTGATCAACCTGTCCTACAACAACCAACTCCGATCGTGCCTGCGCCACCGCCGAATGCCGTTCCGTTCCCGACCGGTGTCGGCAAGGCTGCTGTCATCTACTTGAATCTTGTTGGCGAGGGTTTGCCGGTGCTCCGCTCGGTGCAGGCCGAACATGTAGGCAAAGACTACTACCTGATCGTCGAGCCTGTTCCGCCCGGAGAAAGATGGCAATTTCAGCCCGGTCAGATCGTTCGGGCTCAGAAGAAAAACCTGTCGAATGGCAAAGCTCTGGTCGCGGTGGAAGAAGCGCCGCGCGCGAACTGAAAGCGGTCCTCTGAAACCTGGCACTAACAGCGCGGTCTACTTTACGGGTCACATCATCATGGGTTGGAACATAGTTTCTTTGATCTTCTTGCTGGCGGCGATTGTTTTCCTTCCCTTTTGGCCGATTCCCTGGCCTTTCCCGCAACAAGCAAGATTCGTGATTACCGGCTTCTGCCTGTTTGTCGCAGTTCTTACATTTCTGGTTCACATGGTCGGTCGGCGCGGCAGTTCGCTTTGGAAAGGCCCCGGCCAGGGATGAGGATTCATGTTAGACTCGTTTTCGCTTATTGGAAGGAGTAGTGCTTACTGCTATGCGAACCGTTGTTGGATTTATTCTGCTTGCTGCTACCCTCACGATGCCGTCTGTCTCGGTAGCGCAAGATAAAGATACTAAGCACCATAAGAACGAATCGTTTGTCCCAGGACCGGCCGATGAGGCCCGCATTGCCAAGGAAGTCAGGCATGAATTGGTGATGCTGCCGTTCTATTCGATCTACGATGACCTTGGCTTCACAGTAAACGGAGGCACGGTCACGCTAGAAGGAGCGGTGGTGCGACCTACGCTGAAGAGCGATTCCGAGAATGTCACCAAGAGAGTGGAAGGCGTTACAAACGTCGTCAACAATATTGAAGTGTTGCCGCTTTCTCCCATGGACAACCAGATCAGGGTGGCCGAGACGCGGGCGATTTACGGTAATGGAACGATCGGCACTCGTTACGGAAATCAAGCTCTCCCCCCCATCCACATCATTGTGAAGAACGGGCATGTGACGCTGGAAGGCGTGGTGGCGAACGAGTTCGACAAGAACTTCATCAACATTCGGGCCAGAGGGGTTCCGAACGTTTTCAGTGTCACCAATAATTTGATGGTCGAGAAAAAATCCTAGCTGACTTTCAGCATGGTAGATACGGCTTCGTTGCCCCAGGCAAGTGTGAGTTTGGCGGTATCGTGCCCTCTTTTGTCGAGCGAGATCGTGAATTCTTCCGTTGGCGTAGTGAGCTTCTGGACCGGTAGATCGAAACGCTTCACGTCCTGGGACTCCTCGTACTTGTAGGCGCCCCACTGATCTGCTACTTTGTTCACGATCATCGTCCACTTGTCCGGTCCGGGAATCGCGAACAGAGAGTAGCTTCCGGGTGCAAGCTCCGGCCCGTTGGCAAAAGTCGCAGCAGCGCTGACGGTGATTTTGGTTGCCTCATCCGCTCCCAACCGCCATACCTGTCCGAACGGCGCTACCTCTTTACCGACCTCGCGACCTTTCAGGGACGGACGTCCGTAAACAATCGCGATCGTCTTGCCGTTGAAGTCGGCGGAGACTGTTTCATGCGGACTGACCCGCTTCGGTTGGCCCTGAAACGGGAGAGCATGGATCGAAAAAGGCGCGATGGCGGAAAGCAGCAAGACGGATCGACGGGTCATGGTCTATGTATACAACTTTCGAGCCGAGATCGCGGTCGTTTTTCCTTTTGTGCGTTCGCCGGCGAATGATGGCAGCATCCCCTGAACGCCTAGTTGCCTCTACTCGCTGAAAAAAGCGTAAGAAAGGCGAATGCAACAACTTACAGAAAATTTCCTGAAGAAAAATATTGCAAAGAGGCAAGCTGCATGCCACTATCAACTCAGTGGGCTGAAGAGGCCAAAAGTGGATTTAAGTGGCGGAAGAAAGCGATCAAACCGCACGGCAGCCGGTGGAGGCGCCTCGTGGCTTCATGAGCGCCCGTGTGGACGAAAAAGGTCGCCTGAAATTGCCGGCCCCGCTGGTGCAGTATTTAGAGGGATTCGGAGAGCGCAAGGTGTTCATCACCAGCTTGAACGGTTCGACTGCCCGCATATATCCGATGCCGGTGTGGCGGCAAACGGAAGCGGCGCTCGAGGAATTCGGCGAAGATACGGCAGAGCGTGAAGACATAGCGATGGTGGCCGATCACTTCGGCGCGGATGATGAGGTAGACGGACAAGGCCGCGTCCTGATTCCAACTTTATTGCGGCGGGAGTTGAAGCTCGAGAACGAGCAGGTTTTTCTGCGCTGCTTTAAGCAGCGTATCGACGTGATTGGACGCGAGGCTTACGAAGAGCGGCTGGCGAAAGCGATGGAAGATGTCGCCGGCAAGTTGCAGGGCCTCGAGAAAAAGGGATTGCGGTAAATCCAATGTATGGACACCGCTCAGCAGGAAGCATTCTGGCACTATCCGGTGCTGTTGAACGAGTCGCTCGAGTATCTGGCGATACAACCGGATGGGGTTTACGTGGATGTGACGGCTGGGTTGGGCGGTCATACGATGGCGATTGCGGAACGGCTGGGGAGCGGGTTCGTAATTGCAAGCGATCGCGACGCGGAATCGCTCGAATTGGCGCGTCGAAACGCCAGCAGTATTATAAACAAGATCCGATTTTTTCACGGGCCCTTTTCTAAGCTGCCTGAAGCGCTGTCTCAAAACGGCGTGGAGAGGGTGGCTGGAGTGTTGGCTGACCTAGGTGTCAGCCGCTATCAGCTCAGCAGCGGAGAACGGGGGTTTTCGTTGATGCAGGATGGTCCTTTGGATATGCGGATGGATCGCAGTCAGGGGTCGCCGGCGGCGGATTTTGTAAATGAGTTGCCTGAAAAAGCTCTCGCCGATCTGATTTATCAGCTCGGTGAAGAAAGGAGGTCAAGAAGAATCTCCAGAGCAATCGTTCGCGCACGGCCTATTTGGACGACGGGCCGTTTAGCTCAAGTGGTTGAAGGGGCCGTGCCGCGAACGGGGAGAATTCATCCGGCAACGCAGACCTTCATGGCGCTACGATTGAAGGTCAATGAAGAATTTGATGAGTTAGAAGAACTGCTCCGATTGGTTCCGGGGCGCTTGCAGTCCGGTGGACGATTGGTTGTTTTAACGTTTATGTCAGCTGAAGACCGAAAGGTAAAACGGGCATTTCAGTCGTTCGCACGAGAGGGCGAGGGTCGAATCCTCACAAAGCACGTGATTCGGCCGACTCAGGCAGAGGTTTTAAAGAACGCGGCATCGCGCAGTGCAAAGCTGCGGGCGTTTGAGAGAAGTTAGTTAGAAAAGGGAACAGCATGGCGTCACTGGCAACATTCGTAAATCGGTTTGTAGGCGTAAGGGCTCTGGAAGAATTTCCGGCAGCGGTTTGGACCAGGACAGAAAGTCCGCGATTGCGCCCGATTGCGAATGAGGACGTATATCTTTTCGTGAAGCGCATCGACAATAGCGGAGTGGTTCGGGCAGCAGACCCGATCGCTTTGCGGGCGCGCAGCCGATCAGTGGCGACGGGCTTTATCGCCGCCATGCTTGTGATCGCCGGCCTGGTGCCGACGGCTTACAACACGATGGCCGGCTTCACTCTGCAGACACTCCGCCAGGAGCAGGACAAGCTGAAGCAGCAACAGTCAACGCTCGATCTGCAGGAAGCGGAGATGTTGAGCCCGACTCGTCTGGAGCGACTGGCAAAGAGCCTGAAGATGGTAGAGCCTTCGCCGCAAGCGATTCAATACATCGATAACCGGCCGAAAGCAGAAGCGCGCAACGACCTGCCTATTACCGGAACCGACCTGGCTTCGCGGTAGCCTTGTTGTTCCGTTCTTCGTTGCTCTGTTCGGAGGGGCGGGACACGTCGGGAGATCTGGATGCACGTTGGAGATCTGAGAGATGGCTAGACCTCCCATCGGACGGCCACCCCAAGGGGCCACCACCGCGACGAACCGGTCTGTTCCTCTGGCGAAGTCAACCGACAGATTGCTTATTATGGGGCTCATCCTGACCGGATGGGCCCTGATTGTTGTGTTGCGGCTCTTCCAGCTGCAGGTTCTGGCGCATGACGAGTATCAGAAGTTAGGAGATTCGCAGCAGGAAAAGCTTCTGCCGCTGGATGCTCCCCGTGGCGCGATTCTCGATCGCCACGGCAATTATCTCGCGATCAGTTCGCCCTCGCAGTTTGCGGTCGTGAACCCGGCGCATATTCCTGACAAAGCGACTGCGGCGGCTCTGCTGGGACGAATCCTGGGAATGGATGCGTCAAAACTGGAGGCCGACCTCGAAGCGGCGGCGATCTCTAAAACTCACCACGGTTATCTGGTGATCGATCCGCACGTTACGCCGGAAAAGGCCGACACCTTGCGCGCTATGAAGCTGGATTGGCTGGATATTCGCGAGGGAAGCTTACGAACTTATCCCAACGGACCGCTGGCGGCGCACGTCATTGGGAATGTGAATGCGGAGGGCAAGGGCGCTGCCGGGGTTGAACTCAAGTTAGAGAAGGACCTGGCCGGGGTTTCTGGACGGCAGCGTGTGAAGGTAGACGTAAAGCAGCGTCCGTATGATTCGGATGTGGTTAAAGTTCCTACCGTCGGCAAGAATCTCGGACTGACCATCGACAGCCAGATTCAGCATGTAGCGGAGCAGGCCATTGAGGGCGCCGTACTGAAGAATCATGCCGACCATGGAAGTATTGTCGCCATGAACCCCAACACCGGCGAGATTTTGGCGCTGGCCAACTATCCGACATACGACCTGAACGAGCGCCTGCATGTGGGCGAGAAGCCTCGCGGCCGGGAAGACTTAGCGGTAGTTGCGCCCTACGAGCCCGGCTCGGTTTTCAAAGTGATTACGCTTTCAGCCGCGCTCGAAACAACCAGGTTGCGGCCGGAAACAATGATTCCGTGCGCTGGCGGCGTGCTCCGCATTTTTGGGCGGACGATTCACGATGCGGAGGGTCACGGAGACCTCTCGATGGAAGACGTGCTGGCTATGTCGAGCAACGTGGGCGCGATTCGGATCGGTATGGACGTCGGTGCGCCGAATCTGTACGCCTATGTTCGTAAGTTCGGCGTGGGGAAGCGCACGGGCATTGAACTGCCGGCGGAAGCTCCCGGAATGCTGCGACGATTGAATCGCTGGCAGCCGACTTCGTTGCCTTCGGTGGCGTTTGGGCATGAAGTCAGTGTGACGACGGTGCAACTGGCGCGCATCGGAGCCGTGATGGCCAACGGCGGCTATCTGGTGAATCCGCATCTGGTTGCTTGGGAGCAGGCGCCGGGCGGTCCGAAGGAATACAAGAAGTTCGGAACGCCGCAGCAGGTGTTGAATCCAAAGACGGTTGCAACCATGCGGCAGATGATGGAACGCGTGATTACGTCGCCGCGCGGGACCGCTCACAAGTTGCACCTGGTCGGGTACAGCTTGGGAGGCAAGACCGGAACGGCGCAGATATTCGACTACGATCATCACATTTACACGCATAAATACAACGCTTCCTTCATGGGATTTGCGCCGCTGGAGAATCCATCGGTGTTCGTGGTTGTCACGGTTTCGGGAACAACCGGCATCGCGGGATTTGGCGCCTATGCAGCGGGTCCGGCTTTCCAGAGTGTGGCGGGAACGATGCTTCGCATGGAAGGCGTACCGCGTGATGTGCCGGAAGAAGTGGAGGAACTGGAGGCCAAGGATGACGAGCGGAAGGAAAAGCTAAGAGCAAAGCTGAAGATTAAACCAGTGGATGACGGCGATCCGGTAGCCGATCTGGCTACGCCGCCTACCGAGGAAGAAGCGCGCGCGGCTGCCGGAGAGGGCGCGGTTGAGGGGAGTGGAGCCAGCTTGAATGCCGAGGTCAGTGGTCCAAAAGCGCCGGATCTGGTGGGCAAAACAGTGAAAGAGGTTATGCAGGAAGCTGCTGAAGACGGAATCGATGTCGATATGCGCGGCGAGGGTCTGGCGAAGGCGCAGTATCCTCCTGCCGGCGCTCTGCTCACGCCGGGCGAGCGCATTCGTGTCAGGTTCGAGAGATGAACGCGGCCGTGGAGATGGATTTTAAAACTGTCTTTGAGGGAATTCCTCTCATTTCCGAGCTGCCGCCCGCTTTGGCCAACGAGGACGTGCTCGGGCTTGCTTACGACAGCCGGAAGGTGAACGCCGGCTATCTTTTCTTCGCCTTTTCAGGAGCCAAGACCGACGGCGCGAGGTATGCCAGTGCAGCGATTCAAAAGGGCGCCGTAGCGGTGATAAGTGATCGTCCGCGGCCGGGTGGATTTGCAGGGGCTTGGGTTCAGACGCCGCATGGCAGGCAGGCCTTGGCCTTAGCCGCCCGAAACTTCTATCGCAAACCGGATGAGCGGTTGGGCGTGACTGCGGTCACGGGAACGAACGGGAAAACCACTAGTACGTCGCTGCTCGATTCGATTCTGCGGGCTGGCGGCAAGACAACAGCGCTAGTGGGAACGATTGAGTATCACCTTGGGGGCCGGGTTCTTCCCGCGGTCAATACGACCCCGGAGTCGCTTGATCTATTCAAGATGCTGCATGAACTGGAAGAGATGGGCGGCACTCATGCGACGCTCGAAGCCTCTTCCCATGCGCTTGATCTCGGACGTATTTTTGCGATGCAGTTTCACACGGCGGCCTTCACCAATTTCACGCGTGACCATCTGGATTACCACCAGACGATGGAATCCTATTTTGCGGCGAAACAACTTTTGTTCACGCCGCGCAGCGGTCCTGTGCCCCGGTTCGCGGTTTTGAATGCAGACGATGAAGCATGCCGGCGCCTACAACTGTCGCCCGAAACCGAAGTGCTCTGGTATAGCGTGGAGAGTTCGGCAAAAAGCCCGGACAGGGGAACGCTGGTGACGGCCACCGGCATTCAATCTTCATTCGACGGCCTGAAATTCACCGTCAACGCCGATGGCAAGAAGTTCGCTGTCGAATCGCGGTTGGTGGGGCATATCAATGTGCAGAACATACTGCTGGCCTGTGCTGCCGCGTTGACGTACGGAATCAGCGAAAGAGAAATTCGAAGAGGAGTAGAAGTGTTGGGGAGAGTGCCGGGCCGGTTCGAACGCGTCGAAGAAGGCCAGCCATTTATGGTGGTGGTGGATTACGCTCACACAGACGATGCTCTTCGCAACGTGATCATGGTGGCGCGCGGCATGAAAGCGAAGCGCGTCATTACGTTATTCGGCTGCGGAGGAGACCGCGACCGATCGAAGAGGCCGCTGATGGGGATGGCGGCAGCGGAACTGAGCGATTATGTTGTGCTCACCTCCGATAATCCCAGAAGTGAAGATCCGCTGGCCATTATGAACGATGCGATGGTGGGTCTGCAGCGTTACGACACGCCTCGTGTAGCCGAACCGGATCGGGAGCGCGCGATCAAAAAAGCCATCGAGACGGCCGGTCCCGGAGACGTTGTGATTTTGGCGGGCAAAGGCCATGAAACGTATCAGATCTTGAGGGATGGTCCAATCCCGTTCGACGATCGGGAAGTGGCGAGACGCGTCCTGCGATCGTTTGGATTCAGCCGCGCAGGAAAATAGCACCCGATGCAGCTGACGCTTGCGCAGGTTCTCGAAGCAACCGGCGCACAGATCATTCACGGATCGAGCGGGCACGGGCCGATCGAGGGCAAACGGTGCGTCGCCGGCTGGAGTATCGATTCGCGAACGGTTGAGCCCGGTGATTTGTTCTTTGCGATTAAGGGCGATGTGCATGATGGACACGCTTTCGTCCCAGCGGCTCTGGAACGAGGCGCGGTGGCGGCCGTTGTGAGCAGCGAAATTGCCAGCGCTCCGGGTGTTCTTTTGAAAACTAAAGATACGCTTTGCGCCTTGCAGCGGGCGGCTCATTTTGCCCGTAAACAGTGGGGCGGCAGAGTAGTCGGCGTGACGGGCAGCGCGGGAAAGACCAGTACGAAGGACATTATCGCTTCCTTTCTCGCCACACGTTTTCGGACGGGCAAGACGATTGGCAATTTCAACAATCACATCGGCCTTCCGCTCTCCCTGCTGCGCCTTCCTGATGAGGTGGAAATCGCGGTCATTGAGCTGGGGATGAATCATGCCGGCGAAATTCGAGATCTGGCACGAATGGCGGAACCGGAAGTGGGGGTGATCACCAACGTCGGCTATGCGCATGTGGAAACTTTCGATTCGATTGAAGGTGTGGCGTTGGCCAAACGCGAATTGATCGAGGAGCTGCCGGAATCCGGTACTGCGGTGTTAAATGCAGATGACGCGCGCGTGCTTGCGTTTCGAAAGATCCACAGCGGGCGGTCCCTTACGTATGGTTTCTCGGAGCAGGCAGATGTGCGCGCCGTGCAGACCGAAGCCGGTCCGAATGAGACAGAGTTCACGGTGCATGGCGTGCGCTTTCGTAGTGCGCTCACCGGCCGTCATAGTTTGCTCAACATACTGGCGGGCCTGGCGGCGGCGAAGGTTTTTGGAATCAGCTTCGATGAACTTGTTCCCGCTGTGGCGAATCTTCGTGCGACAAGAATGCGCGGCGAACGAAGCGTTCGCAACGGAATCACGATTTTGAACGATAGCTACAACTCAAATCCCGAGGCGGCCCGCAGCATGATCGATGTGCTGCGCGCAGAGCCGGCTCAGCGGAGAATCGCTGTTCTCGGGGAGATGCTCGAGCTTGGCCATATGGCCGAGGTTCTGCACCGCAATCTCGGAAACTATGTTGCGGATGCAGGTGTTGACGTGCTGGTGGGGGTATGCGGTGTGAGCCGCCTGATGGTCGAGCAGGCCAAGCGGGCGGGTTTAGATAATCACACCGCATTTTTTTTCGAGGATGCTGAAACCGCCGGTGATTTCCTGAGGGATTTTGTCCGCCCGGGTGACGCCCTTCTGTTCAAAGCTTCCCGCGGAATTCACGTCGAAAAGGCCATCGCGAGAATGGAACTATAGCATGCTCTATTGGCTCTTTTACCAGATTCTCCATCGCTACATTCCCGCGTTCCGATTATTTCAATACGTCACGATACGCGTGGCTCTCGCGAGCATGACGTCCTTATTTCTGGCGCTCGTACTGGGCCCCTGGATGATTCGCAAGCTACGTGAATTGAGCTTCGGACAGCATATTCGAGAAGATGGCCCTCAATCCCATCAGAAAAAAGCTGGGACGCCCACCATGGGCGGCTTGCTGATCATGACAGCCATTATCATTCCGACCATTCTGTGGGCAGACCTGACGAATCCTTATATCTGGATTGCGCTTCTGGGATTTGTTGGATTCGGGACCATTGGGTTTATCGATGACTTTGCCAAAGTGGCCAAGAAGCGCAATCTAGGCCTGACGGCGCGGCAGAAGTTTTGGGCGCAGGTATTCTGCGCCATGGTCATCGGGTTCTTGTTGCTGTGGCTGCATTCTCACCAGGACTACTCCACTTCCATCAACGTTCCGTTTTTTAAGCAATTTAAGCCGCAACTGCTGGTTGATTCCTGGACGAGCAACTACTGGACCTATCCGCTGGCCTTCATTCCGTTTTACTTTTTTATTGTGTTTGTGATGGTCGGCTCTTCGAACGCGGTCAATCTAACCGACGGCTTAGATGGACTGGCGATCGGGCTCATGATCATCGCCTCGGGAGCGATGACCGTACTGACCTATGTTTCGAGCAACAAGTCGTTAGCGACTTATCTGGATCTCGCGCATCTCCCCCGGTCGCAGGAGTTGACGGTTTTTTGTGGAACTATGGTGGGCGCAAGTCTTGGCTTTCTTTGGTACAACTGCCATCCGGCCGAAGTCTTCATGGGCGACGTGGGTTCCCTGGCGCTAGGAGGAGGCATGGGGATTGTGGCGGTTCTCATCAAGCAGGAAGTCCTGTTGCTATTCATCGGGGGAGTTTTCGTAATGGAAGCGCTGTCGGTCATTTTGCAGGTGGGAAGCTATAAATTGCGCCACGGCAAACGGATCTTCAAGATGGCTCCGATTCACCATCACTTCGAAGCGTTGGGGTGGGCGGAATCGAAAGTCATCGTTCGATTTTGGGTGGCGGGACTGGTGATGGCGCTGTTTGCCCTCACTACGCTGAAGTTGAGGTGACAATCGGATTGGATTTGCGCAATGAATCGGTGTTAGTGGTCGGCACGAAGCGCTCCGGTTTGGGTTCTATTGCGCTCTTGAAGGAAGAGGGTGCGAGGGTACGAGCGATGGACGCCCGGGCACTTTCCGCTGAAGAGCAGGCTTCCTTTGACCAGATCAATGTGCCCGTCGTACCGCAGTTGGAAGAGAACATCGCGAGCGACGGCGACGATCCCAAGCTGATCGTGCTGTCTCCCGCCGTCCCGTTCGATCTGCCGATGTTTGTGGCGGCGCGTAAACGCGGCATTCGAGTGATTGGTGAGGTGGAACTGGCGTCGTATTTCTTGCAGGGTCCGGTTATCGGCATCACAGGATCGAACGGCAAGACCACGACTACGGCCCTAGTGGGGCATCTGCTCCAGGCGTGCAGTGTTGCGAGCCAGGTGGGCGGCAACATCGGAACGGCAGTCACTTCGCTGGTCGATTCGTCACGGCCGGATCAGTGGAACGTACTCGAGCTGTCCAGTTTTCAACTCGAATCGATCGATCACTTTCGCGCCAAGATCGGCGTCTGCCTCAATGTCACACCCGATCACCTCGACCGGCATCACACGTTTGAAGAATATGCCCGGGCGAAAGCACGTCTATTTGAAACGCAGAGGGAAGAGGATTTCGCAGTTCTTAATTTCGATGATTCGACCTGCCGAATCTATGCGCAGCGGACTAAGGCTCCTGTGTTTTGGTTCAGCTCACGGCAGCGTGTACCGCGCGGGCTGTGGCTGCAACACGACGACGAGATCTGGTTTGACGATCAACCTTTTCTGCTTCGATCGCTGATCAAGCTGCGCGGCACGCACAATGTGCAGAACGTCATGGCGGCGTCGCTGGTCGCCCATCTGGCGGGCACGAAGGCGGACCGCATTGCTGCCGCGATTCATACGTTCCCGGGCGTCGAGCATCGGATTGAGTTTGTGCGTGAGCTCGATGGCGTGGAGTACTTCAATGACTCCAAGGCCACCAATGTCGACGCGACCTTAAAGGCGATCGAAGCTTTTCCAGGCCGGCTTTGGATCATTCTGGGAGGCAAGGACAAGGGCAGTGATTATCATCCCTTGCGAACTCCGCTGCACGAGAAAGGCAAGGGCGCGTTGTTGATTGGCGCAGAGCCTCCTTATCCCTATGCGGCAGCGCCTCTGATACAAAAAGCCTTGGAAGGCGCGGTCCCGATTGCCAACTGCGGCAATCTGGAGATCGCGGTGAAACACGCCCGTGCCAATGCCGAGCCTGGCGATGTGGTGTTGCTGGCTCCTGCTTGTGCCAGCTTCGATCAGTTTCGCAGCTTTGAGCATCGCGGCCAGCGTTTCAAACAGCTGGTGCAAGAATTGCAGTAAACCGAGATTGCAGTAAACAAGAATGGCGCAACGACTCAAGACCGATTGGATCCTCTTTCTCACCGTGCTCTGCCTGGTGTGTTTCGGGCTGGTGATGGTGTACAGCTCGTCGTCCCTGCTGGCGGAGTTGCGCTATCACTATTCCGATACCTATTTCTTTTTCCGCCAGCTTGGTTGGGCGGTGTTTTCCTTTGCCGTCTTGCTCTATTGCATGAAGCGAGACTACCGGCGGTGGAACGATCCGCGACTGGCCTTCGCCGGTCTGGGCATTGTGTTGCTGCTGCTGGTGGCGGTGTACGCGACCGATACGACGAGTCACCGTTGGCTGCATGCGGGACCATTTTCTTTGCAGCCGTCTGAACTGGCCAAGCCGGCGCTTGCTTTGTTCCTGTCGTTTTTTCTCTGCGGGCGGTTAGGTTCGATCAATGAGAAACATACGCTGCGCCCGATCGCCGTCTCGATCAGCGTGATCGCGCTGGCCGTGGCGATGGCCGACCTGGGCACGGCGGTTGTGCTGGTGGTGATGACGGTGGCAGTGATTTTCGTGGCTGGTCTCGATCTGCGATATCTGATTGTGTGTGCAGCTCTTGGCCTGGTGTTGGGCGGATTGTTTATCGTGATGCGACCCTACCGTCTGGCTCGCGCGATCGAGTTCATCGACAAAAATCACACGCTGCTCGCGAAGTTCGATCCGAATGGACGCATTCTGAGTTATGCCAAGAGGACAGCCTCGACCAGCGACCCTGGATACCAGCAGAAGCAGGCCAAGATTGCGGTAGGCGAAGGCGGAATCACCGGCGTCGGGCTGATGGCGAGCCGGCAAAAGCTGTTGTATCTGCCCGAAGCCGAGACCGATTTCGTGTACGCCGTGGTTGGAGAAGAGACCGGTTTCTTCGGCGCGGCGCTGTTGGTGGGCGGCTTTGTGGTGGTTCTGTGGCGCGGCATTCGCACCTATATGAACGCGGCCGACGACTTCGGGCGCTATCTGGCGTTGAGCGTGACAGTGTGCGTGGTGGTGCAAGCGTTGATCAACGTGAGCGTAGTGCTCGATCTGTTGCCGAACAAGGGCATTCCTTTGCCGTTTATCAGCTATGGAGGGAGTTCCCTGCTGAGCACATTGTTACTGATGGGAATGCTGCTGAGCGTCAGTGAACACGCGGGATAGCGGCTGATTTGGCGTATTCGTTTGTGGCGTATTCGTTTGTGGCGTATTCGTTTATAATGACCGGCGGCGGCACGGGAGGGCATGTCTTTCCGGCGCTCGCTGTCGCCAAAGTGTTGCGCGAACGGGGACATAAACTGTTGTTCGTCGGAACCGAAACCGGTTTGGAATCACGCCTGGTTCCCGAAGCTGGATTCGACATCAAATTCGTACGAAGCGGCGGTCTAAATCGAGTGGGAATGCGACAGCAGATGCACACCGCTCTGCAGTTACCCAGCAGTATTTTGAGGGCGCGTTCACTCGTGAAGCGATTCCGCCCGGATGCGGTCTTCAGTATGGGCGGCTATGTTTCCGGACCCGTGATGGCAGCGGCCTTGCTGTCGCGTGTTCCGCTGGTGCTCATGGAGCCGAATGCCATCCCCGGATTTGCAAACCGCAAAGTGGCGCCGTTCGTGTACAAAGCGCTACTCGGTTTCGAATCGACGCGCCGGTGGTTTCCGGCAGGCCGGGCGACAGTGACCGGCGTTCCGGTTCGGGCGGAGTTTTTTTCGGTTTCGCCGAAGCGCAGTGGACCGTTCACGGTTCTGATTACGGGCGGCAGCCGCGGAGCTCGTACCTTGAATCGAGCGTCCAGAGAAAGTTGGCCTCTGTTCCGCCAAAGCGGCGAATCGGTACGCTTCGTCCATCAGAGCGGTTCGGCGGAATATGAAGTTTTGGCGCAGGAGTTCGCCCGCTCCGGAATGGAGGGCGAGGTGGTGCCCTTTATTCGCGACATGGCAAGCGCTTTCTCACAGGCAGATGTAGTGGTAGCGCGTTCCGGGGCCGGCAGCGTCAATGAAGTGGCGGCGGCCGGAATGCCTTCCATCCTGGTGCCCTTTCCCTTTTCGGCCGATGACCATCAGGAAAAAAATGCACAAACGCTGGTGTCCGCCGGTGCGGCGCGCATGGTGCTCGACCGTGATTGCGACGGCCGTCG
This sequence comes from Bryobacteraceae bacterium, assembly GCA_965276965.1. Classification (GTDB taxonomy): domain Bacteria; phylum Acidobacteriota; class Terriglobia; order Bryobacterales; family Bryobacteraceae; genus Bog-105. The sequence continues at coordinate 557,835 of OZ255713.1, forward strand.
TCTTTTCGAGGAAGTAAGGAATTTACACCAGAATCGGGAGGAAACAGAACGTATGCGAACACGTGTGAAAGAGTTTGCGCGGCCGGGCGCAGCAGAGAGAGCGGCTGCCATACTGGAGGAAGCGGCAAATCGGAAGAAAGTTTTCTGAGGAAACGCAAACCGCCCGATTCGGCATTGACAGTGGCCAAGAAAGCCGGAACAATACTCTAGAAGAATGTTTTTTAAGCCCCAACACGTTCACTTCGTGGGAATCGGGGGCATCGGGATGAGTGCGATTGCCGAAGTCTTACTGACGCTCGGCTACCAGATCTCAGGTTCTGACGTAAAGACAAGCGCCATCACGGAGCGGCTCTCCAAATTAGGCGCGACCATCCACCTGGGACATCGGTCCGAAAATGTGACGGGCGCGAAGGCGGTGGTGGTCACTTCCGCCCTCGATGCATCGAACGCGGAAGTAGCGGAAGCGCGCCGGCTGCAAATTCCAGTCATTCCGCGCGGGGAACTGCTCGCCGAACTGATGCGCTTGAAGTTCGGGATTGCCATTGCGGGCAGTCACGGCAAAACGACCACAACCTCGATGGTTGCCTCCATTCTGAATACGGCAGACATGGACCCAACCGTGGTAGTGGGCGGCAAGGTGGCGGCTATGCAAGGATCGAATGCGCGAGTCGGGAAAAGTTCCTTGCTGGTAGTCGAATCGGATGAGAGCGACGGCTCGTTTCTGAAGCTGGCGCCGATCATTGCGGTGGTGACCAACATCGACCGGGAGCATCTGGATCACTATCATTCGCTCACGGAGATTCAGGAAGCCTTCACGGATTTTGTGAATAAAGTTCCGTTCTACGGGGCGGCGGTGCTCTGTACGGAAGACAAAAACATTCAGCAGATTTATCCCGCTATTAAACGGCGCACCATCACGTACGGACGTTCGGCGCAAGTGGACCTCGAGATCCAGAATGTGAAACTGGCGCCGGCAAGCACTACGTTCTCGATCTGGCGAAGAGGACAGGATCTGGGAACATTCCGGCTCAATGTTCCGGGAATTCATAATGTTTTGAACGCAACGGCAGCCATTGGCGTGGGGCTCGAATTAGACATTCCGCTGGAGAAGTTGCGGGACGGCGTACTGGCTTTCGCTGGAGTGGACCGGCGATTTTCCATCCGCGGGATAGAGCGCGGCGTAACGGTAGTCGACGATTACGGTCATCATCCGACGGAAGTGAAAGCTACGCTCGCGGCAGCAAGGCTGACTCCGTATCGCCAGATCCACGTGCTGTTTCAGCCGCATCGGTTTTCCCGAACCAAACATCTGCTCGAGGAGTTTGGAACCGCTTTTCACCAGGCCGATCACTTGTATCTCCTCGACATTTACGCCGCTTCGGAACAGGCGATCGAAGGCGTTAACACGTCCGCTCTGCTCGATAAGATCCGTTCCTACGGTCACCGTTCGGCAGAGTATGTGGGAAGTCTGGAAGCGGGAGTGGCCGCCGTCACCGCGGCCGTTCAGCCCGGCGACCTGGTGATCACGCTAGGCGCCGGGAGCGTGTCCCAGGCCGCCGACCGGATTCTCGATCGCTTGCGGGAGGCGGCCGCCTGATGGCTCGCGCGACCGCAGCCGCAATGCCTGCCGCAACGGGGCCGGAGTGGAACCTCAACCATATCCGCTGGGGCCGCTTTGTCTTCTGGCTCGTGGTGGGCGGGGTCTTTATGCTGCTGGCCCTGTTTGCCTGGCGCCAGATGGAAGCTTTTCTGATTAAAGACGATCGCTTCCGGATTCCGGAGGCGGAGGATTTTGCCGTTCGCAGCCCGAATCTCACAGTGCAAGGAGTCCGTTATGCGTCGCCTTCCCAGATCCGTCACATCTTCGCGGAGGATTTCGGCCGGAGCCTTTACCTCGTCCCGTTACAGAAACGTCGCGAGCAACTTCTGGCGATCGATTGGATTGAGGAAGCGTCCCTATCGAAGGTTTGGCCGAACTCGCTAACGGTGAAGGTACAGGAGCGGATTCCGGTGGCCTTCGTTCACCTGCCGCCGGATCGCAAGGATGGCCTGTCGCAGTTCGCTTTGATCGATCACGATGGCTATATTCTGCGTCCCCGTGTTCCTTCGAAATTCACGCTGCCGGTCATCACCGGAGTGAAAGAAACCGAGCCGCTCGACGACCGGCGGGCACGCGTTCATCAGGTGTTGGCTATGCTTATCGAAGTCGGTCCGTTGGCGGAACAGGTCTCGGAGATCAGCGCCTCCGATCCGGCGAATCTGGTGATTGCGGAACGTGTCGAGGGCGGTGTGGTCAATCTGATGATCGGCGACGGCAATTACGTCGAACGCTTGAAGAATTTCGTCCGGAACTACAGCGAGATCAAAGCGAAACGGCCGAATGCGAAAACGTTCGACCTGCGAGTAGATGGTGTGATTACTGCCGTAGGAGGCGAGGCGCGTGGCGAACAATAGAGCAAAGCTGGCTGTCGGTCTGGATCTGGGCAGTTCCACGACACGGGTGGTGATCTGCCTGTTGCAGGAAGACTCGCTTCGATTTCTGGGATATGGCGAAGCGCCGGTCCAGGCCTGGAATCGATGGCGGCTGGCGGAGCAGGAAGCGCTGACGGAAAGTATCCGCTTCGCCGTCCATGAAGCCGAATCGCGGGCGCAGGTCTCCGCCGATTCCGGCGTGGTCGGCATCGGCGGCTGCGTGAACGGGGTGAACAGCCGGGGGCTCTACGAATTCGGCCGGAAGCGGGAAATCGAGCCGGACGATCTGCGCTATGCGGTCGAGCTGGCGGCGCGGGTGCGGCTGGAAGAAGATCGACAGGTGTTGCAGATCTGTCCGCAGGATTTTACCTTGGACGGGCGCGCCGGCTATCGCAATCCGAAAGGCATTCTGTGCGCCCGGTTAGAGGCCAATGTGCATGTCGTCACAGCCTCGACGCAGGAACATGAGGCGATTGTGGCGGCCATGCACCAGGCCCATTTGGGCGTCGAAGAATCGATCTTCGAAGGAATTGCTGCGGCCTATGCGGCGGTCGTTCCGGAAGATCGCGCCCGTGGCGTGGCCGTCGTGGATATTGGCGCTCAATCCACGCAACTGGCGGTCTACGACGGCGATGCCTTGTTGCTCGCCACAGCCATTCCGGTCGCGGCCGATCACATGACCCGAGATATCTCTTGGTTATTGAAAGTGAACTATGAGGATGCCGAAAATCTGAAGCGTCAATACGGTTGCGCCGCCGCCGGCCTGGCCGCCGAGAACTCGATGATCGACATTCCGACGGCGGAGGGTCGAGGCATGCGGGAAGCGCCGCTCAGCCAGATCAATCAAATACTCGAAGCGCGCGCGGAAGAAATATTCGAGCGTGTCTATGAAGAAATTATGCGCGTTGGCATGGAACAGTCACTGCTCGAAGGCACGGTGATCACCGGCGGCGGCGCGAGTCTACCCGGGATGTGTGACATTGCCGAGCGAACGCTGAACTGTCAGGCTCGCAATGGTCTGGCGACCGGCGTGGAAGGTTGGCCGAATGAACTCGACACCCCGGTGTGGACGGTCGCGGCGGGCCTCTCCATGTACTCCGGCCGGTTAAAACTCAAACGGGACTGGAAGCGCACCAATACAGGCACAGTGGGATTAGTTTCCCGGTCGCGATAAGAACCGGTCGGGATAGGAAAAGGAACAGAGGCAAGACATGGCAGACGATTTAAAATTTCTGATTGAAGAAGAAGCGCAGCTTGGCACCAAGATCAAAGTGGTCGGCGTGGGTGGCGGCGGCTCCAATGCGGTGGCGCGCATGCTGCAGGACGGCTTGGGCGGCGTAGATTTTTATATCTTGAACACGGATAAGCAGGCGCTCGCCGCTTCCCCGGTTTCGAATAAGATCACGCTCGGCAAAAAACTGACGAACGGTTTAGGCGCGGGCGCCGATCCTGCCATCGGGCGACAGGCGGCGCTCGAAGATACCGAGCAGATCATTGAAATCCTGGAAGGCGCGGATATGGTCTTCGTCACCTCGGGATTAGGCGGTGGAACGGGGACCGGCGCTGCGCCCGTGGTCGCTTCTCTCGCCAAAGAATTGAACGCCTTGACCGTTGCGGTGGTAACAAAACCTTTTGCCTTCGAGGGATCGCGGCGCATGAAGCAAGCCGAGCGAGGCTTGGCGGAACTGGCCGCCAGCTGCGATACGGTCATCACCGTTCCCAATGAAAAGCTGCTGGGGCTTGCTCCCAAAGGAACCAGTTTCCTGCAGTCGTTCAAGCTGGCCGATGATGTCCTCCGACAGGCTGTGCAGGGAATTTCGGACATCATCACGACCCCCGGCCTCATTAACCGCGACTTCTCGGATATCCGCACCATCATGGTCGGAATGGGATACGCCATGATGGGAACGGCTTCGGGCACCGGTCCGGATGCTGCCGTGGACGCGGCCCGTAAAGCGATCAACAGCCCGTTGATGGAAGAAGGCGGAATCTACGGTGCGCGCGGCGTGCTGATCAACATCACAGGGTCCAGCAACCTCGGCATTCACGAAGTGAATGAAGCTTGTAACCTGATTCGAGAAGCGGCCCAGAACCACGATGTGCAAATTAACTTCGGTGTTGTGATGGATGAAAGCATGGCCGACGAAGTGAAGATCACTGTCATCGCCACCGGATTCCAGCACGAAAATTCAACCGATATCGAGACCCGCGATGCCAACTTCCCCTTCGGTGTGGGCATGCGAGAAGGCCGGGACGATAGCGGTGCGCCGGCAAATTCGGAGAACAGCAGCGAAGGAAACGAAGCGACGGCAACCGAGTCAGGCGAAGACTACGATACGCCGGCCTTCCTGCGCAAGCAGAAGCGGCTGGTGCAATAAGTGAATCGCATCTCCCGTTACTCTCCCATGAATTGAAGAACGACTCGGCGCTGATGGGCGCGGGTGCGGTGTTCGAATACATAAACACCCTGCCATGTGCCCAACGCCATGCTTCCGGAGATCACAGGCACGGACAGACTGGTGCTGGTAAGCGTAGAGCGAATATGGGATGTCATGTCGTCCGGACCTTCCGCCGTATGGCGATAACCCTTCCCGCTCTCCGGGACCAGACGTTCGAAGAAATCGTTCAGATCGAGCGTTACATCGGGATCGGCGTTCTCCTGAATCACCAGCGAACAAGAAGTGTGCTGGATGAAGAGCGTCAGTAATCCCTGCTTGATCTGTTGTTTCGACAGCCAGTCTTCCACGGCATCAGTAAAACGGTACAGTCCCTTGCCGCGTGTCGAAATCGAAAGAGTGGTGTTGGCGAAGAACAACTACCACTCTAAATTATTCCACCGTGACGCTCTTGGCGAGATTACGCGGCTGATCCACATCGCAGCCCCGCCGCACTGCAATATGATAAGCCAGCAATTGAAGAGGAACCATCTCGAGCAACGGCAGCAGAAGTTCGCGAGTAACCGGAATGGTGATTAGGTGATCCGCCATCTTCGCCACTTCCTCGTCCCCTTCGCAAGCGATCGCCACCACAATGCCGCTGCGAGCCTTCACTTCCTGAATATTCGAGAGCGTCTTCTCGTAGTGAACCTGACTCTCTTCCGACTGCGGATCGCGTGTCGCCAGAACGACCACCGGCAGATTCTCATCGATGAGAGCGTTGGGGCCATGCTTCATCTCACCGGCCGGATAGCCTTCGGCGTGAATGTAGGAGATCTCTTTCAGTTTGAGCGCGCCTTCCAGAGCAATGGGAAAATGAATGCCGCGGCCGAGATAGAGAAAATCATGCGCCCGCGAAAGATGCTTCACCATCTCGTCATAAGTGTCCGATTGCGCCAGCACCTGCTCTAACTTGCCGGGCAGCAAGGCGAGTTCTTCCACCATGGCGGCCGATTTCTGCGGATCGAGCGTGCCGCGCACCTGGCCGAGATACATGCCGAGAACCAGCAGCGCTGTGATCTGCGAAGTAAAAGCTTTGGTCGAAGCGACTCCAATCTCAGGGCCGGCGTGAGTCAGCAAAGTGCCGGCCGCCTCTCGCGTGATCATCGACCCAACCACGTTGCAGATGGCCAGCGTCTTCGAGCCCTTTTGTTTGGCTTCTCGCTGTGCCGCCAGAGTATCGGCAGTCTCGCCCGATTGCGAGATCACGATCGTTAGCGTATGGGGCTGGATGATCGGATCGCGATAGCGAAATTCACTGCCGTAATCCACTTCTACGGGCAGGCGGGCCAGGCGCTCGATAATGAACTTGCCGGCCAATCCGGCATGCCAGCTGGTTCCGCAGGCGACGATTTTGACCTGTTGAAACTTCAGAAAGTCCGCTTCCGGAATATTCACTTCATCCAGAAACACGCGGCCGCTCTCCAGGCCCACGCGGCCCAGCAGAGTGTCTTTGACGGCGCGCGGCTGCTCAAAGATTTCTTTGAGCATGAAATGCTTATAGCCGCCCTTTTCCGCCATGATCGGATCCCACAGAATGCGGGAGACGGCGCGCTGCACGGTTTTGCCGTTCAGATCGGTCAGCTTCACCCCGCCCGGAGTGAGTACGGCTACATCGCCGTCGTCGAGGAAAAACATGTCACGCGTGTGGCTCAGGATAGCCGGCACATCGGATGCCACGAAGAACTCGTTGTCGCCTAAGCCAACCACCACCGGCGGCCCGGAACGCGCCGAGACAATCTTGTTCGGATCGGAACTGGCGATCACGCTGATCGCGAACACGCCCCGAACCTCTTTCAGAGCGATCCGCACGGCATCTTCGAGCTTGCCGTCCAGGTACTTCTCGACCAGGTGAGCGATCACTTCCGTATCTGTCTCGGTCTTGAAGACATGCCCTTCGGCAGTCAGTTGCTTGCGCAGCGCCAGGTAATTCTCAACGATGCCGTTGTGGACAACAACAATTTCGCCTTTACAGTCCCGATGGGGATGAGCGTTCTCTTCGGTCGGCCGGCCGTGGGTGGCCCAGCGCGTGTGCCCGATGCCGTAATGCCCTGAAACCGGCTGATTGCGAATGACTTCTTCTAGATTGCGCAGTTTTCCCGAAGCGCGCCTGATCTCGAGCGTCTTCGATCCATTCAGCACGGCCACTCCGGCCGAGTCGTAGCCGCGATACTCCAACCGCCGCAAGCCATCTACAATCAGGGGCGCCGCTTCACGCGCGCCGATGTAGCCGACAATTCCACACATAGTAATAAGAAGAGGAAAACTTCAGTCTAAAATCTCAACCCGATACTCTTCAATCACCGGATTACTTAATACGTCCCGGGCTATTTCGTCCAGCACAGCCGCGGCCCGGCTAGGGGGAATTGCTTCGGCCAGTGCCACTTCGAAGTATTTGCCCTGCCGGACCGACGCAATTTCTTTGTGTCCCAGGCCGTTGAGCGCAGAACAGATGGTTTTGCCCTGCGGATCAAGAACCGAAGGCTTGATGGAGACATAGACGCGTGCTTTCATAGCCTCTATATTGTACGGTTTTAGGACTAGGGCTTCGAGTACCAAAACAATTCTTCGGAAATTGTTCCGGCCGCTTTGGTATAAACGGAAGAACGCCCCCCAGCCATAAGGAGGGCGTCGTAGTCCGTCCGAGTCATAGGGAGGACGTCTCTCATTCTTAAGGTCTGCATCTTGGCGAGCAGCAGCGCCGGCAATTCCACCTTCATCGCGACGGACCGGACCCGCGTCTTGATCGATGCCGGTTTGAGCCGGCGGGAAATTCGCCGCCGGCTGGCTGCCATCGGGGAGGATCTCGACTGCCTCGATGCCATTTTGGTTACGCATGAGCACTCCGATCACGTCTGCGGGCTGGTCGCGATCTCGAAAGCGTCCAAAGCCGGTGTTCCGGTCTACCTGACGAATGGCAGTGCGGAGTACATTGACTGGGGGGAGAATACCCCGGCGCTTCGTCCGTTTCAGGCCGGTTGCTGTTTTACGGTCGGGGATTTCGATGTCACCAGCTTTACGATTCCGCACGATGCGGCCGATCCGGTTGGGTTTGCCCTTTCCAGTCAAGGGATTAAAGTGGCGGTAGCGACCGACTTGGGTTACGTGCCCGACTCCTTACGAATTCACCTGCGCGGAACGGACCTGATTGTGCTCGAGTCCAATCACGATCTGGAGATGCTGCGCGTCGGCCCGTATCCGTGGTCCGTAAAGCAGCGCGTAATGAGCCGGCGAGGACATCTCTCGAATGAAGTGGCCGCCGACTTCATTAAGAACGGTCTCGATGGCCGGGTCTCCACCTTGATTCTGGGGCATATCAGCGAACACAATAATCACCCCGAACTGGTTCGCCATATGGGCGAAAAAGCGCTGGATGGCCGTGCGCTCTTCACCCGTTTAGTGGTGGCGCAACCGGGTGAGCAGTCGGAAGTCTTTTATTATTAAAGTCTTCTACTACTAACCTTCCCCGCTCCCGAAAGCGGGCGTCACGGACAATGGAATTGGAATGATTGCGCGTTATACACGCCCCGAGATGGGTGCGATCTGGAGTGACCAGCATAAATATGAATGTTGGCTGGAAGTGGAACTGGCTGCCTCGGACGCCCTGGCCGATCTGGGAGGAGTGCCGAAAGAAGCGGCGAAGTCCTTACGGGCGCATGCCGGCTTCGACCTGAGCCGCCTCCAAGAAATTGAACGGGAAGTGAAGCACGATGTGATCGCTTTCACCACCGCCGTGGCAGAACAAATGAAAGCGAAGGGAGCGGGCGAGGCTTCCCGCTGGCTGCACTTCGGTCTGACGTCGAACGACATTGTCGATACCGCGCAAGGTCTACAAATTCGGGACGCCTCCCAGCTGATTTCAGCCGGATTAAATTCGCTTTTAGTTTCTTTGAAGAAATTAGCGCTGCAACATAAGCATACCGTGCAGATGGGGCGGACGCATGGAATTCACGCCGAACCGATTACATTCGGCCTGAAGGTAGCGCTGTGGTGGGATGAGTTCGAACGGCACAAAAAGCGTTTTGCAGCGGCCGCGGACGAAATTCGCATTGGAAAGATCTCAGGCGCCGTCGGGACCTTCGCCCATATCGGTCCGGAAGCGGAGGAGAAAATATGCGAACGGCTCGGCCTCCGCGCTGCGCCTATCACCTCGCAGGTGTTATCGCGCGATCTGCACGCTCACTACATCGCCACGTTGGCCGGAATCGCGTCCAGCCTGGACAAGATCGCTGTGGAAATCCGGCATCTACAGCGAACCGAGGTCCGGGAGGCGGAAGAGCCCTTCGCCGCCGGCCAAAAAGGATCCTCCGCCATGCCGCACAAACGCAATCCCGTGACCTGCGAACAGATTAGCGGCCTAGCCCGCGTCGTTCGGTCCAACGCGCAGGCCGCTTTCGAGGATGTTCCTCTGTGGCATGAGCGCGATATCTCCCATTCTTCCGTGGAACGAGTGATTTTCCCGGATTCGACCATTCTGATCGACTATTTACTAAACAAGACCAACTGGTTGATCTCCGGATTGCGAGTCGACGCCGCTAGAATGAGGCGCAACCTCGAGCAAACCAAAGGTTTAATCTTTTCCGGACAGCTTTTGCTCGATCTGTCCGCAGCCGGCCTGTTGCGGGAAGACGCCTACCGGCTGGTGCAGGGCTACGCCATGAGTTCGTGGGAAAGTGAGGGCGATTTCCGAGCGGCGGTGTCAGCCGAACCGGAGATTCGCCGCTATCTGAGTGAGGAGCAACTCGACTACGCCTTTTCGCTCGACCGCCAGTTGAAGCACGTGGACGAAATCTTCGCCCGCGTGTTTCGAGACGAACAGTGAACGTCAGCTAACACCCATTCATTCCAGATAAATTCGGTCCTTTCGACCCAAATTGGCGCCCTACTTCCTCACTCAAAAAAGCACTATTCGTATTTTGGAAGAATTCGTTTACACTGATGGCGGAGAAACCGGCCGACATTATGCCCGCCAACTTGAGAAAGCCGCCCGCCCGAGATTGGGAGCTGGCGAGAGTTTTACTCGTGGATGACAATCTCACGTCGCGCCTGACTCTCAAAGCTGTTCTCGAAGCCGGTGGCTATTTTGTCGATTCAGTCACCTCGGCGGCAGAAGCGTTCAACAAAATGGACGAGGAGCAGTACGAACTTGTTTTGAGCGAGCTCGAGATGGAGTCTCCGCAAGCCGGTCTGGAAGTGCTGGCTCATGCCCGGCTGATGGATTATCAACCGGCCATGGCAATTCTGACGTCGTCCCACAACGGTCCGCCGGACGGCGCCAAGCCGCTGCTGATCACACCCGAAGACCTTCCTGAGTTGCTCGGACGAGTGGCGGATCTGGTCAGCCACCGAGCAGCTCGCATGGTGCACCAACAGCTCAAAGGGGCTTGAAAAAGTTCGCTCTTTTGCGAATCCATTCCCCCTATTGGATGCATAAGAAAAATCGCTAGTATTTCCGTTTCAGGACTAGGTACAATTAGCTACAAACTTTCTATTACCCCTGTTCTAGTCCTGTCTGCTACCTTCGGGGCGTTCCACGTTTAGAAACAACTTGCGCTTTTGCTCTCGCGAGCCTTCAGGGAGGACTCTCTTGTTTCAGAAACTGTGGTTGCCAGCGGCATTCCTGCTCGCTCTTTCGTCTGTAAGCGCCCAAGTGGCGACAACCGGCAAGATCACCGGGATCATCACCGATTCGAGCGGCGCCATCATTCCGAACGCCAACATCGAGGTAGAAAGCTCCGCTCTGATGGCGCCGCGCCAGACCGTCAGTCGCGTGGATGGAAATTATCTGGTCGATCTTCTTCCCATCGGAACCTATAAAGTGACCGTGACCGGAAACGGATTCAAGACCTATGTGCAAAACGGCATCGGAATACAAGCCGGCTTCACCGCTACCATTAATGCCGTATTAGACGTCGGTTCCATCAACCAATCGGTCACGGTCGAGAGCTCGCCGGTCGTCGATGTGCAGAATGTAGCTTCCTCTACTACCTTCGGCGAAGCTTTGCTTCAGAATCTGCCCAGCGGCCGCGATCCCTGGTCGACCGTCGCACAGGCTCCCGGCGTGACGTCCAGCACCTTCGACGTAGCAGGCAATCAGAGTTTTCAGCAGTCGACCATGCAGGTTCACGGCAGCATGCCGGGAGAACAGACTTACAGCTGGAACGGTCTGCGGCTCAATTGGCCCGGCAACAACGGAGGATTCACCTCGTTCTATGTCAACCATGACGCTCTCCAGGAATTCCAGGTGGTGACCGATCAGGCGCCGGCCGATGTCGGCGTGGGCGGCGTGTATATGAACATGGTCACCAAGTCGGGATCGAACGAAATCCACGGCATGTTCTCGGCCTACTATCTCTCGAGCATCTTCCAAGCTCAGCAAAATCTGCCAATCTTCAAGGGACAGGCCGTGCAGGCCGGCAGCCCCTTTGTGATGTCGCGCGACACCACCGCCAGCATCGGCTTTCCGATCATCAAAAACCGCTGGTGGCTGTTCGATTCCTTCCGGATGTACGATATTCGAACGGATATTCTGGCGACCCGACGACCGAACGGACAGCCCGTGAATGACAGCAATCACCAGTGGAACAACGACGCCCGCTCCGACTGGCAGGTCAACTCGAAGAATCGGGCGAGTCTGGTTTGGCTGTACAACGAGCAGAATCGTTATTTCCGTCGGGACACGGCTTACCAGTTTGTCAGCGACCAGGCCAGCTGGCGGCAGATCGAGCCGGCCTACATCCTCGAAGGCTTGTGGACCAGTCAGCTGACCAGTTCGTTGGTATTCGATTTCCGCATTGGCTACATGCACCAGATCTTCCCGCTGGGCTTCCAGCCAACCGTGCCGTCCAGCGCCATCAACCAAGTCGATCTCACGCTCTCAACCGAGAATGGGGCCGCCCCCTATGCCAGTTCCAATCTGGCCGATCATGGAAGAGTGTCCGCGACCATGGGCTACTACCGGGCCGGCCTTCTCGGATCGCACGATTTCAAGTTCGGCTATGAAGGCGGCCGGATGAAGAACGCCTACGATTACCTGGTCAATGGCGGCTTGGGCGAAATCTACAACAACGGCTTGCCGCTCCAGGTGACGGTTTACAATACTCCCGTTCATTACAGCAGCGAGATTCGGGACATGGCTTTGTTTCTGCAGGATGCCTGGCATCTGAACCGCCGTCTCACGCTCGATTTGGGTGTGCGCTACGACCGCTTCCGCTCTTACAATCCGGCGCAAAGCAGTCCGGCCACCGGACCCTACTCCAACTTGTTCGGGGCTGCTTCGTTCCCGAAATCGGCCGACCTTCCGCTCTGGAATAACGTAGCGCCTCGCTTGGGAGGAGCTTTCGACCTTACGGGGAAAGGGAAATCGGTCCTCCGGGCGGCCTACAGCCGGTTCTATCGCATGGAAGGAGCGGAGCTGGCGGGCGCCGTCAACGGCAATACCTTCAGCAGTCGAACCTATTCCTGGGCGGGCGGAACCAATGCCGCCGGTTTGCCGTCCGGCTTTTTGAATGGGGCGGTGGTAAGCACCTCCGGCGGCGTCTTCACAACGGTCGACCCCAATATCAAACATCCCTACTCGGATGAAACCACGGTGGGCTGGGAACAGCAGCTTGCGTCCAGCCTGTCGATCGGCGCCGAATATTTTCACCGCAACAACAAGAATCAAATCGGACGAATCAGCACCAACCGCTTGCCGTCCGATTACACCGCCATCACGAGTCTGAACGGCAGTCCCATTGTCGATCCGCTCACCGGGCAGGCCTTAACGCTTTACAATTTGAGTGCAGCCAAGTCCAGTCAGGCGAATCTCTATCAGATCACCAATATTCCAAAACTCGATCAATTCAGCTATAACGCCGTAGAATTCACTGCCACCAAGCACATGTCACGGCGCTGGATGCTGCTGGCCGGACTCACCATTCAACGCATGAAAGGAACTTATGGCGCCGGTTCGCCGAACGCGTTATCGGATGACTTCAACAACCCCAACTTCGACATCAACCGGCTCAACAACTATTTGTTCCAGGATTCCACCTTCGTCTGGAAAATCAACGGGACCTACCAACTGCCCTGGGGAATCACGACTGCGTTGAACTTCCAGCACTACACCGGGTATCCCTTCCGCCCGACGCAGGTCTTCACAGGCTTAAACCAGGGATCGGTGACAGTGGCTTTGGAACAGCAGGGAAACATTCGCCTGCCGAGGGTGAATCTGGCGGACCTCCGCATTGCCCGGCCGTTTAAGTTCCGGGAGCGTTGGTCGGTGGAGCCGATCGCGGATCTTTTCAATCTGGGAAATAGCAACACTGTGATCAACCAGGTCTCGAGCTATGGCTCCATTTATTTGCGGCCGACCAATGTGTTGAATCCGTTCGTCGCGCGCTTTGGATTACGAGTGGAGTTCTAATTTACGGGAAAGCATTTCTCATGCGACTAAAACAGTTTCGATTCGCTCTTTGCGCACTAGGCCTATCGGCAGTTCTGCTAACGGCCGCTCCGTCTGCCAGCCACAAATTGACAATCGCTGACTTGATGCAGATCAAGCACCCGTCCAATGCCGTCATCTCCCCGGATGGCCGCTCGGTTGTGTTCCTGTGGGACGAAGGGGGCGTCGGCAATCTGTATTCAGTGAGCCTCTCCGGTTCCGCTGGAAGTCCGAAGAAGCTGACCTCTTTCCCGAGCGGACAAATCAACGAAGCCTTCTGGGCGAAAGACAGTAAAACCGTCTATTTTCCTCACGAAGGATCGCTCTGGCAGGCTACAGTTCCAGGCGGCGCTCCTCAGGCCGTTACCGGACTCGGAGGAACAAAGGGACGGGATTTTACTCTGTCTCCGGATGGCAGCAAGGTAGCCTTCGTGGCGGGCGGTTCCAAAGGCAGCGATCTGTTTATCCAGGCAATCAGCGGGGGCGCCGAAACCAAGCTGGCGCATAACGACGCCAGCATCGCTGCAGTCACCTGGTCGCCCGACGGAAAGCACTTGCTGTACTCCGGAGGCGGGAAGACCATTCTGCATGAGCAGACTCCGACCTACTCGGGCGCCAAGATTATCTACACCATTACCGAGCGAACTCCGGGAACGTTATATGTGGTCTCTTCCAGCGGCGGCGCCTCGACCGCGATTGAAGCGCCCGACGGAGGCGGCGGAGCCAAGTGGATTGACGCCGGGCACCTCGTGTTCGACCGAGGCGCCAAGGATTTCAAGAAGCGAACGGTGTATGTCGCCGATATTCAGAGCGGCAAGTCGCGGATCGTTCACGAAGATGTAGATAAGAAATTCTGGAGTATGCCCGGCGGTACGGGAGATTCAGCTCAGCCGTCACCCGATGGCAAATGGCTTTGTTTCGTGAGCGACCGCAACGGTTGGGATTCCTTATATGTCGTGCCGACCGCGGGAGGCGCTCCGATCCAGCTCACTACCGGCCATTTCGAAGCTTGGCGGCCGGCCTGGTCGCATGACAGCAAGAGCCTTGCCTTCGATGCCAATTCGGTCGATCATCCCGGAGATCGTCAGCTGTTCGTGGTATTGATCGGGGATCGTCCCACTCCTAACTCCGCTAAGGCGGTGACTTCCGGCAAAGGGACCAACATCGCCGCCGAGTGGGCCCCGGATGACAAAACGCTGCTCTATCAACACACGGACACGCAAAACAGCGCCGACCTTTTCGCCCTGAACCCGAAAGAAGCGGGCAAACCGAATCGCCTGACCGATTCCATGCCCGCGAGCTTCGATCGGACTGCCTTCGTCGAGCCGGAATTCGTCCACTTTCCCGGCGCCGACGGCAAACTGGTTCCCGGTTGGCTGTTCGTACCGAAGAATCTTGATCGCAGCAAGAAACACCCCGCCATCGTCTGGATTCATGGGGACGGCATCAACCAGAACTATGACGGCTGGCACGTGCAACGCAACTACTCCGTCTACTACAGCTTTCACCAGTACCTGCTGCAGCAGGGCTATGTGGTCTTCGCTCCCGATTACCGCGGCAGCATCGGCTATGGAAGAGATTGGCGGCAGGGAGTTTACATGGACGTCGGCGGCAAAGATGCCAAAGACGCCTGGATGGCGGGCCGCTATCTAAAGACGCTTCCTTATGTGGACGGGGAGCGTATGGGTGTCTGGGGGCTGAGCTACGGAGGCTTTTTCACCTTGATTGCGGTCACCGATCAGCCCAGGCTGTTCCGTGCCGGCGTGGACGTGGCCGGCGTGGTCGATTACCGCATGTACTATGAGGATCCCTATCACGGAAGTTGGACTGCCAGCCGAATCGGAACGCCGGAGCAAAATCCACACGTCTACGACAATGCCTCTCCTATCTCGCACCTCGATCGCCTGGAGCGGCCGCTCTTAATTCTGCATGGGACCGCCGATATCAACGTGCCGTATCTCGAATCGGTCCGGCTGGTCGATCAAAGCCTCAAGTTGAACAAAGGCGAACTGGTGCAGTTCATGATGTATCCGGGTGAGTTCCACTACTTCGACCGGCGTCCGGTGCTGCAGGATGCCTGGCGGCGCGTTGATGAATTCTTCCGCAAAAACGTAATGGACTACAAGCCCGGAGGCAAAGAACTGGCCGGAACGAACTAATGTCAGCGCTCGGCGCCGATGCGGGTCACCACGGCCTCATAGCCGTCTAAATTGTCTTTAAAAAAATGATCGACCGACTCGACCCAGTCGAGATGCTTCGGCTGGGGAAGAGAATGGTAGAAATCCGTAAACTCCGCGCGTGGGCCGTACACGTCATTGGTGCTTTGAATGAAGTACTTCGGGATTTTAACGTCATACACATACTCGTGATTGGGATATGTGGTAGGAAAGCCGACCGCGATCGCTCGTCCAACACTCGCTCCGTCTTTAGCCACCCGAAGCGCCACGCGCGAGCCGAACGAAAACCCGCCGACCAAAAGGGGCAGGGCAGGGTAGCGACGGCGTAACTCCACAAGCGCGACTCGGGCATCGTCGGCTTCGCCATGTCCCTGAGCATACTCTCCCTCGCTGAGATTCACGCCCCTGTAGTTAAACCGCAGAACCACGCAACCGCTCGCCCGAAGCCCGCGTGCTAAACGATAGACAACCTTGTTATGCATCGTTCCCCCATGCTGCGGGTGCGGATGACACACCAGCGCCGCTTCGACCGGAGCAGCCTCTTCCGGCTCTTCCAGAAGCGCCTCTAACTTGCCGGCCGGACCAGACAGAAAAAATGATTCAATGCGACGCGCCATTAATTCGATCGGTAATTCGTAAACTGCATATCCATATCGAACTCCTTGCCTTTAAGCAGCGCGATCACCTGCTGCAGAACGTCCCGATCTTTCCCGCTGATTCGCACCAGATCGCCTTGAATCGTGGCCTGGACTTTCAACTTACTGTCTTTGATCAGCTTGACGATGTCTTTGGCTTTCTCCGTTGCAATCCCCTGCTGCAGCAGGATCTCCTGCCGGACGGTGCTGCCGGCATGACTGATGTCGCTGTATTGCAGCCCTTTCAGCGGCACGTTGCGCTTAACCAGTTTCTGGCCCAGGATTTCCGTGACGGCTTTCAGCTTGTACTCGTCCGAGCTGGCCAATAGAATTTTGTGATCTTTTTCGTTCAGCTCGATTGACGATTTACTGTCCTTCAGGTCGTAGCGAGTATGCACTTCTTTGGTCGCTTGCTGGACGGCGTTCAGGACTTCATTCAAATCGATCTTCGAGACAATATCAAAGGTGTTTTCGGGCATGGAAACGTACTCCTCTCATAGTAGGATGCTGCCGCTCCGTGACTACGACATCCGAGAACTCCGTTTACAAATCCGCAGCCGTATCTGGACGAGCGGTGATCTTGACGGCTAATACCAACAACCAGAAAAGGAGAACGGCAGTCAGGTAAAACGAGGCGGTCAAAGCAGCGCTCACAATCGAACACCTTACAATCGAAAAAGCGCCCGCTCATCCCCGGCGTTGAAAGGCCAATTTTGAAGCACCATGAAATCGTAAGCCGCATAAAGGAAATTGCCGTCGTGCCCATCGTTCGGACCTCGAACGCCAAGATGGCAATCAGTGCGGTAGAAGCAGTTTATGAGGGTGGCATTCCCTGCGTCGAAATCACGATGACGGTAGATGGAGCAATCAAGGCCCTCGAAGCCGTGGCGGATCGCTACGGCGACAAGATCATCCTCGGCGCCGGAACGGTGTTAGATCCCGAAACCGCACGAATCTGTATGCTGGCTGGCGCTCAATTTTTCGTAACCCCGAGCCTCAATACGAAAACCATCGAAGCCGCCAAGCGTTACAGCAAGCCGGTCTTTCCGGGCGCCCTGACCCCCACCGAAATCCTAACTGCCTGGGAAGCGGGAGCGGACGGCGTCAAAGTGTTTCCGTGCAGTGCTCTTGGCGGCGCTAAATACATCAAGGCGCTGAAAGGACCTTTTCCACACATTGATCTCGTCCCCACCGGCGGAGTCAACCTCGAAACTATTGCCGACTTCATCGCTGCCGGTTCAGCCGCCGTGGGAGTCGGTGGCGAACTGATCGACGCTAAGTCCTGCTCCGAAGGAAACTACGGAGTATTCACCGAACGGGCCCGTCGATTCCGTGAGGCCGCTACGGCCGCTCGCGCCCAGCTTCAATAGCGCGGGACGGTCGGATCCACTTCCGTACTCCAGCGGTCAATACCGCCCGCAATGCTAAAGCAGTTCTCGATTCCACGCTGCCGGAGCCAGGCCGCTACATTCAAGCTCCGCACGCCGTGATGGCACAGAATAGCGAGATCCGCCTCATCGGCCATCGCCTCCAACCGCTGCAATTCTGCCGGAACTGTTTGCATCGGCACCAGCTGAAAGCCCTCAATCCGAGCCACAGCGAACTCCTCCGGCTCACGAACATCCACCAACTCCAGCTTCTCGCCGCGCTGCATCCGTTCCCGAACCTGTTGCGGGCTAATCTCTAACGACTCTGCCATCTCATCTCCAGAATAAAGCCCGGCAGTAAAGCGGACCAAGCCGGATTACTTTGGACGTTGTCCTGCTTAGTTAAAGTCGATTTGCAAGTTTAAGGAGGATTCAAATGTCATTTACGCTTTCGTTCACTCCAAAGTTCAGCCTAGCTGCCGCTTGCGCTCTTCTGATTCCGTGCCTTGCCCTCTGCACCCCAATCAGTAGCGGATCGACGATTATCGTTCTAGATAGATCAACTATCGAAGGTATACAATTCAACATCTATATAGGCCCATTGGCGCCTGCCGGACTCGGCGTGTCCGGCAGTAACGATGCATTGGCGTTCCCCATTGTCGGCGGAGACACGACGACTGGCCTCATCGACCACCTTGGCGGCATTGAATGGACCGGAAATCCGAGCGCCCGGACGGGCAACGGCACGATCTTTGATACTGAGAACTTTATCTTTAATCTGAACAGTGATGTGGTGACGGGCGAAGCGACTGTGAATGGCGGTTTGCCGAGCACTCTGCCACTCTTCGATGTGTCTGGCCCGAACTTCCTGCTGATAGATAGCGGATTAGCTTCCGAGCTCTCAATGCTGTACGGGATCGGCAACATCTCGGACGAAATCTTTGGAACTTTCACCATTTCGCCTGTTCTCATGGCAACACCCGAGCCGATGAGCTTTACTCTGCTCATCGCCGGACTGCTTGCAACCGGGTTGTTCCTGCGCAGGAAACTTCAATAGGCCCCGTCGGATCTACTCCTATACTCCAGCGGTCAATACCGCCCGCAACGCTAAAGCAATTTTCAATTCCGCGCTGCCGCAGCAAACTCCTAAGGCTCGCGAACGTCCATCAACTCAAGCTTCTGGCCGCGCTGCGTTCGTTCCAAAACCTTTTACGAACTAATCTCTAACGACTCTGCTATCTCATCTACAAACTTCGCATCGAGGCCAAGCCGGAAGTGATGATGGGTAAACCTTGCATCAAGGGGACTCGGATTCCCGTTTACCTTCTCCTGCAAAAAATGGGAGCAGGAGAAACCACCGAACAATTGTTGCTGGATTATCCGCAACTCGAAGCAGATGATCTAAGAGCCTGCATACAGTACGCCGCCGCTTTGGCGAGCGAAGAAGTTGTCCTCACGGAAGCGTGAAGTTCCTGTTCGACGAGAACTTGTCTTCTCGGCATGCGGCTCGGTTTCGCTCGCAAGGATATGATGCCGTAGCGGTGATTGAGCTGGGTCTGTCAGGCGCAAGCGACCCGGCAGTTCGTTTGTTTGCAATTGAGTCGGATCGCATTTTGATAACGCTCGATGCGGACTTCGGGAATATTCTTCGCTATTCTGTTGATGCTACGCCTGGAGTGGAAAGCTCGTTGTCGCAGACAAGGATAAGATTCGCATACGCGGATGAATCGGCTGAATTCGGTAAACGCCCCTCACCCGCCCCCCCGAACAACAATTTCCGCCACCCCTCGCCGGTGAGCCGGGTCGTTCGGCTTCCCCTCCCGATAGTGCAAAATCTCCGACATTTCAAAGTACCGCCGCAGCTCACCCGGCGCCAACCGATTTTCCGTCGCCTCTTCCCGATCTTCCGCGATATGAGCGATCACGAGCAGCAACCCACCCGGCCGCACCCCCGCTAGAGCAGTTTCAAACAGATCGCGCTGTAGGTAATAACAGATCGTGATCAGATCCCAGCTGGAAGGAATGATCCGGTATCCTCCCGCCTTCAAATCCGCCACTTCAGTTTGAATCCGCACCCCGGAAGCTGTCGCCCGTTCCCTCAATGCCTCGATTGCCGCCGCCGCACCATCCACCGCCGTGACGCTCCAACCTTGTTCAGCCAGCCACAAACTATTCCGGCCCGTTCCACACGCCAAATCAAGGGCCATACCCGGTTTTAGCCCCCTTGCCGTCTCCACCGCTAGTTGAGTCGGCGGCGCCTCTAAATCTTCCAGCGCTCGGGAACGATAGCGCGCATCCCATCCAGTGAGGTCCATCACCTGAATAGACTTGGCAACCCAGAAAAACGAGTCGTACTTCCATGCCGGTCCACCAGCTAAATTGCCGGTCTTAACATGCTCCAATAAAACATAAGCCCTTTTGCTTCAGATGAAATGCTTTAGAATCCTCGCTCCCGTGTGTGCCCTGTGCGTGTTCTCGATCGGTGCGGATGTTAAGCCCGCCGACAACAGCCTCTGGGAATATCGCAACCTCGGGAAGGCGTTCTACGAAAATCCCGACACCCACACCCAGGCTGTCGCAGCCTTGCATTCTGCGCTTGAACTCTCTCATGGCGCTGTCCGCGACAAAGTGAATTACGGTCTGGCGCTTCTACGGGTCGGACGCAACGCCGAAGCACTCGAGCAACTCACCGAATCGCAAAAACAGGAACCTTCCCTTCCCTACACCTGGTTCAATCTCGGCATCTTCTACAAGCATGCAGGCGACTACGAGAAGGCCATCGAACAGTTTCGAGGAATGATTCGGCTGACGCCCGACGAGCCCATGGCCCACTACAACCTCGCCGCCGTTCTCCGCTCGAAAGGGGACATCGAAGCCGCGCTGCCCGAGTTCCTGAAAGCCGAAGAGCTCAACCCGAATCTGGCGGGTCCGCACTTTCAACTCTTCACCATCTATCAGCGAACGGGTAAAAAAGAAGATGCTGCCCGCGAACGTCAAACTTTCGAAGCAGCTAAAAAACACAAAGAAGGCGCGGCCGTTCCGGAAGATATGGAATGGTGCTACTACGCCGAACTTTACGATCCTCCGGACGCCCGTCCTTATGCGGGTAGCGGAGACTCCAAGTACGACGATCATAAAGTAAGTGCCGGCTGGGATCTCGCCACCGCGGGCATGCGCCTGATTGATGCCGCCGGCTCAGGTCACGCCGACCTGCTGGTATGGTCTCGAGATCACGTCATACTCTACAACGGTGGAATGCAAGCCGTTCCCGAATCCGGCCTGAACGATCTTCACAATATCCGCACCCTTGCTGTCGGTGATTTCGACAACGACGGATTCGCTGATCTCGCAGCTGTCACCGATTCCGGTGTGACGCTTTATCGTAATAACCACGGCGTCTTCACGAAAAACACAGAGCTTCCCAACACCACAGGAATCACCGCCGCACTGTGGCTCGACTACGATCACGATAACGATGTCGATCTGCTTCTCTTCGGCGCCAAATCCGTTCTCATGCGTAACAACGGAAACGGCGCCTTTGAGGACCACACCGCTGCCTTCCCGTTTGTGAAAGGCGAAGCGCTGGACGCGACTGCCTTTGCTGTACGAAGCGACACCGCAGCCCACGATGTCATCGTCTCCTACAAAGATCGCCCCGGAACCGTATACTTCGATCACCTGAACGAGCATTTCGAACCCGCTGACCTGTCTGCCCTCCCAGCCGGTTCTCACGCCCTGGCCATCCAGGACAGTAATCACGATGGCTTCCTCGATATAGTCAGCTACTCGCCGCAGATCCGAACCATCCGAAATGCCGACGGAACAAACTTCGTCGTGGACCCGAAATCGAAACCCGCCGAATCCCCCATTCGCGCCGACTTCAATGGCGATCATCGCGAAGACTACGCGCAGTTCGCGGCGGATGGATCACTCCACGTCTTCACTAATGCCTCGTCATCCCAGCGCTGGTCAACGGTTCACATTGAAGGCATCAAAAACAGTAAGCTTGCTCCCGGCGCAACCGTCGAAATGAAATCCGGCATCTACTACGACAAACGCCTCTACGAAGGAGTGCCTGTTCCCTTTGCTCTGGACGGCCACGCCGATTTCGACGCCATTCGTATCACCTGGCCCAACGGCCTCATCCAAAACGAAACGCATCAGAAAGCGAATGCGGTTCTGAACATCGCCGAAGCCCAGCGCCTCTCCGGCTCCTGCCCCATGATCTTCACCTGGAATGGGAAGGCCTTCCAGTTCATCACCGACGTTTTGGGCGTAGCTCCTTTAGGCGCGAGCTCCGGTGATGGAAGTTACTTTCCCGTCGATCACGATGAGTATATTCAAATCCCCGGCTCCGCTTTAACGCCCGTTGAGGGGCAGTACCAAATTCACATCACCGAAGAGTTGCACGAAGTTTCTTACCTCGATCAGGTGAAGCTCTACGCTCTCGATCACCCGTCCGACACCGATATCTACACCAACGACAAATTCAAGTCGCCCCCTTATCCCGAATTTCGCCTCTTCGGCGATCGCAAAAAATTCCATCCGGTTCGCGCCACCGAAGGCAACGGAACAGACGCAACCAGTCGCGTAGCACAAATCGATCAACGCTATCCTGACACCTTTTCGCACAACGATTCTGGCGTCGCGGAGTTACACACACTCGATTTCGACTTCGGACCTGTCGCTGATAACAACCGCGCAGCCCTCGTCCTGAACGGTTGGGTCGACTGGGCCGACGGCAGCACCTTTCTTGGAGCCGCGCAAAACGGAAAAGGCGGATTGATCTTTCCCTACATCCAGGTGAAAAACGCTGCCGGCCAATGGCAAACCGTCGTAGAAGACATGGGCATTCCCTCCGGAAAACCCAAAACAATAGTCGTTGACCTGACCGGCAAGTTTCTATCTGCCTCCAGGCAAGTTCGCATTATCACGAATCTGTGCGTGTACTGGGATGAAGTTTTTCTGCTCGAAAATTCCGCATCACCCAAATTTCGCCTCACGCCACTAAACGCTTCCCTCGCCGATCTCCACTTCCGCGGCTTTTCTCGTCCAGAGATTGACCCCACACGACAGCAGCCGGAGAAGTTCCTCTACAATCAGGTGCTCCCAGTGAGCAACTGGAATCCGACATCGGGCTTCTATACCCGCTATGGCGACGTTCTTCCACTGGTCAAAACTGTCGATGACAAGTTGATCGTGATGGGCGCGGGCGACGAACTCAAGCTCACCTTCGGAGCCTTCGAGGTTCCTTCCCTGCCTGCCGGCTGGTCCCGAGACTACTTGCTGCTCGTCGATGGCTGGGCCAAAGACGCTGATGCCAACACAGCCTTCAGTCAAAGCGTAACTCCGCTGCCCTTTCATGGCATGACCTCTTACCCATACAAACCGACTGAACAATTCCCGAACGACGCCGAGCACACGCAATATGTTCGCGGCTATCTCACGCGCCCCGCGCTCAAATTGATACGGCCTCTCGCGTCTCATCACCCCACCGAGTAGTCAGCGGCATACTACAAGAATGAATAATCGCGCAACCCTGGCCCTTGTGGCCCTCCTTGTTGCTCCTGTCTTGGCCCAATCTCAGCCGCCCGCAGCTCAGCAGATCATCGAGCGCATTCAGAAGAACGTCGGGGTTCCCTGGACCACTCCCACCGTCGACACCATCAAAGCAGGCGCTCCCGACACCCCGGTCACCGGCATCGCAGTCACCATGATGGCAACTCTCGATGTACTGGAGCGAGCGGCTGCAGCCGGCAAGAATCTCGTCATTACGCATGAGCCGACCTTCTACAGCCATCTCGATCAAACCGAGACGCTCGAAAAACAAAACGATGCCGTCCTCGCGGACAAAGAAGCCTTCATTCGGGACCACCACCTGGTCGTCTGGCGTTTTCACGATCACTGGCACAAGCACCACCCGGATGGCATTCTCTTCGGCATGATGCAAGCACTCGGATGGGAGAAGTATCAAAGCGCCGATCAGCCACACCTGTTCACCCTGCCCGAAACCACACTCAATGACGTGGCGGCCAGCGCCAAAAGCAAGCTCGGTATCCGCGTGGTGCGTGTTGTTGGCGATGCTGACCTGAAGTTCACGCATCTGGCGCTGCTCCCCGGAGCCGGCGGTTCTGCCGCCCAAATCAAGCTACTCGAACGTCCCGAAGTCCAGGTGCTCGTCATCGGAGAAACACCGGAATGGGAAACAGTCGAGTACGTGGCCGACGCAGCCACCGAACACAAGCAAAAGGGCCTCGTCATTCTAGGTCACATCCCCTCGGAACAGGCTGGGATGGAGGAATGCACCCGCTGGCTCAAGACTTTCATCTCTGACGTGCCGATACAATTCATCCCAGCGGCCGAACCCTTCTGGCAGCCACACTAAAGCCCGCTGAGGAATTATCCAGATGAACCAACCAAAGTTCGAAGCCGTTCCTGCTCGCAGCTCAGGAGCAGTTGCCGCCGGCTCGCTCGCTCTCGGTGCATTTGCCCTGGGAGCTTTCGCTTGCGGCGCCCTGGCCATCGGTGCACTTGCTATCCGTCGCCTGGCAATCCACAAATCTTCCATCGACTCTCTGCACATCGGCAGCCTGACCGTAGATAAACTAACCGTCACTGAATTCGTTGTTCAGCAATCAGCACAACTCTGACACTTCACGCTGAAATCATGAGTATCTGGTCCGACTTCCTCACCAATGATCAAAGGCTTATTCATAAATGGACCCACTACATGCCGGCCTACGAGCGTCACTTCGCGCGCTTCGTCAATCGGCCTCTAACATTTATTGAGATCGGCTGTGGGCAAGGCGGCTCCCTCCAGATGTGGAAGCGCTATTTGGGCCCGTTCGCGCAAATTGTGGGAATTGATATCGATCCCGCGTGTAAACAATTTGAAGAAGAGCAAATTGAAATTCGCATCGGCGATCAATCCGACGAGCAATTCCTCGCCAGGCTACTCGCTGAGTTTGGCTCGCCGGATATCGTCCTTGACGATGGCAGTCACATGATGAATCACGTCGTAACAACTTTTCAATTCTTATACCCGCGTCTAGAGAAGAACGGCGTCTACATGGTGGAAGATCTCCACACCGCATACTGGCAGGAATATGGAGGAGGCCTCCGGCGCAAGGGGACCTTCATTGAACTCTGCAAGAACTTGCTGGACGAGTTGAATGCGGATTGGACTCGAGAGTCACTACCGCCCACCGACTTCACGCGATCAACCTTCTCGATGCACTTCTATGACAGTCTGGCAGTATTCGAGCGAGGCAGGCATCTCAAGAAACATGCTCCCCAAATCGGCCGCCGGCAAGACAACGGTTAGCGCTGATGTTTCGCTATCAGCTCACGAACTTTCGGAAGGAGGTCGTGAGGAACATCCACGAGTGTAGTGGAGCCTTCGATTCCAGACTCGTCCTCTGCCAGCGCCTCGTCTTCAGTCTGTCCTTCGTAGTGGCTGAGTACCCGCTGAACTTTCTCGTCGTTCCATCCCATTGGACAAAAATTCTGCCCTCAATCCTCAGGAGCGTTTATCGAAACTCCAGCCCACGCAGGACACCCGCGCCTGCTTCTGCCGCTGCGGCATACTCGGCTTTCACACTCCGGGCCATTTGCGGACCGCAGTTAAACTCAGATGGTCCCTTTCGCACCAAAACATGCAGAGGATCTGGGACCGCAAGTGTCAGCAAGCCCCGTTCGCTTTCCACCAGAAAGCCCGTCAGTCGTCCACCGCTGCACTGAACCTCCCGAAGCGTCCCGGTTATCACTTGAAGTCGGTCTCCTGGCTCGACAAACGGGTTGAAGTCCGTTGTCCCATGCGGAACTCGCGTGGTAATCAGTTGCATTTTTCCGTTCGCATCCCGCGCGAATCGCACAGCTAAGTCAGTCTTCGCCACATAGGCAAGTTCACCAGCCCGAGCCCGCTCTTGTGGCGACCCGGCGACCTTCATGGCCTGATCCGCAGCGCTCTCTGATTCCTCACGCCTCCCCACTTCAGCCAACGCGTAGGCCAGCGCATTCCAATACGCAAATGCCCGATCCGCTTTTGGTTTCGTCATCGATTTTAAGTCGTCCACCGCGGCACTATACTCACCCGCGTTGCTTTTAAAAAGCGCCAACTTGTAAAGCGCATCTTGAAAGTCAGGCTGAATCCGGATTGCACGTTCTAACGCGCTTTCAATCTCGTTGGACGGCAACTCCATTTCGTCGGCGACGGCGGCGTACCGGTAACAGAGCATGGCATCTGCCAGACCGTGATCGAGAGCTGAATGCCAATACTGAACAGCCCCCCGCTTGTCACCTTTTCGTAGTGCAACGGCGCCCAAAGACCCCAGAACCTCCGGGTTTGCCGGCATTTGCTTCAGTACTTCCTTGTACATCTGTTCCGCGCGATGTAAGTCTCCATTCGCAAGCAACAAATCCGCCAGCATGACACGAGCTTCTGATTGAGACACCTGCGCAATCTGCATGGAAATTGTCTCGGGCTCAAGTGAAGGCAGCATGTGCCTGGATGACCGATTCCGAGCGACCCAATCTTGGGCGGCTCTGACGATTGCTTCGGCGCCCCGCTTGTAAATGTGAGTAAGCGCCTGCTCCGAGCTCACCTCTCCCGACCGCAACATCTGTGTCAGATCACCAAACCGAGCCGCATACTCTGTTGAAGAAGTAAGCATGTCCACCACAGCCCAGCTCTCGGCGTAGAAAACAACTGCGCCGCCTTTGCTCGCACGCGCCGGAGTATCGGCTCCGATTCTAAACAGCTCGGCGGCCGACAACCAGGGATCTCGGCGCAGACTTTGAACGCGCACTGGAATCTGACCGCCCAGCCAGCATTGCTTGTCGCCGATGCTGACGGTCGAGAAAACTTCAGCCAGACCCTCGTCTAGCCACTCAGGCAAATTCAGACCTGCAGAATGCAGCAAAAAATGTGCGTACTCGTGCGCTGCAACCGAAAAGTCGCTCCTTGCCGATAGCGGCATGACAATGTAGTCCCGATCTGGAGTCCCGTTGTAATAAGCGTCTGCGCCGGCTCGGATCTTGAACGCATCGTACTCTTGCTTCGAGCTAAATCCGATTACACGAATCGGCGCTTTACGCTCCAAACTCGTCCCAGGTTGAACAAGATGATTTACCTCGAAAAACGACCTGAGTTCCTCGAAGTGCGTAAGAGCTACCTTTGCGTGATCCGCACCAGCATTAGAATAAACCTCAAAATGCGAGCTTCGTGCGACAATCCAACCGCTTCCGAACTCTGAGGGCGCGGCAGTAACCGTAGCGCAGGACAGCACAGAAGATATAACGAGAACCACTAGTTTCTTTCGCAAAATAAGCTCGTTGCAACCGCGGATCGATAATTACTTTCGAATCAATCGCCTTTGGCAGAGCCGCGACCGAAGGAAGCGTTTTCTTACCATTCTGCGATGAAAATTAGCTAGCTTAGCTAAACACGGCGTCATAACTAATTGCGCATCCGCTTCCTTCAGCAAGCGGTTGTTTACGCGCAGGCAGTAACGATGCCGTGTTTAGCAGACTCAACTGATCGATGGCTTCCAGACCGGCCAAAATGAAGATCTGCATGTCAAGCAGTACACGCATGACTTAAACATCCCCTCGCAACGTTGAATTATTCCTAAGTCCAAGAACCCGATGAAACCCTCACGTAGCGTACTTGAATTTTCTGATCAATTCTATCTCGCTGTCGCGATATGCCGAACCGTCCGGATAGAGAATGCAGTGGAACCAGTTCTTCGGTTCCGGGGAACCCTCCGGCCATCCCCAGGGAAAGTAGTGCTGGGCGGTCCCGGCACAAAGCCCCCAAATGTACCAGCCAACCTTGTATTTGGAAAAATACGGCAGGAATGCTTCGAAGGTGTTGCCGAACGTGCGGGCTAAACACTCGGTGCAAAGCAGCGGACGTCCGGAAGCCACTGCCTGCTGCAACTCGATGTCAAACGGAAGTAAGTGGGCTTGCGACCCTTTCGCATTGCCGGGACGCCCGTAGGTGTGGAAATTGTAAACGTCGGACAAGTCTTCTCCCTGCCAGCATGCGGTCAGCGGCTGGGACGGGTTCTGTTCCCGTGCGACAGAGAAAACATGTTCGACCATCGGACGGTCTTCGAGCCATGGTTCGTTGAACAGATCCCAGGCGATAATTCGCTGGTCTTGTCCATATCGGCGTAGGACGGCCTTCACAAAGTCTGTGGCGATCCGTTTCGCGGCGGGAAGATTCTTCCGGTAGGAGATGATGCCGGGATGCGGCCGAGCGACGCCGCCGTGAACTCCAGGCTGAAATTCCGGTCGCAGGCTGTTTTCATTGAATGGCTCGGTGCTCTTATAAGAAGGATCCTTGATCCGAGTAACACTGAGAGTCAGTATCACGGACATTTTATGCTTGGCCGCGAGGTCGAGAAACCGATCCACCCGCTGGAATAGCGAATCGCCTAAATTTTCGTAAAGCAGCGAGGGCAGGAAAACTCGTACGCTATTGAGCGTCACATCTTCGGCCCACCCTAACTCACGGTCGATCTTTGTTTCGTTTTCGGCTTGCCAGATGGAACCGGCATCGGCAAGCACATAGTTGCAGCCTTTAATTGCGCCGAACTTCGCCATGTACGCCCAGGCGCGTTCGGCGCTCCAGCACGCTTGCCGCAACCCCTTCGCTTCCTGTGAAACGTCATCCGATCTAGGAGCTGACGTTTCGATTGCCTCAACCTGGGCCGTCATCGCCCACGGATGCAGAACTCCCATAAGTCCTGCGCCAGCGAAAGTCTGCAGTGCCTTGCGACGGTTCAAATATTTGGCTTCTTTCGTGAAATCAGTCTGCGCTAAAAAGTAACGCGTACTCCGAGTTGAATGGTACGCGGATTGAAAGTCGAGATGGATTTACCGAAGGTGCCATCCGCCATGTTCGAGTCCACTCCATTAAGATTCACTCGATTGAAGACGTTGAATGCCTCGACGCGAAGCTGCAAATTAACGCGTTCATAGATTTTGTTGTTTTTGATCAACCCGATATCGACTTCCTCGAAGCTGGGACCGCGGCAACTATTCCTCTTTTCGTTTCCTTCTGTCCCGGGCGTCGGTAAAGGAAAAGCAGACGAACTGAACAGTCCGCTGAGCAGCGCGCCTTTACTGCCGTTATTACAGGCGCTGTGCAGCGCCGCAGTGGTATTGGGATAGTCGAAATTATAGCCGTCGGCATTGAAATCGCCGCTGCCGGGCGCAAAGCCGGTCACCTGGCCGGCGGAGTTGAGAAGAGGGGCGAATGGGGCGCTTGTATTTACCGTATAGGGCATCCCGCTCTGCAGGAGGGTAGTTGAGGTGATCTCCCAATTTCCGAGAATGCGATGCACCAGCGCAGGTTTATTCGCTAAGCCTGGCAATTCATAGAAACCGGTCAGAGAAAAGTGATGCCGGGCGTCCCAGTCGGCTGGTCCGCTCCATTGCGAGAGGTTGTGCTGGTCTGGCCAGTTCAACCCGTAGTCGGTTACTTTCGAAAAAGTGTACGAGGCTTGAAATGTGCCGCGGGCGCTTAGTCTGCGGCGAACAGTCAGGATCAAGGCGTTGTAGTTTACATCGTCGTAGTTGGTGTTGTAGGCCATTTGCTGGAAGCTGGGATTCAGGCGATTCAACTTCCCATCCAGCAAATCGCCGGCAAAGCGATTAAAGTCCGGGGCCGGGAAGTAAATCCCATCGTCAAAGTTGCCTGAGATGTGCGAGCCCGCGTAATTAAAGCCGGCAACGAATCCCGCTCCTACCTGATGCTCCACTCCGATGCTCCAGTTCTTGGTCGCCGGAGTTCTGAGATTTCGGTCAATTCCTCCGACATTTAAAGGAAGTCCAACGATACCGCCACGCTGATCGAACACAGCGGGAGGAACCGAGGGATAGGCATACCCAAACGGATAGGTGTTCGAGGTCCCGAGTGAAAATCGCGGGAGTTCCGAAGTCCCCACGCGGAAATCGGGAAAGAGAAGGAAAGGAGGATTGCCTGTCAGACCACCTTCACTGCGCGATAATGTCGGCCAGTCCCGGAAAAAACCGAATCCGCCACGGATGACCCAATTCCCTCTTCCGGTCGGATCCCAGGCCACGCCCCCGCGCGGGCTCCAGTTATTGCTCAGACTATTGGCAAAGCTGCCTGAAACTTGCCTTACGCTCGCGTTGGCAATCTGTTGATCTATGGTTTGGCCAGGTCCGAGCAGAATGTTGCTGAGAATGGTTCCGTTTGCCGGTTTCGTGTTGCCGAAGTTGTCCCAGCGAATTCCGGCGGTGAGGGTGAGCTTAGGCGTAACCTTCCATTGGTCCTGCGCAAAAGCTCCATGAATTGTCGAGTAGTAGCGGTAGGCGCCGGCAGTGGCGCGTCCGGTGACGGGATTGAAGGCCACGCCGGTTTCCTCGTAAGGCGTGTCGGTTACCATGTCCAACAAATTATTGAAGGTGAAGGTCGGCACCGACCGGGATTGGGTGAACTGTGCATCGTCGTCGCCGTGCCATCCGTTATAGCCGAATTTCAGGGTGTGGCCTCCCTTGACAAAACTGACGACGTCGCGCCAGTTCCAGTTATGTTGTATGTAAGAGCCGGGGCCGCCGCCTGAACCCGCTCCGGTGTTCTGGCCGGTCACATTAATGACAGGGATCGAAAAGGGAATGGGCGCCTTGTCAGGGATGCCAAAGGTTCCGATGACCTTATATTGTCCAATACTGATCTCGTTTACCAGATTCGAAGAGAAGGTATGAGTTTCGCTGCCTTGTGCAAACCTGGTGTTGAAATTCGTGACAGAAGCAAGACTCGCCCGTATCGCTGAGTTTTCGGTATCCAGATCGGTATTGTAGAAATCGCCATATATTCTGTCGCGCGACTTATTGAAGTATTGATCTACCCTAAAACTGTACTGAAGCCCGTTCCGATAGGGACTCGCGGTAAAAGAGCCGGTATCCACCAGCGGGAGACTGCAAGGCAAGCCGTACGTGCTTGGCGTTCCGCATCGGGCGCCGAATACATCCTGCGCGGTCAAGGCGACGCCGGTTGTGGCGGCGAGCGTCACCGGGTATTTCGACAGGACTTGGGTCCCCAGCGTGTTCGGAAAATTTTGCTGAGCCCAACTAACGAATTGCGGACTTTCATATGTGTTGTTCGCAAGCGATTGTGAAACGGAAGATCGCAAGGGTTCAGTCGAAGCGAAGAAGAAGGTGTGGTTCTTTACAACCGGGCCGCCTAATGCTCCGGAGATGTCGTGCTTTTTGAAGGGAGTATAGGTCGTGGTGAATTCCGAACGCGCCCACAGATGCTGATCCGTGAAAAACCAGGCTCCCGAGCCATGAAATTGATTGCTTCCGGATTTGGTGGTAATCGCAACTTGAAGCGTGCTCGCGCGCCCCTCGTCCACCGTATAGGTATTGGTCTGGATCGACATCTCCTCGATTGAATCAGGATTGGGCGACAGGTTCAATACCCCGGCTCGGACATTGGACGTGACGTCCATGCCGTCAATCGTGTATACGTTTCTGGTAAACGCCCCACCGCTGGCGTGAGCGTCTACCTGCTTCTCTGGGGAAAAATTATCCGGAGCGTCACCAGGCGATCCTCCGGTAGCGCCCCCCAATCCGGTTACGCCGGGAGCTAAAGAGGTGAGGGGTAGAAAGTTTCGGCCATTCAACGGAAGATCATGCAATTGTTCCGTTTGAATAGTCGCTTGAATCCGAGTGTCTGCCGCGTCAATGGGAGGCGATTGCGAAGAAACCTGTAGGGTTGTGGAGACTCCTTTGACAGACATTGTCATAGGTAAGTCTTCGGTTTGAGCGGTGGACAAAGTGACGTTGGCATTCGCCATCTCCATACCGGCAGCTTGCGCTTGAATCTCGTAGTTTCCCGGAGCTAAACTGTTAAAGCGATAAAAGCCGGCGTCATCCGTGTGGGCGGTTTGCTCCACCGAGGTAGCCAGGTTTCTCAGTCTGATACTCGCTTTGGGAACTGGAGCGCCGGAACTGTCCTTGACTATCCCCTGGAAATTGCTACTGAATTGTGCAAGCGCCGAATGGTGGAAAAAAAGAGAAACGGCAAGAAACATGAAACAAGGTTTTACGACCCAGGCGTATCGCATTGACATTGAACGATCCCCTCGATGTTGAGAGTTTCTGCCACTTATTGAGGATGGTCAAGCTTTTTTTATTGTTTGGTCTTCCAGTATTTACTCCAATACAATAAAAAGTATCGATCAGGTGGGTAAACTCGAATCGCTCAGCCCGAGCGAGCGGTCTCCTCGACAGCCCCCACTGGTGTTCCTGGACACGAACGTTATCCTCGGATACCTGCGGGGAGATGCGTACGCCGTGCAGTTGTTCTCGGCTGAAGCAAGTGGCCGTCTTCGCTTCGCCGTTAATGCCATCGTGCTCCAGGAGCTGCTTCTCACTGCGGATTTCGCTAGCCTGCCCGAATTCGATCGAATCAGAGATCACTTGCGAGTGCTGCCACTTGATTTCGCCAAGGCGGAAGCTCTTCTCCCGCACGTCCGCGTGTTAAGAGATCGTTTAGCGCACTCAAACGATATCCTCATCCTGAGCAGCGCGGATCAGTGCGACTTCTTGGTCACCAAGGATCTCTCTTTGACAAAATTGGTGACCGCCGAGAAACCCTTGGTCGTTACTCCGGAACAGCTTGTCACAAAACTCTTGGCCGCGTAGTGCGCGTCTATTTCGATACGGCAGTATTCATCGACTATCTCAGCACACGCGGCAGTGTGAACTCAGTCTTAAGATCTTCGCAACGAAGGGGGCGCAGCCCCATAAACGCTAACTTAAGGTTGGGACTGCGGACTTCGGCTCATTTCCGCATTGCCACCACCAATTTCCTCACCTGATGCGAACCCTGTTTCGTGCCAGGCGTCCGGCCAATTCATCAAATCTACGGTTTGCGCGTTCTAACGGACAAGGGGTTTGGTTGCAAGCAGAATGGTTTCTAAACCCTTGGCGACTACCGGGGAGTTATCGTTGCAGGCGTCGATTTCGATCTTCTTCATCGGCCGTGTCCGGAGCGGCCAGGCTCGGCCGCACTACTCATCGGCAAGGGCCTCGGTCGGCGAGATGCGAGCAGCCTGGTGAGCCGGAGCCAGACAGGCGACAAGCGAAACCAGACCGATAATGCAGCCCGTTCCCGCAAGTGTCGCTACATGAAAAGGCGGCACATGGAAAAGGAGATTCCGCATAGCCCGGCCTGTTACCCACGCCCCGGCCACACCGAGCATCATGCCCGCCGCCAACAGGCGTAAACCCAGCGCAAGAAACTGACCGCGGATCTGTTGCGGCTGCGCTCCCAGGGCCATCCGAACGCCGATCTCCCTTCGGCGCTGCGCCACCGCGTAGCTCAGTATTCCGTAAGTTCCGATGGCAGTGAGTAACAAAGCGATCGCGGAAAAGAGGGTCGCGAGCAACACCGGCGCCCTGTGCGTAATCAGGCTATCGGAGATCCGTGTCTCCATAGACCGAACATCGGTTATGGTTGCATCGCGTCCCGTCTGCCGGACAATCGTTTGCAGCGCCTGCCCCACCGATTCCGGGGGAAGGCTCGTGCGAAGCGCCACGAAAAGACTATCGTCGGTCCGCAGCGCATACGGGTAATAAATCGCGCCCTGCGCCGCAGCGTCGGTAAGGCCAGCCTGTTTCACCGCACCCACGACCCCAACTACGGTAAATGCATCGACGTCTCTTGTTTCATCCGAGCCCTCGAATAACCGCTGGCCGAGAGCGCTGGCGTTTGGCCAATAGAAGCGGGCGAAGTCCCCGTCAACAACGCAGACACGATCCCCGCGTTGTGAATCGTCCGCGAAGAGGAATCGCCCTTCCAGCAGACTGAAGCCCATGGCCGCGAAGTAGTTGCCATCCACGCCGTAGGAGTAGTGCCCGCGCAATGTTTCCCCAGGCGGGCGCACGTAGCCTTTCACTGTAGCGGCGCTCTTCCCGTTGTTGCCGCTGAGCGGGACATTGTTTACCGCGCCCACCGCTATCACTCCCGGCTGCCGCGAAATCTCCGCCATCAGACGCTGGTTAAAAGCGAGGCGGGCGGGCCAGTTCGGGTATTGACTCCGCGGCAGCAGGATTTGACCGGTAAGCACATGGTCCGGCCGAAAGCCCGGTGAAACAGCCATCGCCTGTTTCAGGCTGAGCCCAAGCAAACCAGCTCCCTCCAATAGAACTAACGCCATCGCAATCTGGGCCACCATGAAGCCGTGTCGCAGCCGCTGAGACATGCGCCCCGACGTCCCGCCTCGCGTCTCCGATTGAATCGCACCCGCCAGATGAGCGCTCAGATTGAACCATGCAATCGGTAACGCCAGCGCAATTCCCAGAATGACGGACCCGACCACCGCAACCACTGCCAGTCGAGCATCAAAGGCGATGTCACTGCCTAATGGCAAACGCTCCGCACCGAGCCTGCCGAGAAGACGAATGCCGGC
Source organism: Bryobacteraceae bacterium (assembly GCA_965276965.1). Taxonomy (GTDB): domain Bacteria; phylum Acidobacteriota; class Terriglobia; order Bryobacterales; family Bryobacteraceae; genus Bog-105. The sequence goes on from OZ255713.1 coordinate 591,797, forward strand.
CCAGCCCCCGGCGAGGCCCAGGAACCCTCCGGCCAGCGTCAACAGCGTCGTTTCTACTGCCACTTCACTGACCACGTGCCAGCGGCTCGCCCCCAAAGCCTGCCGTACCGCCAGTTCCTTTATTCGCCCGCCGGCGCGGATCAGAAGCAGGTTCGCCAGGTTGACCGCGCCGATCAGCAGGAGCGCCAGGGCGGCGCACTGCATCCATAGCAGCGTGGGCCGAATGCTCGCGACGTGGTCCGCGCGGAGAGGCGCCACCACGGACCGGAAGCCGGCCTCCGAGAGCATCTTCGCCTTCGGATCGTCCCGTTCCAGGGTCTTGTTCTGAGCGTCAATCTGAGCCTGCGCCTGTGCCAGCGTGGCGCCAGGTTTGAGGCGAGCGATGATGTGCTTCGTATTCCCACCCGAATGCCGCTCCTGGGACACCCGATCTTCGGGACGCGACGCAAACGGAAAATACAGCTGCGCTTCCGACGATAAAAAGCGGAAGCCGGGCGGGAGAACCCCCACGACCGTATTCGCAACTCCGGCAACCTGAACCTGCCTGCCCAATACGAGTGGGTCGGCATTGAACTTTCGCCGCCAATAGCTGTCGCTAAGAATCACGACCCTGCTGAGCGGTATCGCCATTTCCGCATCCGTGAAGCTGCGTCCCATCGCGGGGTTAGCGCCAAGGGTGGAGAAAAACTCCGGCGATACGCGCATCGACGGCGCCCGTTCTGTTGCGCCGGTTTCTCCCACGATTGCCGCTCCCTCGTTGTAGATGGCCAGATCCGAGAAGGCCGGTATTTGACCGCGGCGTTCGTAGTAATTCGTCGTTGAGGACCCATCGCGGAGGACGCCTGCTTTCGGATATGTGTTGAATACCGTGACCAGCCGGTCAGGCGCCGGGAAGGGCAGGGGGCGAAGCAGAATGGAGTCCACGACGGCGAAGATTGTGAGATTCGCGCCGAGACAAACCGCTAGCGTCAGAAGTGCGGTAGCTGTGAATCGCGGCGTCTTACGCAATGTCCGTCCCGCGTGGCGGAGTTGTCTCCCTAATTCGCCCAACGGTCGGAGCCCGCGGGCTTCGCGGCATTCTTCCTGCGTGCTGTTCAGGCTGCCGAACTCGATTCGGGCGCGCCGTGCAGCCTCTGGAGGCGGAACGCCGGATCGGATCAGATCGGCCGTGTATTGATCGACGTGGAATCGGAGTTCCTCTGACATGCCCCGTTCGAAATCGTCGCGTGATTTCAGAACGCGGAAGAACGAGCGAATTTGTTTCAGCACGTCACACCTCCTCGGGTGTAGTGTTCAACGCTAATGTGATTGCGGATGCGAGCCGGTTCCAGCCCTCGGTTTCCTTGCGCAGGCGCCGCCGCCCCGCACCGGTCAGCGCGTAGTATTTCGCCCGTCGATTGTTATCGCTCACACCCCATTCGGCGGCGATCAGTTCCTGCCGCTCCAGGCGGTAAAGGGCGGGGTAGAGTGATCCCTGGGGAATTTCCAGCGCATCGCCTGAGATTTGCTGTATACGCAGCAGCACACCGTAACCGTGCAGCGGTTTCAAAGAGACCGCCTTGAGAATCAGCATGTCGAGTGTTCCCGGCAGCAGTTCCGCGCTTTTGCCCATGGCAATTGCCTCCCAGTCTAACTAGGAGTATACCAGTTCTCCTAGCTTGACATAGGGAGGGTGCAGAAACGTTGAGCTCAGGGCCTTGGTTGAAGATTAGCCCTCCCTAACGGCGCAGCGTAGAGGAATCAACTTGGAAGTCGGCTTCTCGTAGAAGTGACTCGTGTAAGAGGCCCGACTGCCGTCGAAAAACTAGCTTGTTACCCAAGAAGAAGGAGAATGGCGCCGCCGAAGCCCTTAAGTTAGCGTTTATGGGGCGCAACCCCCCTGAGATCGCATCCGACGCCGAACTGCTCTTCGAAAAAGCCTTCTAAATGCACTACAATGTAATGCATGAAGACCGAAGTCTATAGCTGGCGCGTATCGGCCGATCTCAAAATAGGGCTGGAGCGTGAAGCACAGCGGAGGAAAATGTCGCTCTCTGCGGTTCTCGATCTCGCTGCTCGCGACTGGCTTAAAAAAGGTGAGGCCGAAGTAGGGGATGATGAAGCGCAACTTCGTCTTCATAAGGACGCTCTTAAATGTTTGGGTGCTTTTGCGAGCGGCGATGAACATCGGTCAGAGAAGGCCCGTCAAACTTTACGGAATCGCCTCCGAAAAAACTATGATCGCTAACGCTCTGGTTGACACCGGTGCTCTCCTGGCGTTGCTGGATAGAACGGATCGCTGGCATCGAGTCTGTATTGCTGCTTTTGATCGAATTCGTCTGCCTTTGGCAACATCCGAAGCGGTGCTGACAGAACTCTTTCGCTTGGTCGGCGACAGCCGCCATGGGATGGAGGCCGTTTGGCGATTAGTGCATTCTGGCGCCATCACGCTCGCGCCAATCGAAAATTCCGAACTTACTCAAATACAAGCGTTGATGTTACAGTATTCTGATCGCCCGATGGATTTTGCAGATGCAACTCTCGTCTATCTCGCCAAGCGTGAGGCTCTGTCGACGATCTTTACGGTGGATCATGCCGACTTCAACACCTATCGGATAGAAGGTCGACGGCGGTTCCGCATAGTTCCTGCAACCCTCCTATAGCTTCCCCTAGCCCCCGCCCACTCACTGCGGCTGATTTATCTGATTAGTCGGAGTCGTCGAATTCGTCGTATTCGATCCACTGCCCGTAGTCGGGCTCGGCGAAGTGCTCTGCCCAAAGCCACTCGTACTACTGTTCGAATTCGAATTATTCGTATTGGAATTACTCCCGAACCCACTACTCGTCCCAAAGCCATTCCCATTTGCCGGCTGACCCAGCGCAGTGCCGTTCTGCACATTCTGTCCGCCCGCCCCATTCTGCGCATTCGACCCGCTCCCCATGCTCGTATCTTTCGTCGGGTCATACCAAAACTCCCATAGATCGTAGTTCGTCTGATCGTTCACGGTCTTGATCGTGTGCCCGTTGGCCTTACTTGCCACGCCGGCCAGGCCGCCGCTCGAAAGTTGACCGCTTGTTCCCGTAGTCGATACCGAAGCCCCAGGTTGTCCAGCCAAAGCGCCGGCCGTAGTCTGTCCCGCCGGAAGGCTCGGTCCGCTGTTAAACAAATTCTGAACCGACTGCATCGAATTGTTCCCCTGCCCTGGACCGTTCGCCGGCGCCACGCCATTTTGTCCGGCCACGGTTGCAGCACCATTTGCATTGCTTCCGGGTTGCGCATTAGCAGTTGCTCCCGAGGCAGATGGATCGTTCGGGGGAAGCAGCGGTATAGTCGGATCCTGCGCCAGATCGCCCGAACTGGGAGTTTGTCCCGAGCCCGCTCCAACCGTCGCATCAACGGCCGCGCCTCTTCGCCGAACCGCAGGCACCTCAACCGTAGCGCCCGTATCAGCCGAACTCGCCGAACCGAAAGACGATGTGCTGTTGGAAGAAGTGCTGTTGAAGGTCGTGCTACCGAATGTCGAGTTCGGGCTGGCACTGCCGGCATTCTGTCCAAACGCCGAAGACGACGACCCGCCGAATCCGTTCGCCGCACTCTGTGTTTGGCCGTTCTGATTCGGTTTGTTCTGGTTAATCGGATTAACTTTCGAATCGATCAGCGCGCCATTTGGGCCGCCCGCATGAAGCAAACGCCAATCGTCCTTGCCCGTAAATGGATCCGTATAACGCCGCCGCAAGAAGCGCATGCTGTTGGTGTTTTCCAGCTGATCGAACGAAGCAGGGTACTGTCCGCGGAACTTCCGATAATAAAGCTGCACACCACGTTGATACTCATGACCTCGATCGACCAGCATTTGCTCCTTCGTACGCCGCGCCTCGAAGGCCGCCACCGGCATCTCACGGTAAAGCATGATGGCAATCACGGCTGCCAGTACAAACACAACAATTAGCGCAGAGCCGCGTTCGGAACGGCGACAACGTACTGTTCTGGCCGTCCGGATGCAACGCTCTGCTGTCAATTGTCGGCTCACGGCGTCTTCGTCTCCGGCACCACGGGAAGCGTTTGCCCTTGCTTCAATTGTGTGTCTTCCATCCGTGCGCTGTTCGGCGTCAATTCAACCACTAGATAATGCCCCTGCAGCACATCGCCTTCCGAAGCCACCAGGATATTGTCTCCATCCAGAAACAATCCGCGATTGTTCTCATTCTTTGTTTTGGGTCGCACAAACCCGTAAAACTTCAATGGAATGTTAACGCCCAAGTTCATCCCCGGCGGCATCGGTCGCGTGGGAGGCGGCAGGATGGGAATCTTCGGCCCTTTCGAAACTCCTCCCGGCATCCCGTTTGCCATCAACCCGCCTTGCGGAGCCGCGCCGATCTCAAACAGACTTCTTCCCGCTGCCGGAGCCTTTAAGCTCTGCAATCGTGTGATCAGAGCCAAACCGAGCGTCGGATCCACATCGCCATGAGTCGCGTCGATCGGACGAATTCGAAGCGTGCCGTGATCGTTCGTCGATACCCGCCGTCGATTCCGGCTCCGTGCTCCCGGTTGCGCAATCGCCGGAGCCGCTGTGTCCGTATGCGCCGGCGCAACTGTTGACGATCCCGGCGCTTCATCGCCCCGTGAACTATACCAATACAACACCACTGCGAGTGCCAGAAGAGCTCCAACCAGTATCTTTGGATCGATTCCCAGCCGGACGCCGAAGATCCTGGTCTGACTTGCGGCGCTCACGGTTGCCCTCTCGTGATGCCCACGCTCGCCTCTTCTCGCACAATCACTTGAAATCGGATCGAAGCATTGATCTGCGGGCTGTGCTGCTGCGGAGCAGCTTGCAGCGTGTCGAGCATCAACAGCATAGGCGACCGGTCTGCCTGGTACAGAAATCGCATCAAATTATCGTAAGTGCCCTGGTAGCCGGCTGTGATGTTGAGCAGCGATAAATCGTCCGATCCCTCGATCGGTTCTTCCGAAAACACGCCTTCGCGTTCTTGCACTCCTGAAATCTTCGCCATACGCTGTATCTCAGAAATAACAGCGTCATAGGCAAGGCGCTTCGGCAGAAAATATTTGGTCTGAAAATCACCGGCCTCGGCGCTGCCGGCCTGAACTTTGCCCGCTACGTTTCGCAATCGGTTCGCTCCCGCACGAGTCCCCAGAATTTGCCGCTGGATCTGTGCGCTCTCTTCGGTCAGCTCGCTACGGCCGCCGCCCGGAGGCGCTATATAAAAAAACAGCGCGACTGCGTTCGCAACGCCAAGAACCACGACAGCGGTCTGCAGCCAGAAACGCGGACCACGGCTCGCAACGGAGCCCCGCATCAAGGAAAAGTTAAAGCTTTTGGGCATAAGATACCGTCACTCGATACTTATAAAGGGGATCGTTCTGCGAAGGCGGCGTCTGGTTCACTACCGTGGCAGCGCCAAATAAGCTCGACGACTCCAGCTTCTTCAACAGCGCAATTACCGCTTCCGGATTATCCGTCCCCACCACCATGTCCAGCTGAACATGATTTGTACCCGCGTTCTCTTGCGCCGCCACTTGTGGCAGACGAATCACTTCCAGCCGCATGTTTCTCGGCATCACCGTTTGCAGGTCCGCAAAAACTTTGGTCCAGCTCACCGCGCGTCTTGCGATCAACTCATTCAGAAAAACACTCACCGCAAACACGTCTGCGTTCTGCGGCTTCCCCAGCACCGTAGAAAATTGAGCCTGTTGCCGTTGCAAGCTCTGCAATTGAACGCGCTGAGCTTCGATGTGGCGGCGGATCCCGGCGGCTTCTGACCGGGCATGCAGAATCAAGCCCGCCAGCAACAATAGCGACAGGATCAATCCTGCGCAGACGGCAGCATAAGTGGCATTCAGCGCCCGCTCGCGTCGGAACGGGTTCGATGCCAGATTCATTGTGTCAGCAGAAAATGACGTCATGCCGCATACTGCTCCAGTAATCCTAAAAAGCCCGCGTTCTCGGGCATCGCCACTCCCAGCCGGGACCGCACCACCACATAAGGCACATTAAACTCCCGCTCCGCAAGCTGGCCGACCGTATCCGCTTCTGCGCCGAACCCGCACAGCGCAAGCTGAGTCACTCGCTCTCCAATTTGGTCCTCCGCGAATGCCACCGTCTGTTGAATCAAATCCAAAACACTCTCTTCACTAACCCGCTCAACCCCGACATCACCTGCCACCAGATCCAGACAACGTGCCAGTCGAACTCGCTGCCGCTGCAACAACAACACCGATGCTATTGTGCCTGCCATCTTGGCAACTAGAGTCAGACCGATCTCCAGCTTCGGGTACAGGGGCAGCGCCGCAACGCATGATGGCATCACCAGACCCACACGCAAACCCACGTCCGTCAGTAACACTTCATATTCACTCAAAATAGGCCTGGCTATCGCCACCGCCAGCACTTCAATCCGCTTCGCCTCCTGCACCTGAATCGAGTAGGCGAGGTTGGCTTCTTCAATATGGAACGGAACACTTTTGCGCAGTCGAAAACGGAGAAGGGCCAGGCGTTCCGCTTCACCGGACGGAAACGCTTCAAAGTCCAATACCGCCATGCGAACGGCGTAATCCGGAATCACCAATGCCGTTGCGTTTCCCCGTCCCGGCGATTGCGCCAGATACCGGCTCAACGCATCGCGAAATGCCTGCGGCCGCACTACGTTCGGCGTACTCGGAGAGGGAGTCAACGACTTCTCATCCAACGCTTCCAATTTTCTTTGCGATGGGTTGCGTGTAGATCCGACCGCCACCCCCTGCTCGCTCAATTCGAGTAAGTGTTCCGGTGGAGGCTCTGTAATCCAGCGTTGAATTTTGTCTAAGAACGGCAGATCAAATCCCTCACACTTCAATAAACGTAACTTTGTTTGCTTCTCGCAAGGTGGTGATGCCTTCCTTCACACGCTCTAATGCCGAGTGCCGCAGAAACGTCATTCCCTCGTCACGAGCCAACCGCTTGATCTCCGAAGCCGGTCGCCGTTCCAGAATCATCTCTTTAATGCGCTCGGTCAAATCGAGTAATTCGTGAATAGCTGTTCGTCCACGGAACCCCGTGCCGCTGCACTCCATACAACCCCGGCCTTCATAGAAGGGAACATCGCGCCACTCGTCTACGTTCAGGCCACTCTCCACCAAAAGATCATTCTCGTAAGTGACTCGATGACGGCAGTGCGGACAGATGATGCGAACCAGCCGTTGCGCCAGAATGCAGTTCAACGACGAAACGAAATTATAGGGCTCCACGCCCATGTTCAGGAATCGACCCAGAACGTCCAGCACATTGTTGGCGTGAACAGTCGTGAAAACCAGGTGGCCCGTTAGCGCAGCGTTGATTGCAATCTGAGCCGTCTCCTGGTCACGGATCTCGCCCACCAGAATCTTGTCGGGATCATGCCGCAAAATGGAACGCAAACCACGCGCAAAGGTCAATCCCTTCTTCTCGTTGACCGGGATCTGCGTAATCCCCTTGATTTGATACTCGACCGGATCTTCAATCGTGATGATCTTGTCTTCGTCGTTCTTGATCTCGCTCAGCGCGGCATACAAAGTTGTTGTCTTGCCCGATCCGGTCGGTCCCGTGACCAGCACCATGCCATAAGGCTCTTTGATATACCGCCGGAATTTCAAGATATCCGATTCAGCGAAACCGACCACGTCCAGCGTCAGCCGCGCGAACTTCTCGCTCATCGATTCCTTGTCAAGTACGCGAAGCACCGCATCCTCGCCATGAATTGTAGGCATGATCGACACGCGAAAATCGATCAGTCTTCCCTTGTAGCGAACCCGGAACCGGCCATCCTGCGGTACGCGTCGCTCCGCGATGTCCAGTTCGCTCATTACTTTAATGCGCGAGATCACCGCCGAATACCATTCTTTTGCGATCGGACTCATCGCATACTGCAGCACGCCGTCGATTCGGTATTTGATTGCTAATTCTTGATCGCGAGTCTCAATGTGGATGTCGCTCGCCCTTCGCTCCAGAGCATTGAAAATCGTGGTATCCACCAGCTTGATGACCGGCGCAATATCGCCTTCATCCGAAGCCAGTCGGTCGATCGAAAGCGTCTCGTCGGAGTTTTCTTCGTCTCCGACCACATCGAGCGTGAACCCCTCCGTCACTTCCTCGAGCACGCGCTGCGACTGCTCGGTCTTCTTCAACAAATCCGAGATCTGCGAGTAAGTAGCGACCTTGATGCGAAGCTTCTTTGAAAGAAGAACCGACAGCTCGTCCAGCTGAACGATCTGAGTCGGGTCCGAAAGCGCGATCTCGAGCGTGCCATTCTGTGCCTGAAGAGGCACGAAATGGTAGCGGAACATCAAATCGACGGGAACCGTTCGAAACAGTTCGTGATCGATATTCGCTGTCTGTAAATCGATAAAATCACAACGATACCGCCGTGCCACTCGCTGTGCGTCATCTGCCTCGATGCCGGGAGTTTTGAATTTGATTGTTTCGGTTGCCATTATCTGATCGTGTCCGCGAGCGAGAAGATGGGCAGATAGAGCGCTACCAGTACAAACGCCACAAACATGCCCATGAAAATCATAATTGCCGGTTCAATCAACGAAAGAAGAGCCGTCATTCGCGTTGACACATCCTCCTCGTAAAACTCGGCCACACTGTTCAACATCTGGGGTAAAGCGCCGGTCGATTCGCCCACCTCCATCATGTCGATGGACAGATCAGGGAAAATTCCCGTCGTCTTGAGGGAGCTCGAAAGCGACTTCCCTTCTCTCACCAGCACTGCCACGCGGTCCAGCGCCTTCCGCATAAGCACCGTGCCAAGCGATCTTCCGGCCGTTTCGAGAGCCTGCACCAAGGGGATGCCGCCGATCAACAGGGTACTGAGCACGCGCGAAAACTGCGCCACTTGATACTTCGTCCACACCTCGCCAACCACAGGCATGCTCTTCTTCCAGGAGTCGATCGTCTCCTTGGAGCTTTCCCGCTTCGACCAAAAGTAGAGTCCTATCACTGCGCAAACCAAAGCTCCCGCGCCCAACAAAACATAGCTGCGGGCCGTGGTGCCAACCGCAATCAAAATCAATGTCGCGGCAGGCAGCTTGGCATCCATGCTTCGATACAGTTCCGCGAAGTTCGGAACGACGTAGGTCACCAGGAACGTAATCAACGCGGCGACTAAAACAAGTAGAACGCTCGGATACAGCAAAGAAACCAGCAGCTTTTTCCTGAGTGCCAGAGTAAGCCGCTGATAAGAGATGTAGCGGTCCAGAACTTCGGTAAGCGATCCGCTCTTTTCGCCAGCCAAAACTGAAGTGACGTAAATGGGCGGGAAGACCCCTTGTTTGCTGAAGGCTTCCGACAAGCCTGTCCCGGTCTTCACCTCCGTACGCACAGCTTTGATGTACCGGCCCAGCTTTTCGTCCGTGAGCCTGTCTGCCAGGAGATCGAGCCCTTTCAGAATAGGCAGACCTGCCCGTACCAGCGTGACGAACTGCTGATTGAAGATCAAAAATTTTTCAAGATTAACGCTCTTCTTCCGACCGGACCCGCCACTCAGCCGCGCGCTGAAATCCTTGGCTCGAACCGAGTAAACCAGGTAGCCTTGCGACGCCAGCCGCTCTCTTGCTTCCCGCTCGCTCGGCGCGTCGGCCACTTGCTCATGCATCTGACCGCGCGGATCCGCGTATCGAAGAACAAATTCAGCCACGGCGCTTACTTCTCCTGTGGAACTGCGGGAACCGCATCGACTACTTCCGCCCCCACGGGCACGTCGAAATGGAACGTTCCGTCGGGTATCGGTGGATTCAACCTTTCGTCGCTAAAAGAAAACGCCAGAACAGACTCGTCCCGGCCGGCCACTTTCATCTGCCGAATGCTCCCGTCGGCTTCCACCAGCATGCTCACACTCGAATACGCAACGCGATCATTTTTGGACGAAGCATCCAGCCAGGTCCCGCCCTCGCCGCCGCGCAGTTGAAAGTCTCGGAATTCTTTCTTCATATCTAAATGCCCGAGCAAAAATGCGAGCGGAGCCCTCATATCCTCAGTGTCTTTCAAGGGGATTTTCTCTACCCTATTGTCCCCAGAGGTATATAGGAATACATTCTTTCCGTCCGAAATAAACAACTTGCCTTTCGGTTGCGTGTAATCCCAACGCATTTTCCCAACCTTCTTGAGCGTCAGCGTCCCCGATTCCGGCGGCCTGGGATGTCCGATCACGCTGTACTTCTCAACGAACCTGACGGACAAAGTCTGCACCCCGTTGTACCGTTTTTCCACCTTTTGAATTAGTTCGGTCGTGCCGCTCTCGGCAAGCAGCAAAAATGAACCCATCGCAAGGAGTATAGTAATTAGACGTTCCATGGGCGAGCGCCGTGGAGTTATGGCCACAACCGCTCAATCCCCCAGTCGCCTTCGCTTTTTCTTCGATATAAAATACGATCGTGAAGACGGTTGGGGCGGCCCTGCCAAAACTCCACTGAGTCCGGAACCACCCGAAAGCCACCCCAGAACTCCGGCGTCGGCACGTCCTTCCCCTCAAACCGGGCTTCAATCTCGGTCAGCCTCGACTCGATCATCTGTCGATTGTTAACTGTCTTACTTTGTTCTGACACCCATGCCCCGAGCTGGCTGCCGCGCGGCCGTCCCCCAAAGTACTTCTCCGACTGCTCCCGCGAAACCAGATCGACTGAGCCCTCCACCCGAACCTGCCGTTCCAGGTCCGCCCATAAAAAGGTTAATGAGGCAAATGGGTTCGTTTTTAATTCCGCGCTCTTCCGGCTTTTGTAATTGGTGTAAAAAACGAACCCAAAATCGTCCAGCTCCTTCAGAAGCACAATCCGCCCGGAGGGCCGCCCGTCGGGCGCCACCGTCGATAGCGTCATGGCGTTAGGTTCTTTCAAATCAGCAGATTTGGCCTCGGTCATCCATTTCGTAAACTGCTCGATTGGGTTCGTTCGGCAATTTGCCTCGTCCAAACTATCGCGCTTGTAGTTCTCCCGCAGGCTCGCTAAATCCAGGGGAGGAGTTCGTTTCGTAAAATCGCCCATTTGTTATACTAATGATTCTGTGTACTGGGCTATCACGATTCTGCACATTGTCATTTGCTTTTTCTTAATCATCGTCGTTCTGCTCCAGAGCGGCAAGGCCGCCGATCTCGCGGGAGCGTTTGGCGGAATGGGATCGCAAACGGTTTTCGGTCCGCGCGGAACCTCCTCGGTTCTCTCGAAAGCGACCACCATCGCGGCATCCCTTTTCATGATCACGGCGCTGATTCTTCAAATACTCGCCAACCGGCAAGGCGGCGGAGCGAACGGAAGCGTAATCCGCAACCATCCCGCAGCCGTCCAGAAAGCTGCACCTCAAAAGCCCCCCACCAAAAAATAATTTTTCTAAACGCGGAGATGGCGGAATTGGCAGACGCACTAGCTTGAGGTGCTAGCGGGTAACACCGTGGGGGTTCAAGTCCCCCTCTCCGCACCAATTCTAACAATAATTTACAGCGAAACTCTTTCGGAACTGTGGCGGTAATGTGCCACATCTTTTGAGAAACGCCCCAATTGTCAGCAACAATCAGGGAAACTGATGTCCAGTGACAGCACTTACGTCGAGGCATCGCCCAATCGTGCATTTCGGCCTTTTGCCAGGACGTTCGCGCGAAGTGCACCAGCTCGCTCCCAGTATCCAAGCTGAACCCCAACAAGTGGTAGTTCGGAGAGAGTCTTGGAGATCTCGGAACCGATACCTGGATCGCTGAGCAACTCCGTCAAAACAGGAGGAGGCATGAGAACTTGCCGGTCTTTAAGCGCGCGTTCGAGTAGCTCAACGTCGTCACCAGCGTTACCTTGAAAAAACGTAATCCAGGTACTGGTGTCGGCTGCGATCATCGGTCGACTTTAAGGTCGGCCGACGTACGGGTGAAGCGAACCTTGCCACGAAATCCTCGCAACTTCTTATCCTAAAAACGGCAGCCAGTCGTTCGGTTGAGCAGAGAAGTAGCTGGTATTGCTCTACGTGAGCGGCGAAAATCCGTGGTCAAGGTTCACCTATAAGGGTGAGTGGGAAACAGGGGCGATGCAGGCCCCGGAAGGCAGTCTGAGCTTGGATACATTTGCCGGCGAAATTCAGTTCCGGTGGGCGCCGGATGCTGAGGTAAGCAGCCTGGGGCAGATGGCGTTCTTCATCGAGTTTCTGAAGACCAGCGGGCTATTTGAAAATTGGGTGAACGATTGCCCGCTACGGTACACCAGTGCGAACGCACCGCGGAAGCGGGATGTGCTGGGGACGATTCTGTTATGGGTACTGGCGGGGCACTGGCGGTAAGCGCATATCAGCGCGTTGCGAGGCGATGGAGTCAATCCTGAATTGCTGGGAATGAGCAAGGTCGCAAGCGAGGACTCAGTGCGACGTGGTAGCTGTGAGTCGGGCGCCGTCTGTCTCTCCTAGGCAGAGGCGAGGCGGAGTTAACCCTGCGCAGTGGGGCGGATCACTATCTCGCCCACATCAACATCGGCCGGCTGTTCGATTGCGAACGCAATAGCGCGGGCGATCGCATCCGGCGAGATCGCCATCTTGTCTCGTGTGTCGACGATCTGGGCCTTCACTTCCGGATTGGTCATGGACTCCGCGAAGTCCGTGTGAATGAAGCCAGGGGAAATGATGGTTACGCGCAGCTTATCACCGGCTTCCTGACGCAAACCCTCGGAGATGTTACGCACGGCGTTCTTCGTGCCGGCGTAGACCGACTGGAGCGGTACGATTTTGAGTCCAGACGTAGAAAGAGTGTTGACGAATGCCCGAAACCCTGCTTGCGGAAGACAGGCAGCGCGGCGGCGATGCCGTACAGAACACCTTTGATGTTGACGTCGATCATCTCCTCCCAATCCTCGACCCGCAGGTCGTCGAGGAGAGAGATTGGCCCAATGCCGGCGTTGTTGATGAGAACGTCAAGCTTGCCATATCGCTCACATGCCAACTTGACGAGGTTGGATAAATCGTCGCGCCGTTTTACGTCCGTGCGCGCGTAGGCTGCTTCGCCACCCGCTTCCGCGATACGGTCGGCGAGAGTCTTAAGGCGATCCGATCGGCGCGCACCGAGTACGACCTTGGCACCGCGCTCAGCGAGCAGGAGCGCCGTCGCTTCGCCTATACCGCTGCTTGCGCCCGTGATGGCGACAACTTTGCCTTCGACTCCTGACATGTGGTTCCTTTTTCCCAATTTCTTGCGATTTTGGAGGATTCGCTATTTTCTCGACTCCAAAGGACCATCCTACGGAGAATAGGGGTTGATAGCTATGCGCGATAGGCCATATTTCTCTATTGATCTTCCAAAAACAGCACGCGCGAAGGATTCCATCTCCGATGTTCTGTCGCTGCTCGATACTCGCGCGCACTTCTCTGCGAGCTTGGCCACGGGCGGTGACTGGGCGATTTACTTTCCCGGCAATGAGGGTCTGAAATTCTGCGCTATCGTTCGCGGCAAGTGCTGGTTGGCTGTCGATGGAATGGCGCAGCCGGTTGAACTGAACTCTATTGAACTGAACCCTATTGAAGTGAACCCTATTGAATTGAATCAGGGGGATTGTTTCCTGATCACGACGGATACGCCGTACCGGCTTGCGAGCGATCTATCGCTCGAGCCAATCGATGCCCGTGCCGTCTACGCAGAGGTCACCGATGGACGAGCGGCCTACCGGCCGAGCAGAAAAACTATGTTGGACTCGATGCTCCTAGGAGGACGCTTTAGTTTCGATAGGACGCAGACATCGATCCTGCTGGACTCGCTGCCGCCTGTCATTCATATTCGGGCCAAGTCGACGCAGGCCGCGATCATTGCCTGCATTGCAGAAGAACTGATGGAGGAACTTTCGACGGCGGCGCCGGGAGCAGCGCTGATGGTCGATCATCTCGCACACATGTTGTTTGTGCAGGTGTTGCGCGCCTACCTCGCTTCGGGAGAGAAGCTACCGGTGGGTTGGCTCGGCGCTCTTACCGAACCGAGAGTCGGGCTTACGCTGGACCGAATACACCAGAATCCGGGCCGTCGATGGACACTTGACGATCTGGCCCTGGCGGCCGGCATGTCGCGCTCCGCTTTCTGTGCGCTGTTCAAGAAGCTGGTGGGCATGGCCCCGCTCGACTATTTGTTGCGATGGCGCATGCAACTGGCTACAAAGGCGCTGCGAAAGAATACGAAATCCGTGGCCACCATCGCGCTTTCACTTGGCTATGGATCGGAAAGCGCGTTTGGCAACGCATTCAAGCGAGTAATCGGCAAGGCTCCCGGGCGGTATCAACGGGAAGTTTATGGCAACGATGTCGTCGATTGACTACCTGATGAGACTACGATCACCGCCATCACAGACGCAGGCATCGGTACACGGGGCATTTGTGTACAACCTAGGAATCAGGACGGCGACGACGAGAATGCCCGGCCGAAGCTCAACCAGGTAATTGCTAGCATAGCGACTACGACAATGCTTAGACCCGACACATCGCTCTTCGCTCGCATCGAGCGACGTTCTGTGCGCCGTTCCCTGTTGACGTTCGCCTCTTTGCTGGCAGCTGTGTCGCTGCTGGTTACCGGAATACGGGCCCAAACGCCCGCGGATACCCCGAACCCGCTAGCGGAACTGCGCTGGCGCTTTATCGGACCGATGGGCAATCGCGCAGTGGCGATCACCGGCGAGCCCGGCAACCCGCTGGTCAACTACTTGGGGGCGGCCTCGGGCGGCGTCTGGAAGACGGAGAACGGCGGCGTGGAGTGGAAGCCGGTCTTCGATCAGCAGAAAGTGTCGGCCATTGGGGCGCTTGCCGTTGCACAGTCGCAACCGAATGTCGTTTGGGCGGGGACGGGCGAGACGTTCCTCATTCGACCGTTTTATCCGATGGGCGATGGCGTCTACAAGTCGACCGACAGCGGCAAGCGATGGCAGCACATGGGTCTTGAGGCCACGGGTCATATCGGCCGCATCGTGATTGATCCGCACGACTCACAACGTGTGTTTGCGTGCGCACTCGGGCAGCTGTTCAAGCCGCATTCGGAGCAGGGCATCTATCGCACCACCGATGGCGGCAAGAACTGGCAGCATGTGCTGGCCGTGGATGACAAGACGGGGTGCTCCGATTTGGCTATGGATCCGCAGGATCCGAACACGCTCTTTGCGGGCATGTGGCCGGTGCAAATACATCCCTGGAACCTCGATAGCGGCGGTCCCGGCGGGGGCGTTTACGTGACGCATGACGGCGGCGCGAGCTGGCACAAACTGGCCGGGCACGGTTTGCCGCCCGCGGATCATGCGGTGGGCAAGGTGGCGGTGGCGATCGCGCAGAGCAATCCGAGCCGCGTTTACGCTTTAGTGCAGGACGCCCAACCTTGCTTCTACCGTTCCGACGACGGCGGCCAGACTTGGACGCTGGTGAGCCATGACCACTTGATGATGCAGCGTGACTCTTATTACGTGCGCTTCGGCGTGTCGCCAACCGATCCCGACCGGCTCTATTTCCTGAGCCCGAACTATGTCATCTCGCTCGACGGTGGGAAGACCTTTGTCCCGCCCAATACCGACAGCTTTGCCACGGCCGGCGGCGACAATCACGACATCTGGATCGATCCGACGAACGCGAACCGGGTGACGATTGCCAACGACGCGGGCGCCTCGATCAGTCTCGACGGCAGCCGGAGCTTCGAGCACATCCGATTGCCGATTGCGCAGGTGTACCACGTCACGACCGACGATCAGATTCCGTACAACGTTTACGGCAACATCCAGGACTCGAGCTCGTTCCGGGGCCCAAGCAACAGCCTGGGATACGGCGAATTCGGCGGCTCGGGAATCACAGCAGCGGACTTTAAGCAGGTGGGCGGGTGTGAGAGCGGCTTCGCGACGCCCGATCCAGCCAACCCGGACATCGTCTGGTCGGGCTGCTTCCAGGGCAAGGTCAGCCGCATGGATCTCCGCGACGGGCAGGAGCGCGATGTGAGCGCATGGCCGGACGTGTATGACGGTTGGGCGCCGAAGGACGTGAAGTACCGCTGGCATTGGAACATCCCGCTTGCCATTTCTCCTTCGGATTCGAAGCGGATTTACATCGGCAGCCAGTTCGTTCACGCGACGACCGACGGGGGCAACACATGGAAAGTCATCAGTCCGGACCTGACCCTCAATGACAAGAAATATCAGGGGGATTCGGGCGGCATTACACACGACAATCTCTACACCTATGACGCCTCGGTGATCTACTCGATTGCCGAGTCGCCGGTGAAGCAGGGCGTCATCTGGGCCGGAACCAATGACGGGCAGGTGAGCCTCACCGAGAACGGCGGCGCGAAATGGATGAACGTGACAAAGAACATTCCGAACCTGGCGCCGATGGGCACCATCTGGAGCATTGCAGCTTCGCCGTTCGATGCCGGCACGGCTTACATCACCGTGAATTTACAGCAGATGGGAGACTACAACGCCTACGTTTACAAGACGGGCGATTACGGAAAGTCGTGGAAGCTGATCAGCGGCGGCATCCTCAAGTCAGTGAACAGTTCGGCGCACTGTGTTTTGGAGGATCCGGTGCGGAAGGGGATGCTTTATCTCGGCACGGACAACGCCATTTATTTGTCCTGGGACGACGGCGGGCACTGGACTTCGATCAACAATGATCTGCCGGCGGCTCCGGTGTATTGGATGTCCTTTCAGAAGCGGTTTAACGATCTGGTGATCGCGACCTACGGACGGGGCGATTATATTCTGGACGATGTCACCGCCTTGCGCGATTTTGATAAGGCGCAGGCTGGGAACGCCCCGAATCTCTTTGCGCCGCGGCCCGCGTATCGCTTCCGCAACGTGAACGCCCGCCCGCTGCAGGAGCCGGGCACACGTATTGTGGGGAAGAATCCGCCGTACGGCGCCGACCTCAATTTTTATTTGCCTGCGGCCGACCCGCACGCCTCGGTCGCGATCGCCGGCTCGGATGGGAAGACGATTCGGACTCTGAAGGTGAACGCACGGCCTGGTCTTAATCGGGTCTGGTGGGATCTGCGCAGCGAGAACGGC
Organism: Bryobacteraceae bacterium; assembly: GCA_965276965.1. GTDB lineage: Bacteria > Acidobacteriota > Terriglobia > Bryobacterales > Bryobacteraceae > Bog-105. Next base: position 608,796 of record OZ255713.1, read on the forward strand.
AAGATGCCGCACATGCTGGTGCCGCCGCCCGGTGAGCCGTGGGTGGAGAATGGGCCTGACGGCTACCACATTCTTACCGGCATTATGATTCCCCGGGTAGTGCTTGGGCCGCTCGTTGTGCCGGGCCGGTATACCGTACATCTGACGGCCGGCGGGCAGACGCTAACGGCGCCGCTTAGTGTGCTGGCCGATCCGCACTCGCTGGGAACGCCCGCCTCGATCAGTGCCGAAGAGGGGTTCCAGACGCAGCTCATCACCGAGATCAATCATGTCTCCGGCATGATCGAGCATTTGGAATGGGTGCGGAAACAGGTTGCCGGCCTCGATATGCAGTATAAGGACGATCCAGCGACGAAGGCGGTGGTGGACGCCGCCAAGACGCTGGCAGATCAGGCAACGACGATCGAAGGCAAGCTGATCGACATTCACCTGACCAATGGAAACGAAGACCTCAATCGCTACCCGAGCGAGCTCTATCAGAAGCTGACGGCCCTCTATGAAAAGGACGATGCCGATCAGGGACCGACCACTCAGGAGCTGGAAGTCAACCGCTATTACGAGCAGTGGCTGGAGACTTCGCAGACGGCCCTGGGGGGATTTCAACGGAAGGATGTGTCGGCGTTCAATGAAATGCTGAAGAGCCATCATCTGATGCTGGCGATTCAGCCGTAAGCCAGCAGGGGAGTCGTGGACCGATAATTGAACCTGTCTCAGCCGTGATGAAAACCTGGCGAGTCACCAATTAAGCCTGTCTCGCTACTTTCCAGAACTTTATTCTGAAGCACATTCCGTTGATTCTTGTTTATACCGTTTCGTTCAAGATCACGTCACTCTTGCCGCAACGCCACTATAGGCTCAACCTTCATTGCGCGTCGCGCTGGGAAATAGCAGGCCGCAGTGGCGACCGCGGTCAACAAGAGTGAGACCGTGATTAAAGTCAACGGGTCAGCGGCGGTAACACCGAACAGGAGAATGGAGCCAGCCCGGCCAACCACGCGGCTCCCATGAGTCCGAGCAGTAGACCAGTCAGGCTCAGCTTTAGTCCCTCACGGATTATCATGCGGAAGATCTCGCCGGCTTGCGCCCCCACAGCCATGCGGATACCGATTTCTTGTGTGCGTGTCGCGACAGAGTACTGAATGAGGCCGAAGATTCCGATCGCGGCCATCAAGAGCGCGATTACGGAGAACCCGATCAGGAGTGAAGTCTGGAATCGCCGCTGGGTAAGGAGGGAGCCGAGCCTGCTTTCCAGGGTTGTCATGCCATAGAGCGGCGTATATTTTTCCACTCGACGCACGGCAGATTGAACTGTTCCCACCATCCTGAGTGGGTCATCCATAGATGTTCGTACGAGAAGGGTCGCAAGCCGGGGAGGATCCTGCGCCAGCGGCTTGAACATCTGCGGGATGAGCTCATTCTCCAGGCCCAGGCGGCGCATGTCGCCCACGACACCCACAACCGTGAACTCCAGCCCGTCGGAATCGTTAGGGCCAAGTTTGAATCTCTTGCCGACCGGATCGCGCCCCGGCCACAAGCGGCGGGCCATTACGTCGTTGATGATTGCGACCCGCGGAGAAGCAGGCCTATCCTCGACCGAAAAGAAGCGCCCTCTGAGTAAAGGTGTTCCCACGGCCTTGAAGAATCCCGTGCTGACTTCGTCACTTCGAAAGCGGAGGTGCTCGGATACGTTTCTCGCGCTACTTTCCGTAGTGAGCATCTGTTCCGGGCTATTGCCAACGAAGAAGTTTTCTATGATGCCGGCACTCTCCACGCCGGGAAGCGATTCAACTTGTTCGAGCACGCGGTTGTAAAAGTTGGGCCGCTGCCCGGTTGCCATAGCGACCGGAATGGAGAGTTGGATCGAAAGGACCCGCTTAACTGTGAAGCCCGGATCTATGTTCTCGACTAACCACAGGCTTCGGATAAGGAGGCCGGCGCCCACCAGCAGCATGATCGCCAGCGCGAACTCCGACACGACGAGAGCGCTGCGGATTCTACGCATGGCGACTCCGCCCGTGGCGCCTCTCCCTCCTTCCTGGCCGGAAGGCTTCGAGTTCCGGTGTGCCATGGTTATCGCGGGGGACAGTCCAACCAGAATTCCTGTGAAGAGGCAAAGAGCCAAGGTCCAGCCGAGTACTCGCGGATCAAGGCCGACTCCGTTCAGACGAACCAAGTCGCCAGGCTTGAGGGCCAGAATCAGACGGATGCCCCCGAAGGCTACTAATAACCCCAGCAGCCCCGATATGATGGCCAGAGTCAGACTCTCGGCGAGCAGCTGCCGGACAATTCGCGCATGACTGGCGCCTAACGCAGCCCTAACCCAAGTTCGTCAGTAGTGAGTCAAGAACATCGATTTTTGTACCAGAACAAAGGTTAAGCATTTTGTTTGCAAAGAGCGGATTGCAGATAGGCGATGTAGTGTAGACCTACCCTCTTGAAGCGATCTTCCAGCCGTGTCAGGATCGGGGGAGCAATGTTCTTGCGCCCCAATCATCGCGCAAAAGACGGAAAGGACCATACGTATTGGTCGCTGGTGGAAACGGTGCGCACGCCGGATGGTCCGCGCCAGCGAACGCTTTACTATTTGGGAGAGTTGAACGGCTCGGCGCAGTCGCGCTGGCTCAGGTCAGTCGAGGTTTTCAACGAAGCGGGCGAAAGCCACCAGCTCAAGCTGTTTCCTTCCGATGTAGAACTGCCCACCGACGATCCTTCGATAGCACGCGTTCTGGTGAACAAGGTTCGGCTGGAACGTACGCGCCAGTTCGGCTCCTGCTACCTGGGTCTGCATCTGTGGAGACAACTCGGCTTGGATCGTTTCTGCGAGGAGCGCCTCGATGTGGACCGTGCCGAAGTTCCCTGGTCCCGGGTGGCGGCGGTGCTGGCCATCAACCGGCTGTGTGCGCCAGGCAGCGAGTTGGGGATTGAGGAGCGCTGGTATCCATCGACGGCGAGGGAAGATCTGCTGGCGATTCCGGAAGGCAAACTGAATGACACACGTCTGTACCGCTGTCTGGACAAGCTCTTGCCGGAGAAGACGAGCCTGGAGCAGCATCTCAAGCGCAAGTACGGCGAACTGTTCGAGGCGCAATTCGAGGTGTTACTTTACGACCTAACCAGCACCTACGTGGAAGGCGCGGCGGAAGCCAATCCGATGATGCGGCGCGGTTATTCGCGCGACCACCGTCCAGACTGTGAACAACTGGTAATCGCGCTGATCGTCAACCACGAAGGCTTTCCGTTCAGCTATGAAGTGTTCAACGGCAACCGCGCGGATGTGAGCACGATGGAAGCGATCTTGCGCACGGTGGAACGCAAGTATGGAGCGACCCGGCGGGTCTGGGTGATGGACCGCGGCATCGTCAGCGAGGCCAACCTTGCGGCGATTCGCAAGCGCGGCGGACAGTATCTGGTGGGAACTCCGCGCAGCAAGCTGAAAGAGTTCGAGCGCGAGTTGACCGAAGGCGGGTGGGAGCGGGTGCGGCCGGAAGTGGAAGTCAAGCTGGTGAGTACGCCAGTTGGGCAGGAGACCTACGTATTGTGTCGCACCAGCGGGAGAAAGGAGAAAGAGAAGGCGATTCGCAATCGCTTTTCGACGCGCATTGAAAAAGCCCTGACCAATTTGGAAAAGCAAGTGCGTGAGGGACGGCTGAAGAATCGCGACAAGATTCATATCTGGCTCGGGCGGCTTCAGGCGTCGCATCCGCAGGCTGCCGATTTATACGAGATGAAGATCGAAGAACGCGATGGCAAGCTGGCCCTGGATTGGGCGATGAAGCCGGGCCATCAAAAGTGGCGTGAGACGCGCGAAGGCGCCTATCTTCTGCGGACCAATCTAACGGGCGGCACAGCGGAGGAGTTATGGACGAAATATATCCAGCTCACCGAAGCCGAAGCTTCCTTCCGTGCTCTGAAAAGCGAGCTTTCGATCCGGCCTCTGTTCCATCAGCTCGAACGGCGAGTGAAGGCCCATGTCATGGTCGCCTTTCTCGGCTATGCGCTCTGGGTGACGCTCAAACACCGGCTCAAGAGGAAGCAATCGGATCTGTCACCGGCCAAAGCGCTGGCTCTTCTTTCTACCTTGCACCGCGCCGATATCGTTCTGCCCACCATCGAGGGTCGCGAACTACGCTTGCGGAGAATCACCGAGCCCTCGGCCGAACAACAAAAGCTCCTTCAGCAACTCGGTTTTGCGCTGCCCGATTCCTCAAAGATCCAGCCCAAATGTAGTGTAGACTTTGCCATTGCCTAAACCGAGAATCAAGTACTTAGCCGGGATTTCGGCTCATAACTGACGAACTTGGGCTAATGGCTATTTCCCTCTCGCGACCGGCGCTCTTAGCCAGCGAGAGGCTCGCAACATTTGTCGCAGCGATGAGGAGCACAAAAGAGACGGCGCCCATCAGCATCCACAATGCCAACCGCGCTCTGGGGCCGCTTAGCTGAAGGCGCAACGGTACAACGCTTATGCCCAGGTTCCGTTCGGATGCCGGCAATTGATCGCCGAGACGACCTGCGATCGCGCTCATCTCCGCTTGGGCTTGCTCGAAAGTTACATTCGGTTGAAGTCTCCCAACGACGAACCAGGAACCTGCGCCACGCGCGGCGCGAAGCGCTTCCCAATCCGGATTTGCCGTGTGTGGTTCCCACACGTCCGCACTGAGTTGCGCGAATTGGAAATCTGCAGGAAGAATGCCAATAACTTGAAAAGGAACGCCGTCAAGCTCGATAGTCGCGCCGATTGCATTTTGCGAACTTCCGAAACGGGTTTGCCAAAAGCGATGACTAATTAGTGCCAAGCGCTGGTGCTGTTTAGATTCGTCGGCCGAAAAGATGCGTCCTTCAACGGGCTGAACGCCAAGTAATGGAAAGAAATTGGAAGAGATCCTGGCGACGCCGATCCGTTCCGCCTTTTCCGCACTCGTTAGCGTCGCGGAAGCAGGATCAAAGACTGCCATGTCCGTGAAGCTTCTACTTTGATGCCGCCATTGGTCCACATCCCAATATGCCGATCTGCCTTCGCGAAGGTTCTGACTTGGACGCTCGGTCCACAGCATTGCTAATTGCTCCGGCGATCTATAGGGAAGCGGCTGGAACAGAGCTGCATTCAGCACGCTGAACATCGCAGTATTGGCCCCAATAGCGAGGGCAAGTGTGGCCACGGAGGTCGCCGTAAAACCGGGGTTCTTGCAGAGAGTGCGAACCGCGTAGCGTACATCCTTCGCCATGGTTTCGACGAGTGCGAACGCCCTTTGTTCGCGGTTATCTTTCCTTCATCGGCTCCGCGGCTCCAAATCGCCGCAATGCGGCATACTGGGCCTCTGCTAAATTCATGCCGGCATTAAGATTGTCTTCAACCTGCATCTCCAGGTGAAAACGAAGTTCATCATGCAACTCGCGCTCTAGCCGTTTGTGTTCGAAGAGGCCACGCAGCCGAGCGACGACAACGCTGGCCCAGCTCATCCCTGCTCCTCCGCCAAGCTCGCCGGATCAAAGTTAAAGAAGCGGTCAATCGTCGATGACATACGCCTCCAATCCTCGGTTTCCTTGATAAGTTGTCTCGGCCCGCTGCGGTAAGAGAGTAAAACTTCGCTTTACGATTTTTCTCAGACGCTCCCCATTTGAAAGCAATCCAGCCTTCCTGCTCCATTCGCAAGAGAGCCGGATAGAGACTACCCTGATTGAGCTGCAGCACGTCTTTGCTGAAAAAAAAGGAAGAGAATTTTACGCCGAGTTGGAAAGTGGAGTCTGGTCCAAAACGTATAGACTTTGGCCGGCGTGCCTGGTCAGCCCGCATTCGGTGCAGGTTCGAAGAAGCCCGAGACGTTTGTAATTCGTCCATCTTCTCCGTAACGAGCCCAGCTCGAGCCGGGTTGTAGCTCGGCTCCTTTCTCGTCGTATAACATCCACTCAGCTAACGATTGAGCGTGATGGTGGAGAAATTTGTGGTTCTTGAACGATTTTCCTGGCATCCGTTGGCGGAACTGTTCGATGTGAGCGATCAGTTCTGCAAGACCGTTGCACTGCGACAGCTGATCGGTGTAGACACAATCGTCGGTCACACTGCTGTTAAGAAGATTTTGGCGCTCGGCTGAGGTGACATCTTCCCATGCGGCCTGGTAGGTGGCCCATGTGGAACGATAGGCGTTATCTGGCATTGCTGTTCTCCGATCTGACAGTACTACGTTACGACATTTTATAAAGTAATGTCAACTTGTCTATTGTCATGGGGTGTGTTGCGGTCGAAGTAAGGGTTAGGAGTCCAGCAGCCTCAAGGCACTGTCGCCAGAGAGCGGATTTCGGCGATTGCCCGGGTGAGCTCGTCATCCGAAGTGTAGAAATGCGGGGCGATTCGAATGCCGGCGTTCGGCCGGTAGTCTACCAGCACTTCGCGCCTCGCCAGCCCTTGCGTGACTTCTTTTCCGTTCGGAACGTCGATGACAACCACGCCGCCACGGGACTGGGGATCGCGGCAGGAGCACACAGGGAAGCCTGCTTCGTCGGCGAGTTCGATTAGTCGCTCCGTTTGGCGGAGGGACTTGGCGCGTATTTTCTCGACACCGATTTCGTTGACAATTTCATAGCCTGAACGCGCTGAGTATAGGGCGGGCACGTTCGGCGTTCCGTTCAGGAAACGGAAGGCATCGGAGGCGAAGTCGATGGGGCCGGGCTCGAACTCGAAGGGGTGGCGATGGGCCATCCATCCGGTGGCCGCTGGTTGGAGGTTTGGCAGCAAGTCCGGCCGCACATACAGGTATCCTGCGCCCGGGCCGCCGCATAGCCATTTAACGGAACCGCCGGTTGCGAAATCGAGCCCCAGAGCGCGTACGTCGAGCGGAAGGATTCCAGCCGATTGATAGATGTCTGCAATGACCAGCGCTCCCACTTCGTGCGCGCGCCTGGTGATGGCGGCGAGGTCCTGCACGAACGAACTACGGAAGGCGACGTGCGAAACAGAGACGAGCTGCGTTTGTTCGTCGATGGCGGCGAGCATCAGCTCTAGCGGTAACGTCATGCCGTCGGGGGAAGCAACGCGGCATACGCGGGCTCCCTGGCGCTCCAATCCGTAATAGATGTAGTCGTTGGAGGGGAAATTCAAGCCGTCCGTGACGAGCTTGTTGCGGGGACCGTTCCAATCGAAGCAGGAAGTGACCGTCGATTGACAGATTGAGACGTTCTGGTTCATGACCACTTCGCCGGGACCGGCGCCGATGAGAGAGGCGATGAGATTGCCGACGGTGACGGGCATTTCCCACCAGCCTTCTTCCCAGGCGCGGATTCCTCGTGAGGCCCAGGTTTCAGCGAACTCTTGCAATGCGCCGGCGGTGCGACGCGGCATGGCTCCGAGCGAATGGCTGATCAGGTAGGTAGTGTTTTCGAGAATCGGAAATTCTTTACGCCACGCGAGGAGGGGATCGCTACTCATGAGGGCAGTTGAACCTCTGCCACCGCCGGCTGCGAGACCGGAGCATGGCGATAGCGGACGAAGAAAACGGCGGCGAGCAGAAGCAGAAAGGGGATGCCACAGAGGAGCGTCATTCGGAACTCAGGTGTAAAGAGAGTGGTGATTAGCGTTGCGATCATCAAGCCGGCGCCCGCGAGGGTTGAATGAGGATAGCCCCGCATACGGAAGCTTAGCGTTTCGTTTGCGTGGCGGCGGCGAAAGAAGAGATGCGTGACGAAAATCATGAGCCATGTGAACATCGCTCCAAAGGCAGAAATCGACATCATCAGGGTAAATGCGGCGGTCGGATAGAGGACGTCCAACATGATTGCCAGAGCGACTCCGATTGTGGACAGCAATAGCGCTGTTAGCGGAACGCCTCTGGCGCTGAGCGCCCCGAAACGGCGCGGTGCGTAACCGGCCCGAGACAGGCTGAACATCATACGGGTGGTGATGTAAAGTTGGCTGTTCATGGCGGAGAGAGCGGCCACCAAAACTACGAAGTTGAAGACTCCGGCCGCGAAGGGCACGCGAGTGGCAGCCATTACTTTCACAAAGGGGCTTCCGCTTCCCGTCACGTCCCAGGGAACGATGGCAAGCGTCAACGCCAGCGTCATCAAATAGAAGAAGACGAGCCGGAACATGGTGGCGCGGAAGGCTCGAGCGATAGCGCGTTGGGGATCGCGGGCCTCACCCGCCGCTACGGCGATCATTTCGATGCTGAAATAGCTGAAGATTGCCACGATCACGGCGACCCACATGCCGCCTATGCCTTTGGGAAAAAATCCGCCGTGCGAAGTGTAATTCGAGAAGCCGAATTCTGAGGCTTTTGGCGCACCGAAGACCATGTAAGCGCCGAGCGCGATGAAGGCGAGAATGGACACGATTTTCAGGGCCGAGAAGCAGTACTCGACGGTTCCGAATATTTTGACGTTTAGCGCATTAATCGCGATCAGCACAGCGGAAAACCCGACGATCCATAGCCAGCCAGGGACATTCGGATACCAGTACCGCATGTAGAGGGCGATGGCGGTGACCTCCGTGCCAACTGCGAGCACTATCGAGGCCCAATAGGCGTATCGCACGAGAAAGCCCGCGAACGGGCTGATGTAATGCTCCGCATAGGCGCCAAATGAGCCGGAGGTCGGGTGTGCTACGGTCATCTCGGCAAGGCAGCCCATCAGCAGGAAGGCAATCAGGGCGCCAATTGCGTAGCTGAGGAGCACGCTCGGTCCGGCCAAACCAATGGCCAGCCCGCTGCCCAGAAATAGTCCCGTGCCGATTGCGCCGCCAATTGCGAGCATTGATAATTGGCCGGTCGAGAGGCGGCGGTCCAGTCCCTTTTCGCGATCGAGGATTGCGTCGAAGGGTAGGTTCTGGCGCGGCAATTAGTTTCCCTGTTTCACTCGGCAGGTTGCGAGACAGCGCAATATACATAAGAACATTTCTATTTCTCGCCCGCTGACGGATTCTTCAAGGCTTCGATCAGCGCTCTTAGGGCAGCAGGCATGAATCGCGGCTTACGGTAGTAGGCGAAGAATCCGGGGAATTCGGGCGACCAGTTGCTTAGTAAGGGGACCAGTTTGCCGGATGCGATAAAAGGACGAAGGCGGTGTTCCGCCCAGAACGCGATGCCCAATCCCTGGAGAGCGGCTGCCACAGCGAGCTCGCGATCGTTGAGAATGAGTGGCCCCTTCACGGCAACGGAGAGTTGCTGATTGCCTTTGGCGAACTCCCAGCGGTACACGGCAGGTGAGCCCTGCTGACGCCAGTTGATGCAGGAATGGGCAGGCAGATCTTCGGGATGTTTTGGGCGCCCATGCTTTTTGAGGTAGGCAGGAGAGGCGACTGCAAGCTGCCGCAGCGGGCCGTCCAGTTTGATGGCCACCACATCCTCTTCGAGCAGCTCTCCGAGCCGGATTCCGAGATCGCAGCCGCGGGCTACAATGTCGGTGATCGCGTCATCGACGACGATGTCGAGAACGACATCCGGGTATTTGCGGTGAAAACCGGCAAGCAATGGCTGCACATGGTCAGTGAAGGCGATGCGAGGAGTCACGACACGTACGGTTCCGGATGGTTTGTCGCGGAGTTCGTCTATTTCGAGAGTGGCGGCATCCAGTTCCTGAAAGATCGGTTGAAGGCGTGCCAGCAGCTTGACGCCGGCATCCGTCAGAGAGACGCTGCGCGTGGTCCGGTGCAGGAAACGGAGACCGAGACGCCGCTCCAGATCGCGAATGGTCTGACTCATGGCGGAAGCGGTGAGGCCAAGCCGTTCCGCCGCCCGGACGAAGCTCCCGTTCTCGGCGACCGTCGCAAACGCTCTCAATTCGGCAAATTCGCTTCCTCGCATGGCAGTCTCCCAAACTACCTGATTATGCCTGCAATTGTAATGAATTACTGAAGAGAATACCGGATTCACTTTACAGTCGGATCTCCGTAAGCTCAGAACATGAGCACATCACAAAAGATTTGGTTCATCACGGGCGTGTCGCGTGGTCTTGGCAAGGCATTGGCATCTGCTGTTCTGGCGCAGGGCCATCTGGTGATTGGCACTACGCGGAGTGGTGCGGTCAACTGGACGGCAGGCGATCCCCGTCTACATCTGTTCTCGCTGGAGATGACTAATAGTGCCGCCGTGAAGCAGACCGTCAACGATGCGTTTGCGCTACACGGCCGGTTGGATGTCATCGTTAACAATGCAGGATATGGCCTGCTTGGAGCGGTCGAAGAAGCTTCCGCTGAAGAGACGGAGCATGTTTTCGACGTGAACTTCTTTGGTCCGATCCAGCTGATGCAGGCTGCACTTCCTTTTCTGCGCAAGCAACGCAGCGGTCACATCGTGAATATCTCTTCGATTGCCGGCCTCGCTCCGATGGCAGGATCCGGCGTCTATGCCGCCGCCAAGTGCGCTCTGGAAGGCGTGTCGCAGGCGCTGGTGCAAGAGGTGAAGCCGCTTGGGATCAAGGTCACGCTGGTCGAACCTGGCGCCTTTCGTACCGAATTCCTGTCACAGGAATCCATTCGTAGGAGCGAAAGCCTGATCGAAGACTACGCTTCCACCGCCGGCGACAACGTGGAGTATCTGGCGAAGATCGCCGGCCGCCAGATGGGCGATCCCGATCGTGGTGCAAGAGCAATCCTCAAGGCTGTAGAGGCGGACGAGCCACCGATGCATCTGGTTCTCGGTTCGGACGCTTTGCGCCGCACGCGCGAGAAGGTGGAACGTCTGTCTGCCGATCTCGACGCCTGGCAAGCAACCAGTACCAGCACCGACTATCCAGCCTGAGGGCTTTCTTTATGGCTTCCAACTTGGAGTTGCCGGCCGAGCATGGAGTTCGCATCGTGGCCGAAGGCATCCGCGCTTCCGTCATGGATCTTCAGCAACGGGACAGAGTGGTTGCCTTGAAAGGCGATTGTTCTGCGGAAGAGACCGCCAGGGGGATCAGATCAGGGCGATCAATGCAAGAGGTTACTTTGTGCAGGCGCGTGAGGCTGTGCGAGCGATGCTGGAGGGCGCCCGAGGCGGTGTGATCGTGAACGTCGCTTCCGTCGTGAGCGTTGTCGGTATGAAAGAAACGGTAGCGGACGCCGCCTCCAAAGGAGCGATTGCCCAGCTGACCAAGGTGATAGCGGTTGAATATGGCGGTCAGGGTATTCGTGCAAACGCTATCGGGGCCGGTGTAATCGAGACCGGAATACTGGATGGAATCGTGGCGAATAGCCGGGCTACTAGGCGCACGTCTAATCGAAATCTCGCCTCATGGGGTAGTCCACGATTATGGCGTGGCCGTCCGTGAGCGCTTTGACCGAATGGCTGACATCGCCCGGCACGATTGCCACTAATCCCGCACGGGCGATGTTCGCTACTCCGTCTATGGTGATCTCGAGCGCTCCTTCGATCACTTCATAGACTTCTTCCTGCGGATGGAAATGCTCATGAATGGTCGCGCCGCGGGTGAAATCGTAGTGCGCAAACGTCATGCTTGGGGAGTGGAAATAGCGCCCATGCCAACCCGGCAAGCGCTCAATTACAGGAAGGCTGCTGGTATCCACAAAAGGCATAAGAACTCCTGGTGGAGATCGTCTCACAGCCAAGCTTCTTACTCAACACGGGGGAAGGCGATCGCGTCTTGAGGGGGTCGGTTTCCTGACGCCATTTAGAAAGATGCGGGTGGCTTCCTGGACGCGGTACTTTATCTCAGACTGGCGGACCTTGCTGCCGGTCAGGGCTCGCAGTTGCAGGTTGTGCGTCAACATATCGAGGAAGACTGCTGCTGTCACGGACGGATCACCTAGCAGAAGACCGTCGGAAGCGGAGCGAGCCGTCAGGAAGGCTGCGACGGCCTCGTTCGCGCTAGCTGGGCCCATCTGGAAAAACATCTGTGCGAGATCGGGAAAGCGCGGAGCTTCGCTTACTATGAGGCGATGAAGGGCTAAGACACGCGGGGAAAGCAGGGTGCGGAGGACGGCGCTACCCATCGCGAGCAGTGCGTTCTCAATCGTTGTAGCCTGACCATCTTCACGAAGAGGGGCGGCGCGGAGGGGCGCGAGGACGTCGCTGCAGACGCCGCTCATCACGCGCAGGAAGAGCGATTCTTTGCCTCCAAATTCTCTGTACAGGTCTCGATACGACCCGCCATTTTTGGCTACGATCATCTCGATCGAGACTCCTTCATAGCCGTGGGACAGGAAGAGTTCGCCTGCCGCTTTGAGCACATTGGAGGAACGCTTCGCAGGGATTATTTTAGTTGATTTCGTCTCGGATTTGACCCCCATACATGGTAATAGATGTTACCATTAGTGGAGGAAATGGTAATGATTATTACCAGAAAAGACAATATGAGCGACCGCGCTATTCCTTATCTACTCACGAATCAGAACAGCACAGCCTTTTGGCTGATCGACAACTTGTGGATGCCTCTTGCCACGAGTTCCCTCACCGGCAACAGATTTACTCTGCTGGAGCAGGTTTGCGGAACGGGAATCGGCGGACCTCCAACGCACACGCATCCGAGTGACGAGGGGATGTACATCTTGGAAGGGCACTGCACTTACCAAGCCGGCGGCGAGAAAGTGGAGGCTGGCCCAGGAACCTTTGTGTCCATTCCACGAGAGACGGAACACAGCTTTGTGGTGGATGTGGCTCATACAAGACTGCTGAACTTCTACACGCCGGCGGGATTCGAAGGGATCATTATGAGCCTTGCTGTTCCGGCGATCGAGCGAAAGGCTCCGGAACCGGGAACGACTCCCATGCCGCCACGTTGGATGGTCGAAGAGACCTCGCGGGAATTTGGCCAGACGGGAGTTCTCAGTCTCCCGCTCGCGGATCCTCCCAGCGACAGCAATATGGCCACGAAGCCCAGCCAGACGAATCCGATCAAGCCGTATGCGCTTCAGGTCGAACAAGCCCCAGCCTATTGGTTACAGGATATTCTCTGGACCGTTCTCGCGACCGCAGAACAGACGGGCGGATCTTATTCGTTGCTGGAGCAACTGTGCCCGAAGAACTCCGGGCCAGCGCCGCACACGCATGAGCAGGATGAGGCGCTTTACATTTTAGAGGGTGAAATCACGCTGGTGGCGGGTCCGGAACGGTTTACGGCAAAGGCGGGATCGCTAGCCTATATCCCTGCTGGATGCGTGCACAGCTTCCGGGTGGATACGTCGGAAGCGCGGCTCTTGAATTGGTATCTTCCGGGCGGTTTCGAGCTAGCGATCACAGAGTTCGCGACTCCGGCGAAGTCACGGAGGCTTCCACCAGCGGGCGTGGATTCGCGGGGCACTCCGGAGCAACTCAGTGCATTCTTTAAACGGATTGGGATGACGCGGGTGGCACTTCCGGACACTCTGCGCGAGGGAAGATAGGCGGCTGCTGCTGCGGTTCAACTGCCAGTTGCAGTGACTTCCAGGATTTCGACCGGCTCAGAAGCAGGGAACTTGACCGTCACGCCGCGAACCCAATCCTCTTTACTGAATGTGCCGAGATCTTGGTTCGTGATGACGGAATGTAGTTTGAATTTTCCATCCGGCATCAGAGGGATTTGGACATGGGCGTCCGCGGCATTGGACTTGTTGCGGAAAACAGCGATGACTCCGCTCCCGGCCTGCGACAAGCGGGCGAAGCCGTCCCAATGAGCGGGCGACGGCTGCAGCCAAGTGCCGAGCGGAAAGAAGCTTTCGCTGATTTTTGTGGTTGCTCTTAATTTCTTGAACCAGGTGATTTTTTCGCGATACCACTGCTGATCGGCTACGGTGAGATTGCGAAGATCTCCGAGCAGAAGTGGGGCGGAACCGATTTCGGTGGCAAAGCTTTCTTGCACGGTAGGGAGTTCGGCGTGGAGATTTCCGATGAGCATGCTTTCCACCGGCATGGATGCCGCGCGCTGATACAGGAGAGTGCGAGCTTGTAAGGGGCCGGCTGAGTCGGGCTTGTTGTCATCGACGTTGCTCATCCAATCGAGATCGCCCGCGGCCAGCAGGCCCGCGTCGATGACATGTTTCTGGCCCCAGAGTTCAAAGGTCAGATCGAGAAGGACATCGGGATGCTTCTGGTAGATCTTGCCGGTGACGTAGGAGATGCCTTCATAGATCATGTTGAGCGACTCGCCCCAGGTGTGATGATAGTGGCCTTTGGCCCAGCAGCCGGGAGCTTCGCCATAGGCGTTGAAGATGGTGGTCAGGTCGAGTTTGACGTAGGCGAGATGGAACTGTTTGATGGCCTGATTGATGCGGTCTGCCGCGGCGTCGCGAAAGGGGCTGGCCAGGCACATGACCGCTTTCTGGCCGGCCGCGGTGCCGGTCAACTTTTGTTTTCCCTCGAGGTCTAATGCGCCCCATTCGGGATGGTTGCGGAAGTCGGCGGTGGTGGTTTCGATGGCGGCTAGAGGAATCCATAATCCGAGGCGCATGCCTTTCGCTTCGACGGCTGATTGAATGGGTTTGAGTCCGCCGGGAAAGGCGGTGAGGTTGACTGTGTTCTCGCCATATTCCTGTTGCCAGCCGTCGTCGATGGTGAAGATGTCGAGGCCCATGTTGCTGGCGACGTCGAGAAGTTTGAGAACCAGCGCTTGATTCACATGGCGCTCAAAAGGCTCCCAGGTGTTGTAGATCCAGGGAGCGCCTTTAGCATCCACTCGCCTCATCAGGATCTTGGCCATATAGGAGGGCAGAACCCAGTGAGGATCGCGGAAGCCGTCGCCGTTGCGATACGTGAGGAGCGATACGGCGGCTGTAGTAAATTGTTCGCCGGGCGCGAGGGAGCGTTCGAACGGCATCAAGTCTGTGTCGTAGAGGACGCTAATAGCCACGTGTTTGTCGTCATGATGCCAGCCGTTGATCTCGGTCCGCTTCATGTAGCCGGGCACTTCGCTGATCACGGCTAAGCCTATTCCGGTGCGCCCGTTTGCAATCAGCAGCGCGGCGTCTTCGGAACGGCCGGTATAGAAGATTTCGCGGGGGATCGCTCCGTATTGGGTATTGAGAACGGTTTCGCTTTCCGGACCAATAGAGGGTCCGATGTCTTCGATTTCGAGATGGGAAAAATGAAGCGCGGTTGTGCCGGTGTTTTGCAGCACGAGATGTTTGCGAATCGCGGGATGACCGGTGTAGACGTTGTAGATGACGGAGACGTCGAGCGGAAGTTGTTTGGCTCGGAGATGAATGGTGAGAGATTTGCCGTTGGCGAGTGGAGCTTCGGCGGCGCCGAGGAGTGAGAAATCCGGGCTGTGCCCTTTGTAGAGGCGGCCGTTGCATTGGAAGGAGAACTCGTTGGAGAGATTCGTGACGAGGCTGTCTGGCTGAAGGAAATGCGTATTCGTTTTGAGATCAGAGAGCCGCTGGGTGAAAAGACCGGAGGAGTCAAAGACCAGGGTTCTTTCGATTTCAGTGTTGCCGACGGTCCATTGTTGAGGCGCGGAGAAAGCAGCGTATGGCAGGAGAAGGGCGGCGGCTAATGACCAAGTTCTCATAGATTTGTGTGGGCACCGGTGGATTCGCGGACGATGAGTTCGGGATCGATGATGTACTGCGCGGGTTGTTCGGCCGCTTGCTGGTCAGTCGAGTGAAGGCTTCGAAATAGCGTGGTGGCGATGCGTTCGCGCGGGATGTTGATGGTGGTGAGGGAGGGGCTGCTGAATTCGGCGATCTTGATGTTGTCGAATCCGGTGACTGAGATTTCCTGGGGGACGGAGATGTTGCGGTTACGGAGCTCGCGGAGAACACCGACGGCGAACAGATCATTGACGCAGAGGATGGCGCTGGGTGCGAAACCGGAGGACAAGAGTTCGCGAGTGGCTTCGCGACCGGCGACGAGGTCGCAGTGCTCTTCGACGAAGAGATAACGATTCGTGATTTTCAACTCTTTGGTTGCGGCCACGAAGGCGTCGCGGCGGGCATCGGTGGAGCCTAACTGCAGCGGATAACCGATGTAGGCCATGCGGCGATGGCCCAGATCGTAGAGATGGCGCACCAACTGCTTCATGCCCTTGGGGTAGTCGAAGCGAACGCCGGTTCTGCGATGGCCGGGAACCATGGCGTCGTAAAAAGCGACGGGGATATTGGCTCGGGCGAGTTGTTTCAATTCCGGAGAGACATGTTCAGAGGCGATGACGGCGAGACCGGCCACCCGACGGCCGAGAAACTGGTCGATGCAAGCCGCCAGCCGCTGCGGTTCGTAGTTCGTGTTACCGACTAGAACTTCATAACCGGCGGCGTGGGCTTGCTGTTCGAGGGCGTGGAAGATATCGACGAAAAAGGGATTTTCAAGATTGGAGACGATGATGCCCAGCGTGTTGCTGCGGCCCGCGACGAGATAGCGAGCCTGCAGATTAGGCTGGTAGTTCATCTTGTCGAGCACGGCCATGACCCGTTTGCGCGTGGAGGGCTTGACTGATTCAAAGCCGTTGACGACGCGCGAGACCGTGGAGACGGATACCTTGGCTTTGTAGGCTATGTCTTCCAGGCGCAAAGTCCAGGTTATTCCTTCGTCGCTAGCACAGTTGCACTTTCGTCGGAGGCCACGTTCATCCAGCTGGCATCGTTTTCGGCGAAGCGTTTTGAGCCGGCCTCTTTGATGGCCGAATCCGGCACCTTTTGAAGCGGGGTGTAGCGGGGGTGATGACTTTCCTTGTAAGGATCGTTGCTTTTGGCGTTATAGACGCAAATCATGGACCAGCGTGAGTTCGGGGACGTGTTTTGATCGGAGCGGTGCAGCAGATTGGCGTGAAAGAACAAGGTGTCGCCGGGTTCCATTTCGACGTGAACCAGGGGCAGGCGCTTGAGGATTTCGTTGACCCGTTCCGTGTCGGCGCCGGCTTGTTCGCCTTTGAGAACATGCTCGATGCGGCCGAGCTCGTGCGAATGCGGGATGACCTGCATGCAGCCGTTTTCGATTGTGGCGGGGTCTACTGCAATAAAGGCGCTGGTGAGGTTGGGGAAGAGCACGGCATTTTGGTACCAGTAACCGTAATCCTGATGCCAGGTCCACGCTCCGCCCACATGAGCATCTTTCATGATCATTTTGGAGTGGTAATGGTAGACCTCATCGTTCAGCAGTTTGGCGGCTGAATCGACGATGGATTCGCAGCGCGCGAACATGCCGTAGAGGGTGTCGCCGGGATGGTTCCAGAGGGACAAACGGACTTTGCCCCCTTCGCCGTCACTCCGGGAGAATGAATTACTATCGAGGGCGCGATCCTCTTTGGCTGCTCGCTTTAAAAGATCGATTTCTTCAGGATCGAAAAAGCCCTTTACCAGCACAAATCCGCTTTCGTGGTAACGGCTTATTTCGTCGTCCGAGATACATCCTTTGGCCATGAACTATCCTCCATCTTTTCGAAATTTTTGCAAACGCTATCAAGAGCAGGCTACGCCTGAATATGGGCGTTGTCAATAGCGCTTTGGAGTTTCCAAGCTTGACCGGGAGGGGCAGGGCCAATATACTACGGTGATAACGTTTGCAAAAGATGCTCCGGAATAGATCGTCGTCACAAGCATTTCTACTGAAGACTGTTGTGACGGCATCGCTGGGAGGCTTTCTTTTCGGCTTCGATATTGCGATTATTACGGGTGCCGGCCCTTACTTGCGAGTGCATTTCGGGCTCGACGATTTGAGCCTGGGATGGGCATTCAGTTCGCTGCTGTTTGGCTGTGTGATGGGTTCGCTGGTGACGGGACGGTTGGCGGACCGATGGGGACGGCGGAAAGCTTTGCTTTGGGCGGCTGCGTTGTTTGCGGTGACGTCTGTCCTTACGGCAGTGGCGGGAACGTTTCCCCTATTCATTGCGGCGCGCTGCGCGGGCGGGCTGGCGGTGGGCGCAGTGTCCATTCTTTCGCCTCTTTACATTGCGGAGATGTCGCCGGCACGGAAGCGGGGGAGACTGGCCGCGCTCTATCAAATGTCGTTGGTAACGGGAATTCTGCTTTCGTATCTGACTAACTTCGCATTGCGTAATGCGGGGACGAATAACTGGCGCTGGATGTTCTTGACGGGAGTGTTTCCCGCGCTAGTGTTTTTCGGTTTGTTGTTGCGCGCGCCGGAAACGCCAAGATATCTGATCAGGGCGGGTCGGAACGCGGAAGCCAGGCAGGTGTTAGAGCGGATTATGGGGGCTGAATTTGCCGCGGCCGAGTTCGATCGAATTGCTTTTAGTTTCGCGAGCGCTCAACAGGGCTGGAGCACCATTCTGCGGCCGGGCATTCGCCGGGCTGTGACGGTCAGTTTTTTTCTGGCGATTCTGGTACACGTGTCGGGTGTAAACACGGTGATCGATTACGCGCCGTCTATCTTTCAATCAGCCGGCTGGGAAATTGACGCGGCTTTATTCGCGACGTTTCTGGTGGGCGTGACGAATTTTGTTTTTACCTTAGCTTCGTTCTGGATGATCGACAGGTGGGGACGTAAGCCGCTCTACGTTGTGGGTTCTCTGGTAATGGCAGCGACTCTGGCGGCGCTTACGCTGTTGTCGGCCCGGGATGCGTTTCGAGGAACGCTGGTGCCGGTTTTGGTTATGGCTTATCTGGCGTTCTTTGCGTGCTGCATCGGTCCGGTGTTTTGGACCTTGGTTCCCGAGATTTTTCCCAACCGGATACGCGGGACAGCGATGACGGTGCCGGTGTTGACGCAATGGGTGACGAACGCCGTGGTTGTGCTGATCTTTCCATTTGCATTTCATCAGCTTGGGAAGTCAGTCACGTTTGCATTTCTGGCGGCGATGGCTCTGGCGCAGGCTGTTTTCACCTGGTTGTTCGTACCGGAGACAAAGAACAAGACGTTAGAAGAGATTGAGGAGTTTTGGGAGGTTTCGCGCCATTAAGGGAGGGTATGTCAGGATTTTTTCGGGTTGGAATTGGCCGGTAAGTTGTTGCCCCGAGAAGACAACGTTCGGGAATACCGTTGACTCCACCTGAAACGCTACGCATGCGCTCCATGTCACGGAGCGGGGGCGCGCCGAACAGGCGGCTGTAGTCCCGATTGAAGTGCGAGGGGCTTTCGTAACCCACTCGCCGGCTCACTGTTGTGGCAGGCTCCCCGTCAAGGTAGAGCATTCGCCTGGCTTCCTGTAATCGGAGTCTCTTGTGAAATTGCAACGGACTCAGCGTGGTCACCGCTTTGAACCAGGAGTGTAGGCTGGCGACGCTCATATTCGAGCGGCGCGCCAGATCTTCGACTTTGAAAGTTTTGGCATAATTCTTCTTCATCCAATCGACAGTGCGGGCGAGATGCCGGATCTGAGCGTTTTTCATCACCAGCTTTCTCAAAAGACCGCTTGGGTTGCTGCTTAAAAGACGATAGAAGATTTCGCGGCGTACGAGCGGCGCCAGGACTGGGATGTCCTTCGGTGTCGTCAACAAGCCTACGAGGCGGTACACGGCATCGATCAGTGGGGCGTCGAACTCCCCGAAGAAAAGGGCCTTTCCTGCTCCTTGTGTCGCTGCGGTCGGTGGAACGTCCGAAAGAGACAGCTCGCTTAGCTCATTAAAGTCAAGCTCAAGCGTGACGCCGAGGTAAGGCTCCTTCGGCGTCACTCCAACGAGTTGGGCGATCGCGGGGATGGCGAGCGCCATAACCAGATATCGATCGGGACCGTGCGTGTAAATTTCGCCCGGCATCAAGACGCTAATGGAGCCTTGGGCCACGGCGCAGAACACGGCGCTATTTATGGCGTGCCGTGGTGGGTTCGGGACGGAAAAGCGCGCAAGCCAGAGGCCGGCAATCTCGGTGCTGTAGATGCCGCTCTCGCCCGTCAATTCATCGATCAGGCGCGCCAGCCTGCTTGTGTTTCCCAAAACATTATTCTCCGGTAAGTTCTGTGAGGCATAGCGGCGCATTCTTTTTTCTTCTACCTTGTTTTTCTGGTGAAGCGAAGGATTTATAGAACCCGGCAATTCTTATCGACAATCAGACAAGCCATAAATAGGCAGGATTGCATCTACCAGGTGGCATGCCAGCGGTTGCGATGACTACGGGAATAACACAGGCCAAGGAGAATAGAGGATGAAAATTTTAGTGATAGGCAGCACGGGCAAGGTTGGCAGGGAAGTAGTGAAAGAGCTGGGCAAGCGCAAGGCCAAGGTTCGCGCTCTGGTGCGGAAGAAAGCCGAGTCCGCGGCAGGGGCGGAAGGTGTCGAGATTGTGGAAGGTGATTTGCTGGACCCGATGTCGGTAGAGAAGGCGCTCGACGGGGTAGATAAGCTTTATCTCTTGAATGGGGTTGTGCCGGATGAACTAACTCAGGGTTTGATCGCCTATGATCTGGCAAAGAAGCACAAGCTGAAACATGTTGTGTATCACTCAGTCTTCAAGGTGGAGAGTTTCAAGGATGTTCCTCACTTTGCCTCGAAGCTTGCCATCGAGACTGCTTTACGAGAGTTTGACTTGCCGTATACGATCATTCGGCCCAACTATTTTTTTCAGAACGACGAGAGCTTGAAGGATCCGCTGATGAAGGCTGGTATTTACCCCATGCCTTTGGGCCAGAAAGGCATTTCGGCAGTGGATGTGCGAGATATCGCGGAAGCAACGGCAATTGCACTGACGGGCGACGGCCATTACGGCAAAGTTTATAACCTGAACGGACCGGATGTGTTGAGCGGTCCCAAGATGGCGCAGATCTGGAGTGGGCTGCTGGGGAAGGAAATCCATTACGCCGGAGCCGATATGGATGCGTTTGAGCAGCAGATGCGGAAAACGGCTCCGTCCTGGTCGGCCTTCGACACGCGCATGATGTTCCAGGGATATCTGGAACGCGGTTTTGTAGCAGGCGAAGGAGACATCGAAAGCCTGACGAAATTGCTAGGACACCCGCCGCGCCGTTACCAAGACTTTGCACGAGAAACCACGGAAGCTTGGCAAAGACAAAAGGCGCAGGCGGCGTAGAGGGGTTGCAGAATTCGACTGCGATGGTTCCAATCATGCCAGAGCAGAACGGGCAGACCGCTCGGGTCGCCTATAAATACCGGACAGAATTATTAGAGGAAGGTGTGACGTGGGAGACCGAGGATTTCAACTATGAAGGTGCTGGTGTTGGGCGGGAGCGGCAAGACAGGAAGCTTGGTGATTGAGCAAGCCTTGGCAAAGGGGCATGAAGTGACAGCTTTGGTGCGCGATGCGAGCGAGTTCAAGCAGGAAAACGCCCGCGTGTTGATTGGCGACGCGACCAAACAGGAAGACGTGCTGAAGGCGGTGGAAGGAAGCGATGCCGTGATCGACACAATCGGCGGCGCGACGCCTTAGAAAGACACGACTCTCGAACGTACGGCGGCGCATAACGTCATTGAGGCGATGCGGGCAAAGAATGTCCGCAGACTGATTGTCGTTTCGATGATGGGTTTGGGGACGAGCCGAACGCAAGCGCCGTTTTGGTACGAGCACCTGCTGATGCCGACTTTCCTTCGCGGATCTACCAAAGACAAGGCCGCTCTGGAGCAGGAGGTGAGTGCAAGTGCGTTGGATTTCGTGATTGCTCGTCCCGCTATTTTGAAGGACGATCCAGCTAAGGGGAGCGTCACGGTTCTGGATGGTGAAGAGAAAGGGCATGAGATCACGCGGGCAGATCTGGCAAAGTTCCTGGTGGATCAACTTGAAAGCGACGAATACCTGGGCCGTGCGGTGACGGTAGTGAACAGGTAATCTGCAGCAATCAAAAATAGAATTTGAGAGCGAGCTGCAGTTGCCTGGGTGTGTTCAGCAGGTCGCTGCTGCTGGTCAGTTTTCCGAAGTTTTGGTCTTGCAGGTTTACGTCGCTGGTACCGAAGCGCACGCGATTAAAGATGTTGAATGCTTCGGCACGGAATTCGAATCGCATTTGCTCTCGGATGGGGAAGGAACGGGCCACGGATAAGTTCTCGTTCAGGTTCGGGAACTGGCGAACCTTCGGATTGTAACGGGTGGTGTTGCCAAAGCCAGAATCTTGACTTCCTGCTCCCTGCGCAGGAAAGACTCCAGTGCAGGTCGTGGGCGATGCTCCGCAATAAGAGTTCATAAACGAATCGATAGTTGGATCGAATTTCCCATTCCAATTTGGCTGCCAGCCGTTATTGGAAGCGACATATGGCGTGCTGCGACCATTGCTCGTTCCATAGAGCGGGAGCACATAGGATGAGGTAACGCCCACGGGCAGGCCGCTGGCGTAGGTAAGAATTCCGTTGATACCTCAGTTTCCGAGTATCCAGGCGCCCGCGCCATGAGTCAGGAATTGTCTGCCTTTGCCAAACGGGAGATCGTACACGAAGCCTGCTTTGAAATCGTGAGTGACGTCGAACTGGCCGATGGATTTCTCAAGCCTGCGATTGTACTGATCAGCGGCCAGACAACATCCGCCGCCGCCACCGGAGGCGTTAGTCGGGATCGCATTACCCCAGTAGCTGTCCGCATCGGTCAGCAGTTTTGAAAAGACATAAGACGTTTGAAATGTCAGGCCGTTGCCGTAACGCTTTTCAAAACGAACCAGTGCCGAATGGTAAGTGGAATGGCCGCTGTGATCGCCTTGGCCGCCATAGGTATCCACCAGCGTGTATTGCGGGTAAGGACGAAGAGCTTGTTTGACTGTTCCCTTGAATCCCGGATAGGGCGGCGCGATTCCATACTGATTCGCCAAAGTTGAACCGACCTGGCTGCTGAGGACAGCGGTACTCTGCGCGATATTCCCGAAGGCTGTGAGGAGCGCCGGGTTGTCCTGGTTGTAATCGAGCAATTGAGCTTGCAGGTGGGAACCCATGACGCCGTTATAAGCCGTTTCCACCAACATGTTGGGGCCAAGCTGACGCTGAATCGAGAAGTTGAAATTATCGGTGGTAGGAGGATGGGTGGTTTCAGCACCCTGCCACCAGGAGACCGAGGTGCCGTTTGAAACTGACGGGTTGATGAACGGGGGAACCTGGTAAGCAGGGAACCCCTGGTTCAGGAGAAACGTCGGCTGCAGGCCGTTGGTCTGGTTGGTGACCGTATCGGTTAAGGTGAAGCCCATGTTATGCGCCGATCCCGACACTGCCATGAGAGGAGCATAAGAACGGGCGTAGGACCCCCGGATGACAGTCTTCTGGTTCCAGGAGTAGGCAAAACCGATGTGGGGCCCGAAGGCATGGAAATAGGAATCGGCCAGCGTGCGAGACCCCTGCCTCCCAGGACCACTGCCGGCAAAGATCACTGCGCCTGGTATTCCGCCGGCAGCGGGATTGGGGGTGGTTGGCGAGAAATCGCTCCAGCGATCGGCGAGCCCGGTAGGGGGGAGATTGGTTTCCCAGCGTAAACCGAGATTCAATACCAGCTTCTGATTTACATGCCAGTCGTCCTGGACGAAACCCGCAAAATAGGGGAACTGCTGCCCGATAAATCGCGGGGTGTCTATTTGACCGGAATCAGCGTAACCAAGCAAGAAAGAGGCGAACGCGTTACCTCCCTGGTTGGGATCGGTTGAGAGGGGCAGGCCGGTCTCGGTGTAACTGAAGCCGACGCAGCCCGCTTCACACTGACGGCCCAAGCCGTTGTAGTGGTTAATCTGGAACGAGCCTCCGAACTTGAACGTGTGAGGGCCCTTGATCCAGGTGAAGTCGTCGTTGTAGGAGTAAACAGTGTTTTCAGAGCCGTTATCGGCTTGTCCGCCCCAGGACGTGTACGGATTACCTGTTCCGCTGTAAAAGAGCTGGACAAGATTCTCGTTGCAGTTAGGGACGTTGCCGAGGCAGAACTTATTCTGCCAGTTTCCGATATATTCCTGTGGCGGCTTGTGATCCTGCCGCCAATTGTTGCCGCCGGCATAGAAATGATTAAACTTGGTGGGGCTCAAAGTCCAGTCCCAACTGAATCTGAGGACGTCGGAGGTTTGCGATGTATCGTTGTAATTCGAAAAGAGTCCGGGGAGCGTGGCAGGTCCCTCCGGCCCGGCGATCGTCGATTCGCGATCGTATCCGTAGTACCCGGAGATGCGCTGCTTGTCGTTAAAAACGTGATCTCCTTTGATGCTGACCTTGTTCACAGGCTGGACATTCGATCCGTTCGCGATGATGTAGTTGTTGTTGACGTAGGCGGCGGTTCCAGGGCGGCCGGCCGTGTTGGGCGCAATGTTTCCGCCGGATTGAAACACCTTTAGCGCCTGGAGGGATGTTGCGTTAAACAGACTGACAGGGATCTTGTTTCCTGGAAACTGCGTGCGGGACACGGCTCCATTGGCACCGCTCACCTGGGTCGTCGGGTCGTAGATCGGGATCTGTTTTCCTGCGGCAGTCACCCAGTTGCTGAAATCGCCGTTATACATCTCGGCGGTAGGGACGGTGGCAGTCGCGTTGGTGGCGCCATTGCGATTGCGGAAACCTTCGTAAGAGAAAAAGAAGAATGTCTTGTTCTGTCCGTGGTAGACCTTGGGAATCCAGACCGGGCCTCCGACAGTAACTCCGAAATCGTTTTGCTTATAGATCTGGCGCGCCTTTCCGGCGCGGTTGCTGAACCAGTCATTGGCATCGAAGTCGTTGTTGCGTAGAAACTCATAAGCGGATCCGTGAAACTGATTGGTCCCTGACTTTGCCACGAACATCATCACACCGCCGCCGGCGTGACCGTACTCCGCTTTGAAGCCGTTGGTATCGACAGTGAATTGGGTGATTGCTTCCACCGACGGCGCATTCGAAGCCACCCAATTCTTCTGAAGAGCGCGGGAGGTGTTTACCGAGACGCCATCCAAAGTGGCTTGATAACTATCGGCCTGACCGCCTCCGAGCGCAAATCCCGAGTAGGATCCCGTGTTCTTCGCCTCGGGCGTCAGTGCGGCGAGGTCGAAAGGACTACGAACCGCGCCTGC
The DNA here is from genome assembly GCA_965276965.1 of Bryobacteraceae bacterium. GTDB lineage: Bacteria > Acidobacteriota > Terriglobia > Bryobacterales > Bryobacteraceae > Bog-105. The sequence continues at coordinate 633,534 of OZ255713.1, forward strand.
GACTTCGAGCGGAAGCGTATTGACAAGGGTCTGATTGACGGTGACCGCGTTTTGTGAATCCTCAGTGTCCAGTTGCAAAGTGGTGGCTTCGACCTCAACAACTTGCCTGGACTGCCCAACTTCGAGGCTCACATCGGCTCGCGCAGTGTCGCCTGCATCCACGTTCAGGTTCTTGATGACTGCCTGACGAAAACCTTTTCAGCTTCGACGTTGTAGGTCCCGACCGGCACCTCGGCGGCAGTAAAATCTCCCGTTCCGTTCGTAGTCAAATCGGTTCTTTGGCGGGTGGCGGTGTTGATGACGGTTATCTTGACTTGTGGAACAACAGCTCCGCTGGTGTCTCGCACGGTTCCTGAGATCGTCCCGCGACCCGACTGCGCGAACAGGAACGGAGGAAGGCAAAACAGCCACCCACAAACGATGAGGCACACGAGTGCAAGCCTACTAGGGCTCATAAGTTAGACTCCCTGATTTTCGCTTAAAACGTGTAAAGTTCCCGCGTCGAGAAACGACCGGCACGCAGGATGAGCATCCAGTTCCCACCAAATGGCTATGTCTTTATACTAGGCAGATGTTACACGAATGACAGGGTAGCGTCAACAGAAAAGAGGGAACGCTTGTACCTAATCCTAGGCGGTGGTAACGGGGAGGGGTTTGGTACTCTCGTCGACTTCGGGCGCGAGTAACTTATTGCGGACAGACTCCTAGAAGGCCGCAATAATTCTCCAGCGGCCTTGGCTCACTAATGTCGGCTGATCCTACCAATTGAACTTCGCGACAACTTCCAAAACACGGGGGTTGCTGCTAAAGGCTTGTGTCGGATTATTAAAGTTCACGTTCGACACGTTTACGAACTGAAGCGCACTCGTGGTTGCGGTGCCCACCGAGGCGACATTGTCGATCGATCCCGGGATGAATTGGGTATGGTTGAACAAGTTCAAGGCCTCACCCATGATCTGAAGGTTATAGCGTTCTCTTATGGTGAAGCGCTTCATCAGGCTCAGGTCGATATTATCGATCGGCCGCGTCTCCTGAATATTTCGTCCAGAGTTGGCGTAGGCGCCGTAACCGGCCTGGATATAACGAGCATTGGGGTTCGTTGCAACCCAAGCTTTAACCGTATTGATCTGCGCTGTACTGGCATTCACCGGGACCACCGTTCCAGTCGCAGTGAGACCATATACGCCGGAACCCGTACCGGCGACACCGCTGGTATTCACGATGGCGCGATCGGGGGCCGAATCTTGGTTTAAGTTGGAATCGATACCGCTCTGCGGCGTGTAGTATTCACCGGATTCGTAAGTGTAGACCGGCGACACTTCCCAATTTCCAGCCAAGTTTTTGAGGAACCAATTCGTGCTGGTTCTATACCAAGGGGTCTCATAGGCTGCGCTGAAAGTAAAACGCTGCCGGTGGTCGATTGCTGAGTTGCCCCATTCGGGAGTTAGGTTTTGCGAGTCCTGAGCCCGGCGCGGCGTCAAGTAGGTGGTTGCGAATTCGCTTGTGCTGTTGTCCAGGTTATGGCTCCATGTGTAGGCGCCCAGGAACTGAAGGCCGTTGCTGAACCGCCGAGTGAGTTGAAGGTCAAGAGCGTTGTAGGTAGACGAACCCTCGGGCTGATAGCTGGTGACGATATTAGTAAAGCCGGCAGCGGCATAAGCAGGAACCGTGCTGCCGAGGCTTCGCAGGGCTCCGACTGTATAAGGGAGCGCGGCGAGCGTGGCGGCATTCGGCGCCGACAGGTAGGTCGGGATGTCTTGTGTAGGTGTGATGTTCGTGTACTTATTGAGCTGGCTTTGGAACACAAGATGAACACCTCGTGTGCCGACGTAGCGGGCTTCGAGAGTGTAATTATTGGCGAAGACGTGTTGGATGCTCAGCGTGTAGTTGATGGAGTATGGCAATTTTTGATCGGGAAGGAAAGCGCTTGTCACGGCTCGGGCCTGAGCGGGTGTCAGAGTTCCGCTGCCCCCGGCATTAGGCGGGATTCCTCCCGTTGCCAGGAAGTGCAAGGCGTTGTATGCCGACAGGGCCGGATTGTTGCCGTTGGTGTAATCGATCGTAGAGCTCAGCTGAGGAGGTGTCGAGATACTGCCGATGTTGCTAAAAAGAACGTCGTAAGCCAGCCCAAAGCCGGCGCGGATCGAAGTTTTCCCGCTTGCGCCAGGAGAATAGGCGAGACCGATGCGCGGAGCAAAAGCGTGTGGATCGGGCTGCGGTGAATTAAATGTGATGAGGCCCGGCACGCTGGCAAGTGAATTGAGCGATTGAAGGCGTTCCGAATAAGGAACTGTCGTATATTCGTAGCGCAATCCCAGGTTGAGGCTCAAGTTCGGACGGATACGCCAGGTGTCCTGAGCATAATCGTAGGTCGCGATTTGGTCTCCATAGAACGTTACATTTCCGACGCCCCGCTGGCCCAGGTAATCCGGAACCTGATCGGTCAAATAGCGCGCGAAGCTTGTGTACTCGTAATCACCTCTGAATCGCTGTGTGAAAGAAGTTGGTGCTATATACTTCCGGAATTCGGTGCCGACTTTGATGGTGTGCTGCCCAATCGTCCAGGTCAGATTTTCATTTGCGGTGTACACATTCGAGACTCCTGATTGAGGGAAGTTCGAGTTAGGGCCAAGCTGCAGATTCAAGTCATTGAACACCAGGTTGGGAAATTGATCGAGTCCAGGAAATGTAAAGTTACCCGCTGGCGAGTTTGAGTTATTGCGGTGATAGCCCAGTCGAAGTTCATTAGTCACGTTCGGTGAGAAGGTGTGGTACTCGGATATGGTGGTCAAATAATTCGTCGTAGGCACCTGCGTATAGAAGGCCGGAAGAGCTGCGACGGTATTGGTCGCCGCTTGCTTGTTATAGACGAAGCGACCGCGAAGCTGGTCGGAGTTGGAGATGTTGTAATCGATTGTCCCAATGCCGTAGTAGTTATTTGTGTAGTTCGCGCCGGCAACCGGAAGGATACCCGTCGGTACAGTGATGCCGCCAATCGAGATGGTGGGCGCCCCAGCGCTGACGGCGGGCGCCACGGCATATCGTTCCGCAACGCCGAGGTTGGTTTGATTCACCGCCGGGTTAGCTGCCAATGCCGTATATGCGGCGGCCGTAGGAGCGAACAGCTTTGTGGTGGGGGTGCTGGTCTGGCCTAATGGATTGTATTCGAAGCTGCCGAAGAAGAAGAGCTTGTCTTTGAGTATCGGACCACCGACATTGGCTCCGAGTCTGTTCTGGTCATATCTAGGGTTTGAAAGAATGCCTTGGCGCGCGAATGCCTGGTCCAGTGCATTCAGGTCTCGATTTCGCAGATAGTCGTAGACGGTACCGTGAAACTCATTCGTCCCACTCTTCACGATCGTATTGAACTGGCCTCCGGAGGAATGCCCAAATTCGGCTTGAAACTGATTCTGAAGTAACGTGAACTCAGCAACTGAGTCGTTCGGAATAAAGACTTGTGGACCTGTTACCGACAAATTGTTGTTGTCCACGCCTTCGATCATGAAGTTATTGTTTCTAGGGCGCTGACCACCAATCGACGGTCCGGTGCCGACTCCAAGCCCACCACCGCTAGCGACACCTGCGCCAAGCAGAGAGAGGTTCAAAACACCTTGCCCGGTGCTGACGTTGGGAAGGTCAGCAGCCTCTTTCGACTGGAAAGTAGATTGAATCTGCGAAGTAGTCGTGTCGAGCAGTGGCGCGGCAGCCTCGACCTGGATGGATGTTGAGACCGTTCCTGCCGACATCGTAATGTTGGCCGTGGCCTGCAAATTCAGTTGTACCGAGACGCCACGCAGGAGCTGTTTGGCGAGACCTGGCGCCGAGGCGCTTACGTCATAAGTACCCGGCGGCAAATTGTTGATGCGGTATTCACCCTGGCTGTTGGATCTGCCTGGGTAGTTCACATTTGTCGAGTTATTCACGGCGACGACGTCAGCGTTTGGAATTACGGCGCCGGATTGATCCGTAATTGTGCCGACCAAGTCGCCACTAACAGCTTGAGCGAAGCACGACCACGCCACCGCAAAAAGCACAAGCAACAACACAAAAGGCGTGAATCGCCCGAATCGACGATAGGAGCGAGATAAGACACAGACCGAGCTAGTAGAAATCACTGGAGCGAGACCCTTCCCAAAGAGAATGTCTCTATAGTAGGTCATTTCACGATCCGAGTTGAAACAAATACGTTATGGGATCTGCATAGATTATTTATTTGACTCGGTGACGGAAATGACGGCTTGGCAGGCGGGCTTGTCAAGCGCTGGTTGGCGGCCAGCGAGTTGACGATGGCGCTAATAATAGCTGGCGCTGAGATCAGCGGCTCAGCGCGGCCCTTACAGCGTCAGGGGTTCGCTCAATGACCGTAAGGTAGGCGCGAACAGCAATGTCCGGAGCGGATTTGCCTTGCTCCCATTCCTGCAGCGTACGGCGGTTCAGGCAGAAAGCTGTTGCCAAACTCCGTTTGTGACATGCCAACTTTTCGGCGGATACTCTTCACGTCCACGGGCGAGGCGAGCGTATACTCATCAAGCACCTTACGGCCTTCGATATGAGCAAGAATTTGTTTCGCGCCTCCGATTAGATCCCGGCCAAACTTCGTGTCCTTATTGCTTGGCTTCAATCTTCTGCGCGAGGCGTTTGAGTTCGTTTTCTTGGACATGGGAAGGGCTCTCCAATTCGGTCTTTGCGTAAAGTGAGGGCGACCGGCTGAATCGCTTTTTTCTGGCCGGACTCGTGCTCTGCTTGAGCGAAGCATTGAGTCCCGCAATAGGATAGCTACGGCGCTTTTTGGCAAGCGCGGTTCCGAAGCAGTCTTGCTTATTCAGGTATCCAGGCGGGTTCAGTTGCGTTCTGGCGCTCGACACTGTTTTCCTGGCTGGTTAACGGCAGGTACAGCGCGAACACCGTTCCGGCGGTGGAGGATTTTTCCAGCACCACCTTGCCTCCGTGGGAATCGGCTACCCAGCGGGCGATGGATAGACCGAGCCCGGCACCGCTTCCTTCGCCGTCCCTATGCAGGCGAGAGCGAGACTTGTCGACGCGGTAGAAACGCTCGAACAGTTGCGGCCATAGCTCTTCCGGTATGCATGGTCCCGTGTTCGTCACTCGTATCACGCAGCAGCTGTTGTCTCGCTCAAGGGAGATTCGTACTGCGCCACCGGGGTGGTTGTATTTGCAGCCGTTATCGATCAGGATCAGGATGGCCTGACGGATCAGATCTTCATCGCCGGCTAAGCTGCTGGGCGGTAGGGGCTCTTCGAGAGTAAGAGTCACGTGACGTTCCTCGGCCAGCCAGCGCATGGCGCGGCAAACCTCTACCAGCAGTTCGTCCAAATAATAGGGCGCGAAATGCCTTTCGAGCGAGTTCGCATCGACACGCGCCAGCAGGAACATATCGTTTACGATGCGCCGCAAGCGCTGCATCTGTTCCTGCACAATCACAAGCGCGTCGCGGTATTCGGCGGGGCTGCGGTTCTGACCCTGCAGGGTGACTTGGGCGGCGGCGAGCGAGGCGGCCAGCGGTGTTCGGAGCTCGTGCGAGGCATCTGCCATAAAGCGGCGCTGCTGCAGAAATGATTCCTGCAAGCGCGCCAGCAGGTGGTTGAAGCTAATCGCCAGCTGACCAACCTCATCTTCCGGATGAACCACTTCGAGTCGCCGGTCGAGATTTTGCGAGGTGATAGCCTCGACCGTAGCAGCCATGTCGGCCAATGGCGCGAGCGTCCGCCGCGCCAGAAAATAGGCGCCGACAGTGGCGAAAAAGAGCGCCGCTGGAATGCTGATCTCTAACGCCCGGCGTAAAGCGGAAAGATCGCCCAGCACGTCGCCGCGCCAGGTGCTTAGAGCGATGGTGTAGACCGCGCCTGTGGCCGGCACCGAAATCGAGGTCGTACGAATTCGCAGGTCATACGCGCTGATTTCAGCTTCTTGGCGACGAAGCGGCACCGCCCGGAGGTCGTGCTGCTTTCGGCCTAAGTTTTCTTTGTAGGCGACAAAGCGGTCGCCTTCGCGCACCACAATCTGCTCTTGGGGAAACGCCTTTTGGTACACCACGCTCAGTAAGTGCCGCACGGCGTCTTCGCCGGCTTGCTTGCTCTGGTGTGTCACCAACTCCTGCTCGATGGCCAGTTGGGCGCCGCTCAGCGCAGCTGAGGAACTCTCATCCAAGCGGGAGTAGGCGTTCTGTTGGATCAGCATGTAAAGGACGAGGCTGATCAGGCAGATCACCAGAGCAAAGAAAACGCTATAACGGAGCGTAACCTGCGCCCGCGCTGAATCAAGAGACGGCATCGGCCTGTACAGCCAGACAGTATCCCTCGCCGCGTTTAGTGTGGATCAAACTCTGCTCTCCCGGCAAATCAACTTTACGCCTGAGCCGCTGGATGTACACCTCGATCAGATTCGAGAACGGATCGTAGTATTCGTCCCATACCCGTTCGGAGATCTCGGAGCGACCTAAGACGCGGCCGGCATCGCGGGCCAGACATTCCAGCAGCGCATACTCTTTTGCCGTGAGCTCCACCGCCTGCCGATTCCGTTGAACTTTGTGAGTGCGTGTGTCGATTTGCAGATTGTCGATCACGAGTAACGGGTCAATCAAACGAGGGCCGCGCCGGAGCAAAGCACGAACCCGAGCGAGCAGCTCGCCGAAATCGAAAGGCTTCGAAATGTAGTCGTCGGCTCCATCATCCAGGCCGCGAATTCGGTCCGTCACGCGGTCGAGAGCGGTCACCATTAACACCGGTACTGCCGATCCTGCCGCCCGCAAACGATGGCACACTTCGAAACCGGAGAGAACCGGCAGCATGACATCCAATAAGATTAGATCGTATTGATTGGTTGCGGCTTTCTCTAGAGCCATGGCGCCGTCGGAGGCCAGATCCACGGCATAAGATTGTTCGCGTAAGCCTTTGGCCAGCATTTCCGCCGTCACTGTCTCGTCTTCCACAAACAGGATTCGCACAGGGTTGCTCTGCTTCGGTGTTCCTTCCCGTCATGGTAGGGCAAATAAGTTAAACCAGCGATAAACGAGAGATTTTGTTCCAGCAGTCTTGAAACCGGAGCCGACGTTAATCGTCTATTTAGCTCCGGGTTGCTACAGTCGCAATGGGAAGGGTGAACAGCGCCTTATCTCGTTTCCGCAACATCACCCAGCACAAAACATTGCCTTCCGGACTAAATGTAACAACCTCGCGAAAGCGGGCCGGCTTCGTCGGCTGTTTCGCCTTGATCTTTTTGGCGCGTCACCTGCCCGCACAAGGAACGCTCACCTTGAAAGACGCCATTCAGGAGGCGTTGGCGAACAACGCCCGGATTGCGATTGCCCGGGATCAGGTGGCGGACGCAACCGGACAGCGAACGCAGGCTGCGCTTAGTCCCAACCCACGGCTGACGGTGCAGACCGAAGATATTCGACCGTCCACTACCGAGGCTCCGTTCTCATTTGTGAATTCTTCGGAGGATTATCTGCTGCTCGCCCAAGTAATTGAGAGTGGGGGCAAGCGTGGCCGGCGTATTTCTGTTGCCGACGCCGCGATCGAGCGCACGGAAGCTCAGAAGGCTTTGGCGGAGCGCCAGCTGGTGGGGCGGGTTGCCTCTGCCTATTGGTCTGCGGTCGCGTCTCAGCAGGCTGTCACGCTGGCGCAGCAAAACCTCAGTACGTACGAAGAAGACTTCCGTTACAGCAGCAATCGCGTTCGCGAAGGCGTCATGGCGGAATCGGACCTGATCAAGATCAGCGTCGAGCGCGACCGGGCACAGGCCGAAGTATTGGCCGCCAACACGCAATTAAGTCTGGCTCAAGTAAGCCTTTATCGCGAACTGGGCCGGGTGTCGTTTGCCGATACGAACCTTACCAGCCGTTTAGAGGACGTGCAGCCTATGGCAGCGCCGACGGTAGCAGAAGCGCTGGAGAGACGTCCCGAACTGCAGGCCGCCAGATCGGCGGTGCGGGAAGCCGAGGCCAACGTGCATCTGCAGAAAGCGAATGCCAAGCCCGACCCTGAGGCGTTTGTCGGTTACAAGCGGAACATCGGTTACGACACTGCCTATGCGGCGGTGCAGATGGACTTGCCGGTTCGCAGCCGGAACCAGGGCAACATCGGCAGCGCTGAGGCGCGCTTGCGCATCGCTCAATCGGATCTTAAACTGATCGACACCATGATTCGCTCGGACCTGGAAGGGGCTCTCCGGGCCTATCGGAGTCAACAACAGCTGGTGGCGCTTCTGCCCGACAGTCTGAGGCGAGCGACGGAAGCGGAAACTCTGGCGCGCACTGCCTATCGCGAGGGAGGAATCGACTTACTCCGTTTGCTCGATGCTACACGAACCCGTTTGCAGCTCGAAACATCGTATCTTCAAGCCCTGGCCAATCTGCAGCAGATCATCATCAATCTGCAGCTAGCTGCCGGTGCGACTTTCACGGGAGAATCGAACCGGTGAGACAACTCGTACCGGCCGGTTGTCTTTGCCTGGTTCTGAGTCTGCTTGTGGCCGGCTGTCATCGCGACAATACGGCCAGTGACAACGGCTCTGATTCCTCCTCTTCGAGCGAGAAGAAGGGCAGCGGAGAAGCAAGCGGACAAGTGCATATTACGCCCGAAGCCCAAGCCGTGGCCGGTATTGAGGTGTTGCGCATCAATCCCCAGGTAGTTCCGGAATATCTAACGGCGGCCGGCCAACTGGTGCTGAACGAGCAACGCACCGCGCATGTAGGCGCCTATACGGATGGCCGGGTCACGGCGGTTTTTGCCAACATCGGGGATCGGGTTCATGCCGGCTCCATCCTGGCACGGATGCACAGCCACGATGTTCACGAGACCAGGGCGGCCTATGAGAGCGCTCTGCAGGAAGTGAAACGGCGGGAAGATGCGTTTGCCTATCAGCAGCAGGTGCAGAAGCGCACAGCCAGGCTCTATGAATTGAAGTCGGCTTCACGGCAAGAGGTAGACCGAGCAGCCGTGGACGTAGCGAGCGCCCGTACGGACGTCGAATCCGCCAAGATCAACGTGGAGAAAGAAGTGGCGCATCTCACCGACATTCTTCATCTGCCCTCCTCGGCGCTCGCCAGTATCGATGAGACTACGGAACGCATACCGGTTGTCAGCCCCCTTGCCGGGACGGTCATGAACCGCATGATCACACCCGGCGCTGTGGTCGAGCCGGGGGAAGAGGTGTTTACAGTTTCCGACCTGAGTACGCTTTGGATGATGGCATCGGTAAACGAGGACGACGTGGCCAAGATTCATGTCGGCGACAAAGCCAACATCATGAGTCAGGCTTACCCAGGCAAGGCGTTCGCCGGCACGGTGACGTATCTTAGTCCGGAACTCGACCCGAAGACGCGCACCTTACAGGCCCGCATCAACGTGCCCAATTCTGACGCCCGGTTGCGGGTTGCCATGTATGTGACGGCGCAGATCGATCGCGGCCTCACTCGCCAGACTTTGTTCGTTCCGGAGGAGGCCTTACAGGATGTAAACGGCAGCACGATTCTTTTCGTGCGTAAGAACGACGACAGTTTCGAGGCGCGAGCCGTCGCTGTGGTAAATCGCCTGAACGGCCAGGCCGAGCTCAGCGGTGGGTTGCGAGCAGGCGAAGTTGTGGCGGTAAAAGGCAGCTTCGTGATCAAGTCGGAGATGTTGAAGAGCCAAATCGGTCAGTAAATCATGGTGACTTTCTTTCTGCGCAACCGATGGCTGGTACTGACCGTTCTGGCGGCACTTCTTTTGGGCGGCGTTTATGTCATGCTGCACCTCAACATCGAGGCGTATCCTGACCTGACCAATGTGCAGGTGCTGGTCACTACGGAGGCGCCCGGCATGTCACCGGTGGAAGTGGAGCAGCTGGTGACTTTCCCAGTCGAGTCGACGCTCATCGGCATGCCGAAGACGCAGGTGGTTCGTTCTGTGTCGAAGCTGGGGCTTTCCATGATCACGGCGGTGTTCGACGATTCGATGGACATTTACCTGGCGCGGCAGATTGTCAGCGAACGCTTAGGGCAAGTGCAGGCGCGCATTCCGGAGGGTTTGCAGCCACAGCTGGGGCCATTGGCAACCGCGTTTGGGGAGGTTTACCAATTCACCATCGAGGGCGCCACCACCGACCTGATGGAGAAGAAGACCTTGCTCGACTGGGTAGTGCGTTACGGCTTGCGCACGCTGCCCGGCATCAGTGAAATCAATTCCTGGGGCGGCTACACCAAAGAATACACGGTGGAGGTGGATCCAATGGCTTTGCGCCGGTATGGGCTGACGGTGCACGACGTGGTGCAGCAGGTAGCCGGCAACAATGAAAATTTCGGCGGAGGGTTCATCGAACACAACGAAGAGCAGTATACGATTCGCGGCTTGGGGCGCATGTCCAGCAATGCTGATTTGAATCGCGTCGTACTTCGTTCGTCGAATGGCGTTCCGGTGCTGCTTGGTGAAGTGGCAGCAGTCAAGATCCGGCCCTATCCGCGGCAAGGCGCCATCATGCACGACGGAAAGGGCGAAACGGTCGCGGGTATGGTGATTATCACCAAAGGCACGAATGGAAGGCAGATGATTGACAAGGTCAAGCGGCAAATTGTCAAGATCAAGCTGCCCAAAGGCTTAAGCCTGGCGCCGTTCTATGACCAAAGCGAGATCATCGACGGAACGCTTGACACGGTACGGCACAACCTGATTGAGGGAAGCATTCTGGTTATTGTCGTTCTGCTGATTTTTCTCGGCGACTGGCGGGCGGCTTTGGTGGTCGCCTCCGTTATCCCGCTTTCTTTGCTGTTCGGATTTATGGGGATGGCGGCGTTCGGCATCTCGGCGAATTTGATGAGCTTGGGGGCTGTGGATTTCGGCATGATCGTCGACGGTTCCGTCGTCATGGTCGAGAATGCGGTTCGCCGTCTGGAGTCGTCCGACGCAGCAGGCCGCGGTCAGATAAGCGAGGAGAAGAGCAAGATTGTGGCCGCGGCAGCAAAGGAAGTAGCTCGGCCCATCACATTCGGAGTTGCGATTATCATCGCCGTTTATCTACCGATCTTCACTTTGCAGGGGCTAGAGGGGCGCATGTTTCACCCCATGGCAATCACGGTCTGCTCGGCATTGGCGGGTTCTCTCTTTTTGGCCTTATTTGTGATTCCCACGGTAGCTAGCTTCGCTCTGCGGTCGAGAGGAAAACACAAAAAGGGGGAAGGGTGGTTCGGATATTGCCGGCGCTTGTACATGCGTGGTCTCGATTGGGCTCTTCAGCATGAGAAGTCGCTCCTGGCGGCGGCTGTTGTGTTGGTTATCGCCTCGGGAGTGTCGCTTAAATTCATCGGCACGGAGTTTATGCCGAAGCTGGACGAAGGCTCCATCGTGGTCACGACGCGAAAGCTGCCCGGAATCTCGCTCGATGAGTCGATTTACTTAGGGACGCAAGTCGAAAAAGTTATCCGGCGATTTCCCGAGATCAAGCACGTGGTGAGTAAGCTCGGCCGACCTGACCGCGCCACTGAGGCCATGGGGATTGAAGAATCGGACTCGTACCTCACCTTGGCTCCGGAAAATCAGTGGAAATGCTGCCACAGCAAACAGGAGCTGATCGACAAGCTCTCCGCGGCTCTCTCCAAGGTTCCGGGAGCGGCATTTGTCTTTACCCAACCGATGGAGATGCGCATGGACGAGGTCGTCACCGGCATTCGCGGCGACTTGGCGTTGAAGATCTTCGGCGAGGATCTGGATACTCTCGACCGATTGGCCACGCAAGCTGTCAACATCATCTCCAAAGTGCGCGGCGCGGCGGAAGTGCAAAAGGACAGCTCGATGGGAGTGGCCGAACAGCGTGTTGAGATTGATCGATCGAAAATGAGCCGTTATGGTCTGAATGTTTCGGACGTGCGCCAGCTGATCGAGACGCTGCTGGGAGGGAAACAGGTTTCTGAGATGGTGGAAGGCGAGCGGCGCTTTGGAATTGCCGTTCGCCTTCCGGAGAGCATGCGTAACAACTTGGATGCGCTGGGGCAGTTGTACATGATCGCCCCTAATGGCGAGCGGGTCCAGTTGCAGCAAGTGGCCTCCCTGAAGACGGTACGCGGGCCGGAGATGGTAAACCGCGAGAGCGCTCGGCGCCGTGTTGCGGTGCAAGCCAGCGTCAGTGGCCGCGATCTGGGAGGCTTCGTGAAGGAAGCGCAGGAAAAGGTAGGGCAAGGCATGAAGATTCCGGCTGGTTATTCGCTCGATTGGGGCGGCGAATTTGAGAATCAGGAGCGGGCAAATCGCCGGTTGAGCTTCGTCCTACCTGTCTCAATTTTCATCATCTTCGCGCTGCTCTACGCTACGTTCCGGTCCTATCGCCAAGCCTTTCTCATCTTGCTCATTGTGCCTTTCGCGTTGGTCGGGGGCGTGATAGCACTCTGGGCGCGGGGGCTGAACCTCAGCCTCTCGGCTTCGATCGGATTCATCGCTCTCTTCGGTGTGGCGGTGCTCAACGGCGTTGTGATGGTGAGCCATATGGACGCGCTGCGGGCTAGCGGCAAGAAGTTAAAAGATGCGATTCGAGAAGGAGCGCAAGATCGTCTGCGCCCGGTTCTAATGACGGCTTCGGTGGCCAGTCTTGGCTTCGTCCCCATGGCTATCTCCACATCCCGCGGCGCCGAGGTTCAGCGCCCCTTGGCAACTGTTGTGATTGGCGGACTCATCACTGCCACTCTGCTGACGTTGTTTTTGCTGCCGATGCTTTATGGCTACTTTGCTTCCGCAGACAAGCCGAGTACCGAACAGAATCAGGAATCGGATCAGGAACAAACGTTAAGCGCCGCTGAGCCGGTTGCTCAGTAACGCAAAAAAAAACGCCCGGTGTGAGTTCACACACGGGCGTTTTTGGCAGGACGATTTGTCGGCGAACTGTCTCTTAGTTCTCTCCGTTAACCAGAATGCTTTCGGAAGCGGTCTGGTCGCTTGCTCCCCAAAGAGCTTTCTGTGACCAGATAGCGCTGGCGCCCCACATGGCTTTGTTGGCGCTGGAATCGCTTGACGCGCCCCAGACAGAACTGGCGCCCCACATGGCTTTGTTGCCGGCCAGGACCGAACTGCTCCAGATTGCGCTCGCTCCCCACATGGCTTTGTTGGCAGAGGACGAACTCGCGCCCCACATCGCTTTGTTAGCAGAGGATGAAGTGGCGCCCCACATCGCTTTGTCTGAGAACACAGAGGATGGATCGAAGACAATGTCTACGTCTCCGCTTGTGCTGTCGTAAGCGGCGGTCGGAGAGAGCGCAGTCACGCCCGTGGGCGCCTGATATGCCATCGCTAAAGCTCCCTTCAGATCGAGATAACCAGCACCCACCGTAAAGATGTCGTAGTAACTGGTGTAAATTTGGCCGGTAGTCGAATCAACTACGGTGCTTACTGTGGGAAAGGTTTTGGAGCTAGTCTCCATCAATAACATCTTCACCTGATCCGGCGTCAGGGCAGGAGCAGCTTGGAGCAGATCTGCTACTGCGCCGCTGACGATTGCGGCGGCCATGCTGGTTCCGTTCATTAAGTAATAATTCTTGGAATAACCAGGCGCGATTTTGACAGTAGGTGGCTGAGTATTCGACGTAGGATCGTAACTCGGCTGAGTCGGAATGTTACCTGCCCTTGGCGCATTGTTCTGGTAAGCAGCCAAGGTCACAATATTCTGTGGGTTATTTAGAGCGATAGTCCCATGCTGAGCTAACAAGGAGATTACCTGATTACCCGGAGCTACGAGGTCGGGCTTCACGACGTGATCGATCATGGTAGGCCCTTTCGAGCTGTAACTAGCGATCAAATCGTCAGAACGGTCAGGCGTTCCCAGATCCCTCATGGCGCCGACCGTCAGGACGTACGGATCATTACCGGGAGCGTTAATAGTCCCGTATCCTTCATTTCCAAACGTGTTGTCGCGGCCGTCGTTTCCTGCTGAGACAACGACTACTATACCGGCATTCCAAGCTGCCTCGACAGCCTGACAGAGGGGATCTTGCGTGTAGCTCTCGTACACCGGTCGGCCGAGCGAAAGATTCATAACACGAATGTTGTACGTACTTTTCAAGGCGATCGCACGATTGATGGCCGCAATGACAGAACTGTCGGATCCTTCTCCGTCTGCATCCAAGACTTTCAGGTTGATCAAACTAACGCCAGGTGCAACGCCGATAAACGAGGTATTGCAGCTTGGGCAAGTTGAATCCTTCCCATTAGAAGCGATGATTCCGGCAATATGCTGGCCGTGACCATACCAGTCCGGACCACTACCGCTGCCATTCGGGCCGGGCTTGCCTTTAATCATTAATCCGGTGAAATCTTCGACGTAGACTGGCGCATTCATGGCAACACCGATGTTGCTGTCTTGATCGATCCCACTGTCTACGACAGCGACTCCGATGCCTATGCCCGTATAACCGACGCTCCAAGCGTAGGGTGCATTTATAGTCGCTGCGGCCGGCCCCGCTGCTCTAATTAATGACGACCTTTTATGAACATTTCGGTCAGTGGAGACAAACTTGACGGAGGCGTCCGCAGTCAGAGCGTTCAATGCTGACGGAGGAACGCTGTAGACGCCCGAGTTCATGGCGGAAAATTCCGAAATAACCGATCCGCCGAGCGCGTTAATTTTCTGGGTTGTAGCCGCGCTTATGGCGACGTTCCACTGGATAATGACCTGAATCGAGCTGGTTTTTGCGGCAGATTGGAGTTCTGTCGAGAGCTTGTTTTTAAGCGGTCCGGCTGAGCAAGTTAAAGCCGCTGCGAGTAAGAATGATGCTACTTTCTTCATGTTGAAATCCTTCTTCGATACCGGCAGCGGGTGAGTATTGAATCTGTTCTGCCGGTTACAGCTTATCTATCGGCAAGACTTCAAATAGCTTTAGAGATTGATGAACGACTAATGCGGGATTGTTAGGAGCTATTCAGTAAGCGCCAGCTGTAGATGTGTGTGGGCGCTGACAGCAGCAGAGAGCGGAATCGCGAATTTGGCTGTGAAATGAAAGCTACTTCCGCAATCCGGCTCGCTGACAACCCAGAACGTGCCGTTCATCAGTTGAACCAGTTGTGATGAGATTGTCAATCCCATGCCAGTTCCCCCGAATTTACGCGTGGAAGAGTTATCTGCTTGCGAGAAGGCATCAAAGATGACCTTTTGCTTATCTTTTGGAATGCCCATTCCGGTATCGGCGACAACGAAATGCAGCGTCACTTCGGCGCCGGATGGACCTTCCAGCGTGATCCCGAGAGCTACGGAGCCCGAGCTAGTAAACTTAACCGCATTATTGAGCAGATTCAGGAGAACCTGACGGAGCCGCCCCGGGTCGCCAACGAGACGATCGGGTACGTCCGAGGCCAGGTTTAGCTTTAGCTGTAGGCTTTTTTCACGCGCTCGAACAGCGGTCAGGCTGATGACCTGCTCGAGGGACTCAGATAACTCGAAGGGGATGGTTTCCAGCACGAGTTTGCGAGCCTCGATTCTGGAGAAATCAAGAATATCGTCTACGATGCGGAGAAGAGAGTCGCTAGAGGTTTTGATGATCTCCAGGTACTCGATCTGTTCCTGGTCGAGGTCTGTGGAGAGGGCGATCTCGGTCATGCCCATGATGCCGTTAATGGGCGTCCGGATCTCATGACTCATGTTGGTCAAGAACTCGGATTTGGCACGATTCGCGGCGTCGGCTTTCACTTCAGCTTCTCGTCGAACTTCGATTTCCAGCCCCAGTTTTTCATTGGCAAGCGAGAGATCTTTGGTGCGCTCTTCGACTCGGATTTCAAGCTGGTCATGCGACTCGCGCAGTTCCCTGGTACGATCATCAACCATTGCTTGTAAGACTCGTTCTTTATGCTTCAGGTGGCGTACGTGAATTCTGTGCGAGCCATACGCGCCGCTCGCCAGCAGCACGGTGACGAGGAAAAAGAAGGTCCTAGTCTCATAGAAGGCTGGCTGTATCGTAAGCGCAGCACCAGAACCGTTGCTCGTGCATAGGCCGTCAATACAGGCAAGGATACGGAAACGGTAGTTGCCAGGCGGGATGTTGGTGTAATTCGCAGTTCCACGAGAGCCCGATTGAACCCAATCCTTATCAAAACCTTCCAGCATGTAACTGAATTCGAGCTTCTCCGGTATGGCCGAACCGGGTGCAGTGAATTGAAATTCAAAGCGCTTCTTTCCGGGCGGAATCACCAGGTTCTGGTTGAGCGAAATGGGAGTGTTATCGGCCAGCAGGCGCTCGAGGATCGCGGGAAAAGGAGGCTTCGCCGCCGCATTATTTTTCGGATTCACCACGGCAACGCCCTTGAGGGTTGGAAACCAGAAGCGGCCATCTTGAGCGCGCCATCCAGCAGGTTGAAAACCGCCATTGCATTCGCGAGTTTTCATGCCATCGGCAACGCCGTAGCTGATCGATTGCAATGAGCCAAGTTTGTGAGCAGCGAAAGCGGCCAAGTCGCTTTTGCTTACGCGTGCAACTCCCCGATTGGAGCTCAACCATAGGCGGCCTGATCCGTCATCGAGAATCGCAAAAATAGCGTCGTCGATCAGACCATCTGCTCTGGTGAAGCTCGTGAATTTTCCATTGGCGAAGCGGACTAGGCCCTTACCGTTGGTTCCAAGCCAGAGAGTACCGTCGTGGTCCGCAAGGATCGAGTAGACGACCTCGCTCGGCAACCCGTCAGTAGGGGTGAAGATCCGCAACCGGCTATCCTTCCAGCAAAGAAGACCTCCACCGTCCGTTCCGATCCAGAGAGCGTCGTGCGCATCTTGGTAGATCGAGGTAACCAGCTTGTCGGGCAGACCATCGCGGGTGGACAGGGTCTTGAATTTCTTCCCGTCGAAACGGCTCAGGCTGCCACGAGATCCGACCCATAAGGCGCCGTAATGATCCGTATAGGTACACAAGAACGAACGCGTGGCCGGCAAACCGTCAGCAGTGGTAAACGTCCTGAATTTTCCATTTTCCAAACGCGCAATACCGCTGCGCGTGCCTACCCATATGTCGCCTGCGCCATCCTGAGTCACAGAAAACACTAAGTTGTCCGGCAAACCCTCATGGGTCGTGTAGCGAGTGGTTTGCCCATTTTTCCAACGGGTCACTCCACCGTCGGAGCCAATCCAGACCGCTCCGTCTTTGTCCTGGTATATCGCTAAGCTGGTGTCGCTCACCAGACCCTGTTGCGTCGTAATCGAGGTAAATAGACCTTCACGCACCGAGGTAACGCCGCCTTCGGTGCCACCCAGCCACAACGTTCCGGCGCGATCCTCAAATATGGCCCAGACGCCGGCGCCGGATAACCCGTCCTTTTTAGTGAGTGAGCTCAGTTGATTGCCAACTAATCGATTTAACCCGCCGTTCAGAGTGCCGATCCAGAGAGTGCCGGCCGCATCTTCATAGAGAGAAGAAACTGCGTTCCCGGAGAGACCGTTTACTTTGGCAGAAGGCGTCTGACTGTCTGGATTCCACCGCCACAGACCGTTTCCGTGTGTTCCGATCCAAAGTAAGCCGTTTCGATCGACGTGAACCGATCGAATATCGTTCTCAATTAAACCGTTTTTGGCGGTGTAAGTGGTGAGTTTCCCGTTCGAAAATCGCGTGAGTCCCTCATGTGTTCCAATCCAGAGCGTACCTTTGCGATCAGCCGAAATGGAGGAGACGGAGTTACCGGCAAGCCCGTTTTCTTTTGTGAGCCTTTGCAATTTGTTATTGCGGAAGCGAATCAGCCCCCCTCCATCGGTCCCGATCCAAATGCTGCCTTGGCCATCCTCATATAAGGACAGAATCGAGTCGCTCCCCAGATCCTTTTGGAATCTGAAAGGCTGGAACCGGCCGTGACGAAAACATGCGAGGCCTCCCCCAAAAGTTCCGATCCAAAGAGTTCCCTGGTGATCTACTACCAGGGAGGTAATGAAGTTGCTTCCGAGGACCGGGGTCGTGTTCTTGTCAAAGACTGTAAAGCGGATGCCATCAAACCGAGCCAAACCACCTTCCGTGCCCAACCAGAGATAACCGTCGTTAGTTTGGGCAATAGAGGTGACGGAACTTTCCGGTAGTCCTTGCTCGCTTTGCCAGGACTGCTGAAGGAACTGGGTGATTGCTTTTGACGGATCGAGACTTGCTTTCGCAGCTGGAACGTCTAGCAAGACCAAACCGATGGTCAACAAGCGAAGCAGCCGGCTATAGATATCGCTAGCGCCAGGACTCCGGGATGTTGACGTTCGGCAAATCACTGGCAGGTACGCAAAGCCCCTTAATGCCTGTCCGGAATTGCGGGTGAAACTCTCGCCGATTCTTTTTGGCGCTTCGTAAATGGCCGTGAAGGTTGGGTCAGCGAACGGCCGAATCGGACGCCAAGGCTTGAGCGGCGGCTTTTCCAAGGAGTTGGTGGGCGGGTGGGGTGGGATGGCCGTCCACGACGTAAAACAGCTGTTCGGGGTCGGGATCTTTGCTGAGTATCTTCAAGCCATCGACGTACATGATTCCGTGTTTCGTGGCAATTTGGGCGAGCTCGCGCGTGAAAGCGTAGGGATCGACGGCAGCCGGCAGTTGGGGGGCTTTGAGCATCAGCACTTGGGCCCGTTCCGGGATTCCGACCAGCAGGAAGGGGATCCCGGCGGCGTGGATTTTCTTGGCCATGTCTCCCAGCAGAAGGTCGGTGGCGGCAAAACGCTTCTGCCAGGCAGCGGTAAAAGGGTATCGCACAAAATCCGTGTGGTCGCCGCCTGCCATCAGATACAGGTTCAAGAACGTATCGCGATTCTGGAGCATGAAGTGTTGGGCCACCAGCATAGTCCGGCTGCTGTGAGCCCAGAATTGGAGTTGCTGAACCGGATTGAGTTTTACGACCGGCGCCGGAGCGCGGTTGATCGGGCGGGGATCGTCACGCAGGTTCAGAAGCTTCGGATCGACGTCTTGTTCGATGTCCCAAGGGTTGACGAGGAGCACGACTGCATCGGGATGGAGACTCAGGGCTTCGTTGAGGTGGCGATAGGAGTAAATCGGAAGACATGCTTCGGCGCCCAAGTTTTGGAATTCTACCGGACGGTGCAAGGTGTGTTCGAGTGCGGCGGCCATCTGGCTGGCAAACATTTCCTTGTAAGGAATGATGTAGCCCTCCGCAATGGAAGAGCCTAGTACGGCGATGCGTTTGACGCCAACCAGCTTAGGCCCGCAGGAGGCGTCGGAACGATAGCCGCAGCGATTAAATTTTTCGGTAACGGGTGCAGGCGCTTCAGCAATTTTGACGTTGGTTGTGCAATTTGGCTTTCCGTGAGGACCGCTCAGCGGATTGAAGCTCATGCAATAGCCCTGTTCGCTTGCCGGCCAGAAAAACCGAGTCATGACTTCGGCGGATACGAACATGAAAATCATTGTCGCGACGGACAGAATCGGCAGAAGGATGAGGTCGCGCGGGGCAAGAGCACGCTGACGAGTAATGGGCAGCGGCATTCCACTTGCCGCTCCGGCGCCAGCTTCGGGTTCGGTGGTGAATACCGATCTGGAACGTCCCGCGACGACATCGGGGTCGATACGAGACCTGGATAGCTGCAAGACCCTAAATTCCCTCTCTTTATAGTGCGACAAATCGGATCGTAAATCGGGAATTGTTTTTAAAATTGATGCCGTTTTAACTGCTTCGATATTTTTAATCGACTAAAACGAGATGAGACTTAAGTACTAGAAGAGGCAGTATGTAGTGCCTGCTTGGCTCCGAAACCGCGGTACGGGAGAATGGGTCTAGTAGTTGCGGCAGGCTAGCGGCAGACCTCGGCGTGCGTTTAGCAGAACATTGTTAGCACTACATGGAGGTCGTAGAGCCGCCTCAACCGGTTTAGCGTGATAGATCAAGATCAACACCAGAGTTCCTTGTCGGCGTGGCAAGATCGCCTCCACGCACTCAAAAACGTTCCTCCTGTCCTGAAGATTGTTTGGGACTCCGGTCCTGCAGTCGTCCTGGCGGGACTGATTTGCCGCGTGTTTGTGTCCGTGGTTCCTGTAAGTGCGGGATGGGTAACGGGCGCCATTGTCGGCGAAGTGACACAGATCGTAAACCATAAGGCCCAGGTTAGTCCGCACTTGTGGTGGTTGGTCGGTATCGAGTTTGCGCTGGCGATAGGAGGCAATCTCTTCGGCCGGGTGATCGACTACTACGACTCCGTGCTGGCGGACCGGTACACGCGGCACGTGAGTATTCAAGTGATGGATCACGCTTCCCAGCTCGATCTTCAGGCCTACGAGAATCCGGTCTTCTACGACCGGCTGGAACGTGCGCGGGTGCAGGCCACAGATCGACTCGCGATGATTCAGTCGATCGGACGCCTGTTCCAGCAGGTTCTGACAACAGCCTTTTTGTCAGCCGGAATTTTGTATTTCTCGCCTTGGCTTCTGCTACTGCTGGTCGGGTGCCTAATACCCGCCTTTCTGGGAGAAAGCCACTTCGCATTTCTGAACTACGCCAAGAATTTTCGACAGACGCCGGCCAAGCGGCAATTAGACTACCTGCGGCAAGTCGGTGGGAGCAAAGAGGCGGCGAAAGAGTTAAAGCTTTTCGGTCTCAGCCGGTTCTTTACAGACCGTTTTACAAATATTTCAAACGACATTCTCGACCAAAATCTGAAGCTCGCCCGACGGCGCCTGGTGGCGGTGGCCATGCTGTCGATTCTGAGTCAGTGCGGATACTATGGCGCTTATGTCTGGGCGATCTTTCACACCATTCGAGGCGGGCTTGGAATTAATGACCTGGTGTTCCTCACCTCCGCGATCATGAATGCGTCTAATAATATTTCGCTGATCTTCTCGACGCTTTCGAGTATTGCGGACCAGGCCTTGTTTCTGACAGATTTGCTGGCGTTTTTTGAGATGAGGCCGGTGGTGATGTCTAAACCAAACGCCCGGCCGGTTCCACAACTGATTAGGCAGGGGTTCGAGTTTCGGGATGTATGGTTCAAATACCCCGGCACAGACCGGTGGATTCTGCAGAACCTGAATTTTCGTCTGGAGCCAGGCGAACGAATCGCGTTGATCGGGCAGAACGGACAAGGCAAGACAACCATCGTCAAACTGATTACAAGGCTCTATGATCCGACCAAGGGACAGGTCTTGTTAGATGGAGTGGATCTCCGGGAATATGACATTGACGATCTATGCAGCCACATCGGCGTCATTTTCCAGGACTTCATGCGCTATGAAATGACTGCGCGCGAGAACATCGCGGTGGGCCGGATCGAGTCACTGGACGACATTCCCAGTATTGAAAACGCAGCGGAGAAGAGTCTGGCGGACGGGGTAATTGCTAAGCTCGCCGGCGGCTATGAACAGATTCTGGGACGACGCTTCGAGGGCGGCGTCGATCTTTCCGGTGGCGAGTGGCAGAAGATTGCTTTGGCGCGGGCTTATTTGAGGGAATCGCAGGTTTTGATTCTGGATGAGCCTACGGCGGCCCTTGACGCAAGGGCGGAGTTTGAAGTGTTTGAGCGATTCAACGAACTTACCGTGGGAAAGATGGCGCTGTTCATCTCACATCGCTTTTCGACCGTGCGGATGGCAGAGCGTATCATCGTGCTCGAAGACGGATCGATTGCCGAAGAAGGGAACCACGAGCAGTTAATGGCTTTGGGAGGGCGTTACTCTGAAATGTTTGAATTGCAGGCAGCGAGTTATCGCTAGGGGAAGTTAAGGCCAATGACTGAGCCATCTACACGAATTAAGGTCGAAGCGGCATGCGCGGCGCCGCAACTCAAATTGAGTGAGCCGGAAGTCGCCGCATTGCGGGAAGCATCCGCCAAAGCCGCCCGATTGTGTGGGTGGGCAGGCAAGAAAGGTTGTGGCAAGAGGCCGCGCGAACTTTACCGTCGCAGCGCGGCAAAGCTGACAGTCTTGGAGCGCGAGCTTTTCCGGTTAAAGACAGATCAGCCTTCGAACGATCTGGAGTGGCTTTACGACAACTTACGGCTGGTGCGTGCAGACGTTCAGGATCTGGAAGGCGGCACGAAGATTCTGGCCCGAATGCCGGCTGTCAAAACACAAGACGATGAATGTATTCCCCGTCCTGTCGTACTGGCTCGGGCGCTTCTCGAAGCATCGAATTACCGTTTGACAGAAGCGAGCTTTTACTTTTTTATTCAAGGCGTAGAAGAGATTGAGCCGCTCAGGCTGGCCGAGCTTGGCGGAATGTTGCCGGGGTTGAAGCTGGCGCTTTTGGAATTGATCGCCGATCGCGGTACGAAAGCGTTGGAAGCGTTTAAGACGGAGGGCATCAACGCGCCCCCGTTTCATATCGGGGTGTTGATCAGAAGTCTGCGCTTTATCGGTGAGATCGACTGGAAAGAGACTCTTGAGCAGCTCTCGATCATTCACCGGACTCTTTGTCTCGATCCGGCGGGCGTGTACGGCCGGATGGACTTCGAGAGCCGCGAGCACTACCGGCGGACCGTTTCCCACATTTCCATGCGATCCGATTTAGGAGAACGCGAAGTGGCGCGTATGGCCGTCAACATGGCGGAGAGCGCACTTGTGGAGCGCGGTGCACGCGAGGCGCTGCGGGATCGGGTGCGGCACGTCGGCTACTATCTGATCGATCCAACTGGTTCAAAAGAACTGCTCCACCAGGTAAACTACAGGTCTTCGATAGGCGGCTGGCTAGAGGGTCTGCTGAAGAATTATCCAGACGAGCTTTACATCATTGGAATTGAGTTCGTCACTTTGATAACGGTGGTCGCGCTGATCATGGCCGTGGTCAAGACACAAGGGGGATGGGGACTGATTGTTGGGGCGCTCTTGCTTATCCTGCCGGCGACGCAAGCGGCTGTCGAGGTGATGAATTACCTGGTCACGACGGTCTTGACGCCGCGCGCACTGCCGAAGATCAACTATGCGAAGGGCATCGATAAAGAGTCGGCGACGATGGTCGCTATTCCCACGCTGCTGATCAATGAGAAGCAGATTCGCGAGCTGGTGGATGACCTCGAGGTTCGATATCTGGTGAACCGCGATCCGAATATCTGCTACGCGCTTTTGACGGATCTTCCCGATTCGGCTGAGCCGGCGCAAGAAAAAGACGAGCGGTTGGATCTCGCGATTTTGCTGATTGACGCTCTTAATCGGAAGTATGCGGGCGAGCCATACGGTGGCTTCTATCTATTTCACCGGCATCGAGTTTACAACCCGCGTGAAGGCGCTTGGATGGGTTGGGAGCGGAAGCGCGGCAAGCTGCTCGATCTGAATCAAATGCTACGAAAGGTCTTCGACCCGTTTCCGGTCAAGGCGGGCGACCTGGAGGCATTGCCGACCATTCGTTATGTCTTGACGCTCGATTCGGACACGCAGCTGCCAAGAGGTTCGGCCAAACGGATGATCGGCGCCATGGCGCATCCGCTGAACCGGCCTTTGGTGGACCCGGACACGCGGGTGGTAACGGAAGGCTATGGGATCCTGCAGCCGCGCGTTGGAATCAGCGTGCACTCGGCTACCCGATCGAGGCTGGCGAGCATTTATTCGGGCCAGACCGGGTACGACATTTACTCGTGCGCGGTTTCGGATGTGTACCAGGATCTGTACGGCGAAGGTATCTTTACCGGCAAAGGCATCTACGATGTGGATGCTTTGCGAGAAGTTCTGGAGCATCGCTTCCCCCGCAATGCGCTGCTGAGTCATGATTTGATCGAGGGCGCTTATGCGCGCGCCGGCTTGGTTTCCGATATCGAAGTGATTGACGATTATCCGTCTCACTACAGCGCCTACAATCGCCGCAAACACCGCTGGTTGAGAGGCGACTGGCAGATTGTCCGGTGGATTTTTAATAAGGTGCCGGATGAGTCGCGCCGATTGGTTCCGAACCCGATTTCGTTGGTGTCGCGATGGAAGATTGTGGACAACCTGCGGCGGAGTTTGATGGAGCCGGCGACGTTTCTGCTGCTGATCGCCGGTTGGTTTTTCCTTCCGGCGGGACCGCGTTTCTGGACCCTGGTGACTTTGGGGTTGCTGTTCCTTCCAATTTATTTCCGACTGGTTTTCGCGCTGATCGGCTCGGTTGCGACGTGGAACTGGGGTGGCATTCCCGGAGCGTTCAAGGATTTGGCAACATCGCACGTCAGCATTTTCTTAAGCATTGCGTTCATGGCGCATCAAGCGCTTTTTGCTCTGGACGCAATCGTCCGCACCGTGATTCGAAGTAACATCACGCACAGCCGGCTGCTCGAGTGGGAAACTGCGACCGAGGCGGAGCTCGGACTCAGCAAGAAGACGCCGGTAGACTTGTACCTGGATTGGGTGCCGGCGGTCGCCATCATTCTTGGTCTGGCCTTGTTTTTGCGTCCTGCGGCAACTCCTTACGCACTGCCTTTCATCTTGGCTTGGTGTTTCTCGAAGGCAATCTCTGTTTGGCTCAACCGGTCCCCGCATCTGGAAGAGTACAAGCTGACGACCGACGAATCGCGATTCCTGCGGGAAGTTGCCTTACGAACCTGGCACTATTATGTTGAGTTCAGCAACGAAAAGAACAATTGGCTGATTCCAGATAACGTAAGAGAGGACCCCTACCGAATAGCTGAGCGCATGTCGCCGACCAATCTGGGCTTCCTGCTCAATTCGCGACAGGCAGCGATGGAGTTCGGCTATCTGACGCTTTCGGAGTACGCAGAACTGACCCGCAACACTCTTCGTACGCTCATTAAGATGCCCAAGTACATGGGCCATTTGGCCAACTGGTATGACAACGTTACGCTGAAACCGTTAGAGCCCATTTTCGTTTCAACAGTGGACAGCGGAAACCTGGTGGCTTCGCTGTGGAGTTTGAAGCAGGGGTGCCTGGAACTGTTGCGCGAGCCGCTCGTCCGAAAGAATGCAGCCGAAGGGCTGGCAGACCTTTATCGGGTGGTGGGGGTGAAGGGCGATATCGATGCGCTGACTTTTCAATCCACTGCTAAAGATGGCGGCGACTGGTACTCGCGATTGTTAGCGCAGAGTCAACCGGAGCTTCCTGTCATGCTGATGAGCGATGGCAAGCCGCATGTTAACTGGAGTGTCGAAGTTGAGAAACGGCTGGCCGCGCTGCGAGACCAAGCGGCACGATTCTCGCCGTGGCACTTACCGGAGTACGAACCCATTCGCCGGTTGGGCGCCAGCGTCTTTTCACTGCCCGCGAGCGATTTAATTCCGAGCAAAGCGGAAGCCTACTATGCCGAGCTCGAGAAGAAGCTGCTGAATGCCAGTCTGAACGGCGGCGTTCCGGATGGGACGCGAGCTCTGATTGACAGACTGCGGCGAGAGCTGCCGATGTGCCGGCAGCAGATGAGCGAACTGGCTGTGGAGCTACAGAATCTGGCTGACGACTGCGATCGCCTGATTCGCGAGATGAGCTTTGCGGAGATGACTGATAAGCGCCGAAATCTGCTCTCGATCGGTTACGACCAGAGCAAAGGAGAACTCGCCTCCTCGTGCTATGACCTGCTCGCCTCGGAGGCTCGTATTGCTACATATGTAGCGGTGGCAAAAGGTGATGCTCTGCAGGAGACTTGGTTCCGGCTGGGGCGCGGACACACCGTTTCGGAAGGAGAAACGGTCTTGATCTCCTGGACGGGGACGATGTTCGAATACCTGATGCCGGTGATCTGGATGAAGTCTCAGCCGAACACGTTGCTCGATCGAACCGCCAGGTCCGCGGTCCGGGCTCAACAAAAATACGGAACGCGGCGCAGCATTCCCTGGGGCATTTCAGAATCGGCTTTCAGCAAGATGGATCCGGACGGAACCTATCAGTATGCGGCGTTCGGAGTTCCCAGCTTAGCGTTGAATGTAGCGCGCGAAGGGTCCCTGGTGGTCTCACCGTATTCGAGTTGTCTGGCCTTGATGGTCGATCCGCAGGCAGCCGTGCGGAATTTGCGTGGGATGGCGCGGCGGAACTGGCTGGCGGACTTTGGATTTTACGAGTCGTCCGATTTCACCAGCTACCCGGACAAGAAGCGTTTCAGAGCCAGAAAGTACGACTTGGTCAAGTGCTGGATGGCGCATCACCAGGGTATGAGCTTGACGGCGATGTGCAATTTGTTTTTTGATGACGCCTTTCAGCGCTGGTTCCATGCTGAGCCTCTAGTGCAGGCGAGCGAACTGATTTTGCAGGAGCGGCCATTACGCGCCAGGCCGATGGCTGATTCGGCGCCACGCCGTGTATTAACGTTCACTCGGAACATCATTAAAGGACCGGCTGCGAAGGCTCGGGCGTCGGCCTAGAGGTAACCAAGAAATGGGTGTCCGTACGAACCTCGGGGTCCTGCGAAAAAGCCGGGGGCTGGGCGCGACGGAGCTGGCGCGGATTGCAGGGATCAGCAGACAGACTTTGCATGCTATCGAGGCCGGTGTCTATGTGCCGAATACCGTAGTCGCTCTGCGGCTGGCGCAAACGCTGGGCGTGGGCGTGGAGTCAATCTTCGTGCTCGAGGAGCAGAAAAGCGACAACGGATTTTTATCGGCCCAGCTGATCGAGCCCGAGCGGGCTTCGGTTAGTCTGCCGGTTCAGCTGTTCAAAGTGGGCGCTCGCAGTGTAGCTGTTCCTGCGGTTCACTCCGATTATTTTATTGGGCCGTACGATGCTGTCCTCAAAAATTCATCGTCCGGTGAAGATGCGATGTTCGAGCGAGTTAGTCGGGAGCCGGATACCGAGAAGCGACTCCTGATTGCCGGGTGTGATCCGGCGACACCGCTGTTGGTGCAGGATTCGAAACTCGCCGGTGTGGAACTAGCGCCGTGGCACGCTAACACTTCCAAATCACTTCAGCTTCTGCGGGATGGTCTAATTCATGTGGCAGGCTGCCATTTCGGAGAGAACGCAGATCAGCCCGGGAACTCTCTTCCGACAAGTTTGTTCGAGAACATGTTTGAGAACAGCGAGATCACAGTCGTGACGCTTGCCACGTGGGAAGAGGGCTTGGTGGTTGCGCCCGGCAATCCGAAAGCGATACGAAGCGTTCAGGATTTGGCGAATCCGAAGGTCTCGATTGTCAATCGCGAACTGGGGGCCGGCAGCCGGAGGATTCTCGACTCAGAATTGAAGAAAGCGGAAATCGTGCCGGAGTCCGTGAAAGGATATAACAGGACGGCGCCGGCTCATTTAGCAGCGGCTCGCGAGATATTGGAGCGGAGAGCCGATTGCTGTATTGCGCCGCGCATTGTAGCGCGGGCTTTGGCTCTTGACTTCGTGCCGCTTTTGAGTGAGCGATACGATCTTGTGTTTCGACGGGAGCTTCTACAGCTGGAGCCGATCAAAGCATTGCTCAATGTTTTGACAAGTTCAGGATTGAGACGGAAGCTGTCAGCATTGGGAGATTACGATACAAGTTCGACTGGCCGTGTCATAAGGTAATTGGTGGAAAGAGGAGCGGATATGGAATCGAAAGTAAAAAATAGCGTGATTGGCTTAACGATGATGGGCATCGGAGCCGGCTTGGCAGCAGCTGGAGTTTATCTGGTTGTGCCGGTCTGTGTGGCGTGGTCACGCGACCGGCTGCGGGGCGTTTACGAGAAGGGCCGTGATGGAATGATCTCGGGAATCGGTTCGGCCGCGGAGACCCTTGGTGAGGTGGCTAATAAGGCGCAACATCCATTGAGTGAAGCGGCAAAGGCGGCTAAGCAGACCACCGCGATTGCGGCTGGAGCGATCGAGAGCGCAGCTCATTATGTGCGCGAACGGGTGCAATAGCAAAGCATTGCGTTCGGAAGAAATGCAGCGTAGCCCCTCGCTATGATCGGCAGATTTCTCGGCGCGGCAAAGCGGCTGGCTTATGGAACGCCGCCCCGTAACGAAAAGGTGGTGGCGGAGATCTCTGAGCCACCGCCGGTTACTAAACCGATTGAACCTCAGCCTCAGCCATTGGAGTATGAGCTTCGAGTGGAACGTGAAAAATTGGCTTATCGGGACTGCCTCGATGTCCACGTTTTGCCGGCCATTCACAACTATTGGCATGTCCAGCACCTGCTTCCGAAATTTCATCCGTTTGGGTTTTCTCATCCCACGGAGATGTTTCAGATCGAGCTCGAAAAGAAGTGCCGTTCGAGCAGCAGATGGCAGCGGATTCTCAGTATCGGTTCTGGGAATTGCGATCTCGAGCTGGACTTGGTCGTTTATCTTCGGGCCCGGGGCGTGGACAATTTTGTAGTCGAGTGCCTCGATCTGAACCCGACTATGCTCGAGCGGGGTTTAGCGGCTGCCAGAGAAAAGGGAGTTTCGGAATTTTTAGAAGCTCAGCCCTGCGATTTTAATAGCTGGAAACCAGTTCATGACTACGATGCGGTAGTGGCAAGTCAATCGTTACATCACGTGCTCAATCTCGAAGGTCTGTTTCAGGGGATCTTCGATTCGTTGACGCGCGAGGGAATTTTTATGGCCTCCGACATGATCGGTCGCAACGGTCATATGCGCTGGCCGGAGGCGCTCGAGATCGTCCACGAGTTTTGGCGGCAGCTTCCGGGAGGCTACCGATACAACCACCAGCTGCGTCGATACGAAGAGCTGTATGAGAACTGGGACTGTTCGGCTGATGGATTCGAAGGCGTTCGAGCGCAAGATATCTTGCCGCTGCTTGTCGAGCGTTTTCACTTCGAATTGTTCGTCGGATTCGGGAACGTGATCGATCCGTTTGTGGACCGCGGATTCGGACATAATTTTCATCCCGAGACCGATTGGGACCGGAACTTCATTGATAGGGTCCAAGAGCGCGATGACCAGGAGATGAGGAGCGGCAGAATCAAGCCCACTCACCTGCTTGCTGTGATGCAGAAAGACGCTCCGGCATCGATGAGACATCTTGCGCCGATGACACCCGAGTTCTCTGTTCGGAGAATGGCGACACGAGCTTAACTGCCGCAAAAAATCAGACGCTGGAATGCGCGGGTTGGCATTGAAGTTGTTGACGACGTAGCCGCTGACGCGATCGATACAAGGAGCCGCGCTTATTGTGCGGCGCGTATGAAGTGCAGCCAAGTCACTTCTTCGTGTCGCCAACGAGACTGTTGTCGGAGAAGAAGAACCGTTAGGCTTGTTAAAAACGCATTAATTAATTCAAAACTAAAATAATTTGCCAAATATACTATTAGTTTCGCGGTATTAGGGTAGACTATCGAATGCAGCGCCCGCGGAGTTGCGAACGGTGCGGGAGTTACAGAGCGGAGGACGAATGAAGCAGATCGGCGATCGTGGTGTTATTCCAAAAAAATACCTTTTATCTTTTCATGCTTTATTGATCGCAGGTGTTGCCCTGATATCAGCCCCAGGTGCACTGCGGGCGGCGACCATTGTGGCGTATGTAGAAGCGCCGACCATGCAATCGAGTTCGGTTCCAGGTGCGGTTACCGAAACCTTCGACGGGTTTTCAACCGGGAGATACACTTCCAGCCTGGCAACTAATATCGGCACATACCAGGCAACCAGCTCGGCAGTCTTCGCCATTAATTCAGCTGACCAGTATGGCGGGTCAGGAGGCACGGGCAACTATTTTGCTGTCGGGGCTCAGAGTGGATCGGAGGGTCCAATCGTTGTAAACTTGAAATCCCAAGCTAATTATTTCGGGTTCTGGTGGCCGGCCGGCGACGGCAACAACTCGATCACTTTTATGCAGAATGGCGTTGCCCTGGCATCTTTCACCACGTCGAACATTCTCTCTTTACTCCCCAAAGCAGCTGGCGCTACGGTAACTGCAATTAACGGGACGAAATATAACACCGTCGATTATTACGGAAATCCAAACGCGAATATTTCGCCGAAAGATGATGGCGAGCCATTTGCCTACGTGGACGTGATCGCCAACGGCCTAACTTTCGATCAAGTATCTTTTTCGAACGCCACCGTCGACTCGGGCTTCGAATCGGACAATCACAGTGTGGCGAACGGAATAACGGATCCGCCGGCAGGCGACGTCATTGTTCAAAACGTTCCGCTGGCTGCGCCTGAGCCAAGATCTCTCTTGCTCCTGGCGGTGGGAATGACATTGGTGATTGTGTCGCGTTTGCGGCGTATTTCACGAGCCTAGGTCTTTCGTTGCCCGCAGAACGAGTTGGTCTCTCATTGAACAGCTTGCGATGTGGTTTAGATTCGAGAACTGAGCGCCCGGAACATTTTCCGCTATGGCAAATGTTCCGAGTTGTTTTTTGAATGACGATCAATTCGGTTTCTTCCAATTCCTTTTGTCGAATTTCGACCTTTTGGATTGACAGTGGTTATACCTCCTGGTAATGTAGACAATGTGCCTGAAACGGCACGGCTGATTCGCAGCCTCTCGACGATCCAAGCAGTAATGAACGCGTCGTAGGAGATGCGGTTCTATTGGAGCCTTTTGGAAGTAAAGGGCAGATCCGGTAGAAGTTGGTCTGACTCACCAGCGAAAATCAGAAATCAATATCCAAGACGCTTCCGCGTGAGGCGCTATTGGGTTTTGATTCCTGAGGTTTGTTGAAGACAACCGCGGGACTTTCTCCTTAAAAGAGAGTTGTTCTTTGAAAACAGAATAGGAAGTAAAGACGGGCAACACAAGTTGCAAAGAAGACCGCTGTCAAGATTAAATTATTTGGCAGCGAGGCGCGGCTTAGGTTTTTGTTTCTTTTCTAAAGTTTTTGGGAGGGAGCAGAGATCTAGGCGAGAAGAGAAGAAGAATAGCTCAGAACGTAGAGTTAATTTTATGGTCAAGCTACTAAGGGCATGCGTGTGGATGCCTTGGCGCAAGTAGGCGAAGAAGGACGTGGCTAGCTGCGAAAAGCCTCGGGGAGATGCAAGCAATCAGCGATCCGGGGATGTCCGAATGGGGAAACCCAAGCTCAGTAATGGGCTTACGTGCAGATGAATTCATAGTTTGTACGAGCGAACGGGGGGAAGTGAACCATCTCAGTACCCCCAGGAAGAGAAAACAACAGTGATTCCGCTAGTAGTGGCGAGCGAACGCGGAAGAGCCTAAACCCGGTGATTCGAAAGGAGAGCCGGGGGTTGCAGGACCACAAAGAATAAGGATCGAGTTGGGGAGAGGCAGGATGAGGCCGCGAGGTTTCAGCGAGCCGAAGACTCAAAGCGGACCTTATTCTAACGAGGGAGAAGAGAGCGTTAAGAGAACGGTTTGGAAAGGCCGGCCGAAGAGGGTGACAGCCCCGTATTTGAAAATGCACTCTTCCTTTTTAGTGGCTCCTAAGTACCGCGGGACACGAGAAACCTTGCGGGAATCTGCCGGGACCATCCGGTAAGGCTAAATACTCACTTGCGACCGATAGTGAACTAGTACCGTGAGGGAAAGGTGAAAAGAACCCCTGTGAGGGGAGTGAAATAGTACCTGAAACCGCATGCCTACAAGCAGTGGGAGGACTATGGCGCGATGTGAAAGCATGGCGCAAAGTCTGACCTCGTGCCTATTGAATAATGAGCTGGCTAGTTAATTTCAGTGGCAAGGTTAAGCGAAAGCGAGCCGTAGCGAAAGCGAGTCTGAAGAGGGCGATTGAGTCGCTGGGATTAGACGCGAAGCGGGATGATC